>NZ_JBITKM010000006.1:0-385010 GCF_044461025.1 Micromonospora sp. NPDC049900
TGTGTATATATTGCTCACGCACCGCCGCTCCCCGCCCCGGGGGGGCGGCTGTAGCCCCTCCGCCCCGCTGGGGCAGGGCGGGGCCGCCCCCCCAACCGCGGGGGGCGGCCGGGGCCCCGGCCCCGCCACAGTCGTGTGGTGCCGTCAGCGACGGCATCGTCGTCTCAGGCCGCCTCGCGCCAGGCCCCGTGTAGCCGTGGCCCGGCCGCCCGGGCCGCGCTCAGGCTGGCCCAGGCGGCGAGTTCCAGCAGACGGCGGTCGGCCGGGTCGGACCGCCGGTAGCCCGCCACCATCGAGTCGGTGACCCGGTACGAGCAGAGTGCGATGGTCAGGGCGAGCCGACCGGCCGGCCGGTCCCGTACCGGGAGCCGGTCCACCGCCACGTCGACCTCCGGCAGACCGGCCGGCCGTCGCCCGGCGAGCAACTCGGGCAGCAGCCGACGGACGGAGGCGGGCACCGCCGACTCGGCGGCGTCGTCGACGGCCGCGTAGGCCCGGGTGAAGGCCGTGTGCAGGGCCGTGCCCGGCTGAGCCCAGGCCAGGTCGGACGGCGGCGACGCCGGTGGCAGCAGGTGGAGCTGCTGTCCCGGGACGCCGCCGCGACGAGCCAGCCGGCCCATCGTGACCGCGGCCGACCAGCGGACCGCACCGGCGGCCGGTGACGGCACGGCCGGCAACGGCGACGGCGCGAGGAAGACGTTCACCATCCGGTTGAGGTAGTGGAACAGCACCGCCACGCCGACCAGGTGAGCCAGCTCGGCGGCGTCCAGCCGGGCAGCGGTCGCCGGTGGGCCGACGCCGTCGTGCCGGAAGAAGGTCACGAGGTCCCGCAGCCTCGGTTCGGTCATCTCACCGAGCCGGTCGTCGGCGACCACGGTGGCGTCCGGCCCCCGAAGCAGCCCCCGCAGCGCGCTCACGTGCACCTGGACGCAGTACGGACAGCGATTGGCCAGAGAGACCGCCGCCGCCACCGCCTCCCTGGTGCCCCGGTCGGCCGGACCGTCGACGAGCAGGGCCTCACGCAGCATCAACCAGCAGGCAGCCAGCACCGGTGGTGCGGCGGCGTGCAGGGTCACCGGCGGGGCGAACAGCCCGAACTCGCGGGCGAGCTGGCGATAGACGTGGCGCACCAGCGGGGACGCCCCCCGGGCCGCGACAGGGCGCAGATGTGTGATGTGGCGTTGGGTGATCCGGCTGGTCAGCCGAGCGAACAGGATTCCCATGATGTCTCCCGTGGCAGCCGTACCGCACTCACGCGGCCAGCGGCGGCGGTACCGCCGGTGTGCGGACGCCGTCGGGACCGGGCGCACCGTACACCACGGCGACGCCCCGCTGCCGGGCTGCGCTCACCACCCCGGGTACGGCGCGCTCGGCCAACGCGGCGATGGTCAGAGCGGGATTGACGGTCAACGCACCAGGCACCGCCGAGCCGTCGGTGACGAAGACGCCGGGATGACCGCGTAACTCGTGGCGGTCGTCCAGAGCAGAGGTCTCCGGATCGTCGCCCATCCGGCAGGACGACAGCGGATGCACGGTGTAGGCGCCCACCAGGTCGTTGGTCCATGGCCTGACCCGGGCCAGACCGTCGCGTTCCAGGATCTCCCGCACCTCGGCGTCGGACTCGGCCCAGCCACGCAGCGTGTTCTCGGTCGGGTCGTACCGCAGTGAACCTCGGCCGAGCATCTGCTGGGTCATCCGCTCGGCGTTGCCTCGTTGCGGTGGCGCGCCGAACACCCCCTCGTTGTCGTCCTCGCTCATGGTGAAGACGGTCAGCCAGGAACGCCACCGGCGCAGCATCTCCTTCTTCTCCCGGCCGAACCAGCTCGGGCCGGTGGCACCGGGCACCTGGGCCAGGACGGTGCCCAGCCCGGGTGGGAAGTACAACTGCTCCAGGGAGAACCGGCGGTACTCGGGCAGTGAGTCGTCGAGCCGGTCCCAGGTGGCCACACACGGGCCCCGGCCGATCTGGTACGCCTCGTACGCCGTGCCGTCGCCCCGGTCGAGCCCGAGCAGGTCGCGAGCCCGCTCCTCGTCCACCACGGCGGTGTTCAGACGTTCGCCGTTGCCGGAGAAGTAGCGACCCACCGCCGCCGGCATGGCGCCCAGCGCTGCCGCCGACCGTTGCAGGATGACCGGAGTCGCCCCGGCACCGGCCGCCAACACCACGATCTTCGCCTCGATGACACCCGAACCCTGGGTGAGGCGGTAGTCGCCGTCGTCGACGATGTCGTAGTGGACCCGGTAGGCGCCGGTCGGAGTCCGTGTCAGCCGCTGCACCTCGTGCAGCGGCCGGATCCGCGCACCGTGGGCGAGCGCGGCAGGCAGATAGTTGAGCAGCAGTGACCGTTTGGCGTCGAACCGGCACCCGGCCATCATCCAGTTGCAGTTGGTGCAGCGCGGCTTGTCGATCGCCGAGGGAACGGGATTGGCGGTGCGCCCGGCACGAGCGCAGGCCGCGGCGAAGAGGCCACCGGCGAAGGGCACGTCGTCCCAGGACTGCTCGGTCACCGGCAACGCGTCGCTGACGACGTCGTACCACGGGTCCAACGTGTCCCGACTGATCGCGGTCGGCCACATCCGACGCCCGAGACCGCCGGTGCGGTCGAAGACGAACCGGGGGGCACGCGGCATGGTGGCGAAGTAGACGACGCTGCCGCCGCCGACGCAGTTGCCGGCGAGCACGCTCATCCCGTCGCCGACGGTGAAGTCGAAGATCCGGGTGTACGACGAGCCGAGGAGGAAGTCGTGCTGGAACTCCTCGCTGGCGAGCCACGGGCCCCGCTCCAGCACCACCACCCGCGCGCCACCGGCGGCGAGGTGGTACGCCGGGATCGCGCCGCCGAAGCCGCTGCCGACGATCACGACGTCGGTCTGCTCGATGCTGGTCATGCCGGACTTCCCGTCGCCGTGGTGTGCGGGTGGACGCAGGCCAGCCGCCGCTGGTAGGAGAAGTGCGGAAAACGCCAGAACCCGTCCGGATCCGGTCTGCGCAGACCGAGCAGCGACAGCCCGGGATGCCCCTGTTCCAGCGCCTCGCCGGTGGGCAGGTGTGGGGCACTGTCGAAGGCCATCGTGCAGAACAGGGCGACGCCGAACCACACCTCCCGCTCCGGATGTGCCGGGTCGGTCAGTTCCTGCACCAGAGCGGTGCGGGCGTCGAAGTCCAGGGCGACGAACGGCGGCACGGCCGGGTCCAGGGCGAACCGCCCGACCCGTGCATGCTGCTGCGCGTGCATGTTGAGCAGACCGGCCATCCCGTCCAGCGCCTCGGTGAGCCCCAGGGCGGGATGCGCGAGGACCGCCAGCGCTCCCGCCTGCACCGCGCCCGGATCGTCCTCGACACCGGCGATCGCCCGGTCGTCGGGTGAGCGCTTGACACCCGGGACGATCGTGTCGGCGAACGCCTCCAGCGTCACCGTCGTCGCCGGATCGGCCGGCGTGGTCGCGGCCATCACCGGTCCCGCCGGGGGCAGTCCGGCGCCTCTGCCGTCCGCACCGAGGCGAACTGTCCCGGGCGGCGGCCCGGCCCCGCCGGCCCACGATAGGCCTGGGCGATGTCCAGCCAGTGCTCGGCGTCCGCGCCGGACGCCCGCAGGTCCAGGTCGTCACGGTGCCGTCGCCGGGTGACCAGCAGACACAGGTCGACGGCGGAACCCTGGACGAGTTCGGCGCCCTGCGGCCCGAGTGCCCAGAACTCGCCGGAGGGCGCGGTCAGTTCGTACCGGAAGCCTTCACCCGGAGGCGTCAGGCCCCGGCTGTGGTAGCCGAAGTCCCAGGTGCGGACGGCGAAGTCGACGACGTGCCGGATCCGGTCGGTGCGCTCGGGCACCCGGCCCAGCGCATCGGCGACGTCCTGACCGTGCGCGAACAGTTCCATCATCCCGGCGGCGGCCAGAACCGGGGCGGGCAGCGGACGCACGAGCCAGGGCACGACGTGCCCGGCCGGCACCCCGGCGAGCGCCTCCACCGCGAAGGTCCACTCCTCGCGCCAGCGCCCCCGCAGCGCCGCCGTGCCGCCGTCGAGGTAGCGCGACAACGCGGCGGCCACGTTGGCGTCGAAGTCGTCGCTGAGCCGTGCCGTGAGCGCACGGAACGCCTCGGCGTCGGAGGCGGCCACCGCCGCCATCCGGAAGACCGCGCTGAGATGCGCGACCTGGTGTCGGATCTCCCAGCCGGGCGCCGGGGTCGGCCGAGCCCAGTCGTCGGGGCCCAGGGTGTCCAGCAGCTCGTCGAACTCCACACAGTCGTCCGCCAGGTCGGCGAACACGTTTGACTTGTCCATCTTGGCCCTTCGCTGGTCGACGTGGCCCCGTGCATCCCGCCGGCCCCGTGGTCACGCTGACGTACGGCCGGAGGCGTCGGGGGAGTGCGCGAGGTTCAGCCTGCCCACGGCGCGGTACGTCGTCCTCTCCCGCTGTGCGCACCTGCCCGGCGACGAGGTCGTCTCGCCCACCGGCCGCCGGACTCCTCGTGGCCTGCTCGTACGCGGGCACTGGGCACGGCGGAAGAAGATTCACCCGCAGCGGTGGCCCACGATGGAACGGCCGTCGATAGCTGACGGTCACCGGTCGACCTCGGTAGGAGAGCGGGAGCCATGCCCACCATCGTCGGTTCGCTACGTCGTCACCTCCTGGCTCCATCGTGGCGGGAGGTGAGCTTCGCCGCGCGGGGCTTCCCCGCCGCCGCGTCCGCGACGACGCGAGCACTGGAGGCGATCCCGCGGGCGGTCGTGTGTGGATTCGAGAGCGGCATCGACTCGGGTGACCTGCACGAGATCGAGCAGCGGCTCGCGCTGGTCGACCCCCACCTACGGGGCTTCGCCTACGAGGGCGCCACGATGGCGTTCACCGTCCGCGACGCGATGTCGATGTTCCGCAGCCGTCGTACCCGCGACCTGCTCCTCGGGCCGGGACGACCACACGTGTTCCTCAACTACATCGGCATCGGGTTCGCCATGGCGCGGCTGCCCCGGGCGACCTGGCGGCGGATCCTGCCGGACCTCTCCGGCCTGCCGTACCACCCGACGATGAGTTGGCTCGCCGTCGACGGATACGGCTTCGACCTGGCCTACTTCGACGTCGACCGGTGGGTGGGCAGGGGCGAACGCCCCCGGCCGTATCCGTGGGCCGGAGCCCCGGACTACTTCCTGCGCGCCGTGGACCAGGGCGTCGGCCGTGCGCTCTGGTTCGTCCACGGCGCTCGGCCCGACGACGTGGCGACCTCGATCGGACGCTTCGCCGTCGCACGCCGGGCCGACCTCTGGGCCGGCGCCGGCCTGGCGGCCGTCTTCGCCGGCGGCTGCGACCCGGCCGGGCTGGCGACACTGCGCCGGCAGGCCGGTGGGTACCGGCCGCACCTGGCGCAGGGTGCGGTCTTCGCGGCCCGGGCCCGGACGTTCTCCGGTGCGGTGCCGCCGCACACCGGGCAGACCGTCGCGGCGCTGACCGGCCTGTCGGTCGACGCCGCGTCGGCACTGGCCGACGAGGTCGCGGTCGACGGTCTCTCGGCCGAGCGTGCCGAACCGCCGTACGAGGTGTGGCGCCAGCGGGTCCGCTCGCGCCTGGCCACCGACGGGGCCGTCGCACCGGAGTCCTGACCATCCCGGCGGGTCGACGGCCCGCCGCCATCCACGTCGCGCAGGCGGACCGAGGGCATACCCGGTCCGTCCGGTCGACGCTGACCACACGAGGGGTAACTGTGGCTTTCATCGGTTCGCTGCGCCGAGCCGTCCTGACGCCGGACCCAGCCGAGACGCAGATGAGCGTGCGCGGCTTCCACACGCGGTCCGAACCGGCACGCGACCTGCTCGAAACGATCGGTCGGACCTTCCTCGAAGGGTACGGCGACGCGGCCGAGGCCCGCCGGGTCGCCGAGGTCGGGCCCGCGCTGGAACGGGTGCCGACCCGGTTCCGTGGCTTCGCCTACGAGGGCGCGGCGATGGCCCTGGCCGTCCGCGACGGCCTGCCGTTCGGTGGCGGGCTGGTGCGTCAGTTCCTCGCCGGCGCCGGCAGCCCGCACGTCTACATGGCCTACGTCGGCATCGGCTGGGCGATGGCCCGCCTGCCCCGGATGCGGTGGTCCCGGCTGTACGCACCGGACCCGTTGCTGCGTTGGCTCGTGCTCGACGGGTACGGCTTCCACCAGGCGTACTTCCACACCCACAAGTACGTGATCGAGCAGTACCGGCACGACCGGTTCCCGTGGCCGGTCGACGACGACTCCGGGTACGCCACCCGGGTCATCGACCAGGGGATCGGACGTGCCCTCTGGTTCGTCGGTGGCACCGACGTGGTCCAGATCAGCCGGCTCATCGAAGGGTTCGCCGAACACCGCCGGGCCGACCTGTACAGCGGCGTCGGGTTGGCCGCCACCTACGCCGGCGGTGCCGACGGGGCCGAACTACGCGAGTTGTGGCGGCGTGCCGCCACGTACCGTCCGCACCTCGCCCAGGGCGCGGCGTTCGCTGCGGCGGCCCGAGTCCGCGCCGGGCTCGTGGTGCCGCACGTGGAGTTGGCCACCCGGCTGTTCTGCGGCCTCTCACCGGCCGGCGCGGCGGCCGTCACCGACCGGGTCCGGCCGGGCCTGTCGCTGCCCGGCGAACCACCGACGTACGAGATCTGGCGGAACTGGATTCGGGACACCTTCGTCGTCGGCCAGCGCGATCACGTCGCGGACAGCCGCTAGCACTGCGGTCGCGGCCGCGACCAGATCGGAGACACCGCCACCATGACAAGGATCGCCATCGTCGGAATGGCCTGCCGGTACCCGGACGCGTCCTCGCCGACCGAGTTGTGGGAGAACGGCCTCGCCGGCCGGCGCGCCTTCCGCCGGCTCCCCGACGGTCGGATGCGTCTGGACGACTACTGGTCGGCCGACCCGGCCACGCCGGACCGCTTCTATGCCCGCAACGCCGCCGTGTTGCAGGACTGGGAGTTCGACCGGGTCGCCTTCAAGGTGGCCGGCAGCACCTACCGGTCCACCGACCTGACCCACTGGTTGGCGCTGGAGGTCGCCGCCGCCGCGCTGGCCGACGCCGGTTTCCCCATGGGCGCGGGACTGCCCGCCGAGCGGACCGGTGTCGTGGTCGGCAACAGCCTGACCGGCGAGTTCAGCCGCGCCAACCAGCTACGACTGCGCTGGCCGTTCGTGCGCCGGGTCCTCGCCCCGGTCCTGTCCGAGCTGCCCTGGACGGAGGATCGGGTCCGGGACTTCCTCGACCGTGTCGAGGCCGACTACAAGCGCCCCTTCCCGCCCGTCGACGAGGACACGCTCGCCGGCGCCCTGTCGAACACCATCGCCGGCCGCATCTGCAACCACTTCGACCTGCGCGGCGGCGGCTACACGGTGGACGGCGCCTGCTCGTCGTCGCTGCTCTCGGTGACCACGGCATGCCGATCCCTGGTCGACGGAGACGTGGACGTCATGGTGGCCGGTGGGGTGGACCTGTCCATCGACCCGCTCGAGACCATCGGATTCGCCCGAACGGGTGCCCTCGCCACCGGTGAGATGCGGGTGTACGACCGTGGCGCCAACGGGTTCTGGCCCGGCGAGGGCTGCGGCATGGTCGTGTTGATGCGCGAGCCGGACGCGCGGCGCGCCGGGCACCGGATCTACGCCACGGTGGCCGGGTGGGGCATCTCCTCCGACGGTCGTGGCGGCATCACCCGGCCGGAGATCGGCGGTTACCGGCTGGCGTTGCGACGGGCGTACGCACGGGCCGGGTTCGGGCTGGAGACGGTGGCGCTCTTCGAGGGGCACGGCACCGGTACCCAGGTCGGCGACGACACCGAACTGTCCGCGCTGTCCCAGGCCCGCCGGGCGGCCGACCCCACCGCGCCGCCCGCGGTGATCAGCTCGATCAAGGCGATGATCGGGCACACCAAGGCCGCAGCCGGAGTCGCCGGCCTGATCAAGGCGGTCCTGGCGGTGCACCACCAGGTGCTGCCCCCGGCGCTCGGCTGTCCCGAGCCCCATGAACTGCTCACCGGCACCACACGCGCCCTGCGGGTGCTGCGAGCCGCCGAGCCCTGGCCGGCCGGCGCCCCGCTGCGGGCCGGCGTCACGGCCATGGGCTTCGGCGGCATCAACACCCACGTCGTGGTGGAGAACTCCCGGGCCCGTCGGCCGGGTGGGCTCGATCCGCGCGCCGCCACGCTGGCCGTCGGAGCCCAGGACGCCGAACTGCTGGTACTCGACGGGGTCTCCTGGGCGGCGTTGCGGGACCGCGCGGAGCACCTCGCCGCGTTCGCCGGTGCCGCCACGTACGCCCAGTTGACCGACCTCGCCGTGACGTTGCGACACGAGCTGCGCGACCTGCCCTACCGGGCCGCGGTCGTGGTGGTCGACCCCGAGGACGCCGAACGCCGGCTCCGCCAGGTGGTGGACGCGCTCGACCGGGGCCAGGAGTCGCCGCCGTTCGACGAGGGCCGGGTGTTCCTGGGCCGGGTCGCCGGCCGGGGCCGCATCGGCTATCTCTTTCCCGGCCAGGGTTCCGGTCGGCGTAGCGCCGGTGGCGCGCTGCGGCGGAGGTTCCCGGTGGTGGACTCGATCTACCGGCAGGCGGCGCAGCCGGGTGACGCCGATCCCGTCGCCACCGAGAACGCCCAACCGCGCATCGTCACCGGCTCGCTCGCCGGCCTGTCCGCGCTGACGCTGCTCGGCATCGAGGCCACTCTGGCCGTCGGGCACAGCCTCGGCGAGCTGACCGCACTGCACTGGGCCGGTGTGATGGACGAGGCCGAGCTGCTGCGGATAGCCACCGTGCGGGGGGCGGCCATGGCACGGCACAGCGCGCCGGGATCCATGGCGGGCATCGCCGCCCCACCGACCATCGTCGACCGTCTCGTCGACGGGCTGCCGGTGGTGCTCAGCGGGTACAACGGCCCCACGCAGACGGTCGTCTCCGGCGAGGTCGCCGCAGTGCGTGAGGTCTGTCGCCGGGCGACCGCCGACGGCATCGCCGCCACCCCCCTCGCCGTCTCCCACGCCTTCCACTCGCCACTGGTCGCGCCGGCCGCCGACGTGTTCGCCGCCGCGCTGCACGGTGCCGGCCTCGGCCCGGTCGGCCGGCGGGTCGTCTCCACCGTCACCGGCGAGCCGCTGATGGCGGGCGCCGACGTGCCGTCGTTGCTCCGCCGACAGATCACCGAGCCGGTGCGGTTCAGTCAGGCCGTCACGGTGGCCGCCGACGAGGTCGATCTCTTCGTGGAGGTGGGGCCCGGACGGGTGCTGTCCCGCCTCGCGGCCGAGACCGGCGCCATCCCCTCGGTGTCACTCGACACCGATGACGAGTCACTGGTGAGCCTGCTGCGGGTGGTCGGGGCGGCGTACGTCGCCGGTACGGCCGGGATGTCCGCCGCGCTCTTCGACGATCGACTGGCCCGCCCGATCGACGTCACCGCGCCCGCGGCGGTGCTGACCAGCCCGTGCGAGGTGGTGCCCGTGGCGACCGTGGCAGGGGGCGAGGGCGACGCGCTCGGTCCGGTCGGCCCTGCGCAGACCGCGACGCCGCCGGAGCCGGTCGACCGATCCGGGCCGGCTGCACTCGATCTGCTTCGGCAACTGGCCGCGAGTCGCGCGGAACTCCCCCTCGAGATGGTGGGCGCGGAGAGTCGGCTCCTGGACGACCTGCACCTGAGCTCGATCACCGTCGGCCGTCTCGTCAACGAGGTGGCCGAGCGGATGGGCCTGGGGGCGGTGACCATGCCGCTGAACTTCGCGGCGGCCTCGGTGCGGGAACTCGCGACCGCACTGGAGGAACTACAGGCGACCGGGGGAACCGCCGCCACCGTGTCCGCCCCGCCGATCCTCGGCGCGGAGAGCTGGGCACGGGCCTGGGCGGTCGTCCTGGATCCGAGTCCGCTGCCGGGCCCGGTCGTCCCGCCCGAGTCGGGTGGCTGGCGACTGCACGCCCCGGCGGACCATCCCTTCGCCGCAGCCCTCCTGGACCGACTCGTGGCGGGGCGTACCGGATCCGGTGTCCTGGTCTGCCTGCCGCCGGACTGTACGGAGACCGACCTGGACCGGGCGCTGCACGGTGCCCAGGAGGCGATGACCGATGCCGGCGTCGACCGGTTCGTGCTCGTCCAGCACGATCGCGGCGCTGCGGGCCTGGCGAAGACCCTGCGCATGGAACATCCCCGGTTACGGGTGACGGTCGTTCATGTCCCGGCCACCGCCGACGCGGTCGACCACGTCGTCGGCGAGGTGCGGGCGACCGAACGGTACGTCGAGGCGTACTACGACCCCGACGGGACACGGCGGGTACCGACGTTACGGGCCATGCCCCTGCAACCGGAGCGGACCACGGCGCCCCTCGACGAGTCGGACGTCCTGCTGGTCACCGGGGGCGGCAAGGGCATCACGGCCGAGTGCGCGTTCGCCCTGGCCGTGGAGACCGGTGCCCGTCTCGCCCTGCTCGGCAGATCGGACCCGGCGACGGACTCGGAGCTGGCGGCGAACCTGGAGCGGCTGGCCCATCACGGCGTCGCCGCCCACTACGTACGGGCCGACGTCACCCAACCGGCACAGGTGAGTGCCGCCGTCGCCGAGGCCGTCCGGACGTTCGGTCCGGTCACCGCGGTGCTGCACGGCGCCGGCACCAATGAACCGGCGGCGCTGGGCAACCTCGACGCGGCGGCGCTGCGACGCGCCTTCGCCGCCAAGGTGGGCGGGCTACGAACGGTGCTGGACGCCGTCGGCCCCGGCCACCTGCGCCTGCTGGTCACCCTCGGCAGCATCATCGGCCGAGCCGGTCTGCGCGGTGAGGCCCACTACGCGACCGCCAACGAGTGGTTGGCCGACCTGACCCGGTCGTACGGGCAGCGGCACCCGAACTGTCGATCGGTCTGCCTGGAGTGGTCGGTGTGGTCCGGGGTGGGGATGGGCGAGCGCCTCTCCGTCGTGGACACGCTGGCGCGCGAGGGCGTCACACCGATCACCCCCACCCAGGGCGTCGAACTGCTGCGCCGGCTGGTGAGCGACCCGCAGGTGCCGCCGGTGGTGGTGATCAGCGGACGCACCTCCGGCATCGACACCGTGCGCTACGAGCAGGTGGAACTGCCGTTGCTGCGGTTCCTGGAACGGCCGCTGGTGCACTACCCCCGGGTCGAGCTGGTGACCGAGGCGGAACTGAGCATCGGCAGCGACCTCTACCTGCCGGACCATCACCTCGACGGTGACCTGTTGTTCCCGGCGGTACTCGGCATGGAGGCGATGGCCCAGGTCGCGTACGCCCTGACCGGGCGGCCCTCGACGCCGCTGGTGGAGGACGCGCAGTTCCTCCGCCCGATCGTCGTGACGCAGGACGGAGCGACCCGCATCCGTGTCGCGGCGGTCGCCACCGCGCCCGGAGTGGTGCAGGTGGCCGTCCACAGCAGCGAGACGCGGTTCGGGGCCGAACACTTCCGGGCCCGCCTGCGGTACGAGGAACTCGCCGTGCCCGACGGCCCGCCCCGGCCGGTGCCGGCGGACGTGCCGGAGGTGCCCCTGCGTCCGGCGACGGAACTCTACGGCGACCTCCTGTTCCAGGGCCACCGGTTCCAGCGCGTGGCGCGGTACCACCACGTCGCGGCCCGCGAGGTCGACGCCGACCTGCTGCCCGCCGAACACGACTGGTTCGCCGCCTTCCATCCCCCCGCCCTGCTGCTGGGCGACCCCGGCATCCGGGACGCGATGATGCACGGCATCCAGGTGTGCGTACCGCACGCCACCCTCCTGCCGACCGGTGTCGCGCGAGTCTGGGTGTCGCCGGGCGTCAGCGGACCGGGACCCTACCGGTACCAGGCGGTCGAGCGGTCCCGCGACGGCGACACCTACGTCTATGACGTGGTGCTGCGTACCGCCGACGGTGTGGCGGTCGAACGGTGGGAGGGGCTGAGCCTACGGGCGGTACGCCAGGGTGACGGGCGCGGCCCGTGGCTCGCGCCGCTGCTCGGGCCGTTCCTGCAACGGGTGGTCGGTGAACTGACCGGCGCCGAGATCGCGGTGGGGGTCGAACCCGACGACGCGGGGTCGGGGGACACCGGCGACCGGATCGCGATCCGCCGGTCCCGGTCGGCCCGGGCGTTGGCCCGCGCCGTCGGGCGGAGACGGCCGGTGCGGTACCGCGCCGACGGTCGGCCGGAGATCGACGGCGGTAGAGAGGTCTCCTTCGCGCACGGCGCAGGTGTGACGGTGTGCACGGTGGCGGGCCAGACGACGGCCTGCGACGTGGAGGCGGTGGTGCCCCGTACGCCGGTGGAGTGGCGTGGGCTGCTCGGCGCGCACGCGGAGCTGCTGCCGCTGTTGACCGGTCCGGACGGCGGCGATGACCGGGACGTGGCGGCCACGCGTGTCTGGGTGGCCATGGAATGTCTACAGAAGGCGGGCGAACCGCTGGTGGGAACGCTGACGGTCCGTCCTGCTGCGCGGCCCGGTTGGGTCGTGCTCAGCGCGGGGGCGATCACCGTGGCGACGTTCGTGACGGCGCTGCGGGACGTGTCCGAGCCGGTGGTGTTCGGCCTATTGACCCGGGAGGGCTGATGTCCCGCTACTTCGAGTACCGGCACGTGGTCGGGTTCGAGGAGACCAACCTCGTCGGCAACGTGTACTACGTGCATTACCTGCGATGGCAGGGCCGATGTCGGGAGTTGTTCCTGCGCGAGCGCGCCCCCGAGGTGCTCGACGACCTGCGGGTGGATCTCAAGCTGTTCACCCTGCGGGTGGACTGCGAGTTCTTCGCCGAACTGGCCGCCCTGGACGAGGTCTGCGTCCGGATGCGACTGGTCGAGCTGGCGCAGACCCAGGTGGAGTTCGGGTTCGACTACCTGCGTCTCGCCGGCTCCGACGGCGAGCGGCTGGTGGCGCGGGGGGCGCAGCGGGTGGCCTGTATGCGAGGTCCGAACAACCGCACCGCACCCACCCGGGTGCCGGAGGCACTGGCCCAGGCGCTGGCACCGTACGTCCGGGCGGAGGCATCGTGACGGGCCGCCCGGACGGCTCCCTTCCCACCGGTCGTGAGCTGCGGCGGGTGCTGGGCAGCTTCGCCACCGGTGTGACCGTGCTGACGGTGGGCGGTATGCACCCGCACGGGATGACGGTGAACTCCTTCACGTCGGTCTCCCTGGACCCGCCGCTGGTGCTCGTCTGCGTCGGTCGGTCCACGGTGACGCACACCCTGCTGGAGGACGCCTCGGGCTTCGGCCTCTCGGTGTTGGCGGCCGGTCATGCCGGCATCGCGCGGTTCTTCGCCGATCCCCGGCGTCCGGTGGGTCCCGGCGAGTTCGCGGGGATCCCGACCGTGCCGGGGGCGCGCAGCGGAGTACCGCTGATCGCCGACGCCCTGGCGTGGTTCGAGTGCGAGCCGTGGCGGCACTACGACGGCGGCGACCACACGATCGTGGTGGGCCGGCTGCGTACCGCCGTCCGGCGCGCGACCACCGGCGCTCTGCTGTTCCACGACGGGGTGTTGGGCACGACGGACCACGAGCGGAGGACACGGGCATGACGGCACGGGAACGACGGCCGGCGGCACCGCCGGGACCACCTCGGCGAGCGGCACTGCGGATGCTGGCGGTGATGACCCGCGATCGACTGGGGATGATCAGCGATTCGGTGCAGCGGTACGGCGACGCGGTGCGGATACCGGTGGGCCACAAGAGCCTGCACGTGTTCAACCATCCGGACCACGCGCAGCACGTACTGGCCGACAACGCGGGCAACTACCAGAAGGGCATCGGCCTGGTGCACGCCCGGCGGGCGCTCGGCGACGGCCTGCTGACCAGCGAGGGCGAGCTGTGGCGCAAGCAGCGCAAGGTGATCCAGCCGGTGTTCCATCCGCGTCGGCTGGCCCACCACGCCGGTCTCATCGCGGCCGAGGCGCAGAGACTTGTTCACCGGCTTCGGCAGTGCGTGGGCGGGGTCCCGGTGGACGTGGTCACCGAGTTCACCGGTCTCACCCTGGGCGTGCTGGGCCGTACCCTGCTCGATGCCGACCTCAGTCCGTTCGGGACCGTCGGCGAGGAGTTCGCTGCGGTCCAGGACCAGGCCATGTTCGAACTGGCCACGTTGGGAATGGTGCCCGCCTGGTTGCCGTTGCCCCGCCAGATGCGCTTCCGGCGGGCCCGCCGCGAGTTGCAACGGGTGGTGGACCAGTTGGTGGCGGCCCGGGCCGAGTCCACCGACGGTCGGGACGACGTGCTCTCACGCCTCATCGTGTCCACGCGTGCCGAGACCGATCCCCGGGTGGCCCGCGGTCGGCTCCGCGACGAACTGGTCACGCTGTTGTTGGCCGGTCACGAGACCACCGCCAGCACCCTCGGTTGGACGCTGTACCGCGTCGATCGGGAACCGGCGGTGCGGCACCGGTTGCGGGAGGAGGCACAGACGGTGCTGGGCGGGCGGTTACCCGGTTACGAGGATCTGCATCGGTTGCGCTACACCACGATGGTGGTCAAGGAGGCGATGCGGTTGCACCCGCCGGTCTGGCTGCTGCCCCGGATCGCCACGGGCGCCGACGTGGTGGGCGGGTATGCGGTGCCGGCCGGGGCCGACGTGGTCGTCCTGCCGTACACCCTGCACCGGCACCGGGAGTTCTGGACACGGCCGGAGCGGTTCGACCCGGAGCGGTTCGACCCGGCCAGGGCGCCGGACCGTCCCCGGTACGCCTACATCCCCTTCGGTGCAGGTCCGCGCATCTGCGTCGGCAGCAACCTCGGTCTGATGGAGGCGGTGTTCGTGCTGGCGATGATCGCTCGGGAGTTCCGGCTGTCGACGGCACCCGGACACCAGGTCGTCGCGGAGCCGATGCTGTCGTTGAGGATCCGCGGCGGGTTGCCGATGCTGGTGCGTGCGGTGGACGCGGTCGACTGACGACGGTCGCCCTCCTGCCCGCGTCGGAACCTGAGTACCGTCTCGGGAGGCAGGTCGAGCAGGGAGAGCAGGGCCGGCGGGTCGAGGTCACGGTGCGGACGGACGAGCACCGTCGTGCCCGACAGGTGACCACCGTCGGTGACCCGGAGCGGTCCGTACCGGGCCACCCCGGCGTGGTCGGTCGGATGCTCGCCGTCGGGCGGGCACGGGCCTCTTCCCAGCGAGTGCGCGACGAGGTACCAGTCGCCGGCGCTGACCTCGGTGAGTCGGTAGGGTCCCGGGCGGCTCAGGATGGCCCAGCTCACCGGGGGGCCCTCGGCGATGGCGTCCGGGAAGAGCCCGATGAAGATCGGTCTGGTGAAGCGCGGGCAGAAGGTGCTGACCTCCCCGCTGACCACGGCGCTGCCCGGCGGCGACCCGCCCTGTCCGATCGGTGGCAGGGGATCGAGGAACCGCCGTCGGTACGCCATGGGTGACACTCCGACGCTGCGATGAAATCGCGTGCTGAAGGTTCCGAGGCTCGTGTACCCGACGGTGGTGCTGATGCTCGCCACGGTCATCGACGTGCTGGCGAGCAGCCGCTTGGCCTCCTGAATGCGGATCGCGGCCAGAAACCGGCCGGGCGAAATTCCCGTCATTCTGCGGAACAGGCGCGAGAAATGGAATCTGCTGAACATCGCCGCGCTGGCTATCTCGTCGATTGTCAGCGGCTCTCCCAGTCTCTCACGCATGGTCCACAACGCGCGTCGGACGGCTATTTCGTCCACCAGCATCAGATCACCCGGGGAGCCGGTCGAATGTCTGTCTGGAGCGTGCGTGGTCGTTCGCCGCCCCTAATCGTAAGTGCATGGTGTATTCTTTCGGGTTTTCTATATTTATTGGCGTCTTGTGGAACTTAGATGCTATCGCTCGCCATTCGAATGGGCAACTGCCGATTTTCTGCGGTTGTGGCGGTGCGCTCGAATGCGTTACGGCGAGTAACAGATAGTGGCACTAAATGCAGTTTCCGGAGAGGTGCTGCCAAAAGCGTCGCAAGTGGACGCTCGCATGGCCTCTGGAGTGCGGGGACCTGGCCGCACCCGTGCGGTCGGAGTGTTGTCTCTTAACCACGCTCCGTGATCGGGGTGTCGGTGCGCGGGTTTGGAGTCCCGGCGGGACGGGAGCCGCAATCGGCATGACATAGCGGGCGAAAGAGCAAATTAACCGGGAATCCGACAAATGCTGTGGACGTGGCTCAGTGCGGCCGTCGCCCAGACCGGCGGTACGTGAACGAGCGGAACCGCCGCGGTTAATCGGCGAATCCTACCCGAGGGCGAGCCTGCCATCGACCGGCCACGACATGCCACCGCTCACCGGCAGCCGCGGTGGGCGGATCGCGGACGCGGATGCGGATGCGGTCATTCGGAAACGTGTCGAGGCCCGTCACGCCCGGACTGGTCGCCACCGCAACGTGCGAGAAGAACTGCATCACGCGCGTCGGCCATGATGTTGGTGGTTCGGGGCCACTCCGATGATGCGGTTGTCGTCACCAGGTCGACACATTCGTGGCCACGTCGTATTCGCGGGGGAACGGAAACCTCGACGGATCCTTCGGGCCCTGTGGCAGCTCTCGTCACCGGTCGGCGGCTACGCATAACGGCGGACGCTCAGGAGAGGTGAGGCGGATCGACCGTCGAATGCCCCGGGCCGACACATTCCAGCGCGGCACGCGACGTTGTCGTGACGACGCTGCCTACCTTCGAGGGGGAGCTGTTGGTATCGCACCCGGTCGGCGTTCTACGCCGGCTCATTCCCGTACTCACGGTCATCGTCCTGGTGATCGCCACCTACCTCGTGGCGCGGCTGCCACTGGCATCGCCGACCGAACGCGCGCGCCTGGCGGAGCGGTTCGACTTCACCGAACTACCGATCATCCTGCCGGACGGGCTGCCGGAGCGCAGCGTCCGGACGGTCAACCCCGAGTACCAGCACATCCGGTCCTGGGTGTCGTCGGTCGGCGCCGCGGTCGCCATCAACGACCTCGACGGCGGCGGCGTGCCCAACGACATGTGCCTGGTGGACACCCGCAGTGACAGCGTGATCATCACTCCGGCACCGGGCAGCGCAAACGTGTACCAGCCGTTCGTCCTGACCCCGGACCCGCTGCCCACCCACCGTGCGATGGCGCCGATGGGCTGCGTGCCCGGGGACTTCAACGAGGACGGCTGGACCGACCTGCTCGTCTACTACTGGGGCCGCACCCCGGTGCTCTTCATGAACCGTGGCGGCCGGGCACCACTCGTCGCGGAGCGTTTCCGGCCGACCGAGCTGGTGCCCACCCGGGACCGTGGTGACGGGGTGTACGACGGCAAGCTCTGGAACACCAACGCCGTGGCCATCGCGGACTTCGACGGTGACGGACACGCCGACATCGGCGTGTTCAACTACTTCCCCGACTCCCAGGTGCTCGATCCGGACGGGCGTGCCGGGATGCAGATGAACCACTCGATGTCCCGGGCCCGCAACGCCGGCGGTGCGCACATCCTGCGCCGAACCGCGGCCCAGGGCGGCGACGAGCCCTCGGTCACCTACACCGAACAGGCCGCGATCGCACCGGCGGTGGCCAGCGGATGGACCCTCGGTGCGGCCTCGGCCGACCTGGACGGCGACCTGCTGCCGGAGCTGTACCTCGCCAACGACTTCGGCAACGACCGCCTGTTCCACAACCGTTCGGAGCCCGGCAGGATCCGCTTCGAGCTGGTCGAGGGCAAGCGGGACGCGTTCACGCCGAAGTCACTGGTCCTCGGTCACGACTCGTTCAAGGGTATGTCGATCGAGTTCGGCGACCTGCACGGCAGCGGGCGTTTCGACGCCTTCGTCAGCAACATCACCACGTCCTGGGGGCTCGAGGAGAGCACCTTCGTCTGGCGCAACATCGCGTCGAGCCCGGAGTCGGCCGGCGAGATGCTGCGTGCCGGACGAGCGCCGTACGTCAACGAGGCGGCCGAGCGCAATCTCGCCTGGTCGGGCTGGGGCTGGGACACCAAGATGGCGGACTTCGACAACGACGGCGAGGTCGAGATCGTGCAGACCAACGGCTTCATCCGGGGCACCCTGAACCGGTGGGCCTGGCTACAGGAGCTGGCCATGGCCAACGACCTCATGTTGCGCAACCCCCAGATGTGGCCGAACTCGCGGCCGGGCGACGACATCGCCGGCTCCCAGCCGATCGCCTTCTGGACGCCGGAGGGCAACGGGCGCTACGCCGATCTGGCCCGGGAACTCGGCATGACCGACGACACGCCGAGTCGTGGTGTCGCGGTCGCCGATGTCGACGGCAACGGCAGTCAGGACTTCGCCGTGGCTCGTCAGTGGGGCCGGCCGAGCTTCTACCGCAACACCGCCGACAGTCTCGGTGACTTCCTGGGCCTGCGGCTGTACCGGCCCGCCAGCTCACCGGACGCGATCGGTACGCCGGCCTACAACGCCCAGGTGCGGGTCCGTACGCCGGACGGACGTGTCCGGCTGGCCCAGCTCGACGGCGGCGGCGGCCACTCCGGCAAGCGCAGCTTCGACGTGGTGTTCGGGCTCGGTGAGATCGGCGACCAGCCCGTCTCGGTCGAACTCGCCTGGCGCGACCTCGACGGTGTGCGGCACACCCGGACGCAGCAGATGACCCGCGGTTGGCACAGCCTGATGCTGACCGACCAGGTCAGGGAGGTGAAGGCGTCATGAGCGCCCCGTCCATCCACCGCACCGACCGATCAGCCGTTCCCGCGCGCGTCGGTGGCGACCCTCCACCGGTGCCGAAGGAGACCGGGTCGGCGGCGAAGGACCCCCGCTACCTCGCGTTGCGGAACTTCGCCATCTCGATGACCGTGTTCAACATCCTCGGCTACACGGTCCTCGGCTTCGAGCAGCCCTGGGCGTGGCCGATCTTCGCGTTGCTGATCGGCTATGCGGCGGAGATCGGGATCGAGCTGATCACGGCTGCCGCGTACCGTCGTTCGCCGGAATTCGCCGGGCGTGGCGCCCGAGGCATGTTCGAGTTCCTGCTGCCGACCCACATCACCGCTCTCGCCGTGAACATGTTGTTGTACGCCAACGACCGGTTCTGGCCGATCGCGTTCGCGGTGGTCGTGGCCATCGGCCAGAAGGCCGTGCTCCGGGCGCCGGTCAACGGGCGGATGCGGCACTTCATGAATCCGTCCAACCTCGGCATCACCGTTGCCCTGCTGATGTTCCCCTGGGTCAACGTCGCGCCGCCGTACCATTTCACCGAACACGTTCCGGACGTGATCAGCATCGTCGTGCCACTGGTCATCATCACCTCCGGCACCGTCCTGAACGCGATGCTGACCAAGAAGGTCCCACTCATCCTGGGCTGGGTCGGCGGCTTCGTGATCCAGGCGCTGGTCCGGCACTGGACGCTGGACGTGGCGTTGTGGGGGGCGTTGGTGCCGATGACCGGAGTGGCGTTCGTCCTGTTCACCAATTACATGATCACGGACCCGGGGACCACGCCGACCAGGGGTTGGAACCAGTTCGCGTTCGGATCCGGGGTGGCCGCCGTCTACGGAATCCTGATCGCCCTCAACGTCGTGTACACGACGTTCTTCGCACTGACCTTCGTCTGTCTCGTGCGGGGACTCATGTGGTGGGTCGCCTGGCTGCGCCGACCGCAGGAGGGCGGGCCGGTCGACGCGGGTCGCCCGCCGGAGCCGTCACGTAGGTGAGGGGAGGCCGGCCGGGGCGACGGATGCCGTCCCGGCCGGACCCGGGCACGTGCTGACCCCGCAGCTCGGCGCGGCGAGGAGTACGCGGCGGCCGACGGTGGCGATCGACGTTCGTGTGCTGTCTAATGGGATGTTCGTCTCCGTGCACGTCCCGCGCGCCGATGGTCACCGTACGTGGATATCCCGTACGCGTGCAGCGTCCGGAGGGCACCCCACTCCGCCCGCACGGTGCGTCACATCCCGTGCGCGTCAGGCCGACCAGCCGCGCATCCTGTTAACAGGTCCGTCACGAGCCGCAGTGGGCTTAACATCAGCGACCCCTCGGAAACGTGGCCTGCTCCATGACGCGTTGTGACGGTAGCGGGTCGTTTCCCTTTCTGCGCCGGCCTTCGTTCACGTGAGTTGCGACACCTGGCGCTTCTTCGAGCGTGCGGAATTGACCGCACTTTTCAAGATGCCTGGTTCTTCTCCGCAACGCGAGGATTACCGCAATCGCAGGCTCAGGGCGTGCCGATTTCAAGGGAAGCGGATGATGTCAGCTGTCAATGTGGGCGTTCGACATACGGCGACTGCCCCTCTCGATCGGGTCGCAGGCGAGGCGGCGGCTGATCCGGTCGGCGGCCGGACGGGCCGCGAAGCCGGCGGCGGCCGGTGAGAAGGGCAGAAGTCGGTCCAGCTCCAATTGCATTGCACCAGCGCCGAGATTTGTGGCCGGTGCGGAGCACTCTTTCGAACGTGCGCCCGGCTGACTGCCGGCGGTGACGCGTTCCGGGGCGCAATTTCTTTTCGTCCCCACAAACCGTCGCCAAAGGCCTGCCGTGGCAGGGGAGGCGTAGTGAGCAGCCATTTCGTTGATGCGGTCGAGCGGTCGATCGCGTTGATGCGGGACAATCTCGGTGAGCAGTTGACCGTGGACGATATGGCGCGCGCCGCCATGTTCAGCAAGTTCCACTACACCCGGGTGTTCCAGCGCGTGACCGGCGTGTCGCCGGGCCGGTTCCTGTCGGCGCTGCGCCTGCAGCGCGCGAAGTCGTTGCTGCTGTCGACGACGATGAACGTCGCCGACATCAGCGTGCACGTGGGATACAACAGCGTCGGCACCTTCAGTTCGCGATTCACCCGCAGCGTCGGGCTCTCACCCACCGAGTACCGCCGGCGCGGGGGAGTTCTGCGGTCGATCGTGCGGGCCGAGCCGGACGGTGCCGTCCCGGCCGACGGCGTCGTCTCGGGCGTCGTCTCGGGCCACTCCTCGACACCGCTCGACGCGGTGTTCATGGGGCTGTTCAAGAGTCGGATCCCGGAGGGGCGTCCGGTGAGCTGCGTGGCCCTGACCGGCCCCGGCCGCTTCACGCTGGACGGCGTTCCGGAGGGTATGTGGTACCTGCTCTGCCACGGCCTCGGCACCGTGCCGGACGGAGGCGGCGGCTCGCTGCCCGACCCGGCCGCCATGTTCGGCTGCCACGGACCCTTCCGGGTCGGCCCGCAGCAGTCCGTCGATCTCGTCGTGCGGCTCCGGCCGGCACGTCTGTGTGATCCGCCGATGCTGGTGGCGCTGCCCGACATCCGCACCGTCGCCACCGTCCGCCAGGCGCGCTGGACCGGTGTCGCCCGCGCTGCCTGAGCACAAGCTCGGCCGGGCGGTCTGCGCCCGGTGTTGCGGCCGATCTCAGTGTCGCCCGCCGTCGACGTGGCGATCGCGTCGCGCGACGGCGGGTGTGTCGTCGCGGCTCAGTCGAGCCGAATGTCCATGGGAGGCATATGTGAACAACGATCCCGCCGGTCGGGCCGAACTGGTGCGACGCGCGGCCGACCTCGCGCCGACGTTGCGGGGCTTCGCCGCGTGGCACGAGGAGCACCGTCGACTGCATGACGAGTCCATCGCCGCGTTGGCCGGTGCCGGCATGTTCCGGCTGCGGACTCCGTTGCGCTTCGGCGGCTACGAGTCCGACACCCGTACCCTCGTCGACGTCGCCACCGAACTGGCCCGGGGCGACGGGTCGGCCGCCTGGACCGCCTCGGTCTACTGGATCCCCACCTGGATGGCGTCCCACTTCCCGGACCACGTCCAGAACGCCGTCTTCACCGGCCCGGACTCGCTGATCTGTGGGACGTTGAGCCCCAGCGCCACGGCGACTCTCGCCGAGGGGGGCATCGTGGTGAACGGCAAGTGGGGCTTTATCACCGGCGCCCGACACAGCGCCTGGCAGGTCGTCATCGCCGTCCTGCTCGCCCCGCAAGCCGAGCCGATGCCGGTCATCGCGTTGGTGCCCACCGGCGAACTGTTCATCGTCGACGACTGGCACAGCGCGGGACTGCGGGGCACCGGCAGCGTCAGCACCGTCGCCCAGGACCTCTTCGTGCCTGCGGACCGGTACCTCCCACTGGGCGCGGTGCTGCAGGGCCAGGGTGCCTCGCGGGCCAACCGGACCAGCCGGATCTACCAGGCGCCGCTGCTGCCGGTGGCCGCCGCTTCCTCGGTCGGGGTCGCGCTCGGACTGGCGAAGGGAGCGCTGGAGTCGTTCGTCCAGCGTCTCGGAGATCGCAAGATCACCTACACCGACTACGCGAGCCAGCGCGAGGCGCCGATCACCCACCTGCGACTCGCCGACGCGGCCACCCGAATCGACGAGGCCGAGTTCCACGCCCACCGCCTGGCCGCCACCGTCGACCGCAAGGCTGCCGAGCAGGAGACCTGGACGACGCGTGAGCGGGTGCTCGCCCGTGCCGACATGGGTGCGGCCGTCGAGCGCGCCCGGGAGGCGGTCGCTCTGCTCGCCGACGCCAGCGGCGGGTCCTCCGTCTATCTCGACGTACCCGTTCAACGCATCCAGCGCGACATCCAGGCACTCGGCCTGCACGCGCTGATGCACCCCGACACCAACGCCGAGCTGCACGGTCGTCTGCTCAGCGGACTCGAACCGAACAGCATGTACGTCTGACCGGATCCCGGTCCCGATCCTGAGGAGCACCATCGTGTCCGCAACCAGTGCCAGCTTCCGGCCCAGCCCGGTCGACCAGGCCGGCGTCGCCGCGCTCCCGGGCCGCATCGTGGCGGCGTGGGCCCAGCACGACGCCGACGCCTTCGGCGCGGTCTTCGCCGAGGACGGCACCATGATCCTGCCGAACCTCTACCTCAAGGGCCGTGACGCCATCGTCGCCTACATGCGCGACGCCTTCGCCGGGCCCTACCGGGGCACGAGCGTCACCGGCCAGCCCATCGACGTCCGCTTTCTCAGCGCGGAGGTCGCGGTCGTGCTCACCGAGGGCGGGGTCCTTCTGCCCGGCGACGACGCGGTCGCGCCCGAGCGGGCGATCCGGGCCTGTTGGCTGATGGTCCGGCGGGACGGCGCCTGGCGCCTCGCCGCGTACCAGAACAGCCCCGGCGGCGCCTAACCTGCTGTCACCACGGCCACCGCGCTGACCTCGGACGACCGGGGCGCGCGGTGGCCGTGTGTCGTTCCCGCAGCCCTCCGAACAGTGGGCGCGGTGCCGACCCGGGCGGGCACAGCGTAAGGGGGCGGCTGTCCCGCCCGCCCCCTCGTGCACCTGCCAGCACCAGTCATCTACTACCAGCAGGGCGTAACCCAATTGCATTACATCGATCTACGGTATTCACCTTCGACGATGCGCATCCGGGTGTGCCCGACCGCACAGGGCACAGCGAGAGGTGCCCGTGGACGAGACCCGAATGAATGATTGCCCCACGGCGCTGACCAGGGGTGGACGGCCCGACCAACGGCGAGAGGCGGGATCCGATGGGTGAGATGCGGCGGGTGCCTGGTGGGGCGTTCCAGCAGGGCAGCCCGGACTGGGTCCTCGACTGGCTCACCGAGGCCGACCAGCCGCTGCCCCGCTTCTGGTTCGCCGACGAGACGCCTCAGTTCACCACCGTGGTGGCGCCCTTCCGCATCGACCGGTTCCCGGTGACCGTCGCCGCGTACGCCCGGTTCGTGCGCGACACCGGGTACCGCACGGAGGCCGAACGACGGGGCTTCGGCCTCGTCTACACCGCACAGGGCTGGGTGGAACTCGACGGGGTCAGTTGGAGGTCACCCGGAGGTCCGGGCACCGGCGGTACCGAGTTCGACGACCACCCCGTCGTCCACGTCTCCTTCACCGACGCGCAGGAGTTCGCCGCCTGGTGCGGCAAGCGCCTGCCGACCGAGACGGAGTGGGAGCTCGCGGCACGTGGACCCGATTTCCGGATCTGGCCCTGGGGCGACGAGTGGGACGTCCAGGCCGCCAACACGGCCGAGTCGCACGCCGGTCCGCTGACCTCGCTGGCCGCCTGGCAGCGGTGGTGGCGCGGCGAGTGTGCGCGCGCGGGACCGGTGCCCAGGACATCACCGGTCGGCGCCTTCTCCGAGCGGGGCGACAGCCCCTTCGGCTGCGCCGACATGGCCGGCAACGTCTACGAGTGGACCTCGACGTCGTCCCGGCTCTACGCGGACGGCGTCCGCTGCGACCCCACGGTGCGCATGGCGATGGGCCGCTACCGCGTGATCCGGGGCGGCTCGTGGATGAACTTCCGTTACCAGGTCCGCTGTAGCGAACGGATGCATGGCGACCCCGATGGGTGGTCCAGCTTCGCACACGGGTTCCGCTGCGCGGCCGACCTCTGAGACCGAGGAGAGACATGGTCAGGATCGTGGTACCCGCCGTGTGGACGCCCCAGGGCAGGACCGACTTCGAGGGCACGACCGGCCCACTGGACGCCGTCATCCAGGACTTCGCGGCCCGCCACCCGGAGTTCGGCCGGCGACTGCTCGACGCCGAGGGGGTTCCGCTGCGCTACGTCAACATCTGCGTCGACGACGAGATGATCCCGCGGCACCAGCGCGCCGCCGCGACCGTCGGCCCCGAGGCGGTCGTCACCATCCTCTCGCCGATGGCCGGCGGCTGATGACCGGCGACCCGCCACTCGCCGACTCCGCCGACCCGGCCCGGCAGGTGGTGATGAACACGTACGGCCCACCCGAGGTCCTCGCCCTCCGCGAGGCGCGACTGCCCCCGCTGGCGGCCGGCGAGTGTCTCGTCCGGGTCGCTGCGGCCGGCGTCAACGTCGTCGACCTCTACCAGCGCGTCGGCACGTACCAGGTGGACCTGCCGTTCACCCCGGGCATCGAGGGCAGCGGCACGGTGCTCCGGGTCGGTACCGACGTGACGGACGTCGCCCCGGGGGACCGGGTCGCCTGGATGGGACGACCCGGGGCCTACGCCACGCACTGCGTCGTGCCCGCTGCCCGCCTGCTGCCGGTGCCCGAGGGCGTGAGCCTGGCGGGCGCGGCCGCCGTCCTCATCCACGGCATGACCGCACATCTCCTCGTCACCGAGGTGTATCCGCTGGGTGACGGCGTCGTCTGCGTGGTGCACTCCGCAGCCGGCGGAGTCGGCGGTCTGCTCTGCCAGCTCGCCGCCCGCCTGGGCGCCACGGTGATCGGGACGGTGTCCCGCGACGACAAGGCCGCCGCCGCGCTGGCCGCCGGAGCGCATCACGTCGTCAACCGCCGCACGACCTCCTTCGCCGTCCGCGTCCGGGAACTGACCGGTGGCCGAGGTGCGGACGTGGTGTACGACGCGATCGGTCGCGACACCGTCACCGACGGCCTGGCCTGCCTGCGCCCAGGCGGTGCGATGGTCCTCTACGGCCAGACCAGCGGGCCGGTCGACCCGGTCGACCCGGGCCTGCTGAACTCGTTCGGCTCGCTCTTCCTGACGAAGGCGTCGTTGAGCCACTACGACCGGACTCCCGATCAGACCCGCCGACGCGCCGCCACCGTCTTCGACGAGGTGCTGGCCGGTCGGCTGCGGATCCGTACCCACGCCGCCCTGCCGCTCTCCGCCGCCCCGGCGGCCCACGTGGCGCTGGAGTCGCGTCGCACGCTCGGCAAGATCCTGCTCCTGCCCTGACCGACCGCCGGGTCGGCCGTCGCGGCCGACCCGGCGGGTCGACGTCCCGGGGGCCGCGACGCTACCCGGTTCACCGGTACGCCTCGGCCCGCCGCCCGAACCGTTGGGAGAACTCGTGAAGGCCCTGGTGTTGTCCGGAGGATCGGGTACCCGCCTTCGACCGGTCAGCCACTCGCTGCCCAAGCAACTCGTCCCGCTGGCCAACCAGCCGCTGCTCGCACACGTGCTGCGGGGCGTGCGTGATCTCGGCATCACGGAGGTGGGCATGGTCGTGCCGGCCGGGACGGCGCAGATCGAGAAGACGCTGGGCGACGGCTCCCGGCACGGCGTGACCATCACCTATCTACCGCAGGACGCGCCGCGCGGGCTCGCCCATGCGGTGGCCATCGCCCGGGTGTACCTCGACGACGAGGACTTCCTGCTTCACCTGGGCGACAACCTGCTGCCCGACGGGCTCGGCGACCCGGCGGCGGAGTTCCGTCGCCGACGAGCCGCGGCCCACCTGCTCGTGCAGAAGGTGACCGACCCCCGGCCGTACGGCGTGGTGGAGCTGGACCGGATCGGCCGGGTCACCCGCCTGGTGGAGAAGCCGCGTCGCCCGCGCAGCGATCTCGCCCTCGTCGGCGCCTGCTTCCTCACGCCCGTCGTGCACCAGGCGATCGAGGCGATCCGTCCCGGTCCACGCGGTGAGTTGGAGTTGACCGACGCCGTGCAGTGGCTGGTGGACCAGGGCGTCGTCGTCCATGCCAGCGAGTACGCCGGCTACTGGCGGGACATCGCCGACAGCGATGACGTCCTCGCCGCCAACCGGCACCTGCTGGCCGGGGTCGAGCCGGTCCGGGACGGTGACGTCGACCCGTTCAGCGTGCTCGGTCCCCGAGTCCGGGTGGAACATGGCGCCCGGGTCGTCCGCAGCCGGGTCGACGGGCCGGCGATCATCGGCGCCGGGTCGGTGATCGACGGCAGCCATCTGGGGCCCTACACCTCGATCGGCCCGGGCTGCGTCGTCCGTGACAGTGACGTGTCCAGCACCGTCGTGTTGGACGAGGCCCGGATCTGCGGGGTGCGCCGGCTGGTGGACTCGCTCGTCGGGCGGGCCGTGACGATCGAGCGGGGCGACCCCCGCCGCGGCTGCCGCGTCGTCTGCGGCGACGACGCCCGTGTCGAGATCCCCGGATGACCCCCTGCCGGGTCCCCGCCCCGGGCGCCCGCGGTGGACCGGACGGGAGCCGGCCGGTCCGGCGACGACGGACGGCCGCGCCCGGACACCGGGCGCGGCCGTGCGTCGGCGGGCGTTCAGCGCGACCGGCTGCCCCCGGCGGCGTCGGGCTGCGGCCGGACCGCCACGTCGACCCGCCGTCGGGGGCGCGACCAGCGACGCATCGCCGGCTGCTCGACCAACTCGTACAGGACCGACGCCAGGACCAGACAGAGCAGATACGTCGCGACCAGCACCACGATCCCGGTGCCCAGGCCGAACGTCGCCCGGCTGTACATGCCGGTGACGCCGTTCTCACCGGTGAAGGCCGCGTGGACCATGAACATCACGGTGATGTGGATGACGAAGAAGGCGTACATCCGGTCCCCCATCCACACCATCAGCCTGCTGTTCACCAGCGTCCGCCGTCCCCGCACGTCGGCCATCGCGAAGGCGGGGATCAACAGCGCCATCGGGATGAGCGGAACGAAGGTGTAGCCGTAGAAGACCGGCACGTCCAGGGTCACCAGGTAGAAGCCGAGAGTGAGAAGGGACGCGGGCAGGGCGCGCAGGCCGATCCACCGACCGGTGAGGACGATGCGCGCCATGATGATGCCGACCACGAACTCGAGCGCCCGGGTCAACGGGAAGTAGAAACCGAACCAGTGCTGCGGCCAGGAGACCTCGGGTGCCACCATCGACGGCGGATGATCAGGCAGCAGGTTGCCGGCGATCACCGGCACGAGGGCCGCCAGCGCCGTCACGCCGATCGCCCAGGCCCACAGCCGGCTCGGTGAGATCTTCTTGACCAGGACGTAGAGGAACGGGAACGCCGCATACGCCAGCACGTCGATGTTGGCCGACCACATCGGGCCGTTGAGGTTGCCGAACAGGAACGCCTCGCTCGGAAACCAGGAACTGATCAGGAACAGCCCAGCCGTGGCCTCGACCGCCTGGATCGAAGCGCCGGTCGGGATCAGCAGGAGCAGGATGACGGCGTACACCACCACGTGGTTGGGGAACAGCTTGAAGAATCGGCGACGCCAGAACGCCCGGGCGCTGTCGGTCGACGACGCGGTCCAGGTCACCACGAAACCGGTGAGGACGAAGAAGAAGGCGAGTCCGAACATCCCGGCGTTGGCGCCGTAGTGGATGTAGTCGAGCATCACCTCGGGGTCGGTGAAGAGGCCCAGGGCGAGCCCGTGGGTGATGAACACCGACAGGCCGGCAAGGGCCCGAAGTCCGGTCAGCGACGGCAGACGGGAGCCGCCGATCCCCGGCGGGACCTCCGGCCGTACTCCGGGCTGTGTGATCGTCATGGAGTGACCTCCGCTAGGGAACATCCGTCGGTGCCGCCGACGGTCGGGAACGGGGAGCCGGGTACGCCGCCCACCGGCCGGGCCTCGACGTCCTGTCGCGGCGGGAGCGGTGGGCGGCGTCGCCGGTGTCGCGGGCGGGCGTCGCTCAGGCCGCGGCGCGGGAGTTGCGCAGCACCCGCAGCACCATTCCGGGACGCATCAGCGCCTCGAGCGGGTCGACCAGTCCGGCCGAGCGCATGAACTGCTCGGTCACGGCGGCGTCCCGGGTGGCCGCCACCTGGACGCGGTACATGTAGGCCTGCATCAGCTTGAGCATCGGGGTCCGTGGACCCTCGACACCGGGGAAGCTGAGATTGATGCCCTCGGTCATGTCCCAGGCCGGATCGATGATTCGGCCGACCTGCCGCATGAACTCCACCGAGTCCGGCGCACGGCCACCGCGCAGCGTGTCGCGCAGGGCCAGGGCCTGCAGCGCGGCGAGGCTCTGGGCCTGGGCGAAGACCGGGTTCGGGGTGCAGACGGCGTCACCGAGCACGATCAGACGCTCGGGAAGTCGCGCCATCCGGTCGAATCGGCGCCGCAGCGTGGTCGGGAACCGGAACAGCACCGGGTCGTTCAGCGGCTCGGCCTCGACGATCGCCTCGTGGATCTCCTTGGCGGCCAGGGTCTTGACGAAGGCGGTGAAGCCGTCCGGGTCGGTGGGCGGATGATCACCGAGCAGACCGTATGCCGTCAACTCGACCAGACCGCTGTCCGTCTTGGTGAAGATGGCACCACGGGGAAGCCCGGGGTTCGCCACCGCGATGATCGAGTGGTCGGTCCCGAACGGGTCGGTACGCAACCGGTAGTGCCGCGTCACGTACCCGAGCCCGATCTTGGTGCCCTCCTCGTCGACCCGGGGGTAGCCCAGCGACTCCAACCAGAGCGGGGTCCGGGAGCCACGGCCGGTGGCGTCCACGACCAGGTCGGCCTCCAGCGTCTCCTCCGCGCCACCGTCGCGGCGCTGGACCCGAGCGCCGGTGATCCGGGACCGGTCCGCCGACGTGGCCAGGCCGGTGATGTCGTACCGCTCCCGGAAGGTGACGTTACCGAGCGCCTGCACCCGGTCGCGGACGTGCGCCTCCATGATCGGGCGTCGGGCGCCCACATTGGTCAGGCCGGCACGCACCTGCTTGAGCGGCTTGCCGTTGAAGTACCAGCGCACCGTGCCGGACAGGTCGGTCTGTGGGCACCCGGCACTGATCATCTGCGCGGTGATCTCCGGGAAGAGTTCCTCCATGGCGCGGGCGCCCCGGGCGAGAAGCCCGTTGATATGGCGTGCTTGGGGCGCCCCCCGGCGTGCTTCACGTACGCCGAGGAGTTCGTCGCGGTCGACGATGACGACCTCGCGGTAGCCCTCGGACAGCGCGCTGGTGGCGAACAATGCGGTGATGCTGCCACCCAGCACGACGGCGCGTTCTCCGACGAATCTGCTCATGAACGGTCGTCTCCCTTACGTGATGAACGATTTCGGTGACGTCACGAAAATCGTTTCGGTGCCCGGACGAGGTCGGCTCGACACCCCGGCTGCTCTGTGTGGGATCGTGTCAGCCGGTGTGGTCGCCGAGCATCTCCCTGACTGCCCTTGCCGGTGGTGGACCTCGCTGGTCGCGGCCGACGCAGACGGCGGGACAGTGTCTCGGAACAACGCGCAGGAATGGCCGGAACAATGCGACCGGAAAGACGTTCTCGCCCTGACCGCGAACCGTCCGCGACGGTGGAGTCGGGGGAGGGAAACCGCTAGCGGGTGGTGGCGGATCCGGATTCGGCGCTGCCCGGCCCGGCTGGGCCGTGGAGCAGATCGACGGGTCCGCCGCCACCGCCGCCACCGCCGCCACCGGCGTCGGAGGCCATCTCCTGCAGCCAGGCCAGTGCCGTCCACAGTGGTGCGGGGGCGATGCGGCAGGGGCGCCGCCGCGCGTCGCGCCGACGTCGGACGAGCCCGGCGCGCTCCAGCACCCGCAGGTGGCGGCTCACCGCGGGCATCGTCATCGCGAACGGGGCGGCGATCTCGGTGACGCTGGCCTCGCCATCCACCAACCGGACGAGGATCGCCCGTCGGGTCGGATCGGCCAGCGCCGCCATGATCCGACTGAGTTCGTCGCTTGCCACAGATGCTGACCTTCCGTTCTCAGACCTCCTGGGGAGGCATCCCAGGGACGGTGGCGCAACCGGCCCCCGGGGCTCGGCGGGGGCCCGGCCGCCCGGCCGGGTGGTCACGAGCAGGTGGCCTCCGCCAGGAACCGCTCGATCCACTCCGGTCTGCGGGGACTGGTGCGCATGCGGGCATGTCGACTGCGTGCATCGCCGGCGACGGTCGCGTCGATGCCCAACTTCGCGGTCGTCCGGCCCTCCGACGAGGGGTCGAGCCCGCTCCCGGCGGCCCGTGGCACCACGAGCACGTCCCGGTCCGCCTGGACCCGGGTGGCGACCGCCCAGCCCACCTGTTCGTCGTCGTGGATGTCCACGTCGTCGTCGACGACGATCGCGTGTTTGACCGCACCGGTCGCGCCGAGCGTGGAGAGGAGGACGTTCATCGAGGACCCGGCGCCCGCCGGGCTCACCGCGACGACGGCGTGCAGCCGGCACGAACCGGCCTCCGTCAGCCGCACCGCCACCACCTCCGGGTGCGCCCACCGCAGTGTCCGCAGCAGTGCTGCCTCCCGGGCGATCCCGCCGAGCAGGAAGTGCTCGCGGCCACCGGAGAGGATGGTCTGACACACGGCGGCGTCCCGGTGCCATCCGGCGGTCAGCTCGATCACCGGTGCGGGTGCGCTCGGCCCGTACGTCCGGGGGAACTCACCGAAGGGGCCCTCCGGCTCCCGGACGTCGGCCCGGAACCGGCCGGCGAGGACGAACTCCGCCTCGGCCGGCACCGGCAGGCCGTTGGTGGGGCAGCAGACCACCGGCAACGGGGTGGTCCGTAGCGCGCTGGCGACCTCGAGGTCGTCCAGCTCCCGGTCCGTCGCCGGAGCCTGGCTGGCCAGGCCGAGCAGGGGATCGACGCCCAGCACGACCGCCACGTCGAGATCGAGCCCGCGCCGTTCCGAGGCGGCCAGGATCCGGTGCAGCCGTCCGGGAAGCACGAGCGTGTGCAGATGCCGTTCGCCGACGGCCAGCATCCGGTTGATCGAGAGGTTGGTAGCGCCGGTGCGGGGGTCCCGGGCCACGATCAGCGCTGAGGTCAGGTACCGCCCGGCATCGTGCTCGTGTTGCACGGTCAGCGGAAGCTTGGACAGGAGCTCCTCGTCGTCGAACCGGTTGGCGAGCACCGGCGCGCTCTGGTCGGACACCGGCACGCAGGGGCGAGGTCGGGCAAGGGCGGCGAGATAACGCGTGGCGGTCTCGTCCGGCAGACAACCCATCGCCTCGGCGAGATCGAAGCGGCTGCGGACGGTGTTGCCGACGAGCGGGAACTCCGATCCGGCGACGTCGCGGAACAGGACCGCCCGCTGCCCGTCGAGGCTCTCGAGGACCGTCGACACCTCCTGGTCGGGCTCGACGCACGAGCGCACCTGCCCGAGGCGACCCTGACGGTTGAGGTGGGACAGCCAGGAACGCAGGTTCTGTTCGACCGGCCACGCCGCAGGCAGACCGGCCGGCACGGCGGGCAGGTTCACCGCCGACCTCCCGGGACGCAGACACCGAAGTGGATGTGCTTGAGCTCGGTGAACTGCTCGACCCCGACCACCCCGCGAGAGCGGCCCACGCCGGAGAGCTTGACGCCACCGCTGGGGGTCTCCGGGTAGGAGTGGTGGTACCCGTTGACCCAGATCGTGCCTGCCTCGATCCGGTGGGCCAGCCGCCATGCCCGGTCCACGTCGCGGGTCCAGACCCCGGCCGCCAGGCCGTACGGCGTCGCGTTGGCCAGCCGGACGGCGTCGGCCTCGTCGTCGAACGGCTCCACGGTCAGCACCGGGGCGAACAGTTCCTGCTGCACGAGCGGCGTGTCCGGCCCGACATCCGTCACCACGGCGGGACGCACGAAGTACCCCGCCAGGTCAGGAAGATGCAGCCGGTGACCACCGTGCACGCTGTGCCGTATCGCGGCGGCGGTCAGCGACCGGGTCAGCCGTTCACCGGCCGCGGGCGACACCAGGGGCCCCATCTGCGTCTCGGGATCGGCGGGGTGACCGACCCTGATCCTGTCGAGCCCGTCGACGAGGCGGTCGCGCACGTCCCGGTAGACCGATCTGTCCACCAGCACACGCGTGCAGGCCAGGCACATCTGGCCGCTCGTCACCACGGTCGCCCGCACCGCCGCGAGGACCGCGGCGTCCAGGTCGGCGTCAGCACAGACGACGAGGGTTCCCTTGCCCCCCAGTTCGAGCAGGGTACGGGTCATGTCGTCGCTGGCCGCCCGGCGGATCTCCGCGCCCACCTCGGTGGATCCGGTGAAGGCCACGGCCCGTACCAGCGGGTGCCGGACCGTGGCACGGCCCTCCTCGGCTCCACCGACGACTAGGTGCGCGACGTCGTCGGGCAGCCCCGCGGCGCGACCGAGCGCCAGGATCCGAGCGGTGACCAGGCTGGTCTGTGGGGCGGGCTTGACCAGCGCGGTCACCCCGGCGGCCAGCGCCGGCGCGAGGTCCCGGAGCAGGAGCAGCAGCGGCCAGTTCCACGGGACGACGAAGGCGGTGACCCCGACCGGCTGCCGGACGAGGTGCGTCACCGTGCCGTCGGGAAGAGTGCCGGCGACGCCACCGAGATGACGGGCCAGACCGGCGTTGTAGGTCAGCGTGTCGACGCCGGCACGGACCTCCTGGGTCGCCTCGGCCAGCGGCTTGCCGGTCTCGGTCACGAGCGCGTGGACCAGTTCGTCCCCGTGCGCGGCCAGCGCCTCGGCCCAGCCGTGCAGGACGGCGGCTCGGCGGCGACCGTCGATCGACCACCCGCCCCGCAACGCCGCCTGGGCCCGCCGCGCGGCCTCGTCGAGCTGCTCCGCCGTGGTGATCGTGACCGGGGCGAGCGGCGTGAGGGTCGTCGGATCGACCGGTTGGACCCGCCCGCGTGTCTCGGCACTCCGCGGCGCCACCCGCCACCAGAGGGAAGCCTCGCCCGGCGTCTGGTGCTCTGCCCGCTCGTACTCGCTCACGCGAACACCTGCCCGCCGTCGACGACGACCGTCTGGCCTGTCACGAACGCCGAAGCGGGCGAGGCCAACCAGAGCAGTGGACCGATCAGGTCCTCGGCGTGCATCGGCCGCGACAGCGCGCGGGCGCGGGCCGCCGCGCCGAGGTACTCGTCGGTGTTCAGCGTCCGGCTGGCGTCGTTGGCCACCAGTCCCGGAGCGACGGCGTTGACCCGGATGTGGTGGACTCCGAGTTCCCGCGCCGCAGCCCGGGTGAGCCCCTCCACCGCCGCCTTCGAGGCGACGTAGTGGGCGAAGCCGACCGCACCGGTGCGGCTCACCACCGACGACACGTTGACGATGCTGCCTCCACCGCAGTCCGCCATCGACGGGGTGACCGCACGGATGCCCAGCCAGGTGCCGCGGACGTTGACCGCGAACACGTCGTCCCACTCCTCGATGCCCAACTCGCCCAGCGGACGTTTGCCGGACAGTGACCGGTAGACGGCCGCGTTGTTGACCAGCACGTCGAGACGTCCGAACTCCGCGATGGTCCGTTCGACGACGAGCTTCCAGTCCGACGTCGAGGTGACGTCGGCGGGCGCGAAGACCGCGCGGCCGGGCCCGGTGCGGGTCACCGCACGGGCCGTACCCAGCGCCGAGCGGGCGGTACGCAGGAGGTCGACGGCGACGACGTTGGCGCCTGCGGACACGAAGGCCCGCACGTACGCGTCGCCGATCGACGCACCCGCGCCGGTCACGACGACAGTGCGTCCCGCGAGCCCGACCAGGGGGCCCGCGCCGTGCGGCAGTTCGCTCATGCCGACTCTCCGACGTGCTGCGGGCGGCCCGGGGGACTCGTCGCACCGAACCTGATGACTCGCGTGTTCCACCCGTTCATCGGGTCCCCTCCGTGTGCTCCGTGGTGCCGCGGCCGGTGGTGTCGGCCAGGGGCGTGAAGTCACCGTCGGTCAGCCGCCGGCGAAGGATCTTGCCCACCGCAGAGCGGGGGAGCCGTTCCACGGCGATGACCCGCTTCGGGCGTTTCAGCGACGGCAGACCGGAGGCGGTCCGCACGAAGCGCTGCACCTCCCGGACCGCCTGCGCGGGGTCGAGGCCGGGGCGTACGACCACGAACGCGGTGACGGACTGGCCCCAGCGCTCGTCCGGGAGCCCGACCACGACGGTGTCGCTGACCGCGGGCACGGCGCACAGTGCTGCCTCGATCTCCGCCGGATAGACGTTCTCCCCGCCCGTGATGATCATGTCGTCGACGCGCCCCTGGTACCAGAGGTCTCCGCGTTCGTCCCGGACGGCGAGGTCGCCGGTGTGGTACCAACCGCGCCGGATCGCCGCCCGGTCGGCCTCCGGCCGCCGCCAGTAGCCGGAGAATGCCTCCGGGGAGTCCATCGACGCGATCACCTGTCCCGGCTCACCCGGCCCCACGACGTCGTCCGGACCGGCCTCGGGGTCGTCGGCGACGATCCGGACCCGGGAGAACAGGCCCGCGCGTCCGGCGCTGCCGGGCCTGGCCGCCGCGTCCGGCTCCACGGTGAAGGTGAAGATCTCGGTGCTGCCGTAATGGTTGACGAAGGTCTCCGGACGCACCGCCGCCACGAGTCGACCTGCGAGGTCCGGGGTCATCGGTGCACCCGCGTACCCGAGCCGGCGTAACGACGTGAGCTCGGGTAGCCGGCCGGTGCCCAGCAGCGACCAGAAGACGGTCGGCACGAGGTACAGCGTGGTGACGCCCTCCCGGGCCACGAGTTCGGTCGACTCGTCCGCGTCGAACCTGCGCTGGGGCACCCACGTGCCACCGACCAGCAGGCTGGCGAGCAGCGAACGCAGCCCCATGGTGTGGAAGAGCGGCATCACGCCGAGCGTGACGTCCTCCGCGCGGAGCCCCGACTGGAGAACGTGCGCCACCGTGGCGGCGTGTTCGGCGGCGTGGGTCCGAGGCACTCCCTTGGGACGGCCGGTCGTGCCGGAGGTGTAGAGCAGCACGCTGAGGTCGTGGCCGGCCACGGTGACCGGCAGCCGCCCGTCGGGTTGACCGGCGGCGACCGAGGCCAGCGTGACCCCGTCGGATTCCGTGTCGTCCGGGCCGCCGACGGCGATCCGCGCGGGCGGGTCGCGCAGCGCGTCGCGGGCCCGGTCGCAGCCGTGGGAGGTGCCGGCGTCGGTGACGACCAGCACGGGTGCGCAGTCGCGGAGGCAGTGCTCGACGTCGGCTGCGGCGAATCGGGTCGACAGCGGCACCGCGACCGCGCCGAGCTTCTGCACGGCCAGGTAACAGCCGGCCAGGGCGGTGCCGTTGGCCATGTGCAGCGCCACCCGGTCGCTGCGGCGTACGCCGAGCGCGGTCAGCGCCCGAGCGAGCTGGTTGGTGTACGCGTCCCACTGGCGGAAGGTCATCGGCCGATCGCCGCCGATCGCCCGCCGTTGCGGGTGGCGCTCTGCCCCCCACGCCACCATCCGTCCGATGTCCATCGCTCAGCCGAGGTTCTCGACGGCCTGGCGGATCCGGCTCAGCCCCTCGTCGAGGATCTCGTCCGGTGCCGCGTAGGTGATCCGTACGTGCCCCTCGCCCCGATCACCGAACGCCGTGCCGGCGACCACTCCCACCGCGTACCTGTCGATGAGCAGGTCGGTGAACTGCTGTGCGGTCAGGCCGGTACCCCGGATGTCGGGGAAGACGTAGAAGGACCCGTCCGGCGCGGGGCAGGTGACGCCGGGCAGGGCGTTCAGCGAGGCGACCATCCGATCGCGCTTGACGCGTAGGCGGTCACGGGTGGCGACCACGTGGTCCTGCGGGCCGGTCAACGCGGCCAGGGCGGCCATCTGCACGAAGGCCGGTACGTTGGTCACCGAGTTCTGCTGGAAGATGTCCATCGCGGTGATCAGGTCCCGGTTCGCCACGCACCAGCCGATCCGGAACCCGGTCATGATGTAGCTCTTGCTGAACGTGTCGACCAGCAGCGTCCGGTCGGCCATCCCGTCCACCGCCGCGATCGTGTGGTGCCGTGCCGGTGGGTACACCATGTGGCTGAAGATCTCGTCGGAGATCACCATCACGTCGTGCCGCCGGCACAGTTCCCCGATCTCGGCGAGCCGGTCCACGGTCATGCCGTTGGGCCGCTGCGGAGAGTTGATGATCAGCACTTTGGTGCGGGTGTTCATCAGCCGTGCCAGGTGGTCGAGGTCGAAGTGGAAGTCCGGTTCGACCAGCGGTGCGTACACCACGCGACCGCCGGCGTAGGTGATCCAGAACTCGTCCGGCGGATACCCGGGATTGGGGAAGATCGCCTCGTCCCCGTTGTCGACGAGGGTGAGCAGGCTCTGGGTCAGCGCGTGCTTGGCACCCATCGTCACCAGCACTTCCTCACGCGCGGTGGGCCGGCCCCGACGCGTCGCCTCCGCCGCGATGGCGTCGCGCAGTTCCGGTAGCCCGGGCCCGGGCACATAGCGCACGTGTCCGTCGTGCACGGCCCTGGCGCAGGCGTCGAGGACGTGCGGCGCGGGCCGGAACTCCTCTCCCTGGAAGTCGCCCTTCTCCAGGTGGATGACCCGGGTGCCGGTCTCCCGTTCGAGTTGCTCGGCCCGGCGCATGGACGCCCACTGGCGTGGCAGGACGAAGTGCCTCGTCCTGCTGGACAGGGGGCTCCGCGTCGTCGGCGGTGGGGGGTACGGGGTGGTCACCCGTGATCACTCTCCTCGATCGGACCGGCGTGCCGCGCCGCGCTGGCCTCGGCAGGCGACGTGCGGCTCACGATCCCAACTGTCGGTGCGCGCGTTCATCTCCGTACGTGCGCTCGTCGTCGCCGTCGGGAGTGCTGAAAGCCGCAGGTGCGGCCGGACCTCGCCGCAATCCGGAAGGTGCGGCGGCCCGGCGCCCGGTGCCACGGTCATGGGCGACGTCACGGCCGATGCGATGACGGGCGCGCCGGTCGCGCGGTCTGATCCGCACCCGGATGGCAATCCTGAGGAGAACAGACGTGCAGCCATTCACCATCAACATCCGACAGTCCGAGCTCGACGACCTGCGGCGTCGGTTGGCGCAGACCCGTTGGTCCCCGGATCTGCCCGAGACGGGCTGGTCGCGCGGGGTGCCGCTGTCCTACCTCAAGGAGCTCGTCGCGCACTGGCTGACCAGCTACGACTGGCGACAGGCCGAGTCCCGGCTCAACCGGCTGCCACAGTTCACCACCGTCATCGACGGAGCGACCGTGCACTTCGCACACGTGCGTTCGCCCGAGCCGGACGCGCTGCCGTTGATCATGACGCACGGCTGGCCGGGGTCGATCGCGGAGTTCCTCGACGTGGTCGGCCCCCTGACCGACCCGGTGGCGTACGGCGGTTCCGCCGAGGACGCCTTCCACCTGGTGCTGCCGTCGATCCCGGGATTCGGCTTCTCCGGTCCGCTGGCTGCGCCCGGCTGGACGGTGAACCGGGTGGCGGCGGCGTGGGTGGAGCTGATGCACCGCCTGGGCTACGAGCGATACGGCGCCCAGGGTGGGGACTTCGGCTCTCCGATCTCCCTCGCCGTGGGTCGCCTGGCACCCGAGCACGTCGTCGGCGTGCACAGCAACATGCTGACCGTCTTCCCCTCCGGGGACCCCGCCGAGCTGGACGGCCTCGGCGAGCAGGACCTGGGACGGCTGGGCCGGTTGGCCAGTTTCGACGCCGACGGCTCCGGCTACCGCAAGTTGTTGTCGACGCGTCCCCAGACCGTCTCGTACGCGCTGAACGACTCGCCGGCCGGCCAGTTGGCGTGGATCGTCGAGCGCTTCAAGGAATGGACCGACGCCGACCTGCCCGATCAGGTCATCGACCGTGACCTGCTGCTCACCAACGTGATGATCTACTGGCTGACCGGTACCGCGGGTTCGTCGGCGCAGATGTACCGCGAGATCACCGAGGAACAGCGCGCGGCGACCGAGGACCCGCACGGCGAGATGCTCTCCGGATATCGGGAGCAGCCACTGAACGTGCCGCTCGGGGTCGCCGTGTTCCCGCAGGACTGCATCGTCCCCATCCGCCGGCTCGCCGACCGTGACTTCCCGACCGTCACCCGCTGGACGGAGTTCGACCGGGGCGGGCACTTCCCCGCCATGGAGGTGCCCGAGCTGTTCGTCGGTGACGTCCGCGCATTCTTCCGGTCACTGGCCGACGCCGCCTGACATCGCGTCCACGTCATTCACCTAGACAGAAGGACCGCCACGTGACGACAGTTGACATGGGAGCCCGAGCGGGCCGCCGGGAGTGGGTCGCGCTCGCCGTGTTGTGCCTGCCGACGCTGCTCACCACGGTGGACATCAGCGTCCTGATCCTCGCGCTCCCGAGGCTCGCCACCGACCTGGGGGCCAGTGCCACCCAACAGTTGTGGGTGACCGACATCTACGGCTTCGTGATCGCCGGGTTCCTGGTGCTGATGGGTACGCTCGGCGACCGGGTCGGGCACCGTACCGTGCTGCTCGGCGGCGCCGCCGGATTCCTGGTCGCGTCGCTGCTGGCAGCGTACTCGACCTCGATCGAGATGCTGCTGGTGTCCCGCACGCTGCTCGGCATCTCGGCGGCGACGGTGATGCCCTGCGTGCTCGCCCTGATCAGCCAGCTCTTTCCGCATCCGGCCCAGATGGGCGCCGCCATGGGCATCTGGGGTACCGCCATCATGCTCGGGGTGATCCTCGGTCCGGTGGTCGGCGGCCTGCTGCTCGACCACTTCTGGTGGGGTTCGATCTTCCTGCTGGGCGTACCGGTGATGGCCCTGCTGCTGGCGGTCGGGCCGGGTCTGCTGCCGGCGGCCCGGCATCCTCAGCCCGGTCGGCTCGATCCGCTCAGCGCGCTGCTCTCACTGGCCGCGTTGCTGCCGGTGGTCTACGGGCTCAAGGAGATCGCGCGCGCCGGTTGGGGCCCGACCTCCGGCGGCACGATCCTGGTCGGACTCGCGTTCGGCATGATGTTCGTGCATCGCCAGCGACACCTCGAACAGCCCATGCTGGACCTCGCGCTGTTCCGTGACCCGGTGGTCAACACCGTCGTCCTGCTCGGGCTGGCGTTCGGCTTCATCACGGCCGGAACCGGCCTGGTGGCCACCCTCTACATGCAACTCGTGGAGGGGCTGAGCCCGCTCAAGGTGGCACTGTGGATGCTCATCCCGGCCGCGGCGATGGTCATCGGGGGCAATGTGGGGCCGGCCGTCGCCCGCTCGGTGCGACCCGCCTACGTCCTGGCCGGCGGCATGGTCCTCGCGGCGGTCGGCGCGGTGATCGTCACCCAGGTCAGCGCCACCGGGGGCCTGGCCACTCTCCTCGTGGGTCTGGTCGTCATGTACCTCGGAGGCAGCCCCAGCGCGACCCTGGCCAACGCGGTGCTGATGTCCTCGGTTCCCCCGCAGAAGGCGGGCGCGGCCGGATCGCTCTCGTCGACCGGCGGGGAACTCGGGGTCGCGCTGGGCGTGGCGATTCTCGGCAGCGTCGCCGGAGCCGTGTACGGCACCGCGGTGCAGGTGCCGGCGGAGGTACCGGCCCCGGCCGCCGGTCCGGCGGGGGAGAGCCTGGTCGGCGCGGTGGTGGCGGCGGAGACGTTGCCGGAGCCGCTGGCGGCCCAGTTGCTCGACTCCGCGCGGGAGGCCTTCACCCAGGCGCTGCACGGCGCCAGCCTGATCAACCTCGTGCTCTTCCTGGCGGTCGCGCTGCTGCTCGCCACCCGACTGCGGGGCCTGCCACCGACCGGGGCCGGACACCCCGGCATGCCGATGCCGGGCGAGGCCCCACCGGCCCACTGACCCCGATCCACGAGCCGCCCCGGCTCGTGCCCGTCCGGGCGCCGTCCCGGACCCCGCCAGCCCATCTCCCAGGGCGATGAGCCCGACGAACTGAGGAAGTAGTCATGCCGCGTCGAAGAATCCGCACCGCCGCTGCGGCTACGGCAGCCGTACTCGTGCTCGCCCTCGTCATCGTGATCACACCGAATCCGGTCTCCGCCCGCTGGCGGCAGGTCGACGTCTGTGTCGCGCACTCCACGACCGGCGGCGTCGAGTTCACCGCCAAGGTGCCCAGGTCGGTGGCGAACTCCCTGCTTCGCCGTACCTCCTCCTATGCCGGCGTGTGTGCCGTGTACGGGGAGTCGGCGACGCTGGGCAACGGCACCGTCCGGGCCTTCACCCAGTCCCGTGACGGGGTGCCGCACGTGATCGGCATGGCGATGACCGAGGACGCGTTGGACGGGTTGCCCGACCACCCGCCGACCGAGGGCCGCTGGTGCCACGACGTGGACCAGAACGGCGAGACCGATCCGCACACCGAGTGCACCGGCGGGTACGAATACCCGTTGCAGCTCAGCGAGGAGTTCCGCGAGGAGGTGGACACGCCGTTCCAGTACGTGCTGACGAACTGGAACCCGTCCGGGCACCTGCCCGAGCACATCTACGACCGGGCGCACTTCGACGTGCACTTCTATCTCACCCCTGACGAGGAGCGTCTCGCCATCCGGCCGGGCCCCTGCGGGATGCTCGTCGACTGCGAGGATTTCGAGGTGGGCCGCCGACCCCTGCCGCCGCAGTATCTGCCGGCCGACTACAGCGACTTCAGCGCGGTCGAGCCCGGCATGGGCAACCACCTGATCGACCTGACCGGGCCGGAGATCAACGGGGAGCCCTTCACGCACACCTTCATCTACGGCTCCTACGGCGGCCGTCTCACGTTCTATGAGCCGATGGTGACCTACGACTGGTACCGCAACGTGATCTCGGGTGCGGCTGCCGGCGGCTGTTTCCCGATCAAGCAGCCTGCGGCGTGGCAGGTCGGTGGGTGGTATCCCAGCCAGTACTGCGTGCGGCACCGGGAGAACCGGTCGGAGCTGGTCACCACGCTTGAGGGCTTCGTGCACCGGGCGGCGGGCTGACTCCCGGTCGATTCGAACTCCGGTGGTGCGGCGACAGTGCGGTCGTCGCACCACCGGTCCGACGTCGTCCCGACATCGCGGGTGTCACGCGCCGACTTCGGTATGCTCACCGCGGGTATCGACGTCGATGCGGAGGCGATTGTGGGCAAGGTCGACAACACCGTTAACCGGACCGACGAGGTCGATGCGTTCATGGAGAACCTCGACCACCCGTTCAAGGCCGAGGTCGAGATGTTGCGCGAGGGCATCAAGTCGGTCAACCCCAAGATCGTCGAGCAGATCAAGTGGAAGGCGCCGTCCTTCGCCTATCAGGGCGAGTATCTGGTGACCTTCAACCTGTGGTCGAAGGAGCGCGTCCACCTGGTGTTCCACAACCCGATGGTGGTCAACATCGAGAGTGAACTACTGGAGGGCGACTACGCCGACGGTCGCCGGATGCTCTACTGCTACGACATGAAGGACGCCAAGGCGAAGAAGGCGGAGCTCAAGCGGATCGTCAAGCAGTTGGTCAAGTTGATCGAGAAGTGATGATCGTCCTCATTCACACGTCGAAGGTGATGCGGGCGACGCCGTCGAACAATCGCGCCCTGACGACACCGATGCTGCGCGAGTCGGCCGAGGAGTTGGCCGACCACCTGAGAACCCTGTCGGTCGAGCAACTGGCCACCGTCATGGAGATCTCGCCGGCTCTGGCCACCAAGACCCGTGCGCTGCTCGCCGACTGGGGTGTCGAGCCCGACCGGCAGTCACCGGCCATCGACAGCTTCGCCGGTGACATCTACAGCGGCCTTCGTGCGTGCGACTTCTCCGAGGGCGACCGGGCCTACGCCGACCAGCGGTTACGGATCCTCTCCGGGCTGTACGGGATCCTCCGGCCACACGACGCGGTACGGCCGTACCGGTTGGAGATGGGGTACCGGCTGCCCGACCGCCGCTACGCCGATCTCTACGACTTCTGGGGTGACCGGATCGCCGCATGCCTGCCTCCGCAGGGCGCGGTGGTGAACCTCGCGGCGGCGGAGTACCACCGGACCGTCACGCGGTTTCTCGCCCGGGAGCGGTTCGTCACTCCGCGTTTCCTGACCGTGCACCCGAAGACGGGTGAGCCGCGGTTCGTGGTGGTGCACGCCAAGATCGCCCGCGGGGCGTTCGCCCGGTGGCTGCTGACCAATCGGGTCGACGAGCCCGAGGCGATCACCGAGTTCGCCGAGATCGGTTACCGCCACGACCCGGCGCTGAGCCGACCCCGCGAACCGGCGTTCGTCTGTAAGGAGTTCGAGGGCAAGGGACTCAGTGTCCGCCTGCACGAGCAGAGGTGATCCCGCACCATCGATCACTCCCGGCAATCTGGGAGTTACCTTCCGCATTTGCGGTGTCTACTGTGGTCCGAAAGAGTTGCATGGCATCGCTCTGGAGGATCCATGTCCGTCACCACTGCCGGGGCTTCTACCGGATTCCTGTCCTCTCTCAACGGCCGCTTCCACCGCACCGCCCTGACTCTGTACATGCTCGTCGTGGTCGCGCACTGGGCCGAGCACCTGGTGCAGGCGTACCAGATCTGGGCGCTCGGATGGCCACGACCGGAAGCCCGCGGCGTGCTGGGAATGCCGTTTCCCTGGTTGGTCAGTTCGGAGTGGCTGCACTACGGCTACGCCATCGTGATGCTGGTCGGCCTCTTCCTGCTGCGCCCCGGTTTCACCGGGCGGGCCAGGGCCTGGTGGACGGTGGCCCTCGCCCTCCAGTTCTGGCACCACATCGAGCACGCGTTGCTGCTCGTCCAGGCGCACACCTCCTTCCGCTTCCCCGGCACCACCGTCGCGACCAGCCTGCTGCAACTCGTTGTTCCCCGGGTGGAACTGCACCTGTTCTACAACTCGGTCGTGTTCATCCCCATGCTCATCGCCGCCTACCTGCACCTGCGGCCCAACGCCGCGGAGCGCGCGGAGATGGCCTGCACCTGCGCACCCGGCATCGGGCGGAGCCGCACCTCGCCACCCGTCGCGGCCGTGGGTCACTAGCCGTCCGCTGATGTCCACCCCGGCTCGGATCTACGCCGGCGCCGCCGCGGCCGTGGCCGCGCTGGTCGCACTCCTCGCCCTCGCCGCCCACATCGAGTCCGTGTCAGCGGCCGACTCGCCGCTGACCGTGATCTCGATCGCTCCCGCCGACGGTGCCGTGCTGACCACGGTGCCGACGGCGGTCCAGATCCGGGTCTCGGCCCGACCCGACGTGGAACTCTCCCACATCAGCGTGTACGACGGCGCGTCGTCCCGCCGCGACACCGGCGCGATCAGACCGGACGGCGACGACGGCCTGCGTCAGGCCATCGCCCTCGACGGTCCGGCCGCGATCGCCGTCGCCTACCACGTCGTGTCCCTCGACGGACGCGTGGTCTCCGGCATCGTCCGGTTCACCGTCGGTGCCACCGACGGGTCGGTCGATCCGCCACCGACCGCGCACGCCCACAGCGTCGACCCGATCGGGGCGGCGCTGCTGATCGTCGACGGTGTCGCACTGCTCATCGTCCTGCTGCTGCTGTTCCGACGGCGGTCCGGAACCACCCGCTCCTGAAACGCCGGCCGGGCCGCACGCACGGAGGTGCCCCGGCCGGCGACTCTGGCGACGCTGGCGGTAGCCCGGAAGCCGCGCCGTGCCGACTCGTCGGCACGGCGCGCCGCCCGACCGTCGAGCCCGCCATCAGGAAGAGGTACATGTCGATGACGCAACTCGGAGCCCGTGCCGTCGTGCTCGGTGGCAGCATGGGCGGCCTCCTCGCCGCCCGAGTCCTGGCCGAATCGTACGCAGAGGTCATCGTCGTGGAACGCGACCAGGTGCTGGGCGTGAGCACTCCGCGTCGGGGAGCACCGCACACCGTCCACGCGCACGGCCTGCACGCGCGAGGACATCTCATACTGGAGGAACTCTTCCCCGGCCTCACCGACGAACTCAGGGCCGCCGGTGTCCCCACCGGCGACCTGGGGGAGATGCGGTGGTTCTTCAACGGCCGGCGGATCCAACCGGCCCGCACCGGCCTGGTCTCGGTCACCGCACCGCGCCCCGTCCTGGAGAACCATGTCCGCAACCGGGTGACCGCCATCGCGAACGTACGCCTGATCGAGGAGTGCGACGTGCTCGGCCTGGTCGCCACCGACGACCACGAGCAGATCGTCGGCGTACGAGTGCTTCGGCGCACCGGCCCGGCCGAGGCGGAGGTGATCGACGCGGACCTGGTCGTCGACGCGACCGGTCGTGGTTCCCGTACCCCCGCCTGGCTGGACGAACTCGGGTTCCAGCGACCCGAGGAGGAACGCGTCAAGGTGGGCCTGGCCTACACCACCCGGCACTACCGCACCCGGGCGGACATGTTCGACGGGGTGCAGTCGATCAATCCGGTGGCCTCCCCGCGTCACCCGCGTGGGGCGTTCTTCGGCCAGGTCGCGCCGGAGGTCTGCATCCTGTCGCTGACCGGAGTCCTCGGTGACCACCCGCCCACGGACCCGCAGGCGTTCCTGGAGTTCGTCCGCTCCCTACCGGTGCCGGACGTGTACGAGGCGGTCCGCGACGCCGAGGCGCTCGACGCCCCGGTCTCCTTCCGATTCCCGGCCAGTGTCCGCCGCCGCTACGACCGGCTGCTGCGCTTTCCCGACCGGCTGCTCGTCGTCGGCGACGCCTTCTGCAGCTTCAACCCGGTCTACGGACAGGGCATGAGTGTGGCGGCCGTCCAGGCGATGACGCTGCGGTCGCATCTGCGGGCGGGGCGGCCACCCGCTCCGCACGCCTTCTTCACCGACCTGGCTCGCGCCATCGATGCTCCCTGGGACATCTCTGCCGGCGGCGATCTCGACTTCCCCGGCGTCGAGGGGCGGCGCACCCTCAAGGTGCGGATCGGCAACGCCTACATGGCACGTCTGCAGTACGCCGCGACCCGGGACCCCGAGGTGACCAACGGCTTCATGCGGGTCGCCGGCCTGATGGACCCGCCGGAGGCCCTCATGCGCCCGGCGATGGTGCGTCGGGTGCTGCGCCACGCGGTCCGCCGACCCCAGCCCGGCCCGTCCTGGCACGACGCGACCCCGTGCGCCGGGCCTGCCGAACGGCCGCGCTGACGACGCACGCCCGTACCGCAGACGTCACGCGACCTGACCGCCCGGAGGACCACGATGGTCAGCCCCGTGCCCAGCCTCGACCCGCACTCACTGCTGATCTTCCTGCTCCAGGTCTGCCTGCTGCTGACGGTCGCGTTCACGCTGGGACGGCTGGCCGTCCGATGCGGCATGCCCGCGCTGATCGGCGAGTTGCTCACCGGTGTGCTGCTCGGCCCGTCCCTGCTGGGCGAGGTCGCACCCGGTCTGCTCTCCCGGGTGCTGCCCGTGGACGCCGGCCAGCTTCACCTGGTCGACGCAGTCGGCCAACTCGGCGTGCTCCTGCTGGTCGGCGTCACCGGTGCGCAACTCGACCTCGCCATGTTGCGCAGGCGAGGCATCGTCGGCGTGCAGGTCAGTCTGGCGGGCCTGGTGCTGCCGCTCGCGATGGGCATCGCCGCCGGTTACCTGGTCCCCGCCGCACTGCTCACCGAGGGCACCGGGCGAGGCATCTTCGCCCTGTTCCTCGGCGTGGCCATGTGTGTGACAGCGGTCCCGGTACTCGCCAAGACGTTGTCCGACATGGGCCTGTTGCACCGCGACATCGGCCAGCTCACGCTGGTCGCCGGGACCGTCGACGACGCCGTCGGGTGGTTCCTGTTGTCGGTGGTCTCGGCCGCGGCCACCACCGGCGTACGCGCCGACGCCGTCACGCTGTCGTTGGTGTACCTGGTTCTCTTCCTGGTGGCGGCACTCCTGATCGGTCGGCCGCTGGTGCGGTGGGTGCTCACGCTGGCCGGCCGGGCCGGCGACGGCGGTCCACGGTGCACGACCGCGGTGATCATCATCCTGCTGTGCGCCGCGATCACCCATTCGCTGCGGATGGAGGCCCTGTTCGGTGCGTTCATCGGGGGCGTGCTGATCGGTCTCGCCCGGACGGCGGATCCACGACCCGACCGGTCCCTGCTGAAGGATCTGGTTCCCCTGCGTACGGTGGTGCTCAGCATCCTGGCCCCGTTGTTCCTGGCCACCGCGGGACTGCGCATGGACCTGACCGAACTGGCCGACCCGACGGTGCTGGTCGCGGCGACCGCCCTGCTGCTGGTGGCGATCGTGAGCAAGTTCGTCGGAGCCTACCTGGGGGCGCGCGCTGGTCGGCTGTCCCACTGGGAGGGCATCGCGTTGGGCGCCGGCATGAACATCCGCGGCGTGGTGGAGGTGGTGATCGCGACCACCGGCCTGCGGTTGGGAGTGCTCTCCGTCGCCAGCTACACCGTGATCGTGCTGATCGCGGTGGTGACGTCGGTGATGGGCCCGCCGATCCTGCGTCAGGCGATGACCCGCGTGGCGCAGACCGAGGCCGAGTCACGCCGGGAACACATGCTCGCGGCCCGGCCGGACGCAACGGTGGTCGGCGAGGGCGAGCCGTAGCTCGCGGTCCCGTCCTGCCGGTGGACCTGCCGATGCCCCCGGCGTCCGTTCCTGTCGGCGTGTCCTCGTGCGGGCCGCGGCGACGGCGAACGCGGGTCACGCACCGGCGCGGAGTACCTCGCTGAGCCGGTCGCGTCGCCGCAGCGCCGCCTCGACCGGTACGACCACGGCCGCCGCCACCACCAGCGCCACACCCACCAGGCCGAGCAGCCACCATGGCAGGACCGTCGCCGGGGCGGTGGCCTGACCGGTGAGCAGCCGCAGCGCGAGCGGACCGAACGTCAGGTGGGCGAGCAGCGCGCCGAGGAGCGGGCCGCACACCGCGGCGACCACGACCGGCGGCAGCAGCTCTCCGGCGGCCACCCAGCGGGCGTCGCGTGGCCGGAGGCCGAGGGTCCGCAGCCGACTGAGAGTCTGCCACCGCTCCTGCGCACCGGCGGCGGCGGCGAGTGTGAGGCCGAGCAGCCCCAGCACCAGCAACACCGCGGCGGCCGTCCACGCCAGCCGGAGTGTCCCGGCGGTCAGCGGCGCCACCCGCTGCGCCTGCCGCACCTCCGTGCGCAGTACGACGTCGGCGGCGACGCCGGGATTCGACACGGCCCGCGCCGCGCCGGGGCCGGTCACCCAGACCGTGTTGGGCACGGCGGGCAGCCCCGCGGCGGCCAGCGCCTCGGCGTCCACGATGACCACGTCGGCGGCGCCACCGACGGACGGCGCAGTACCGACCGTGGTCAGCCGGATCGCCGGGCCGTCGTCGTGGGAGAGCTGCAACCGCGTACCGGTGCCCAGGTCACCGGTGCGCGATCGGACCAACGCGGGCACCTCCCCGGCACCGGGTGCGGTGAGCCGGGCCAGCTCCGGCGCGTCGGGCAGTGGGGTGGTGGCCAGCAGACGCTGGAACGCGGTGGCGTCCACGACGACCAGGCGTGGGGTGTGCAGGGTCGCGTCGGTGAAGACGGGCGCGGCGTCGGTCACCCGCGCGACGACGACCTGCCCCACCCCGGGTGCGGCAGCGATGCGCTCGGCGAGTGCGGGTGTCGCGGCCTCGGCGTCGGTGCCGACGTCGAGGCGGGCGTCGGCACCGACGGTGCTCCACGCGCCGTCGTCCAGACCCCGGGTGATGGTGCTGCCGACGACGAGCGCGAACGACGCGAGTGCGGTGGCGCTGACCAGCACCAGCAGCGGCAGCGCGCGCCCGGCCGTGGTGGCTGCCCGGGCGGCGCCGAACACGGCCAGCGGGCGGCGTGAGCGCAGGGCCCGTCGTAGCGCGAACCTCGCTCCGACGGGCAGCAGCCGCAGCACGACGAGTGCGCCGGCGAGCACGCCCAGCGTGACGGCACTGATCGGGAGGACCAGGTCCCCGCTCAGCTCACCGCCGTCGGAGGCGACGGGCAGGAGTCCGCGCTGGTGCAGGGTGCCGACCGCGGCGACCGCGGCGATCAGCACCGTGGCCTCCACGGCGGCGCGGCGCAGCCGGCCGGTGGCCAGGATCCGACGCCGCGCGGCCGGGTCGGCCGGTTGGCGCCGGTCGCGGCCGGCGCCCGCAGCGGCGCGGACGCCGAACACCGGCCCGGCGACGGCACCGGCCAGGACCACGGGAACGGTCCAGGTCCACCAGACACCCGGGGCGACCGCGCGGGCGAGGACCAGCCCGACGGCGGCGGCCGACAGGGACACCACGGTCGACTCGACGAGCAGTTCCGCACCGAGGTCGGGCAGCGCCGCACCGCGCTGCCGGGCGGCGCTCAGCGCGGGCGTGCGGCGGCGCACCAGCAGGTCGGCGGCGAGCAGCAGGACCAGCACCGTGGCGGTCAGGACTCCGGCGAGCAGTACGGCGGCCTGCGTGAACGCGGCGCTGATCTGGGTACGGGCGTCGCGCAGGACCGTGTCGAGCTGCGACTCCCACTTCAGCGACCCGTCGCGTACGGCTGACGAGCCGGAGGTCGCCTTGAGCTTGACCACCTGACCGGCGAGCGTGGCGGTGGCATCCCAGGTGAGCGCGTCGGGTTCGGGGGCGAAGTGGACGGTGCGCCGTAGTTGGTCCTGGTCGACGGCGAGCCGGGCGTCCGGCAGCGACTCACGGGACAGCAGACCGCCGAACCGGGTGGTGCCCACGCCGTCGGCGCCCGGCATGGGGCGCAGCAACGCCGGGGCGAGTCGCCAGGCGGGGTCGGTGCTGTCCACGGGACGGTAGATCCCGCTGATCCGGACGTCCTTCTCGCCGCCCTGTCCGTCCTGTGCCGGGATGCGCTCGCCGGGGCCGAGGTCGAGGGCGGCGGCGTCGGCCTCGGAGAGACCGACCTGCACCGGCCAGGGCGGTCCGTCGTAGGGGACCTCGACGGACTGTTCGCCGATCGCGCGGCCGGGTGCGCTGCCGGCGATCCAGGTCACCTCCGGGCCGCCGAGCTCATCGGCCAGATAGCTGAGTTGGAAGGTACGCGGCAGGTTGCCGTCGGTGATGCGCAGGATCGGGCCGTGGACGACGGCGATGGGCGGCAGCAGCGCGTCGTCCAGGTCGGGGCCGAGCGTGTGGGCCGCCCGCGTGCGGAAGTCGTCGACCTCGTCGGCGAGGCGGGATATCCGCAACCGTCCGCCGGTCGGCCCGTCGTCGCGTTCCCAGTCGGCGTGCACGAGGACGTTGGCGCCGGTGCCGGCGCGGCGGACCGTGTCCTGGACGGCGTCGTCGGCGGCGCTCCGGAGCAGCGCCGGGACGGCCCCGGCGAGCAGCACGACGGCCGCGACGACGGCGGCGGTGAGCAGCAGCGCCCCGGCGTCGGTCCGGGCCCGGCCCCGGACGCTGGGCCAGTGCGGCGCCGGCCACCGGCGGGTCGGCCACCGCTTCACGGCGCCACCCGCAGGTGCGCGGCGTCGGCCCGACGGACCTGGACGACGACCACGGCGGCGACCGCCAGCAGGCAGCCGGCCAGCAGGACGGCGAGCAGCGCGGCCTCGGTCGGCCAGGGCCAGTGCGGCTGGGCGGTCGGGATCGGCGCGGCGCCGGTGTCGGAGCGGACGAGCAGGGGAGTGACGAGGCGGGTGGCGAGCGCGCCGACGACCGTGCCCGCCACGAGCAGGGGCAGCAGGATGACGCCGTGCTGGCCGACGAGCACGGCCCGGATGCCGCGCCGGGTCATTCCCAGGCCGCGCAGCCGCGCCACCTCCACGGCGCGGACCTGTAGCTCGCAGGTCACGTGCAGGACGACACCGGCGACCAGCAGCAGGACCGAGGCCGCGACGACGAGCCGCAGCGCGGCGGGCAGCGCGGCGTGCAGCGGGCCGCCGGTGAGCCGGGTGGTCTCCGTCTCGCGGGTCGCGACGGTGCCCAGGTGCAGGGCGGTGGCCCGCTCGACGGCGCCGGAACCGGTGGGGTGGCCGACCCACCAGGCGTCGACCGGGAACGTCAGATCGCCGGTGACGACACGGGCGCGGGACAGCATGTCCAGGTCGGCCAGGACGGCGACGGCACCGGGCGCGGACGGCACGGTCGGCACGACCTCGGTGACGACGATCGGGACGGGCGTGGTGCCGACCGTGACGCTGAGCCGGCTGCCGACGTCACCGACCGCGTCGGCGAAGCGGGCGGAGACGGCCACCGGCACCGGGCCGGGGTCGGGGAAGGCGGTGGCCACCAGGGTACGGGCGGCGTCCGCGCCGCCCAGGTCGACGCTCGCCGCCATCCGCAGCGCGGTCTGCGTCGACCCGGCGGCGAGCACGACGGTCGGATCGCGCAGCTTGGTCGGCACCGGCGGCGCGGACGTCGCGGTCCACTCCGATCCGGGCGCCGATCCGGTGGACGGCACGGTGAGGGTGACGGCGATGGCGGTGCGACTGCCGACCGCGGCCTCGGGGTCGGCCGTGACCGGCAGGGACACCGCGACGAGGTGCAGCCCGTCGGCGTTCGCGCACGTGGGCATCCGGTGCTCCCGGCCGTCGAGCGGCACGGGTGCGCCGGTGCAGGGTGTGCGCAGGCCGCTGGCGTCCTGCAGCAGCAGGTGGGGCGTGACGGCGAGCGGGGCGTCGCCGGTCGCGGTGCCGCTGAGCACGAGCGGGGCACCTGCGGCGACGGGCAGACCGGTGACGCGGGTCGGTGGGGCGAGTCGTGCGCCGACCTCGGTCCAGGTGCCGTCGACCCGCCCGCGCAGCAGTGCGTCGGCGCGGGTGGTGTCGACGGCCACCAGGCGCGGCGCGTCGCCGGCGGTGCCGAGCCACTGACCGACGGCGGTACCACGGTCGAGGACCGGACTGACCGTCCCCGCGGTGGCCGCGGCGACGTCCGCGCCGTCGCCGGGCACCGGCGTCGTGCTGAGGGACACCGCCAGGTCGGTGCCGACCGACAGCGCGGCCTGGTCGCGCTGCGACTGGTGCCAGGTGGTGTCGAGGGCGAGGCCGAAGGTCGCCGCCGCGCAGGCCAACCCGACGAGGAGCCCGGCGGCGACCGCCTGGGGGCGGCGGGCCGCCTCGGAGACCGCCAGCGTCGGCGCCAGCCCCCGGGCCCGGTGCGCCAGCCGGTCGGCCCCGCGCAGTGCGGGCAGGACCACCCGCAGCGCCAGGGCGGCGCCGGTGGTGAGCAGCAGCGCCGGTGCCAGCACCCGGACCGCGTCGGCGCGGGGGCTGGCGGCGGTGGGCTGGGCGTACAACTGCCACCATGCGGCGACGGCGAGGACCGCGAGCAGCACGTCGGCGCCGGATCGGGCCAGCAGCGCGCGGCGGGTGCGGCGGTCGCCGGGTGCCGGGCCGGGCCGGACCGCCAGGACGACGAGGACCACGGCGAGGACCAGCGCACCGCCGACTATCGCCACAACCTGGGCGCCGGTGACGCTCGGCCGGGCGGTCAGCCCGGCGCCGTCCAGCGGCGGCAGGTGGGTCAGGCCGGCGTGCAGGGCCGCCGAAGCCGGTATCGCGAGCGCGACGGCGACGACGGCGACGAGCCCGGCCTCGAGTGTCGCGGTGGCGGCGAGTTGACGGCGGCTGGTGCCGAGAGCGGTCCGCAGGGCGGTCTCGTCGGCGCGGATGCCGGCGGTCAGCCGGCCGGCGAGCACGAGCGCCGTCGCGGTCAGGACACCGCCGAGGGCGGCGACGGCGAGCACGAGGGCGCCGGTGGCGCGCCGCTGGTCGTCGGCGGTCCGCAGGGTCAGCGGCAGGTCGGAGGCGACCCGGGCGAGCCGGACACGATCGCCGAGGGTGCCGGTCAGCCGACGGTCGGCGCTGCGCACGGCCCCGGCCACGGCCTGCACGTCGCGGCGGTCGGCGTGGGACAGGTCCGGCTGGGCGGTGATCTCCATCCGGTCCACGGTGGCGCCGCTGGTGAGCAGGTCGGTGAGGTCGACCAGGAACGGGCCGTAGGCGTTGACCGGCTGCCGGAAACGACCGTCCTGGTAGTCGACGGCGGCGCCGGCTGCGGCCAGCGGGTCGCGGTCCCAGCCCCGGCCCGGTAACGGACGGACCACCCCGACGACGGTCACGTCGATGGCCGGGACGGGATCGTGGGCCAACTCGGCGCCGAGGCGTACCCGACGGTCGAGGGTGAGGCCGAGCAGGCGGGCGGTGGACTCCAGCACCACCGCGTCACCACGCTCGCGCGGCCAGCGCCCGGTGACCAGCTCGGCGCGGGTCGGCAGGTCGTCGAGTCCCGACAGGTACGCCTGGGGCCCGACGGTGGTCCCCGGGGCGAGCGCGGGCGGCAGCGCCCGCAGCACCGTCGACGCCCGCGTGGTGGTGGTCACCGGGAACGGGGCGAGCGCGGCGACCACCACGGTGCGGGTGTCGGCGGCGACGGACCGCGCGACCGGGCCCTCGACGGTGCCGGTGTAGACGGTCACGCCGACGTCGGCGGGATCCGCGCGGGCCATGGCCACCTCCACCGCCCGCGCGGCCGTGCGGGTGCTCAGCAGGGTGCAGGTGCCCAGCAGGGTGGCACCGACCGTGACGACCCCGATCAGGGCCGCCAGCAGCGGCCACTGCGCGCGGGCACGCCGGCTGACCAGCCTCAGCATCGGCGCGTCACCCGGCATCCGGCGTGGGCTTCTCCGGCTGCCCGGCCGCCTCGTCGTGGAGCTGCCCGTCGTGGATCCGGATCACCCGGTCCGCCAACGCCATCATCAACGGATCATGGGTGGACACGAGCGCGGTCACGCCTTCGGACTCGACCACCCCGCGCAGTAGGGCCATCACCGACAGGCCCGTCTCCGCGTCCAGTTGCCCGGTGGGCTCGTCGGCGATGAGGAGCCGGGGCGAGGCGGCCAACGCGCGGGCGATCGCCACCCGCTGCTGCTGGCCGCCGGACAGCTCGGCCGGACGCTGCCGGGCGTGGTCGGCCAGCCCGACCAACTCCAGCAGCAACGCGACCCGCCGCTCGCGGTCGGCCGGGGCGACGCGGGCCAGCCGCAGCGGGGCGGCGACGTTCTCCGCCGCCGACAGCACCGGGATCAGGCCGAAGCTCTGGAAGACGTACGACACCTTCTCGCGCCGCAGCCGGGACAGACCGTCCTCGTCGAGCGCGGTGACGTCGGTGCCGTCGACGTGCACGGTGCCGGCGTCCGGGCGGTCCAGGCCGCCGACGGTGTTCAGCAGGGTGGTCTTGCCCGACCCGGACCGGCCGACCAACGCCACCATCGCACCGGCCGCCACGTCGAACGACACGCCGCGCAGGGCGTGCACGACGGCCGGTCCGGTGCGGAAGCGCCGGTGCACGTCGCGCACACGCAGCAGCGGCTCGCGGCTCATTCGCTGCTCTCCGAGGGGCGGATCGTGATGTGGTCGGGCTCCAGGGCCAGCCGGACCCGCCGGGTCAGCGCCAACGCCTGGCGGAAGTCGCGGGGCACCTGCACCCGCCCGGCACGGTCCATCACGGCGTACTCCTCGGCGATCGTGTGCGTGTCGCCCACCGCGTCGGTGGTGGTGCGGCGCAGCACCTCACTGCTGGTGCGTCCGTCCCGGATCGCGACGGTCCGTTCGACCTGGCCACTGACCTCCGGGTCGTGGGTCACCACGACGACGGTGACGCCGTAGCGCCGGTTGACCTCCCGCAGCACGCCGAACACCTCTGCGGACGTGGCGGCGTCCAGCTCTCCGGTCGGTTCGTCGGCGAGCAGGACCCGTGGCTGGTTGGCCAGCGCCACCGCGATCGCGACCCGCATCTGCTGCCCACCGGAGAGCTGCCCGGGACGCCGGTCGGCGCAGTCGGCGACACCGAGGCCGTCCAGCAGTTCGGCCGCGCGGTCCCGGCGCTCCTTCTTCGCGGTACGCGCCGCCGTCATCGGCAGGTCCACCATCTCCCGTGCGGTCAGGTACGGGATCAGGTTGCTCGCCGTCTGCTGCCGGACGAACCCGACGGTGTGCCGCCGGTAGTCCACCCGGTCCGCGCGGGACATCTCCAGCAGGTTCCACCGGTCGACCCGCACCCGCCCGGCGGTCGGCGCGTCGATACCGGCCAGGATGGACAGCAGCGTCGACTTGCCCGACCCGGAGGCGCCGACGACAGCGACCAGCTCACCGCTGTCCACGGTGAGGTCGAGCCCCTGTAGTGCCTGCACCTCGATCGAACCGGTCTGGTAGATCCGCACCAGGTTCTCGCAGGCGATGAGCGCGTCCCGACCGAACTCGGGCGCCCGCGCGGGCGGCTGCGGTAGCGACAGCGCGGTGCTGGACATTGCTTCCTCCCCCGGATCGTGCCGACGCCGAGCCGCTCGGACAGACGTCAGGCACACCGCCCGGGCACGTGGTGTCGCCGAACCGGTACGCATGGTCGCCGATGTGTCGAGGACCCCGATTGCCCGCGCTGATGCAGATTGAAGCAGTTTCGCAACCGGCGGCTGCGTTGACCATGCCCCAGGGGCGGCTTTCCTGCGTTTCCGGGCCGTGCGCCCCGACCACCCGGCTGCGCTGCGGCCGTTGGTGCGGCAGACTCAACCGATCGTGCGCCACCGGCCCGACCGTGGCCCGGTGGCGGCCCGGACCATCCGGTCGGAGGTGTGACGTGCGGATCGCGTTGTTCGTGACCTGCCTGGCCGACACCATGTTCCCCGAGGCGGCGAAGGCGACGGTGCGGCTGCTGGAACGCCTGGGACACGAGGTCGTCTTCCCCGAGGAGCAGACCTGCTGCGGGCAGATGCACGTCAACACCGGCTACCAGCGGCAGGCGTTGCCGTTGGTACGCCGGTACGCGCGGGTGTTCGATCCGTACGACGTGATCGTGGCGCCGTCGGGGTCGTGCGTGGGGTCGGTGCGGCACCAGCACGCGTCGGTGGCCCGCGGGGCCGGTGACGAGCGGTCGGCCGCCCGCGCCGAGTCGGTGGCCGGACGCACGTACGAGCTGTCGGAGCTGCTGGTGGACGTGCTCGGGGTGACCGACGTCGGTGCCTACTACCCGCGCCGGGTGACCTACCACCCGACGTGTCACTCGCTGCGGGTGCTGCGGGTGGGGGACCGGCCGCTGCGGTTGCTGCGCGAGGTGCGGGGCCTGGACCTGGTCGAGCTGCCGGCGGCCGAGCAGTGCTGTGGTTTCGGCGGCACGTTCGCGGTGAAGAACGCGGACACGTCGACGGCCATGCTGGCCGACAAGATGCGACACGTGCTCGCCACCGGCGCGGACGTCTGCACGGCGGGGGACGCGTCGTGTCTGATGCACATCGGCGGCGGACTGTCCCGGCTGCGCACCGGGGTACGCACCGTGCACCTGGCGGAGATCCTGGCCTCGACCGAACCGGGCGGCGACACTCCTGACAACGCGGCGAACTGGTGGTGAGGTCGTGAGCCGGACCTTTCTCGGTATGCCGGTGACGGCACCACCGGGTGTGGGGCATCTGCGTGGCGCGGAACCCTTCCCGGCCGCCGCGCGGCAGGCCCTGGCCGACCCGCAACTACGCCGCAACCTCGGGCACGCCACGGCCACGATCCGCGCGAAGTCCGGCGCGGTGATCGCCGAGATGCCGGACTGGGAGCAGTTGCGGGCGGCCGGTTCGGCGATCAAGGCCGACGTGCTGGCGCGGCTGCCGGAACTGTTGGAGCAGGTGGAGTCGCGGGTCACGGCCGCCGGGGGAGTGGTGCACTGGGCCGCCGACGCGACCGAGGCGAACCGGATCGTCACCGAGCTGGTCGCGGCCACCGGCAGCGACCGGGTGATCAAGGTCAAGTCGATGGTGACCCAGGAGATCGGCCTGAACGAGGCACTGGAGTCCGCCGGGATCACTCCGGTGGAGACCGACCTGGCCGAGCTGATCGTGCAACTCGGCGAGGACCGGCCCAGCCACATCCTGGTGCCCGCGATCCACCGCAACCGGGCCGAGATCCGGGAGATCTTCCTGCGCGCCATGCCCGGGGTGGACCCGGCGTTGACCGACGAACCAGCGGTCCTGGCGGCGGCGGCCCGCCGCTACCTGCGGCAGACGTTCCTCACCACGCCGGTGGCGGTGTCCGGGGCGAACTTCGCCGTCGCCGAGACCGGCACCCTCGCCGTGGTCGAGTCCGAGGGCAACGGGCGGATGTGTCTGACCCTGCCGCAGACCCTGATCACCGTGATGGGTGTGGAGAAGGTGGTGCCGACCTGGCGCGACCTGGAGGTCTTCCTGCAACTGCTGCCCCGCGCCTCGACCGGCGAGCGGATGAACCCCTACACCTCGATGTGGACGGGCGTGACCCCGGGCGACGGCCCGCAGGCGTTCCACCTGGTGCTGCTCGACAACGGACGCAGCGCCGTCCTCGCCGACGAGGTGGGTCGACAGGCACTGCACTGCATCCGCTGCTCGGCCTGCCTGAACGTCTGCCCGGTGTACGAGCGCACCGGTGGGCACGCCTACGGGTCGGTGTATCCGGGCCCGATCGGAGCGGTGCTCTCCCCGCAACTGACCGGGATCGCCGACAACGCGTCGCTGCCGTACGCCTCGTCGCTCTGCGGTGCCTGCTACGACGCCTGCCCGGTGAAGATCAACATCCCGGAGCTGCTGGTGCACCTCCGCGACCAGACACCCCACCCGCGCGCCGAGGCGGCGGCGATGGCCGCCGCCGCGTACACCATGGACCATCCCGCCCTGTACGCGACCGCACAGCGCGCCGCGCGGTCCAGCCGACTGCTCGGCCGGCGCGGCCGGGGGCTACCGCCGCCGCTGTCCGGCTGGACCGCCAGCCGCGACCTGCCCGAACCGCCTGCGGAGACCTTCCGCGAATGGTGGTCGAAGCGGTGAGCGGCCGGGAGACCGTCCTCGGTCGGCTGCGTGCCGCCGTCGGCGAGCGCGGAGCCGACGTCCGGGTTCCGCGCGACTACCGGCGCGAGGGCACGGTCGACCTCGACCTGCTGGTCGATCGGCTGACCGACTACCGGGCCCGGGTGCACCGCGTACCGGAGGCGCAGGTCGCCGACACGATCGCCGAACTCCTGCCGGCGCCCGCGACGGTCGTCGTCCCACCGGGACTGCCGCCGGCCTGGCTGCCCGCGACGGTGACCGCCCTGCCCGACGACGGGCTGGACAACGCCCGGATCGCCGCCTCGGACGCCGTCGTCACCGCTGCCGCCGTCGCGGTCGCCGAGACCGGCACCGTCGTCCTCGACGCCTCACCCGACCAGGGCCGCCGCGTCCTCAGCCTCCTGCCGGACCGGCACATCTGCGTGGTCCGCGCCGCCCAGGTGGTCGCCGGGGTGCCGCAGGCGCTCGCCCGCCTGTCCCCGCACCGCCCGCTGACCTGGATCAGCGGACCGTCGGCCACCAGCGACATCGAACTCAACCGGGTCGAGGGCGTGCACGGCCCGCGCACCCTGCATGTCATCCTGCTGCCCTGAGCCGCGCAAACCGTCGACGTCCCTGGTCGACGGACCGGTCGACGCATCCCGACCGCCCAGGCAGCCCGTCCGGCCAGCGGCGGCCCGCCTGGTAGCTTCCTGGGCGAATCCGCCGCCACCGTTGGAGACCGATGATCGCCGAACACGTCCGCGACGCGGCGGCCACCGCTGTCGTCTTCGGATTCTTCGCCACCAGTTGGTTCGGCTGGGCACAGGAATCACCTCCACCACCCTGGCGCAAGCCACTCGTCGCCGCCTCGGTCGCAGCCGTGCTCGTACTCGTGCTCGGGGCACTCGTGGCCTGGCGACACTGGTCGGACGGCACGGCGTTCACCGCAGGGACCAGCCGCACCTTCGGCATCGTGGTCGGTGTCGAATTCGGGCTCGCCGCGCTCGGTGCCGGCATCCTCGCCGCCGTACGCCGTCGCGACATCATCCCGGCCTGGGTCGCGTTCGTCGTCGGCGTGCACCTGTTTCCCGTTGCCACCCTGATCGGCTACCCGCTGATCCACGTGGTGGCGGCGCTGATCACGCTGGTATCGCTCGCCGCCGTGCCGGTGGCCCGCAACCGAGCCCTGTCGGTGAGCGCGGTCACCGGGGTCGGCACCGGCGGTGTGCTCCTCACGGCCGCCGCCTCCTCCCTGGTCATCGCCCTGCTCGGCTAGGGGGACGGGCCGACAGGGCGCTCGACGACGCGACCGTCGGTGGGGCGCCGGTCACGAGGCTCAGGTCGCGGGATCGGTGAGGACGACGACTTTGCCCTTGGCCCGGCGTGTCTCGACGCGGGCGAATGCCTCCGCCGCCTGGTCGAAGCGGTAGGTACTGTCGATCTTCACCGGTAGCAAGCCGCTGTCGACGAGCACGCCCAGATCGCGCAGATCCTGTCCGCTGGGGCGCATGGACAGGAACCGGTAGGTGAAGTCTCCTGCGCGTGCGCGCCGCCGGGGCCCGAGCGTGGCGAGCCACAAGGCCGTCTCCAGGACCGCGGCACGCCAGGCCGGCATCGGATAGTCGTGTCGGACCGATCCGGGGGTCGGGGTCGCGGTGATCGTCACGAGCCGGCCGCCAGGGGACACCAACTCCAGCAATGCGGTCAGCGGAGGACCGCCGACGAGGTCGAAGATCTTGGTGAACTGCACCCGGACCGCCTCGACGCGCCGGGTCCGGTAGTCGATGACCTCGGCGGCGCCGAGGCTGCGCAGGAGCGGTGCGGAGGCGGCGGAGGCGGTGGTCACCACGTGGGCACCGGTGCGGGCGGCGAGGGTGGTCGCGAACATGCCGACCATGCTGGAGCCGCCGGTGATGAGCAGCCGGTCGTCGGCGTGGATCGCGAGGGCGTCGCGGACGGCCTGGAGGGCGGTGGTGCCGGCCAGCGGGACGGCCGCGGCGGCGGCGAAGTCGAGCGTGCGCGGCATCGGCGCGACCAGGTGTGCTGCGATGGCGACCTTCTCGGCCAGTGCACCGAGGCGTGCCTTGTCGGTGCGGCCGAAGACGGCGTCGCCGACGGCAAAGGTGTTCACGTGAGAGCCGACCGCAGACACGACGCCGGAGAACTCGTTCCCGGGCACGATGGGAAACCGGACCGGGTTGGCGAATCGGAAGGTGCCGGACCGTTGCAGGATGTCGATCGGGTTGAGTCCGATCGCGCGGGTGTCGACGACCACGTCGTGGGCTCCCGGGACCGGGTCGCTGCGGTCGCCCAGGCGGAGAACCTCCGGGCCGCCGAAGCTCGTCAACTCGTACGCGCGCAAGGAAGCTCTCCACTTCGGTTCGGTGTCCGCACGCCGTCAACCCCGGCGTTGAAGGCCGGGCAGCCAGTGCCGTAGCAGCGCATCGACCTCGGTGCCGGTCGTCGGTGTGCCCAGATCGCCCACCTCCGGCGAGGCGCGCAGGCCGTCGATGAGCAGCCGCAGGTAACGGGTGTAGGTCTCGGGACGGACCTGTCGGCTGTGGTGCGCGACCTCACTGATCATGGTCAGCAGCACCGGGATGTCCTCGGCGGTGACGTCCGGACGCAACGTGCCCTCAGCATGGGCGCGCGCGACCAACTGTCGGATGATCGGCATGATCCGGTCACGGATCTGCGCGAGGTACCGCTCGTCGAAACCCGCCCCCAACTCGACGTCGCGGACACCACGGTCGGTGGCGTGCAACTGCGCCGCACGGCACAGGAAACGCACGAGGCCGTCCCAGTCGGTCGGCGCGTGCAGCGCTGCCTCGATCGACGCTGCGTGCCGTTCCAGGCTCTCCTCGAGAGCTGCCGCGAGCAGCGACTCCTTGGTCGGGAAGCGTCGATAGACGGTGCCGACGCCGACGCCGGCCTGCCGCGCCACGTCGTCGTAGGTCACGGACACCCCGTGCGTGGCGAACACCTGGCGGGCGGCCTCGATGACGCGCTGCCGGTTCGCCCGCGCGTCACGCCGCAGCGCCCGGCCCGACCCTGCGGGCTCCTGCATGACACCGACGATAGCAAGTGGAACAGCATCCTCCACATCGGTACGGCGCGCCCGCAGGTGACTTGAGGTTCCCCGGTTCGCCGGAGGGTGTGAGGTGGCCGGTGCAGGGTGCCGCCGGCCCCTCCGGGCCCGGATCCACCCGATGAGGATGCGTCGGATGTCGTCGGGTTGGACTATCCTCGCCGGCGTGGATGATGGCATGTGGTACCAGGACTCCGACGCTTCCCTGGTCATCCGTACCGACTTCTCCCGTTCGCAGGAATGGGAAGAGATTCAGGTTGCGATCACTGAACCGCAGACAGCGGAAGGGTTCACGGCGTTCGTCACGTTCGTCGATGACCGCGCCTACGAGAACATCACACCGCTGGAACTGGTGGAGATGGTGCCCGCGGACAGCGATCATGTCGTCGCCTTCCTCGTCGACGCGGAGACGTTGACCCACCCGGACCGCCCGATCCTGGTCGTGAACCTCGACGAGGACGACGAGGAGGACGAGGACGAGGACGAGGACCAGGGCGAGGGGCCTCAGCGCGGTGCCACGTTCCGAGTCGTGCCGTCAGAGATGTGGTCGGTCCAGAACAATCTCACGATCGCGAACATGGACTGGGAGGAGTTCGCCGACAACGTGGACGGCGACGGCATCTTCCGCGGCTTCGCGTAGGACGTGGTCTGGCGCGGGTCGAACGACCTCCGCCACCGCTCATCAGCTCAGCGTGATCGGACGCCGGCGTGGGCTCACCGGCCGAACTCTCCTACGAGCTGCGGCTGAGGGCCGCGTCGAGGTTCTCGAGATGACGTGAGACGGGACCGACGGTGAGCATGCCGCTGCCGGCTCCCGCCAGTTCGTCGGCAGCCGGCGAGAGTGCGATCCGGGCACGCCTCATCACCGCCGAGTCGTCCAGGATGATCGCCGCGTGGGCCGTGAGGGACCACCGGGCTTCGATCAGCAGGTCGCGCGGGGGAACCGGGACCTGACGCAGCGCCGCGGCGGCATCGGCCGGGCGGTCCTGTCCCAGCAGGACGAGAGGGCGTACCCAGGGCGTGTGCGGGCCCCAGTCGGTCTCGTCGTCGAAGCGGACGGGCTCCCCGTGTGCCACCCCGAGGCACAGCAGGGCCAGCGGGAGGAGGCCCTGTTGAAGGCCGGGCATACCGGCGTTGTCGAGCTGTGCCGCCGCGTTGCGGTAGGCCGCCTCCGTGCCTTGCGGCGACGGCTCGGTCGCGGCGAGTCGCAGCGCGCGGTACCACTGGGTGAACACGCTGACCAGTGGGCGGTCGTACCGCTCGGCGAGCCGGTCCGCTGCGGCGGCGTGCTGGTCGCCGCTGGCGAAGTCCGCGAGCGCGCTGCGGGCCTGTAGTCGGACGAGGTGGCCGAGGATCTCGAACGTCCCCAGGCCGTGCCGGGCGGAGAGCGCGACCAGTTCGGCGCCGATCCGGTCCCGTCGGGGAGCCAGGCCCGCGCGGTGAAAGGTCTGCATGAACACGCCGTTGAGGGCGAAGGCCAGCAGGGCCGGATCGCCCAGGCGGCGCGCGATCCGCTCCGCCTGCTCGGCGGCTTCGGGTCCGCGTGCGGCGCGGGTGCCGCGTGACTCCACCGCGATGGTGGCCAGCAGTCGGGCGCGGGTGGCCTCGGACGAGTCGGGGGCCAAGGCGGCCAGGGCACGCTCGGCTCCCGCCACGACCTGCGCCGCCTGTGCGGGATCGTCCGCCCTCGTCCAGATCGCGGGTACGTCGTAGCCGCCGATCACCCGGGCGGTGAGCTCGGGATCACCCACCTGCTCGGCGGCGGTGATCGCCGCGACCCGCTGCTCCCGGGCCGTCTCGAGTCCGCTCGCCCCCGTCACGGCGAGACTGCGCAGCAGACCGATGGTCGACTCCAACCGCGCCGACGAACCGGACGCCACCGTGCGGTCGTATGCCGCCGCGGCCTCCGCCCAGACCTGCTCCGGACCTGGCGAACCGAGACCGTCGCCGATCCGGTCGGCCTGACGGAGGATGTCGGTCTCCAGGCGACGCAGCCGTGGGTGGGGATCGACGCCGAGCTGCTCCAGGAGCAGGCTGCGGGCTCGTCGCAGCACCGCAAGCGCGTCACCCTGGCGTCCGGCCTGGTACAGGGCGAGCGCCAGCAGCCGCCACGCCTCCTCCCGCCACGGATGCTCGGCCGCGTGCGCGTCGAGATCCGGTACGACCTCCGCGGCGCGCCCGGTGGTCAGCAACGCCGCAGCCCGCTGCTCGATCGCGTGGAGCCGTAGCTGTTCGAGCCGGGCACGCTCGACGTCGGCCCACGACTCGTCGAAGCCGGCGAACGCGGGCCCCCGCCACGAACGCAAAGCCCGGTCGAGCCGCTCGATCGCCGCGCGCGGGTGCACCGTGGAAGCGGCGGCAGTCTCGTCCTCGAACCGCCAGGCGTCGACCGCGTCCGGCGCCACCCGCAGCGCGTAGCCCGGGCCCTCCGTGACCAGCCACCGAGTCGACTCGCGCGGTGGCCGGTCCGGCTCCAGCGCCCGCCGTAGCGCCGCCACGAACGTGCGGACAGCACTCACCGCGCCCGGCGGTGGCACCTGCCACAGGTCGTCGACAAGCGTGCCGACCGGTACGACCCGGCCGCGCGCGACGACGAGTCGCGCCAGCACCGCGCGGTGTTTCGGCCCCTTCAGCCCGATCGGTGCGCCGGCACCGTCCCAGGCGACGACCGGCCCGAGGACACCGATGCTGACCTGCACTGATCGAACCGCCCTTCCGTCTGTGCGCTCAACGTATCGCGCTCATCGTCTGCTCATCGGCGACCGGCAGGCTGGGATCGTCCATCCGACGAGAAGAGGGCGATCATGACGACCACCATTCCCGGGTTCGAGTACCAGCGTGTCGCGGTCGACGACGACGTGACACTGAACGTGGCGGTCGGAGGTACGGGCAGCCCGATCGTGCTGCTGCACGGCTTTCCGCAGACCCACGTCATGTGGCGGCACGTCGCCGCCGCTCTCGCCACCGAGCACACCGTGATCTGTCCCGACCTGCGCGGCTACGGCGCCAGTGACAAACCTGCGGCGCGCGACGCCGACACGTACGCCAAGCGGACCATGGCCGCCGACATCGTCACCCTCGCCGGCAGGCTCGGCCACGAGCGTTTCGCCTTGGCCGGACACGACCGGGGTGCCCTCGTCGCCATCCGGGCCGGCCTCGACCATCCGGGTACGATCACCCACCTCGCCATTCTCGACGTCCTGCCGACGCTGGACATGTGGGACATCCTGCACGGATCGTCCGCCGCCGTCGCGTTCCACCTCTACCTGATGGCCCAGCCGCCCGGCCTGCCGGAACAGATGATCAGCGCCAGCGCGGACGCCTTCTTCGGCTACTTCCTCGACGTCTGGGCGCAGAACCCGCAGTCCATTCCGGTGGCCGTGCGGGCGGAGTACCTGAAAGCCTCCCGTGAGGCGGTCCCCTCCATCGTCGCCGACTACCGCGCCTCGGCCGGCATCGACATCGAGCACGACCGGGCCGACCGGGACGCCGGGAAGCGCCTGTCCATGCCGGTCACCGTGGTCCAGCAGGACTGGGGTGCCGCACTCGGCTACGACGCCGCCGCGCTGTGGCACGCGTGGGGCACTGATCTGGACCACCGGACCACCTCGGCCGGGCACTTCATGGCCGAAGAGGCACCCGAGGAGATCAGCGGAGTTCTGCGCTCCCTGCTCGCGCGATAGCACGACATCCCGGTCGGCGAGCACGCCGGTGCGCCTCCGGCCCGGCGTGTCTCGACGCTGCTCAGCCCTCGATGGCGGCCATGTCGGCTGCGGAGTGGCGACTGCCGGAGGCCGGGGTCAGGCTGTCCAGCCGGGTGATCTGATCGGCGGTGAGGCGGATGCTCTCGGCGGCGCAGTTCTCCTCCAGCCGGTCGACGCGTCTGGTGCCCGGGATGGGCGCGATGCCCTCACCCTGGGCGAGTAGCCAGGCCAGCGCGATCTGCGCGGGCGTGGCACCCACCTCTCCGGCGACATCGCGGACCTCCTCGACGATGCGCAGGTTGCGGGTGAGGTTGTCGCCGGTGAACCGGGGGTTGGTGCGCCGCCAGTCGGTGGCGTCCAGGCCGTCGAGGGAGCGGATGTCACCGGTCAGGAAGCCATGTCCGAGAGGCGAGTAGGGCACCAGGCCGATGCCGAGTTCCCGCAGCGTGCTCAGCACGTCGCCGTCGGGGTCGCGGGTCCACAGCGAGTACTCCGTCTGGACGGCGGCCACCGGGTGCGCCGCGTGGGCCCGGCGGATCGTCGTCGCGGACACCTCCGACAGGCCGATGTGGCGCACCTTGCCCGCGACCACCAGTTCGCGCAACGCTCCCATCGTGTCCTCGATGGGAGTGTCGCGGTCCACCCGGTGCTGGTAATAGAGGTCGATGTGATCGGTGCCGAGCCGCCGGAGGGAGCCGTCCACCGCCACGCGGATGTTGGCGGGGGTGCTGTCCGTCCCCGGTCTGCCGGTGTGGGAGACGAGGCCGAACTTGGTGGCCAGGACGACCTCGTCGCGGCGGCCCCTGATCGCGCGACCGACCAGTTCCTCGTTGACGTACGGCCCGTACACCTCGGCGGTGTCCAGGTGGGTGGCGCCGAGGTCCAGAGCGCGCCGGATCGTGCGGATCGACTCGGCTTCGTCGCGACCGGCGCCGGTGTAGTAGGCCGACATCCCCATGGCCCCGAGGCCGATGCGGGAGACGTCGAGTCCGCCCAGTGAGGTGGTCTGCATGCCGTGGTCCTTTCCCCGTCGATTCACCGGGGCCGTCCGGCGAACTTGACGCTTCAAGTTCTACCCGCCCGAACTTGAAGCGTCAACAAGTCGCACGTAAGGTGCCCTCATGGCCAGGAGAGGGGCAGCGTCGAGGTCGACCGGATCCGTCACCGAGACCCGGTGGCTGAGGGACGACGAGCGGGCGGCATGGCTGGCCAACTCCGCGATCATGATCAGCCTGCCGGCTGCCCTGGACGCGCGGATGCAACGCGAGTCTGAGCTGACCTTCTTCGAATACATCGTGCTCTCGGTGCTGTCCGAGGAACCGGAGCGCACGATGCAGATGAGTCGTCTGGCAGCACGGGCGGCGGCATCACTGTCCCGCCTGTCACACGTCGTCGGTCGGCTGGAGACACGCGGACTGCTCGCGCGCTCCCGGATCCCCGGCGCGGGCAGAGCCACCAACGCGACCCTGACCGAGGCCGGCTACCAGACCGTCGTGGCCGCGGCGCCGGGCCACGTCGCGGCGGTCCGCGAGTACCTGATCGATCAGCTCGAACCCGGCGACCTCGCGGCCCTGCGGCGCATCGGCACTGCGGTCGAGGCCGCCATCGACCGCGCCACTGCACCGCCCGGGACGTCCGGGCCGTAGCCGCTGGCGGCATGCATCACCGCGGGCGGGCCGGTCGAGGGACGGCTGCGCCGACCGGCGTCGGGAGGCCCGCGCCGGTCAGCGCCGACCGGTCAGGTGGCGGTGGGGAAGTGGAAGTCCGGCCGGGCCGTCGGGGTGGTGCCCGGCCACCTGGTGGTGACCACCTTGCCCCGGGTGTAGAACGCCACGCCCTCCTGGCCGTGGATGTGCGTGTCGCCGAAGAGCGACGCCTTCCAGCCGCCGAAGGAGTGGTAGGCCATCGGCACCGGCAGCGGGACGTTCACGCCGACCATGCCGACCGAGACGGTACGCACGAAGCGGCGGGCCGCCGCTCCGGCGGAGGTGAACAGGGCGGTGCCGTTGCCGTACGGGTTGGCGTTGATGATCCTGATCGCCTCGTCCAGGCTCCCGGCCCGCAGCACCACCAGGACCGGTCCGAAGATCTCCTGCCGGTACGCGTCCATCTCGGGGGTGACCCGGTCCAGCAGGCAGGGGCCGACGAAGTATCCGTCGTCGTGGCCGTCGACCCGCAGCTCCCGGCCGTCGACGACCACGGTGGCCCCGGCCTTCTGCGCACCGTCCACGGAGGTGATGACGCGGTCGCGCGCCTCGTCGGTGACCACCGGCCCCATCTGGGACGGCTCCTGGTCGCCGGGGCCCACCACGATGGCCATGGCCTCCCGCCTGAGCAGGTCGACCAGGTCGTCCCCGGCGTCGCCGACCGCGACCACGGCGGAGATCGCCATGCAGCGTTGTCCGGCCGACCCGTACGCCGCCGACGTGATCTGCCGTGCCGCCTCGGCCAGGTCGGCGTCGGGCAGCACCACGGCGTGGTTCTTCGCCCCGCCCAACGCCTGCACCCGTTTGCCGGCGGCAGCGGCGCGCTGGTGCACGTGCCGGGCCACCGGGGTGGAGCCGACGAACGACACCGCCGCGACGTCCGGATGGTCGAGCAGCGCGTCGACCGCCTCCTTGCCGCCGTGCACCACGTTGAACACGCCGTCGGGCAGGCCCGCATCGGCGTAGAGCCGCGCGACGAGGTTCGACGCGGACGGGTCGCGTTCGCTGGGCTTGAGCACGAAGGTGTTGCCGCAGGCGATGGCGATGGGGTGCATCCACATCGGCACCATCACCGGGAAGTTGAACGGGGTGATGCCGGCGCAGACGCCGAGCGGCGCGCGCAGGGAGTACGAGTCGACACCGGTGGAGACCTGGTCGGAGTAGGCGCCCTTGAGCAACTGCGGGATGCCGCAGGCGAACTCGACGACCTCCCGGCCCCGGATCACCTCGCCGCGGGCGTCCTCGACGGTCTTGCCGTGTTCCGTGGTGACCAGCTTCGCCAGTTCGTCCTCGTGCCGTTCGACCAGGTCACGGAAGCGGAAGAGGACCTTGGTGCGCTGGGACAGCGACACGTCGCCCCAGGACTCGAAGGCCCGGGCCGCCGCCGCGACGGCCTGGTCGATCTCGGGCTGGGCGCCGATGGCGACCTGTGCCTGGGGCCGGCCGGTCGCGGGCTGGTACACGGTCGCGTACCCGCTGCCGGCGACGGACGCCCCGGCGATCCAATGTTCGATCCTGCGCACCCTCGTCTCCTTCGTCGATCCACGGTTGCCTCGATGTGCGGTGGGTCCGGCGCGATACCGACCTAGAGCCACCTGGTGCCGATTCCCCGCAGGTCGGGGGTGCTGAAGGAGTACACGAGCTCCATGCCGTCGGCGCTGCCGGTCTCGATGGCGTGGGCGACACCGGCGGGGATGTACATCGCGGTGCCCGGGCCCGCCTCGAACTCCTCGTCGGCCAGCGTGAACCGGGCTGTGCCGGAGAGCACGTAGTAGAACTCGGCCGAGTCGGCGTGCAGGTGCAGCGGGTGGGTCATCCCGGGTTCCATCCGGTAGACGCCGGTCAGGAACTCGCACTCCGGATCGCCGGTGGTGTCCCGGTCGACGAGACGGTGCACCAGTCCCTCGTCGTCCGGGTTGTGGTTGAGGGCGGAGATCAGCTCGTACTCCAGCGCGTCGCGGCGCACGACGAACGCCGGACGCGAGGTCCCCGGCCCGCCGCGCCGGTGGCCGTCGTGGGGTAACCGGGTCACCGTTCGGCGTCCACGCTCGTGGCGCCGAGGGGGATCTGCGGGCTGGTCAGCGGTCCGTGGTGCTTGGAGAGGCAGAGCGCCTCCCAGCCGGTGACCACGCCGTGGATGACGCCCGGCTCCCAGCACAGGTATTCACCGGCGTGATAGACGTGCTCCGGGTCGGTGGCGCACCAGCCACCGAGGAAGAAGATCTCCTCGGTGCTGTGGTGGAACTCCAGAGCGGTCTTTTCGAACCCTCGCGGCAGGACGAACAGGATGGTGTCCTTGCCGCTCTCCTCGACCTTGCGCAGCCGGATGCACTGGGTGGGCACGTCGAGGTCGCCGTGGCTGCTGGTGTCGGTGACGCCGGCGAACGCCTCCCGCACCGGTCGCCAGTTCGCCCGGTCGAAGATGTCGACGGTCTCGCCGAGCGGGGTCGACGGCGTCGGTGGGGCATCCGTGCGGACCTCGAAGGGGGAGTCGGTCCAGAAGATCAACGTAGCGCCCTGCTCCGAGGAGACCGGGCCGAGTGCGGTGCCGGAGGGCAGGAAGAGGTAGTGCCCGGGGCGGCAGTGGCGCCCGGCGATGGTCAGGTCGCCGTCGCGGACCAGTAGTTCGAGGTCGGCGCCGTTCCAGTGCGTCGGCATGTGCCAGCCGGGTGGGACGTCGACGACCAGCGTCTGCGCTCCGGTGTCCGGGTCGGCGTTGATCTGGCGGGTGAGAAGTCCGAAGGGCAGGCCCGCTGCCCGCCACACGCGGTGCGGCACCTGATCGATGATGACCCGTCGCTTACCGGCATGAGTCACGGTGACCTCCTTCAGTTGACGCAGGATTGTATGTAATCCGCCGGAGGGCGTCTAGGTCCGCGAGTGGCGCTCACCTTGGCTTCGCAGCTAGTGGCCATGGGCTGGATGCGGCGCTAGGGTGTCGCAAACTCCATGTATGCAAAGCCTGGCAGGGGTGCGCGCGCTGGAACGCGGGCGGGTGTCTGCCCTGCTAGCCGTCGGTTACTCGCGCCGAACCGGTCGGGATGGTCGCGATCTGGCTGAACGAAGCCTTGACAGGCGAAGACCTGTATACAAACATCGCATCCTGTGATCCGCTTCACCAAGTCAAGCACGCCTGATAAAGCAACCTTGCACACAATGTGGAGGTGTCGGCATGGGAACGACTTCCGTTCGGATGCGGGCCGTGGCGGCGCTCGCCGTGACGAGCCTGGCTGTCGCGGGCTGTAGTGGAAACGACGGCGACGACACCGACGCCGGCACCGGCCAGGCGCTGACCGTCGCCGCGCCCGGCGTGGTCTCCAGCCTCGACTCCGAGCGCTACCAGGGCTTCATCTCGATCGACCTGCTACCGAACATCTCCGGGACCCTCGTGCGCTTCACCAAGCCCGAGGCCGGCGCGACGACCCTGCAGACCCCGGACCAGATCGAGCCCGAGCTCGCCGAGTCCTGGGAACTCAGCGACGACCGCAAGCAGATGACCTTCACCCTCCGCGAGGCCAAGAGCCAGTTCGGCAACGCCCTCACCGCCGAGGACGTGAAGTGGTCCGTGGACCGGATGGTCAACAGCGAGGGCGTACCGATCGCCAAGATCCTCATGGGCATCGGCGGATGGGACATCGAGAACCCGGTCACCGTCACCGACGACCGGACCGTCACGATCAACGTCGCCCAGCCGAACGCGGTCAGCGTCTCGATCCTGAGCACCTTCTTCATGACGATCTACGACTCCGTCGAGGCCAAGAAGCACGCCACCGGCGACGACCCGTACGCCTACAAGTGGCTGGGCGAGAACACCGCCACCTTCGGCCCGTACGAGGTGCGCTCGTTCGACCCGGGCAAGGAGGTCCGCCTCACCGCCAACAAGAACTACTTCCGCGGAACGCCCACCGTGACCGACGTGGTGGTCCGCGCCGTGGCCGACACCTCCAACCGGCTCCAACTGGCCCAGAGCGGGCAGGTCGACGTCGCCAGCGCGCTCACCTTCGACCAACTCTCCTCGCTGGAAAACAGCGACGGCGTCCGGCTCGAACGGGTGCTCTACCCCAACATCGACGTCCTGGTGCCCAACCTCAAGGCCGAGCCCTTCGACGACAAGCGGGTCCGCGAGGCCATCTCCTACGCCGTCGACCGCGCCGCGATCGTCGAATCCGCGTACCAGGGCTACTCCACCGCGTCGAGCGACTTCATCCACGACGACTTCGGCGCCCCGGCGGCGGCACAGCCCCTCACCCACGACATCGACCGGGCCAAGCAACTGCTGGCCGAGGCGGGCCTGCCCAACGGCTTCTCGATGGAACTGGCCTACAACGCGGCCAACGTCGGCGCGCACAGCGAGCAGGTGGCCGTCCTGCTGCGGTCACAACTGGCCAAGGTCGGCATCGAGGTCAAACTGAACAACGTGGCCTCCGGCGCGGACTTCGACGCCGCCAAGCGCGAGGGCAAGCTCCAGAGCTGGTTGGCCACGAGCACCCCGCTGGTGCCCGACCCCGCCTACTACCTACAGGTCTTCTACTCCACCGGTGGCCTGACCAACCTGCAGAACTACAGCTCACCGACCGTCGACGGGCTGTCCCGGCAGATCCTCGAAACGCAGCCGGGTCCCGAACGGGAGACGCTGGTCAAGCAGGTCAACGACTTCATGGTGGGGGACATGCCGGCCATCCCGTTGGTCGACTCCCAGAAGTTCTACGCCTTCCGCGACGGGGTGACCGGCTTCGTCAGCTACTCCCAGGGCCACGTCAACTACTACGACATCTCCGTCTCCTGACCCGGTCGGTGTCCCCGGCGGTGTGCCGGGGACACCGACCGGCGGGGGACCCGCCGGTGACGACTGTTCGCGACTGACGTACCGAGAAAGCAGGTCGTTGATGTACCGACTTGGAGTCGACGTCGGAGGCACGTTCACCGACGTCCTTCTGATCGAGGAGGCGACCGGCCGGACCCGCCGCACGAAGGTGCCCTCCACGCCGCAGGACCAGTCCGTCGGCGTCGTCGAGGGCGTCACCCGGGTCCTCGCCGACGCCACCGCCCGCGCCGCCGACATCCGCCAGTTCCTGCACGGCACGACCGTGGCCACCAACGCCGTCCTCGAACGCCGGGGCGCCCGGGTGGGCCTGATCGTGACCGTCGGCTACCGGCAGGTTCTGCACATCGCCAGGTCGTACGTGCCCGGCGGACTCGGCGGCTGGATCGTCTGGGACCGACCCGCCGAACTCGTCGCACTCGAGGACGTCCGCGAGATCCGGGGCCGACTGGACGCCCGGGGCAACCAGATCGAGCCGCTGGACGAGACCGCCGTCCGGGCCGCCGTCCGTGACCTGGTCGACCGCGGCGTGGACGCCCTGGCCATCGGCTTCGTCAACGCCTACGCCAACCCCGCCCACGAACAGCGGGCCGCCGAGATCGCCACGGCCGAGGCACCCGGCGTACCGGTCTCCACCTCCGCCGGTGTCCTGCCCGAGCTGGGTGAGTACGAGCGCACCCTGACCACCGTCGCCAACGCCTACGTCCGCCCCGGCGTCGGCGCCTACCTGCGCAACCTCAGCAGCAAACTGGTCGCCGAGGGCCTCGTCGGCGACCGCCGGGTGCTGCGCTCCGACGGCGGACTGATGACCTTCGAACGGGCCGAGGACATCCCGGTCAGCCTGCTGATGAGCGGACCGGCCGGCGGCGTCGCCGCAGCGGTGGCCCTCGGACCGGCCGCCGGCTTCCGCGACCTGCTCACCCTGGACATGGGCGGCACCTCCACCGACGTCGCCCTGATCGAGGACGGCACCCCGGTCATCCGGCGCGAGACGACGGTGGCCGACCTCGCCGTCCGCTCGCCCTCGATCGACGTGCAGACCGTCGGTGCCGGCGGCGGCTCCATCGCCCACGTCCCCGAACTGACCGGCGCGCTGCGGGTCGGCCCGGCCAGCGCCGGGGCCCTGCCCGGCCCGGCCACCTACGGGCGCGGCGGCGAACTGCCGACGGTGACCGACGCCAACGTCGTGCTGGGCTACCTGCCACACGCGTTGCTCGGCGGCGCGATGCCCCTCGACGTCGACAAGGCCCGCACCGCGGTCGGCACCGTCGCGGCCCGGCTCGGCGTGACGGTGGAGGCCGCCGCCGCCGCGATCATCGACATCGTCAACGAGAACATGCTCGGCGCCCTGCGACTGGTCTCGGTGCAGCGCGGCTACGACCCGAGACGTTTCGCGCTCTTCGGATTCGGCGGCGCGGGCCCCCTGCACGCCAACGCCCTGGCCAAGCTCCTCGGATCGTGGCCGGTGGTGATCCCGCAGTCCCCGGGTGTGCTCTGCGCCTACGGAGACGCCTCGACCGGGGTCCGCGCCGAGGCGAACAGGTCACTGGTCCGCCCCCTCGACGACCTCGACGAGACGCTGCTGCGCCGCGAGTTCAGCGACCTGGCCACCCAGATCGACACCGAGTTCGACCGGGCCGAGGTGCCCGCCGACGCCCGTACGGTCCGCTTCGAGGCCGACGTGCGTTACCACGGGCAGGGCTTCGAGGTCCCCGTCAGCGTCCCGGCCTCCGGTGCGGAGCCACTGATCCCCACGCTGCGCGACGGCTTCGACGAGGCTCACCGACGCCTGTTCGGCTTCGCCCTCGACGAACAGCACGAGATCGTCAACATCCGGGCGGTGGGGGTCTCCGACGCCGAACGGATCCGACCCGTCGAGATCGAGTCGGGCGACCACGACGCCTCCCGCGCGGTCATCGGCCGCCAACGCGTGTACGTCGACGGCGGCTGGCAGGAGGCGGCCCTCTACGACCGCACCGCGCTGCGTGCCGGCGACGAACTGCGCGGACCCGCGATCGTGGTCGAGATGGATTCCACCAGCCTGGTCCTGCCGGGTTGCGTCGCGCGCGTCGACAGGCTGGGCAACCTGCTCGTCCTGCCCGCCGAGGAGGGAGTGCGCCGATGAGCGCCGTCATCGTCGAGACGACCCGGGCGCCGCGTCCGGTCGAGGTCGAGACCGCCGTGCTCGACATCGTCGAGAACGCCCTGCGCAACGCCCGCTTCGAGATGGACGCGGTCGTCCTGCGTACCGCGATGTCCCCGGGCATCCGGGAACAGAACGACGCCTTCCCGCTGATCGCCGACCGCAAGGGCCGGATGGTCGCCGGACAGTTCGGCTCCTTCATCGACGGCTTCCTCTCCGGCTACGACGGCACGGTGGAGGAGGGCGACGTCTTCTTCACCTCCGACCCGTACGCCTGCGACGGCGCGATCAGCCACGCCAACGACTGGCTGGTGCTGTTGCCGATCTACGCCGACGGCACGCTGGTCGGCTGGGCGGCGATGTTCGGCCACATGAGCGACGTCGGCGGCAAGGTGCCGGGAAGCCTCCCGACCGACGCGGTGTCCATCTACGAAGAGGGCGTCATCGTCCCGCCGGTGAAGCTGTTCCGCGGCGGGACACTCGACCAGCAACTGCTGGACACCGTCCTCAACCAGGTACGCCTGCCCAACTGGAACCGGGCCGACCTCAACGCCGTGCTCGCCTCCTGCCGGACCGCCGAGACCCGGGTCCGGGAACTGTGCGAGCGCTTCGGCCTGGACACCTACCTCTCGACGCTGGACCTGCTGTTGGAACGCAACCGCCAGGCCATGGCGAAGCTGTTCCGGCAGGTCGTCCCCGAACAGCCGGTCACCTTCGAGGACTACATCGACGACGACGGGCGCGGCAGCGGGCCGTTCCGCATCCGGTGCACGCTCTGGCGCGACGGCGACCGGGTGGTGCTCGACTTCACCGGCACCAGCGACCAGGCCGAGGGCTCGATCAACTTCCTGTTGAACGAGAACGTGCTGCGGATGTTCTTCGGCGTGTACACCATCATGGCCGTCGACCCGTTGATCATGTTCAACGACGGGTTCTACCCGTTGGTCGACGTCCGCATCCCCGAGGGCAGCCTGCTCAAGCCCCGACGACCGGCGGCACTGTCCTGCCGGACGCACGCCCTGGGCCGACTCTTCGACGTCCTGGCCGGACTGCTCGGCCAGTGCCGGCCGGACTTCCTCTGCGCCGCCGGGTTCTCCTCCAGCCCGCACCTGATGTACTCCGGCCTGGACCGCTCCGGCACCTGGTTCCAGCTCTACCAGATCGGCTTCGGCGGGGTGCCCGCCCGACCGGTCGGCGACGGCTTCGACGGCCACTCGATGTGGCCCTCGTTCACCAACGTGCCCAACGAGTACCTGGAGGCGTACTACCCGCTGCGCATCGAGTCCTACGAGTCGATCCCGGACTCCGGCGGTGCGGGCAAGCACCGTGGCGGCAACGGCATCCGGGTGGGCTACCGGTTCCTCGAACCAGGCCAGGTCTCCATCCACGACGACCGGTGGTTCACCAAACCCTGGGGCGTGCTCGGCGGCGAGCCGGGACAACGCGGCACGAAGATCCTGGAACGCGCCGACGGATCGCGGCAGACGGTGCCGGCCAAGTGCGATCACCTCGACGTACGCCCCGGCGACCTGCTGCACTTCGTCACCTGGGGCGGCGGCGGGTGGGGTGACCCGCTGGAACGCGACCCGGAGCAGGTACGCCACGACGTCGAACGGGGACTGGTCACCGTCGAGGGCGCCCGCCGCCACGGGGTGGTCCTGGTCGGCGACCGCGTCGACGACGAGCAGACCCGCAGACTCCGCGCCGAGATCGCCGCGAGCCGATCGGAGCTGCCCCGCTTCCACCACGGCGGCACGGTCGAGGAACTGCGGGCCCGGTGCCGGGCCGAGACCGGCCTCGAACCGCCCCGCGAACCGGCATCCCGGCGTACGCCCGCACCACCCGCCGCCGGCACCGCGCCCGGCCGTACGTCGTCGGCGGCACCCGGCGGTCAACGGCCGGGCGGAACACGCCCGCAGACGACCCCCCGCACCCCACTCGAGGTGCTCGTGCACCGCATCGCCCGGCAGGTGACCGGGGGATGAACCGGCACCGCAGCCGGACCAGCAAGGCCCTGAACACCGGCGGACACCCGCCCGCCGACGAACGATCGAAGGAGAACCGTCATGGCTGACCTGCAGATGTCCGCACTCGGAATGATCGAGACCCGTGGCCTGGTCGCGGCGATCGAGGCCGCCGACGCGATGGTCAAGGCCGCCACCGTCGTGCTGGTGGGCACCGAGTACGTCGGCGGTGGCCTGGTCACCGTGGTCGTGCGCGGCGACGTCGGCGCGGTCAAGGCCGCCACCGACGCCGGAGCCGCCAGCGCCTCCCGGCTCGGTGAGGTCGTCTCCGTGCACGTCATCCCGCGCCCGCACGGTGAGGTCGAGGCGATCCTGCCGACCGGGGCGACCCGGGGCGGAACCAGGGCCTGAACAGGACACCGCGTGCTCGTCGAAGGAGTTGACACATGAGTCGGGTATGGACTGCGGTCGATATCGAAGACGTCGCCCGGTCGACCGGGCCGCGCGAAATCCTTCTGGGCGCGCGTGACCTGATCTCGCCGCACGCGGAGGACCTGGCCCGCAACCTGGGCATCGACGTCCGCAGAACAGGACAGGACGCGCCACCGCCGACGCCCGCGCCACCGACACCGACCGGCGGCACGGGCGCCGGGTGCGGCGACGCCGACGACTGCTCGTGCGGCTGTTCCAGCGCCGAGGAACAGGCGGAACGGACCATCCGTACGGTCGCCACCGCCGTGCTGTCGGCGAACCCGGACGCGGACGCCTCGACGGTGGCCACCGAGACGCTCAAGGCGTTGGGCGCGTTCGGCGGACCGGGTGTGGGCCGTCCCGACCAGGCACAACCACTGCCCGGGCAGCCGCTGCCCAAGAAGGCCAAGGGCGCCCGCCCGCAGTTCTTCGCCGAACCGGGCATGGAAGCCCTCGTCTCCACAGTGGTCACCCTCTCCTCCGAGGTGTGGGTGCTGCGGGAACGGTTGACGACCCTGGAACAACTCCTCGCCGACCGGCGGGTGGTCGAGCGCGGCGCCGTGGACGCCTACCCGGTCTCCGACGCCGACGCGCAGGCCCGAGACACCGAGGCGGCGGCGTTCGTCGGCCGGGTGCTGCGGGTCTTCTACGAGTGGCGCGAGGAGATCGTGCGGGAGGAGACCCCGGAGTCCTACCGGGAGGTCATCCGGCAGGCCTTCGCACAGGTGGGGGAGGGGAAATGACACAGCAGGAGCACGGGGTCCTGCCCCGAGAGAACCACGACGAACTCGCGCGCGAGAACTTCGTCCGGGCACTGAAGTCGCACATCTCCACCGAGGTGACCCCCGGGGTCCGGGAACTGTACGCACACCGCGTCGCCCCCCGATACCAGCAGGAGACGGGCGTCGCACCCCGGGACCGGGAAGCGGTGCGCCGAGCCATGGAACCGGAGCCGTACTACCAGCTCTGGAGTTCCGTGCGCCGGGCGAGCCAGGACCTGCTCTGGAACGTGGTGGCCGACAGCATCGCCCGGCAGTGGGACGACCTGGCCGCCCGCGCGCAGCGGGCCGAACGCGGGCTCGGCTCCCTCGAACTGGATCCCGCCTTCGAGCTGCCCTGGTACTTCTGGGGCATCGACATCCACGCCATGCCCGGCGGCTACCGGGGCGAGTACGTGGCGGACGACCTCACCGCCGGCGCACTCTACGACCGGGGCGTCTACGTCTACGCCATGGGCCAGATGGGTGCCCTCAACGACGACTACGGCCAGTCCGTGGTCAACAACTACCTCAAACAGTCCCACCGGGACTTCCGCCCGAAGCGGATCCTGGAGATCGGCTGCGGGGTGGGCAACTCGACGCTGCCCTACGTCGACGCCTACCCGGACGCCGAGGTGCACGGCGTCGACGTCGGCGCGGCCCTGCTGCGCTACGGCCACGCCCGCGCCGAGTCACTCGGCCGCAAGGTGCACTTCTCCCAGCAGAACGCCGAGGCGACCTCGTTCCCGGACGGGCACTTCGACCTGATCGTCTCGCACATCGTGCTGCACGAGGTGCCACCGGACGCGGTCCGCGCGATCCTGCGGGAGTGTCACCGGCTGCTCGCCCCCGGCGGCATGATGATCCACGCGGACTTCCCCGGCTACGCCGGGCTCGACCCGTTGGTGCAGTTCCTCATCGACTGGGACACCTGGAACAACAACGAGCCGTTCTGGGGCCCGATGCGGGACATGGACCTCCTCCAGGCCGCCCGCGACGCCGGATTCACCGGCGACTGCTCGGAGCTGTCCTGCAAACGGGAGTGCGTCGAGGAGGTCACCACCCCGACCGGTCGGGTCCTGCAGAGCGGCGAGCGTCGGCGCAGCGGCACCCTCTCGCTGCTCGTGGGTCGGCGCTGACGTGGCCGGCAGCGAGGTCGAGCTGCGCACGTACGCGTTCGTCGACCGACTCCAGCCACAGATGGCCGCCCTGCTGGGCAGTGTGATGTCGGGTGACCCGGTCGTCGAGGGGATGTCCCAGCTCTTCCTGGAGATATCCCCCGGCAGCGACGTCTACGCCCTGGTCGACGCGGCCGTCAAGGGTGCCGGTGTCCGGCCCGGCTCCCAGGTCGTCGAGCGCCAGTACGGCATGACCGAACTGCACTCGATGTCGCAGGACGCCGTACGGCAGGCCGGTCGCACCATCCTCGACCTGCTCGGCATGACCGAGGCCGACGCGCAGCCCGCGGAACTGGTCTCGGCGAAGGTCGTCTCCAACATCGACGCCTACCAGGCGCAACTGGTCAACCGGTCGAAGAAGGGCTCCCTGCTGGTGGCCGGCGAGTCGATGCTGGTGGTGGAGTGCCAGCCCGCCGCCTACATCTCCGCCGTCGGCAACGAGGTGGAGAAGTCGGCGGACGTCAAGATCGTGGACGTCCGGGGCGTCGGCCAGTTCGGGCGGCTGTGGGTCTCCGGACTGCACGCCGAGATCGAGTCGGCCCGGCAGGCCGTCCGGCTGGCCTTCGAGAAGACGCCCTGGTCCCGGCGCTAGAGGAACGAGGTGATCCGGCATGCGTATCGCCCGGGTGATCGGGTCGGTGGTCAGCACCGTCAAGGCCGAGACGCTGACCGGCGCCAAGCTGCTCGTCGTCACGCCCCTGGGTGAGGGGCACGCCGTGGAGCCGTACGTCGCCGTCGACACCGTCGGCGCGGGCCGGGGCGAGGTCGTCCTGGTCGCGTGCGGCAGCGCGGCACGACTGGCGGAACGGCAATCCAGCCAGGCGCCCGTGGACTCCACCATCGTCGCGATCGTCGACCGGTTGGAGACCGAGGCGTGGGTCAACTATGTGAAGGACTGACGTGGACCTGTGGAATGCGGGTGCGCTCGGCATGGTCGAGACGCGCGGACTGGCTGCCTCGATCGTCGTCGTCGACGTGATGGCCAAGGCAGCCGAGGTGACGGTGATCGGCGTCAGCCGCATCGGTGGCGGTCTCGTCACGGTCTCCTTCATCGGCGACATGGCCTCGGTGACGGCGGCGGTGGACAGCGCACGGCAGGCCGTCGCGGCGACCGGCGGCACGATCGTCGCGACCGTGCTCGGCCGTCCCGCCGTACCGGCCCACCTCGTGCGGGACGCCCCGCCGGCCGACCGGCACACCGGCGAGGCAGCACGCACCGACGCTGGCGGGCCGGAACCTGAGGCCACTCGTGCTGAGGACCGGCCGGACCCGGTCGGGGAGAGCACCGGCGAGGCCGACCGCCCCGCGACGTCCGCGTCCGGCGGCAGCCCGAGACGACGCGCCGCGCGGTCGACCGCCCCGAAGCGACGGCCTCCGCCGCCCGTACCACCGACCGAGCGAGGGGAGTGACATGCGCGGATACGTGGGCCCGCCGGGGGCCCAGATCCACTACCGGAGCAGCGGTACCCGGGGACCGGCACTCGTGCTGTTGCACGAGTCGCCGCAGGCGTCCAACGTCTTCGCGCCGGCCATGCCCGCGCTCGGCCGCTCACTGCGCGCGTACGCCTTCGACACCCCCGGGTACGGGCAGTCCGACCCGCCGCCCGAACCCCCGGAGATCCCCGGCTACGCGCGCCTGCTGCTCGACGCCGTCGACGCGCTGGGCATCGACGAGTTCGCCGTCGCCGGACAGCACACCGGCGCCTCCCTGGCGTTGGCGGTCACCGACCTCGCCGCGCCCGGCCGGGTCACCCACGCAATCCTGTCCGGCCTCGTGCTCGACCGGGCCGAACGGGAGCGGCTGGGGGCCACCTGGGCGCCCGACAGGCCGATCGACCCGACCGGACAGCACCTGCGCGACCTCTGGGCACGGTACCTGGACATCTGGGAACAGCCACCGGAGCTGGTCAACCTCGCGGTGGCCAACATCGCCTCGGTGTTCGACCGGTACAACTGGGCCTACCGCGCCGCCTTCCGCTACGACCCGACCGAGCCGCTGCGCGGCGCACCCTGCCCGGTGCTGCTGCTCACCGCCGCCCGGGACATGCTGGCCCACTGCGACGACATCGCCCGGCAGATCCGCCCGGACGCGACCTCGGTCCGGTTGACCGACTCCACCGGGCAACTGCCGTGGCGGGTGCCGGAGGAGTTCGCCACCGCCGTGGTCTCCTTCGTCACCGGGTCCGGGCGGGCACCGTGACCGGGCGGACCGACGTCCTGGTGATCGGCGCCGGCACCGCAGGTCTGCCCTGCGCGATCGAGGCGGCCCGGGCCGGGCTCCGCGTCGACCTGGTCGACGTCGGCACCGACATCGGCGGCACCCTGCGGGTCTCCGCCGGACACATGAGCGCCGCCGGTACCCGCCGCCAACGCGCGGCCGGCATCGACGACGACCCGGACCGGCACTTCGCCGACGTCCAGCGCATCGGGCACCACCAGGGCGACCCCGCCCTGATCCGGCTGGCCGTCGACGAGGCCCCCGGCATCGTCGACTGGCTCGACGAGAACGGCTTCCCGTTCGCCCCCGGCATGCCGGTGGTCTACCACGGGCACTCGCCGTACTCCCGACCCCGCACCTACTGGGGCGTCGACCGGGGCCGGTCGATCCGCGAGACGCTGCGGCCACTGCTCGCCGCGCAGGTGGACGCCGGTCGGGTCACGCTGCGGCTGCGGTCGCGGGCGCTGCGTCTGTGTACCGAGGGCGGTGGCGTCACCGGTGCCGTCGTACGGACCCCGGACGGTGAGCGTGAGCTGCGCGCCGACGTCACGGTGCTCGCCTCGGGCGGGTACGGGGCCAACCCGGAGATCTTCTCCGCGGTGACTCCGGGCGCACCCCGCCTGGTGACCAACGCCGAGCCCACCTCCACCGGCGACGCGATGCGGATGGCCACGCCGTTGGGTGCCGCCGTCCGCTTCGCCGACCTGCACACCCCCCGCCTGGGCCTGCTCGAACGTCGCTCGACGCCCGGCCGGGTGGACTTCTGGTCCGAGGTGGCGCAGTTGGCGCCCGCCGACCGCGTACCCCGGGAGATCTGGGTCAACGCCGACGGCGACCGGTTCGTGGCCGAGGATCTCGGCGACGTCACGCGCCACGAGCGGGCCGTGCAGCACCAGCCGGGCGCCGCGTTCTGGATCGTGTGCGACGACGCGGCGATCGACGCCGGGTCACCGCTGGTGCCCGCGTGGGGCCCGGACGGTCTCCGCGCCCAGGCGCGGCAGGGGGACGTGGCCTGGGTCGCCGACGACCTCACCGATCTGGCCCGTCGGGCGGGGATCGATCCGGACGGCCTGCGGCGCACCGTGCGGGCGTACCACCTGGCGGTCGACCGGGGCGTCGACGCGCTGGGCCGACGGCACCTGGGCCACCGGGTGGCCCGGCCGCCCTTCTACGCGGTGCGGTCGGCCGCCGCGCTGCTCTGCAGCTTCGGCGGCCTGGACGTCGATGCGGCCTTCCGGGTGCGCCGCGACGACGGCGGGGTCGTTCCCGGCCTGTACGCCGTCGGTGAGGCGATCGGCATGGGCGCCACCAGCGGCGCCGCGTTCTGCGGGGGGATGGCGGTGACCCCGGCGTTGGCGTTCGGGCGGCTGCTCGGTCGGCGGCTCGGCGGGTGATCGACACGGCACACCACTCCCTGTCCTGTATGCACGGAGGTCCACCACGGGATTCGGCTCTGGCTCTGGCTCGCAAAAGCCGCTGTTGACAGCGGGCGACGCACAACTGTTGTATACAAACACCCACCCGGGTGGGCTGCTATGAGAGGTGTCCATGTCTAGCGAAACGCACCACGAAGGACCGCTCCACGGCGTGCGCGTGATCGAGTTCGGGTCCCTGCTCGCAGGCCCCTTCTGCAGCCAACTGCTGGCCGACTTCGGCGCCGACGTCATCAAGTGCGAGCCGCCCCGCCAGGGCGACCCGATGCGCGAATGGGGTCAGGAGAAGCCGCACGGCAAGTCGCTGTGGTGGCCGATCGTCGCCCGCAACAAGAAGTCGATCACCGTCGACCTGCGCACGCCCGCGGGCCAGTCGGTCGCCCGCCAGTTGATCGCGCAGAGCGACGTGGTCGTCGAGAACTTCCGACCCGGGACGATGGAACGTTGGGGCCTCGGCTACGAGGACCTGTCCGCCGACAACCCCGGCCTGGTCATGGTGCGTGTCTCCGGCTTCGGCCAGACCGGACCGTACTCCACCCGACCCGGCTACGGATCGGTCGGCGAGGCGATGGGCGGCCTGCGCTACGTCGTCGGCGACCCGCAGACCCCGCCCAGCCGGGTGGGCGTCAGCCTCGGCGACTCCCTGGCCGGCACCTTCGCCGCCCTGGGCGCGGTGATGGCCCTGCGCGTACGCGACCAGAGCGGCCGGGGCCAGGTCGTCGACTCGGCGATCTACGAGGCCGTCCTGGCGATGATGGAGTCGCTGCTGCCCGAGTACACGCTCGGCGGCCACGTCCGCGAACGTACCGGCGCCATCCTGCCCAACATCGCACCCTCCAACGTCTACCCGACCCGCGACGGCGGCCTGCTGCTCATCGCCGCCAACCAGGACACCGTCTTCCGGCGCCTGGCCTCGGCCATGGACATGACCGGACTGAGCACCGACCCCCGCTTCGCCACCCACGCCGCCCGAGGCCGCCACCAGGGCGAACTCGACGACATCATCGCCGGCTGGTCGGGCCGCCACGACACCGAGGACCTGATGGCCGTCATGATCAAACACGACGTGCCGGTCGGCCGGGTCTACCGCGCCCCGGAGATGCTCGACGACGAGCACTTCGCCGCCCGCGAGGCCATCGTCCGGGTCGAACACCCCGAGTTCGGCGAGTTCCCGATGCAGAACGTCGTGCCGAGACTGTCGCGCACCCCCGGCCGGGTCAAATGGACCGGCCCCCGCCTCGGCGAGCACACCGACCAGGTGCTGACCGACATCGTCGGCCTGGCCGAGTCCGAGATCAACGAACTGCGTGCCAGCGGCGTCATCTAGAGGCGGACACGGTGAATGACCTCCACGCGGACTACCGCAGCGCCGGCTTCGGCGGCGACCTGGGACACGGCACCCGCCGCGCGCTCCTGCTCGTCGACCTGGTACGCGCCTACCTCGACCCGGCCTCACCGCTCTACGCCGGTGACGAGAACCCACCGGCCCTGCGCGCCAGCGTCGACCTGCTCGCCGCCGCCCGACGCCACGGCACCCCGGTGATCCACACCCGGGTCGAACTCGCCCCCGGCGGGATCGACGGCGGCCTGTTCACCCGCAAGGTGCCCGCCCTGCGGGTCTTCGAACGCGGCAGCGAACTCGCCGCCGCGCCACCGGTCCTGGCACCCGCCGCCGACGAGGCGGTCGTCACCAAGCAGTACGCCAGCGCCTTCTTCGGCACCAGCCTCGCCAGCACCCTGCGCGTACTCGGCGTGGACGCCCTGCTCATCGCCGGCGCCTCGACCAGCGGCTGCGTCCGGGCGAGCGCGGTGGACGCGCTGCAACACGGATTCGTCCCGCTCGTCGTCGCCGACGCCTGCCTGGACCGGGACCCCCGCCCGCACCAGGCCGCCCTGTTCGACCTCGGCGCCAAGTACGCCCAGGTCCTGACCCTGGACGAGGCGACCACCCTGCTCGAACCGGGAGGTGCGTGATGCGGGTCCTCAGATACGCCCGCCGCCGGATCCTCTTCCTCCCGGTCGGTCTGCTCTCCGTCATCGTGCTGGCCTTCCTGCTGGTCAACGCGCTACCCGGCAACCCGGCCGGGGTCATCGCCGGACCGGCCGCCTCCCCGACGGAACTGGCCGAGATCGAACGTCGACTCGGCCTGGACCTGCCCCTGTGGGAACGGTTCGTCGACTACCTCGGCAGCCTGGTCCGCGGCGACCTCGGCTCGTCCTACTACACCGACCGGCCCATCCTCGACGAGATCCTGCGGTTCGCCCCGGCAACCCTGGAACTGGTGTTCCTCTCCCTGGCCCTCGCCGCGCTGGTCGGTATCGGCCTCGGCACGCTGGGCGCCTACCGCAAGGGCACGGTGGCCGACCGTACCTCCCGCTTCATCGTCACCACGTTCCAGTCCATCCCCGACTTCTTCCTGGCGCTGCTGCTCATCTACCTGCTCTTCTATCTCGCCGGGTGGGCACCGGCCCCGGTCGGTCGCCTCGGCCTGATGGACGAGCCACCACCGACCGTGACCGGAGCGCTGCTGCTGGACTCGCTGCTCTCCGGCGACATGGGCACCTTCCGATCGGCGGTGGCGCACTCGGTGCTGCCGGTGCTGACGCTGGGCATCTACTACTCCGCGTACTTCGCCCGCAGCACGTACGCCTCCCTGGTGCCGGCGCTGGAGTCCAAACAGGTCGAGTTCGCCCGCGCCAGCGGCCTGCGCGAGCGCACCGTCCTCGCGTACGCCTTCCGCCAGGCCCGGACCCCGATCCTGACCTACGGCGGCATCCTGCTCGCCGCGCTGCTCGGCGGCGCGGCCATCATCGAGACCATCTTCTCCTGGGGTGGCTTCGGTGAGTGGGCGATCGACTCGATCCTCCAGCTCGACATCCCGGCCGTGCAGGGCTTCATCCTGGCCGCCGGACTCGGGACCCTGTTGGCCTTCACCGCGCTGGACATCCTGGTCGCGGCGCTCGATCCGAGGGTGCGCTATGACTGAGACCCTGGCCGCCGACCCCACCACGGTCACCGCCCCGACCACCAGGAAACGCCCCCGGGGCCGTCGGCGGTGGCGACTCTGGCTGCCCGGCACCGTCCTGACCGGCCTGCTCGCCGCGGCCTACCTCGCACCGCTGCCGCACGACCCGACGGAACCGACCACCAACACCCTCACCGCACCCGACGGCGAGCACTGGATGGGCACCGACAAGTTCGGCCTCGACGTGTTCAGCCGGCTGATCGCCTCCGCCGGGGTGGACATCCCGTTGGCCCTCGCCGGCATGCTGATCTCGCTGGTGATCGGCGTACTGCTCGGGCTGGCCGCCCTGCACCGTGGACCGTGGGGCGAACGCGTGGTCCGGGCCCTCGACGTGTTCCAGGCGTTCCCGCTGCTGATCCTGGCCATCGCCCTGGTCGCGCTGATGGGCAACAACATCGAGAACGTCGTCGTGGCCATCGCCATCATCAACGTCCCCCGCTTCGTCCGTCTGGTCCGCAGCGAGGGACTGACCATCCGGGAGAGCCGCTACATCGAGGCGGCCCACGCCATCGGCGCGACCGGGCCGCGCGTGATGTTCCGGCACGTCCTGCCGAACATGACCGGCATCATCCTGGCCCAGGCGTCACTGGCGGTCGCGCACTCGATCGTCGTGATCGCCTCGCTCTCCTTCCTCGGCATCGGCATCAACGCCGCCGACGCGAGCTGGGGCGCGATGATCCAGACAGGAGCGCAGAACATGACGACCGGCCAGTGGTGGGTCTCGGTCTTCCCCGGACTCGCCATCTTCCTCACCGTGCTCTGCTTCAACGCCATCAGCGACGAACTGCAGGACACCTTCGGCCGGGCGAGGCAACGATGAGTCTGCTCAACGCACGACGTCGACCCGACAGCCGGCCCACCCCGCCGTCGTCCGGCGGACCCGGCGGACGTCTGCTGGAGGTCAGCGGCCTGACCACCCGGTTCGACACCCCCGACGGACTGGTGCACGCGGTCAACGGCGTCGACTTCCACGTCGACCGGGCCGAGATCGTCGGCGTCGTCGGCGAGAGCGGATGCGGCAAGTCGGTGACCATCCGGTCCATCCTCGGCCTGGTCCGGCCCCCCGGCCGGGTGGTCGAGGGCACCGCCCGCTTCGACGGTGTCGACCTGCTCGGCCTGCGCCGCACCGAGTTGCGCCGACTACGCGGCAAGGAGATCGGCTTCATCGCCCAGAACCCGTTCAGCGCCCTGAACCCGGTGATGCGCATCCACCGGCAGTTCGCCACCATCATGGCCGCGCACGGGGTCAAGGCCGACGGCGCGGTCCGGGACCGGGCCCGCACCGCGCTCACCGACGTCGGCATCGCCGGCCCGGACCGGGTACTCGACGGCTACGCGCACCAGTTGAGCGGCGGCATGGCCCAGCGCGTGGTGATCGCCATGGCCATGCTGCTCAATCCGGCCTTCGTGATCGCCGACGAACCGACCACCGGCCTGGACCTCACCGTGCAACGGCAGATCCTGGACCTCATCCGCCGCCTGGTCCGCGAACACGACCGCTCGATGCTGCTGGTCACCCACGACCTCGGCGTCGTCGCGCAGTACTGCGACCGGGTCGTCGTCATGTACGCCGGCAGGGTCATCGAACACGGCACCGTCCGGGAGGTCCTCCGGGACCCCCGCCACCCGTACACCCAGGCGCTCATCCGGGCCGTTCCCCGGCCCGGCGAGCCGCTGGTGCACCTCACCGGTCGACTGCCCGACCTGATCGACTACCCGTCCGGATGCCCCTTCCGGGCCCGCTGTCCGCACGCCTTCGAGCCGTGCGCCCAGGTGGTCCCGGCCGCGGTGACGCAGACGTCCGGTCGGACGTACTGGTGTCACCTGCCCCAGGAGAAGGAGGCAGCGCGGTGAGTCTGCTGGAGCTGACCAACGTCAGCAAGGAGTTCCACGTCGGTGGCGCCACCCGCGTCCACGCGCTGGACGACGTGTCGATCGCGGTGGACGCCGGAGAGACCGTGGCGGTCATCGGCGAGAGCGGTTCCGGCAAGTCGACGCTGGGTCGGTTGGCCCTGCGCCTGATCGAACCGACCCGGGGCTCGGTGCGCTTCGACGGCACCGACATGCTCGCGCTGCCCGCCACCGAGATGCGCAGGCTGCGCGCGAAGCTGCAGATCATCTTCCAGGAACCGTTCGAGTCGCTGAACCCCCGGATGCGGGTGGCCGACATCATCGGCGAACCACTCGCCATCCACCGGCCCGCGATGTCCACGGCGCAGCGCCGTGCCCGGGTCGCGCAGATGATCGACCAGGTCGGACTCGCCCCCGACATGGCCCGGCGCTATCCGGGTGAACTCAGCGGCGGGCAGCAGCAGCGGGTCGGCATCGCCCGGGCCGTGGTGACCGAGCCGTCCCTGATCGTGCTCGACGAACCCACCTCCTCGCTCGACCTGTCGGTCCGCGCCCAGATCCTGCGACTGCTCGCCGACCTGCAGGCCGAACTCGGCATGGGCTACCTGTTCATCTCGCACGACATCCACACGGTCCGGTACGTCAGCGACCGCATCGTGGTCATGTACCGGGGCAGGGTCGTCGAGACCGGTCCGTCCGAGCTGGTGTTCGCCGATCCCCAACACCCGTACACCCGCGCGCTGCTGGCGGCGGCCCTGCCCGTCGACCCCGACCAGGAGCTGCCCCCGGCCCGGCTGGTCGGTGACCCGCTGAGCCCGACCCAGCTCGTCTCGGGATGTGTCCTGCACGGACGCTGCCCGGTCGGTGAGGACCGATGTGTACAGACCGAGGTGCGGCTGACGCCGATCGGCGCCGACCGGGAGGTGGCCTGCATCAAACCCGGAGCGCCCGGGAGCTGACCTGCCCGGCGGCGTGGTGGCGACGACCGGGTCACAGCTCGGGGCGGTCCACCATGCCGTCGAGCAGCACCGTCCGGGCGGCCAGCACGTGGGCCCGCATCGTGCTCGACGCCCACTCGGCGTCCCTGGCCCGTAGCGCCGCCACCAGGTCCCGGTGGTGGGCCATGCTGCGGGCCAGGGCGTCGGGCGTGTAGAGGCGGAACGCCCGCACGACCAGCGGCACCTCCACGACCGCGGACAGCAGCGAGGTGAGCCGGGGACTGGCGGCGGCCTTCAGCACCGCGTTGTGCAACTCGGCGTTGAGGGTGGCGATCCGGTCCAGGTCCTGCGGACCCATCCGCCGGGCCAGCTCCTCCATCTGATCGCAGAGCCCGTCCAGCCGGTCCAGGACCTCGGGTTCGATGCGCTTGGCGGCCAGGGCCGCGCCGTAGCTCTCCAGCCGGGCGCGGATCTCGTAGATGTCCTGCAGGTCGCCGAGCGACCATTCGGCGACCCGGGCCCCACGGTTGGGCTGGAAGACGACGAGGCCCTCCGCGGTGAGCCGGCGCAGCGCCTCCCGGATCGGCGTCCGGCTGACGCCGAACTGCCGGGACAACTCCATCTCGCCCAGGCGGGCGCGTGGGCCGATCGAGCCGTTCAGGATCGCGCTCCGCAGCGCCTCGTACGCGTCCTCCGCGGCATTCGTCACCCGTGCCTCCGTCGTGTGAGCCGCATGTCGTCGGCACCCTTGCCGCCGGTCTGACAGTCTGAGATTGTATACATATGGTGGTTCAGGTGGTGGAGGTGTCTCCACGGGACGGTCTGCAGAACGAGCCCGAGATCCTGTCGACGGCAAGCAAGATCGAGTTGATCCGGCGCTGCGTCGAAGCAGGAGCGCGGCGGGTCGAGGCGGTCTCCTTCGTCCGCGCCGACCGGGTGCCGCAGATGGCCGACGCCGAAGCGGTGATGGCCGCAGTGCCACGACGCAGCGACGTATCGTACATCGGCCTGGTGCTCAACCGACGCGGACTGGACCGTGCCCTGGCGGCCGGGGTGGACGAGGTGAACTGTGTCGTGGTCGCCACCGAGACCTTCAGCCAACGCAACCAGGGCGCCTCCGTCGAGGAGATGCTCGGTGCCTGGACCGACATCGCCAAGGCCGCCCACGCCGCCGGAGTACGAGCCAGCGTGACCGTGGCCGCCGCCTTCGGCTGCCCCTTCGAGGGCGACGTCGCCGCGGCGACCGTGGGCGACCTGGCGCGGCGATTGGTCGAGGGCGAACCCGACGAGATCGCCCTCGCGGACACCATCGGGGTGGGCGTACCCGTCCAGGTGCGCGCCCTGGTCTCCGCCGTGGCCGCGGCGGCACCGGGCGTGCCACTGCGCGCCCACTTCCACGACACCCGCAACACCGCCGTCGCCAACGCGTTGGCGGCGGTCGAGGCCGGCGTGACCGTGCTCGACGCCAGCGTCGGTGGGATCGGCGGATGCCCCTTCGCCCCGGCGGCCACCGGCAACGTGGCCACCGAGGACCTCACCTACGCGCTGCACCGCTCCGGCCACCCCACCGGCCTCGACCCGTCGAAGGTCATCGAGACGGCGGCGTGGATCGGCGAGCAACTCGGCAGGGACCGGCTGCCCGGCGCCCTCGGTCGGGCCGGCTGGTTCCCGGCCGACCCTTCCTAGCCGGGTCGACGGGTGCACACACCGATCGAGCGCACGTCCCGGTGCCGCCGGCTGACTGCCGGAGGCACCGGACGAGGTCAGCGGCGGCTGAACGTCACCCGCACCTCGTACCTGCCGCCCTGGGGCCCGTTGATGAAGTAGAGGACCTTCTCGATCCGGCTCCCGGGCCACATCAGCGAGGACTGGCTGAGGGCGGTGATCTCCGTCCCGATCAGGTCGTCGTTGTCCCGCACCGCCTGCGCGAGGGTGCAACACAGCTCGCCGCGGACCGCCGTACCGACCGGCCCGGTGACCTTGTGGCCGAACGAGGCCACCCTGCTCTCGTTCACCCAGTTCCGGTGTGTCGGCAGTTCCTCCCGGGCGACGCTGCGGGCGAGGTCACGGATCTCGATCGCCTCGCTGTGGGGCGTGGAGTCCTCCTCCATCGCCACGACGATCAGACCCACGCCGAACTCGGCGCTGTGGGCCGACCCGTCCTGGTACGGGTAGATGATCGTGTCCCACCGCCCGACCGTGCCGGGCACCGGGCAGGTGCGGCCGGCGACCACGGGCGGGCAGGACCCGAGCATGCCCTGGTGGCCGGTGGCGGAGAGCATCCGCAACCCGGGTCCGGCACCGCCGGTCCGATCGTGGCCGTCGAAGACGAACGGCATCATCATCAGGTACGGCTCGTCCCCGCCGGACTCCTGTGCCGTGACCACCCGCACGGACGTCACCTCGATCCGTACGGGTGTCTCGTTCTCGATCGCCACATGGTGCCAGGCGAGAGACCGGAACTGGCTGCCGTACACCGCGTACAGGTGCACCGTGGTCCCGGTGACCGGGCGGTACGTCTTGGCGCCGACCCGGTTCTCCTGAGTGGAGGTCAGGATCGAGGTCCCGACCCGGAAGGTGACCTCGTCGAGGCAGACGGCGCTGGTGACAGCGCCGACCCAGGACACGGTCACCGGAGCGCCCCGGCGAACCGTCGACACGTTGGCGGTCAGGGTTCCGGAGACCTTCTCGGCGCAGTTGCCCGGCTCCGGCGGGTCGAGTGGGCCGGCCTGCGCGGCGCCGGCCGAGAGACCGAGCAGCGTGGCGGCGACCGCGACGGTGGCGATGAACCGACGGACGGTGGACCTCATCGGATACTCCCTGCTGGGTTGGTGTCGTAGGTCGATGGTCGGGGCGTGGGGCCCCTGGGGAGGCTTCGGAGATCCCCGGCACGTGCCCCGGGATCGGGGTTCCCGGGGCACGTGTCCGGGGGCGGTTCGATCTACGTCCGGCTGATGGTGCCGCGGATGATGTACGAGGCGCCCTGGCCCTCGACCGGGATGGCGAACGACTGGGTGCCCGTCGAGCTGGTCTTGATCTGCTCAAGCGTCAGGTAGCGGAAACCGGCACCGATCACGTCGTCAGGGTCGATGAAGCCCATGGGGTTCCACGAGTTGACGGTCTCCTGCACGACGGCGGCGGTGGCGGCCTCGGCGACCCTGGCGTGCATCCGCGTGATGTCGGCGCTGGTGGGCTCCCGCAACTCGCGGATCAGCGTGTTGATCTCGGTGGTCAGCGCGGAGCGCGCGGCGTTGCGGCCGGCGACCGCGGCGGTGGTCGGGGTCTCGTCCTCCTCGAGGGCGATCACGGCGAAGCCGACGATGCTCATCCTGTCGGCGAGCGGAGCCGGCAGGTTGCGGACCGGCTGGACGACGGTGCTGAACCGGCCCTGCGCCGGCGGCACGTTGACCACGGTGTTGGTGCGCACGCTGCTGACCCCGAGCATCCCGTGCGTACCGGGCGCGCTCATCACCCGGGCGCTGGCGCTGGCGAGGTTGCCGGCGTCGATGGTGGTGCCGTCGGCGAAGATCGGGAAGATCATCAGCCAGGGCTCGTCGCCGGAGCTCTCCTGCGCCTTGACGACCTGGAGCTGGTTGATCGAGACCTCGACGCGGGCCTCACCGGTGATGCCGACATATCGCGACGCCACCGACTTGAACCCGCCGGGATAGACGGCGTAGAGGTGGAACGTCGTGCCGACGAGCGGCCGGAACACCTTGGCGCCGGTCGCGGCGACCTGCTCCGAGGCGAGGACCGACGCCGTGCCGACCCGGAAGGTGACCTCGTCGCTGCACAACGGCGTGGTGACCCGGCCGCTCCAGGAGACCGTGACCGGACTCCCGCTGCCGACCGTCGACGCGTTGGCGGTCAGGGTTCCGGAGACTCTCTCGGCACAGTTGCCCGGCTCCGGCGGGTCGACCGGCCCCGCCTGCGCGGCACCGGCGGGTAGTGCGAGCAGCGTGGCGGCGCACCACGTGGTGGCGGTGACGGTCAGGGACCGGCGGATGGCGATTCTCATCTGTCTGCTCCTCACATGTTCTGGTGTCCTCCATGCTGGAGCCGGTGGACTCGCTGACTCTTCGGGGAAATCCCTAGCGCGGCTGACGTCGGCGATACTGGTCACGTGGCAGAACTGGTCGGGCGGCAGGCCGAACGCACGCGGATCGCGCAGGCCATCGACCAGGCCAGGGCCGGCACCAGCGCCACCCTGGTGCTGCGCGGCGAGGCGGGCATCGGCAAGACGGCCCTGCTGCGGTACGCGGCCGGCCTCGCCGATGATCTGACGGTGGTCGGCACCTGCGGAGTGCAGGCCGATGCCGAGCTGGAGTTCTCCGGACTGTTCGACCTGTGCCGTCCGCTGCTGGCGCATCTGCCGTCGGTGAACGAGTTCCAGGCAGCGGCCCTGCGCGGGGCACTCGGGCTGGGACCGCCCGGCACCGGCAACCGGTTCGTGATCGGGGCGGCCACCCTCGAACTTCTCGCCGCCGCCGCCGAGCAGCGGCCGGTGCTGGTCTGCGTCGACGACCTGCAGTGGGTGGACCAGGCATCCGCGCAGGCGATCCGATTCGCGGCGCGGCGACTCTCCGCCGACCCGGTCGCCTTCCTGCTCTGCGTCCGCGACGAGCCGGACACGGTGGTGGACACCGACGGCTTCCCGCAGCTACGCCTCGGCGGACTGGCCGCCTCCGACGCCTACCGGCTGCTGGCCCGAGCCACCGGTCGGCCGGTGGCCGAACCCGTCGCTCAGCGGCTGCACACCGAGACCGGGGGGAACCCGCTGGCCCTGACCGAGCTGGTCGACCTGTTGACGCCTGAGCAACTTGAGGAGACCGCGTCGACTGACCGACCTCTGCCGGTCGGCGACCGGATCCGCGCCGTCTTCGTGGCGCGACTCGCGGCGCTGCCGGCCGACATCCGGCTCGGCGCGCTGCTCGTGGCGGCCACCACCGACGACCGGGTGGAGGTGGTCGGGGCGGCGTTGTCCCACGCGGGCCTCGGCATCGACACCCTGGCCGACGCCGAACACGCTGGCCTGCTGTCGGTGGCGGACGGTCGGGTGCAGTTCCGGCACCCGCTGCTGCGGGCGGCGGTGTACGCGGCGGCGGGTACCGCCGACCGGCGAGCGGCACATCACGCCCTCGCTCGGGCGACCAGCGGCACCACCGACCCCGAACGGCACACCTGGCACCTGTCCCAGGCCGCGCTCGGCCCGGACGAGACGATCGCGGCGGCGCTGGCCGGGACCGCCGACCGGGCCCGGGCGCGGATGGGATTCGTCGCCGCCGCCGCCGCGCTGGAGCAGGCGGCCCGGTTGACCCCGGACCCGCAGACCCGCACGCGCCGGCTGGCCGAGGCCGCGTCGACGGCACTCACCGGCGGCGACAGCGTCCGGGCGGGTCGGCTGGCCGACGAGGCGATCGCGCTGACCGACGACGGGTCGCAGCGTCCGGCGTTGTTGCTGTTGCGTGGACGGATCGGCATGCGTACCGCGTTGTCCACCGCGTACGACGTGCTCACGTCGGCGGCCGACGCAGCCGGCGCGGATCGGGTGACCGCAGCCGAGGCCCTGTGCGAGGCGGCGACGGCCAGCATGTGGCAGGGACAGGTCCCGCGAGGGCTGCGGGCCGTCCGCCGGGCCCGCGAGCTGGTCCCGGACGACGGCGGGCCGCAGGACATGGCTGTCGACTACACGCTGGGACGGCTGCTGATGGCCGGCGCACAGGCGTCGGAGGGGTGTCCGGTCATCGAGCGGTGGCTCGCGTACGCCACCGGCACCGCGGAGCAGTCCGACGCCCAACTCGTCGAGATCAGCATGGCGTTGGCGTTACTGGAACGCGAGGACGAGGCGTTGGCCGCCGCCGAGCGGGCGGTGGATCTGGCCCGGGGCCGGCACCCGGTGGGGGTGGCCGCGGCGCTGAGCGTGGTGATGCATCTGCACACCTGGGCCGGCGGCTTCACCCAGTCTGCGGCGGCGGGAGCGGAGGCGGTGGCGCTACTGCGTGACCTCGGCTACGCCAACAGTGTCGCCGGCACGCTCACCCATCTGGCCAAGGTGGCGGCGCTGCGAGGGCGCATCGACGACGCGCAGGCGTTGCTCGACCAGGCGCGCGGCACCGACGGGTTCGCGGCCAGTGCGACGGTGGGTGCCGCCGCCCGGTTCTCCGACGCCCTGATCGCAGTGGTCGGCGGCGACGTCGCGCGGGCGGTGGAGCATTTCGAGGCGGTCGGTGACACCCTGCGGGACACCGGTTGGTACGACCGGGACCTCGCCCCCGAGCCGGAACTCGTCGCGATCCACGTGGCGGCCGGTGACCGGTCGGCGGCGCTGCGGGCATTCGACCGGTGGCAGGAGTACGGGCCACAGGTCGCACCCCGGGCCGGGGCCGCGCTGTCGGCCCGGTGCACGGCGCTGCTCGCCACCGACGACAGCTACCAGGAGGCGTTCGAACAGGCGCTGTCGCTGCACGGGCAACTGCCCGACCGGTACGCCACCGCCCGCACCCGGCTGGCGTACGGCGAGCGGCTACGCCGGGTCGGCCGTAAGGTCGACGCCCGGCATCAGTTGCGTGCGGCGGTGCAGGAGTTCGAGGGCCTCGACGCACAGCCGTGGGCGGAGCGGGCGCGCCGGGAACTACGGGCGACCGGGGAGAAGATCCGTCGGACGATCGCCGGGCCGGGTGTGGAGTTGACCCCGCAGGAGCGGCAGATCGTCGCGCAGGTCGCGGCGGGCAGGACGAACAAGGACGTGGCGGCTGCCCTGTTCCTGAGCCCGAAGACGGTGGAGTTCCACCTCGGGCGGGCGTTCCGCAAGTTGGCGGTGACCTCGCGGGCCGAGTTGGTCCGTCAGGTGACCCTCGACCCGTCGATGCGCCCGGCGTCGCCTGCGGTGAGCTGAGGGGTGCCGCTGCCGACCGGCACGGCACGGTCGGCACTCCGGAAAGGTCCGCCGGGCAACGGCAACGAGGACGGTCCCTTGGCGTCGGAGCCGCATCTCCTGCGTGGCGCGCGTCGTCTGTGGGTACATGCGGCACAGGTGCGCAGCCGGACCGAACGTCCGGCCACGTACGGGTTCCAGCGGAAGGTCGGTCCACGAAGGTGAGATCGGCCCTTCCTCCATCCGAGCGGAAAGAAGGACCATGGCCGACAGCCGTGACATGTACGTCGTGCACAGCCTCTTCAGGCGCGAGTTTCCGGCCGCTGCGGCCCTGGTCCGGACAGTACCTGCGGATGACGTCCCGGCTGCCGCCCGCGTCGCCGACCACGTGCTCCTGCTCACCGGCGCGTTGCACACGCATCACAGCGGTGAGGACAAGCACGTCTGGCCGAAGTTGCTGCAACGCGGTCCGGACGAGATCGCTCCGTTGGTCGAGAGCATGGAGAGTCAGCACGAGAGCCTGCACGCGGCGTTGGCCGAGGTGGAGGAGCGGGTGACGGTGTGGCGCGACACCGCGACGGTGGCCGACCGGGAGGCGCTGGCCGCAGCCGTCGACGCGTTGATCGCGCCGATGGCGGCACACCTGGACGCCGAGGAGGCCCACGTGCTGCCGTTGATCGACAAATACCTGACCGACGAGGAGTGGGCCGAGGCGGGCAAGCACGGGATGGCCTCGGCGCAGAAGAGCCAGCTCCCGTTGATCTTCGGGATGCTGCTGCACGACGCCCGGCCCGAGCACACCGAGAGTCTCAAGGCGGTGATCCCGGGGCCGGTCTGGTTCGTGCTCTCCCGCCTGGGGCCCGGGGCGTACGGCAGGTACGTCCGGCGACTGGGCCTGGACCGGCTGAGCGCAGCCTGACCGCGCGGGGCGGCCGGCCCGGACCGGCCGCCCCTGGCCTGCGGTGTGAGAGGCGGCGACGTCGGTCGTGGCGGATAATTGCCCGATGACAAATCCTGACCTCGATCCGGACGTCTATCCGCCCCTCGACCCTCGTGAGCCCGTGCCGGACGACGTCGGTGAGCTTCTTCCCGACACGCCCGGCGAACTGCCGGAGGCGCCGGTCGAGCCGTCGCCCGACGACGGTGATCCGGGAGGCGTACCCGAGCCGGCATGACGGCGGTCGCCCGCACGCGGCGTCGATCAGCGGTCGAGGCCCGCCGGGGACCAACTCCACGCGGCGAGCTTCTGCGGGTTCCGGACCACCTCGACCCGCGTGATCGTGCCCGTGTCGGTGGTGGTGAGTGCGAGCACGGCGAGAGTGCGGCCGTGCCGGTCAGCCGGTCCGAGACGGCCGAGTACGCCAGGCGGACGGCCGCGATCGCCCAGGCCGGCCCCGGCCTCTACACCGTCGTCGGTGAGTTCACCGCCTGACCGGCACCGACCGGTGTCGCCCGGTCCGTCATCGCGGACCGGGCGACACCGTCATGCGTGTCGGGTTCCTCGACGGTGTGCGAGGGGAGCGGCGATGCCGGGCTCAGTCCTGCCAGACGTTCAGGGCCCAGGCGAGGACGTACCAGACGCAGACGTACTCCCGGCCGGAGGCGATTCCGGCGATGTGGCAGGTGATCGGGTCGGGGAAGACTCCCTGGAGCAGCCATGCACCCGCCGCGGCCTGCGTGAGCGGCGCGGCACTCACCGCCGTGTTGGCGGCGGGAACGGGGGCGGCCTGGGCGGCCCCGGCCGTCGTACCCAGGCCGGTGGCCACCAGGGTGACCGCCAGGGTCGTCGTGGCCAGTCGCTGCCGCAATGATCGTCTGCGCATCGGGTTCTCCTCCCACGCGCCCGGGGCCGGTTGTCCGGCCGGGGGCGTCCGTCGTTGATCGATGCGTACATGCTGCGCCGAGAACACGTTCCGGTCGTCGGCCCACGATCTGACCTGCCGGGTAAGCCGGGCGGGGGATGCCGGCCGGCCGCGTCCCCCGGCAGGTGGACCCACCGGCAGCGGGCATTCAGGCCGGCATCCGAGCCTGAAGCACACCGTCCACACCGGACAAGCCGGAAGGCGCCACGGACGGGATGGCCTGATATCGATGGCTCGTCCCGGATTCTCCATGGCGATGCTCACACCCCGTATATGAGGGATCCGCTGATCGTCACTGACGTGCGAGCATCGACACCGGTACGTGAGTGCGGGCGTCGGGTGGTTGGGGGAACATGCCCACAGGTCAGGTACAGCGTGACCAGTTCGGAGACCTGCTCAGGTCCCTCCGTCTGGAGCGGGGGATGACCCAGGAAGAGCTCGCCGAGGCGGCCCGGTCCAGTGTCCGCGGCATCCGGGAGATGGAGCGCGGCCGGGTACGCAGTCCGCAGCGCCGCACGGTGGAGCTGCTCGCCGATGCCCTGCGACTGGCCGGGGCGGACCGGGACCGCTTCGTCGCCTCGGCCCGGGCCGCTCGGCGACCCCCAGACCCGGCAACCGGGCCACCCGACCGCCTCACCGCCCGGCACAGCACGACGGTGCCGTCCGGACACCCGGCAGCGGTCGTACCCGGAGAACTACCCGCCTCCGTTCCGGACCTGGCCGGCCGGGCGGAGATCCTGGAACGCCTCTCGACGGTGGCCCGCGAGGTGGCCGCCGGGCGGCCGGACACCGCCTCGGTGGTGGTGCTGTACGGGCCGCCCGGGATCGGCAAGACCAGCCTCGCCGTCGCAGCCGGACATCGACTCAGCCCGACCTTCGCCGGAGGGCAGCTCTTCGTCGACCTACAGGGCGTCTCGCCGGACGGACCGGTCGACCCGGCCGAAGCCCTGGCCGGACTGCTGCGGTCGCTCGGCGTGCCGGACACCCGGGTGCCGGTGTCACCGGCCGAACGGGGCGGCCTGTTCCGCACCCTCACCCGGGACCGACCGCTGCTGGTGGTCCTGGACAACGCCGCGAACGAGGCCCAGGTGCGCCCCCTGTTACCGGCCGGGCCCGGGTGTCTCGCGCTGGTCACCTGCCGGCGTCCGTTGACCGGTCTCGCCGGTGCGCTCCGGCAGCCGCTCGACCTGCTCGACCCGGCGGCCGGTCGACACCTGCTCGCGGCGATCGTCGGGGCCGACCGGGTCGCCGCCGAACCGGCCGCCGCCGACCAACTCGTCCACCTCTGCGGTCGGCTGCCGCTGGCCCTGCGGATCGCCGGCAACCGCCTGGCCAGCCGGCCCCAGTGGTCAGTCGGCTGGTTGGTGGACCTGCTCCGCGACCAGCGTCGGCGGCTGACCGTGCTGACCGCCGGCGATCTGGGCGTGCGCTCCGCGTTCGAGGTGTCCTACCGGCAACTGGACCCGAGGACCGCGCAGGTGTTCCGGCGGGCCTCGCTGATCCCCGGCGCCGACTTCGCACCCGGTCTGGTCGCCGCCGTGGCCGGCGTCGACGAGGAGGCTGCGGCGTCGGCTCTGGAGGAGCTGGTCGAGACCGGTGTCCTCGTGGCGACGGGGGACCGGTATCAGTTCCACGACCTGGTCCGGCTCTACGCCCAGGAACGCCTCGACGCCGAGGAGGACCAGTCCTGTCGGACGGGGGCGCACGATCGGATGGTCCGCTGGCTGCTGCGGCGCACCCGGCAGGCCGGTGCGATGTTCGAACCGGCCGGCTGTCGGTCCGACTCCCCGTTCGTCAGCGATCGGGCGGCGGCGTCCTGGTTGGACCGGGAGTCCGGCAACTGGCTGGCGGCTCTGCGGGACGCGGCCCGGTGCGGTCGACACACCGACGTGGTCGCGGTCGCCCGGGCACTGCACTGGTACTCCGACGCCCACAGCCACCGTCACCCGTGGGACGAGATCTTCTCGCTGGGGGTGGCCGCCGCCCAGGCCGTCGGCAGCCCTCGCGACGAGGCGGTCCTGCTCAACTTCCTCGGCTGGGCCCGGTACTTCTGCCGGGACCGCAACACCGACGGGCTGACCGCGCTGGGACGGGCGCTGGAGCTGGCCCGGCGGATCGGGGACCGTCGGGAGGAGGGGTGGGCGCTGACCTACACCGCTGTGATCTTCATCCGGACCGGTCGGGCCGGATGGGCCGTCGACCACTGCCGCCGGGCCGTGGGCCTGTTCCGCGAGGTCGGGTACGCCCTCGGCGAGCACAGTGCGGCGAGCGTGCAGGGCGGGGCGCTGGCCGCGCTCGGCCGGTTCGCCGAGGCGGCCGAGTTGCACCGTGACGTGTTGGCCTTCTACGGCCGGGGCAACGGGCTCAGCCGTACCGGCGCGGCGGTGGCCGGCGCCGGGGCGATGATGAGTCTCGGAGCGGACCTGGCCGGATTGGGTCGGTGGCGGGAAGCCGCGAACGCCTACGCCGACGCGCGTGGGGTGTTCCACACCTTCGGCGCGACGTTCAGTGAGGCCAGCGCCATCCGCCAGTACGGGCTGGCCCTTCAGGCGTTGGGTGAGGGCGACGCGGCGGGCGAGGCGTTGCAGGCGGCTCTGGTGCTGTACGCCGCGCTGTGCTGCCCGTGGTGGGAGGCACAGACCCTGTACGCGCTCGCGGCGTTGGCCGACGCGGACCCGGACCGGGCTGTCGAGGCCGACCTGCTGCGCCAGCGTGCCCTGGACCGGTGCGGCGAACTGGACGCCCCCGAGGTGCGGACCCTTCGCGCGACCCTGCGACGGGAACTGGCGCGGGCCTGACCGGACACGCACCGGGCCCCGCCGACGCCACGGCGGGGCCCGGTACCGGTGACAGGGTCAGTTGCAGGTGGTGCCGTTCAGCGTGAACGGCGCCGGGGTGGCGGGCGTACCGTTCGCGGTGAAGCCGATGTTGACGGCGCCGCCGGTCGGGATGGCGGCGTTGTGGTTCTCGTTGGTGACGGTCACCGCCGCACCGGTCTGCTGGAAGACGCCGTTCCAGTGGCCCTGGACGAGTTGCCCGCCGGGGAAGGACCAGCCCAGCGACCAGCCGTTGACGGCCGGGCCGTCGTTGTAGACGGTGACGCTGGCGGTGTAGCCGGTCGACCACGAGTCGGTGACGACGAAGGAGACCCGGCAGGTGCTGACGATCGCCGTCGCCGGCACGATGTTGCCGTAGTCGTCGCGGGCGGTGGCGAAGTCCTGGAACCCGAAGCCCGGGCCGGCCGACCGGGTGGTGGTGCCGGCCGCGAGGACGGTGCCGTTGGCGTTCACGGAGTAGACCGGACCACCGCTGTCGCCGCCCCGGGCGGCCTCGTCGCCGTCGAGCTGGGTGGCCTCGACGAGATCCTCGATGTCGTCGTAGTGGAAATCGACCCGCAGGTTGCAGACCGGGCCGCCGAGCTCACCCGCCGAGGTGTACCCGGACTGGCACAGCAGTTGGCCGGGGTACACCTCGGTCCAGCCGACCACCTGGGCGCGTACCTCGTCGTGCTGGCCACCGACATAGAGGTGGTCGCCCGGCGACGACGTCGAGATGATCATCGTGTCGTGGTCGTCGTTGCTGTCGACCGCGTAGCCGACCAGCGTCCCGGTGTTGGTGCTCGTGTTCCACCCGACGTGCCAGGGCGAACCGATGGCGCCGCAGTGCTCGGCGGTGAGGACGTACCCGGCGTTGGTGTCCGCGTTGCGCACGCCGAAGCCGGCGGTGCACCCGGGGGTGGTGAACCCGATGCCCGAGCCGCCGTCGAACGGTGCCGCGTCGTTGGCCCGTGACCGCTCGACCATGCGGTCACGCTTCACGAAGCTGGTCCGCACACCGGTGGCCGGCAGCGTCGGCCGCGTCGCGCCGGCAGCGTCGTCCACCGCGACCTCGATGCCGGCGCCGTCCGTGCGCACCCGCACCGCGTGGACCGCGTCCGCCGGGTCGGCCGCCACCGCCCGGGTGATCCTGGCCGCCGCCGTCCGCAGTTCGGCGCGGGAGTAGGCGGCGCGGGTCACCTCGACCGGCGCGATCCGGCGGGCGGACGTCACGGCGGCGACGATGTCGGTGGGCACCGCACCCTTCCACCACAGGGTGACCTGGTCGTCGACCAGCCCGATACCGGCGTAGCCGCGTGCCGGCGCGCGGTCCACCGCGGTGCGGATGACGTTGGCCGCGTCGACCAGCGGCGCCTGGGCGACCATCCGGTCCAGGGTCGGGGCCGGGATCAGGTCGAGGATGGACGCGGCGGCCTCCGGCTCGCCGGTCTGCGAGGACGCGGAGGCGGGACCGTTGATCGCCGTCGCACCGACCAGTGCCCCGACGACCATCGCACAGGTGATCGCTTTCCGATTGCGTGTCATGACCGTGAGTCAAACGGCGTCCGATGCTCGGAGACAGGCAGGATGCCCGGCAGGAGTCAACCTGCCGGGCAGGTGCCGGTGGTCTGCCGGATGCTGCACCAGCACCAGCACCAGCACCAGCACCGGCCCGGCGGAAGACGCGGTCAACCGCTGGGTGGACGCATCACGCTCCAGGTCACGATGGTGCCGCGGCCGTCGCGGTGCCAGGTCCGTTCCTAGGCCGTGACGACGACCTTCCTGCCAGCGTGCAGCCCCTTCTCGAGGTGGCGGTGTGCCTCGACGACATCATCGAGGGCGAACACCCTGTCGATGGCGGGCCGCAGCGCGCCGAGGCGTACACCGGCGTTCAGGAAGGCCGCCATGCGCTTCACCACGACGGCGTCGAGGGTGTGCTCGAAGCTGCGGTAGCTGAAGACCGTCAGCGGCGTGCCTGCCGGAAAGGGAGTGGGCCGAGGGTCCAGGAAGCCTGCGGCGACCAGTGTTCCGCCGGGACGGGCGGCCTTCACGAGTTCCTGCTGGCCAGGGCCCATGACGACGTCGAGGACGATGTCGGCACCGCTTCCACCGGTGTGGTGACGCACGGCGTCGGCGACATCGTCACGGTCGGTGGCGATGACGGCGGCGGCACCGGCGGCGATCAGGTCGTCCTGCCTCGCCGCGTGCCGGGTGACGGCGAGGGGCACGGCACCGATCTGGTTGGCGATCTGCATCGCCGCCCGTCCGACGCCGCCGGACGCGGCCGTGACGAGAACGTGGTCGCCGGGCCGCATCCCCGCCTTCTCGACCAACGCCCCGTAGGCGGTGGAGAACGCGACCCAGATCGCCGCCGCCTCCGCAACCGTGAGCCCGGTCGGCCGGGCGACGACCCGGCTCGCGGGGATCGTGGTGTATTCGGCGTGACTGCCCCGGACGCTCGCGTCCGGAACGGCCGTGAGAATGACCGGATCGCCGACCTTCAGCCCGGTCACCCCCGGGCCCAGCGCGTCGACGAAACCGGTTCCCTCGACGCCGATGCGTGCGTGGGGCAGGGACACGATGGCCGGAACGGCGCCGGATCGCATCATCTGGTCCAACGGGTTGACGGCGAACGCTTCGATCCTGATCCGGACCTCGCCGGTCGCGGGCGGAACGACCGGCTCCTCGACGACGTGCATGACATCCGGCCCGCCGAACTCGTCGAACACGACGACTCGTGGCATGGTGACTCCTCCGCATCCGGTGCTGGCCTTGGTGCTCAGGGAAGACGCTACGGAGCCGTGAGTTACCTCCTGGTACCTTCGACTTCCATGCAGAACGCGGCTGGACCGTCCTTCCTCGCCGACTGCCCCACGCGTCTGGGCGTCGAGATCATCTCCGACAAGTGGGCCGTGCTCGTGATCTTCGGGCTCAGCCACCAGCCCCGCCGGCACGGTGAGCTCGTCGACCTCATCGGCGGCATCTCGCGCAAGGTCCTCACCCAGACGCTGCGCCGGCTCCAGCGCTACGGTCTGGTCGAACGTCGTGCCGAAGGGCCACGGCGGGTCGAGTACCACCTCACCGATCTCGGCCGGACCCTCGTCGAGCCCATCGAGGTCCTGACGCACTGGGCGAGAGACCACGGCGGGGCCGTCGCCGACTTCCAGGAGGCGGCGGAAGGGTCGAGTTCGACGTACTGAGATCCCGGATGTGAGGCGGTGCCGACCGGACGGTCCCCGGGGCGGCGACGCGGGTCGCCGAGTGTGCGGGCGGTCATGCGCGGCCGCGTACCAGGGGCAGGAAGACCTCGTCGACGATGTCGACCAGTACCTCGTCGGGGGCCGTGGGGATGCCGCGCATCGCGTACTCGGCTCGCAGCAGCATCATCGGCGTGGTGGCGACGCGTGGGTGGGCGGCTGCCGTCGGCGCCTCGCCGCGTGCCACGGCGCGTTCGAGCATGGCCAGCCAGGCGCGGTCCATGGTGTCCGCGCCCGAGCGTTCACGCATGAGGTCGAGCAGCGCCGGGTCGTCCGCCGCAGCCGCCAGCAGGCTGCGGAGGACGGCTCCGTACGGTGAGGACCACGTCTCGTTCGCCCGCCGCAGCATCTCCAGCGCGTCGCCCCGCAGGCTGCCGGTGTCGGGGTTCGGCATGACGGCGTCGGTGAGGTGGCGGTACGCCGCGATGCCCAGTGCCGCCCGATGCGGCCACCGGCGGTAGATGGCGTTCTTGTTGGTCCCGGCCCGGGCGGCGACCCGGTCCATGGTCATCCCTGCGTAACCGGATTCACGCAGTTCCTCCGCCGCCGCGTGCAGGATGGCCTGCTCCAGTTCCACCCCGCGGCGTCTGGTGCTCATGTCTTGCAGGGTACTGGACGTACTCTATAGGGTACGCAACGTACCTTACGGAAGGGGCACCCTGATGCGCGTCTTCGGGATGAACTACGACACCGGTTTCGTCAGCGCCGGATCCACCACCCACGAACCATTCGACCCCGAGACCGTGCTCCGCGACCTCCGCGTCATCCGCCAGGACCTGCACTGCGACGCGGTACGCATCACCGGCGGTGTCCAGGACCGGCTGGAGACCGCCGCGCGACTCGCCGCCGAGGCGGGACTCGAGGTCTGGTACTGCCCGTTCACCAACGGGCTCGACCGCGACGAACTGATGGCGTTCGTGCTCGACGGCGCCGAGCGGGCCGACCGGTTACGGCGCAGCGGCGCCTCGGTCGTCTACCTCACCGGCTCCGAGATCTCCATGGTCACCGACGGCTTCCTCCCCGGCCGTGACCTGGCCGAGCGCATGGCGCTGCTCACCGAACCGATGAGGATGCGGGAGGCGATCCCCGCGGCGCGCGCCGCGGTGCGTGACTTCCTCACCGAGGCGGTGCCCGCGGTCCGGGACCGGTTCGGCGGCCCCGTCGGCTACGCCTCCATCCCGTTCGAGGACGTCGACTGGACACCGTTCGACATCATCGCCAACGACGCCGGCTACCGCGATGCGACCAACGCTGCGGCGTTCCCGCAGACCCTGGCGGCGGCGGTGGGGCAGGGTAAGCCGTACGCGGTGACCGAGTTCGGCTGCTGCACGTTCCGCGGGGCGGGCGACGTCGCGGGAGGGACGGAACCGGTGACGTACGACGAGCACGGTCGCGCCGCGACACTGACCGCGGCGGTGGAGCGTGACGAGGAGGGCCAGGCCCGCTACATCCTGGACCTGCTGCGCGACTACGAGGCCGGTGGAGTGGAGGCGGCGTTCGTGTACACGTTCGCGAACCGGCACCTCCCGACCACCGCCGACCCCGACCACGACTTCGACCTGGCCGCGCGGGGGATCGTGCGGGTGCTGCCGGACGGCTCGTGGACGCCGAAGGCCGCGTTCCACGCCCTGGCCGAGTACGGCCTCATGCGCGCGCGATAGGTGCTCGGATTGCCGGCAGGGATGCTATCGCGGAGGTGTGGTGTCGGGCGGGGACAACCGGTCGCGGTAACGCCGGGAACCCTTGACAGTCGTACCGTCGGCAAGGTGGATCTCCACATCGCCGTTGCGCGTCGGGCGTACCTCGGTGATCTGTTCCCGGTTCACCAGCCGGGAACGGTGGACGCGGACCACGTCGACGCTGGCGCTGTGCAGTTGCTCTTCGAGGTCGTTGAGTGTCGTCCGCGGCAGGTAGGACTTCCCTGCGGCCATGACGTCGACGTAGTTGCCACTGGCCTGCGCCCAGGTGAAGTCCCGCGCACGGAGGTGGATCGTGTGGCCCTGGGACTTCAGGGTGAGTCGGCCACTCTTCCGCGCCTCGGCTCGTGCCGCAGCCGCCTCCTGGCGTCCGAGCTCGATCTGACGGGACAGCGTCAGCAGCCCGACGAGGACGGCGTAGAGAAACAGGTCCTTGCGGTACTCGTACAGCAGATCGGTCAGCGGATCGACGAAGAACGTGTATGTCTTACCGGTGACCGACGGGATCAACGCCGTCCGTAGACCGACCATGATCCCGACATGAGCCAATGAGAACGGCACGCTCGCCGCGATCAGCACAGCGCCGTTCCGCAGCGTCATTCCCGATGCCAGGGGGACGCGACGTTCCAGGGTGGCGACGGCGGGTACGAGTATCAGAGCGCCGGCCACGCTGGTCATTTCCAGCAACCACGGTTCGGCCCATCGCACACCGCCGCTGTAACGCTGCGCATCGGTGATGAGTGTCATCGCGTTGATCGCCGCCACCAAGGGGAACGTCACGACGCAGATCAATGCGACCCGTACCCAGATCCGACGCTCCAACTCGTGGTCCGGTCCGTGGCGGCTGTTCACCGTGTGCGCCGCCACCGCTCGGCGTCCCGGCACGCCGCACGCCGCACCACTCGTCCCTGACCGGCGGGGCGACTGCACCACCGGTCCCGGCCGTCCGCCGCCCGTCCCCGCCGGGTTCCGCCCCCACCGCCGGTGTGCCTAGCGTCCGGGGTACGACCCGAGGTGCTGCGGCCCCCGTAGGAAGGGTGCGATGCGATGACCCCCACCGGTTCCCCCCGTCGTCACGACCTGGACTGGTTGCGCGTCCTGGCCTTCGCCACCCTCATCCTCTATCACGTGGGAATGTTCTATGTCACGTGGGATTGGCATGTGAAGAGCGACTACGTATCGCCGCATCTCGAACCGCTGATGTCCCTGGTCAATCCGTGGCGGCTGGCGTTGCTGTTCTTCATCTCCGGGGTGGCGCTCCGATTTCTGCTCGATTCCCGGGGACCGCGCGCGGTGGCCTCGGATCGGATCGACCGGCTGTTGCTTCCCCTGGGAATCGGCATGCTCGTGGTCGTCATGCCGCAGGCCTACGTCGAACTGCGGGCCAAGGGCGAGATCGAGCCCGGTCTGCTCGCATTCTTCCCCCGATACCTCTGGCCGTTCGAGTCCTTCTCCGTGATCACCCCGACCTGGAACCATCTGTGGTTCCTCGCCTACGTGCTGGTCTACAGCCTGCTGTTGGCAGCCGGCCACAGGCGGATGACCCGGCTGCGCACCAGAACGGGTCCGGCGGCGGCGACGGTGCTCCGACGTGCCCCGTGGCTGGTGCTGGTGGTGCCGGCGCTACCCGCCATGATCTACGCGATCGTCCTCGACCCCGTCTTCCCGACGACCCATATGATGATCAACGACTGGGCCACCCACGCGCACAGCCTCACCATGGTGCTGCTCGGGTGGTTCGCGGCCAAGAGCGCCACGTTCTGGTCGGCGATCCGGGCCTGTCTGGTGCCGGCGTTGCTGGTGGCGGTCGGGCTGGGCGTCGTGCTGTCGATGTCCGCTCGCGTCGACACCGGGCCGAGCCTCCTGTTCGCGGTGACCCGGGAGGTCTACGCCTGGGCGGTCATCGCCTCGGTGCTGGGTCTGGCGCAGCGGTTCCTGGCGCGGCCGTCACGGACGTTGACGTACGCCACCGAGGCGGTGCTGCCGTGGTACATCCTGCACCAGAGCATCACCGTCGTCCTGGGGTACGCATTCCTCGACAGCGCCGTGCCCCTGTGGATCGAGGCGTCGGTGATCCTGCTCGGCACTCTGCTCGGTTGTGCGGTGCTGCACGAACTGTTGATCCGACGGGTCTGCTGGATCCGTCCGCTGTTCGGACTCAAGCGCAGGGACTCTCCGGCCCCTGCCACGACGCGGTAGCGCGTCGCCGTGCGTGCGCCGAGACCGCTGGACTATCAGCGCCACCAGGTCGATCTGCACCGGCGTCAGCGTGACGCAAGACCGCCGACGACGGCGTCGGGATCCACGGGCCGAGCAGGCCACCGGACGGACTGGCCGAGAACTCACAGGGTGATGACCACTTTGCCGCGCGCGTGCTCGTCCGCGAGGTACTGGAACGCCTCGGCGGTCCGGGCCAGTGGATACGTCCGGTCGACGGCCGGCGCGAGGCTGCCGGTGGCGACGAGTTCCGTCAGCGCCACCAGGTCGGCCCTACGGCCGATCGACGAGAGTGGTCGTACCGGACGCTGCCGCATGAAGGGCGCGGTCAGCATCGTGATGAGGTTGCGTTCGAACCCACCCAGCAGCGGGCCGCCGTTCTCCACTCCGATCAGGACGAGCGTTCCGGTCGGGGTGAGGAGCTGACGGAGCCGGTTCACCGGGCGGTCACCGACCAGATCGATGACGACGTCGAAGCGCTGTCGGCTCTGGCTGACGTCCTCGCGGGTGTAGTCGATGACGTGGTCGGCGCCGAGTGACCGGATCAGGTCGGCCTTGGTGGAGCTGCCGACACCGGTCACCTCGGCGCCGTACGACTTGGCTATCTGGACGGCGAAGGTGCCGACTCCGCCGGCCGCGCCGATGACGAGGACCCGCTGTCCGGGTCGGGGTCGGGTCCGTCCGTCGAGGGCCTGTAGGGCGGTCATGCCGGAGACCGGTACGGCGGCGGCCTGCGCGAACGTGAGCGCTGCCGGCTTCGGTACGAGGTTCTTCGCCGGGATCGAGGCGAACTCGGCGTACAGACCGTTGCCCCAGCCGAGCACCTCGTCACCCGGTGCGAACCCGGTGACGGCGCTGCCGACGGAGTGCACCACGCCGGCGCCCTCGGTGCCCGCGATCCGGTGCCGGGGGGCGAGGGGCCCGACGACGCGGACCGCGTACGGCCGTCCGGCGAGCAGGATCCGGTCGCCCCGGTGGATGCCGGCGGCCCGGACCCGTACCAGGACGTGGTCCTTCCTGGGCTCTGGCCGCGCGACATCGCGCAGGGTCAGCGTGTCAGGGCCGCCGTAGCGGTCCTGGGTGATCGCCTTCATGGTGGCCGTCCCCGGGCCGTTCACTCGACGGTCCGCAGGATGTTCTCGATGGAGGCGGTGCGGGTACGCAGCTCGGAGACGTCGGCGGCCACCCGCTGCTGGGCGTCCAGCGTGTTCTCGGCCAGCTTCTCGTAGCGGCCCACGAGCTGCCGCAGTTCCTCGTCGCGCTGGGCGTCGATCCGACTCTTGCGGAACTCGAGGACGGTGGCGGCGGTGCCACCGAGGATGAGGAGGGCGAACAGCAGCAGACCGAGTACGAAGACCGTCTCGGGCCAGGTCTGGATCATCGGGAGCGCTCCTTCGGGGCCGGACCCGTCGTGGGTTCGGAACTGGTGAGGGTCTGTGCGGCGGCGACGAGTGTCGACGCGGTCAGGTGCAGGTCGAACTCGGCGACCTCGTAGTACTTCATGGCCTTGCCGTCGTCGGACAGTTCGAGACTGCCGGTGATCAGGCCGGCGGCCTCCAGCCGTTGCAGGTGCATGTGCAGCAGGGGTCGACTCACGCCGATCTCGCGTGCCAGATGGCTCACGTAGTCACGGCCACCGGCGAGCTTCGCCATGATCCGCAGTCGGAGCGGATTGGCGAGTGCGGCCAGCATCTCGACCAGCTCGTCGCCGGTCGGCTGGGCCACTGTCATCATCCGCCTCCATATGTAAGAGAAGTCTTACAGGTGAAAAGGTAGCAGCACGGGTGTGGCGTGACAAGCCCGGGCCACGGGGGAGCGGCCCTTTCTGACCACCTCCGCCGACACGACGGGCCAGTCGGCGAGGGCTGCCGTCAGGCCGGCCGGGGGGTGGTGCCGGCGCGCTCCCGCCGACGGGCGAGCATCTCGATCGCCGCCAACACGATTCCGAGGCCGGCCAGCAACACCAGGTTCCACAGCACAGGCAGCGGGGCGGTCAGGGGCGCGAGCAGCGCGAGCAGCACCGCGCCGCCGATCCGGTAGCCGCTGACCCGCTGCCAGACCCGCCACCAGAAGGCCTGGTTCGCCGCGATGTAGGTGACCGCGCCGAGATAGAGCGCGTAGTGGCCGAGAACCTGCGCGTGGGCCGCCAACGGGCTGTCGCGCAGGATCAGGTTCTGGCGCAGGCCGAACGCGAACAGGATCAATCCGGCGACCATCGGCAGGTGCAGGTACGTGTAGGCGTCCCGGGCCAGGCGGATCCGCTCCTCGCCCCGGGCGGCCCGCAGGGCGTCGTGGGCGAGCCCGGCATCGGTGTGGAAGTAGGACCACCAGATGGTGCAGATGGCGACCGACGCGGCGACCAGGAGCAGGACCAGCGGCAGCGACGTCGCTTCCTGCGCGGCGGAGAACCCGAGGGCGATGATGGTCTCACCGAACGCGATCAACATGATCAATGCGTACCGGTCGGTCCAGTGCCGCACGGTCCGGATCCGCCATCTGCGCAGCCCGGTCCGATAGCTCCCGAGGATCTCGGTCACCACCGCGACCAGCCACATCATCGTGATGATCAGGTCGATCGGTGGCGCATCGCCGACGGTCACCTCCACGACGATGCTGCCGGTCAGCAGCGCCAGCGCCACCGCACTGGGCCACGCCGACTGTCGGACCACGGCCGGCAGGTCCGGTCGGTCCCGCGCGGCGTACCAGACCAACGCGGCCTGGACGGTCCAACCGGCGATGTACGCGGCCACCACGACGCTGGCACCGGGTAGTCCACCGGGAGTCGACTCGAAGGTGTGCGGCAGCGCGACTCCCAGAATCAGCGTCAACGCCATGACGCCGATCATCGCCAGACGCACCGGTACGGTTTCGTGCCGGATCGCGTTGGTCACCCAGGAGAAGCTTGCCCACGCCCACCACAGCAGGGCCAGCAGGATCAGCCCCTGTACCACCCCGAAGACCGAGTTCTCCCGCACCATGAGGACAGTGACCTGGATGAACGCGAACACGAAGACGAGGTCGACGAGGAGTTCCTTCGGGGTGGCTCCCGGGATCTTGGCCACTTCGGGATCGGCCCGCGCGTGCAGTTGCCGGTGGCGTCGCCGGAACACGGTGCGGTCGGCGACGACCATCGCCGTGACCCCGAGCAGGAGCAACCCGAGCGCGCCCAGAGGCGGGGTACGGGCCGCCAATGGCAACAGCGCCAGCAATGCCACGCTGCCCACGACCGGGCTGCGCCCGAGCATGCCGAGGGCGCGCCGCTGAAAGGCGACCAGTCCGCCGAGATAGACGATGACGCCCCCGAACAACAGGACGGCGCTCGCGGCGTGCCAGGGATGGTCCGCGGTGCCGGTGGCGGAGGAGACGGCGTGTTTCAGACCGAGCGCGAGCACGATGAGTCCGCAGATCATCGGCAGGTGTAGACCGCTGTAGGCGTCTCGGGCGATCCGGGACTGTGCGGCGCGGGGGAGCGACTGCATCGCGTGTTCCGCGACGACCTTGGCGACGTCGAAGTAGGTCCACCAGAGCACGGAGATCACGGCGATACTGAGTGCGGCTCCGGCCAGAAGCTGCCAGGTCACGGGTTCGTCGCCGCCCAGACCCTGACTGGCCCCGACCGAGATGACCGTCTCGCCGAGTGCGACGAGGACGACCAGGCCGTGCCGCTCGGCGAGGTGTCTGCTGGACACCACCTGCGCGTTGCCGCTGCTGACCACCCGGAGCGCACTGAAGTTGATCACGATGGCCAGTGCGAACAAGACGGTCCGCAGGTGCCGGTCGTCGATCGGCGGGTCGAGTCGGGGAGGCAACCAGATCGCGCAGGCCAGGATGGCCCCGGCCGGCAGGTAGGTCAGCCAGGACGCGATCACCGGGCGCCGTCCGGCCGGGCCCTGCGGCCAGTGCAGATAGGTCAGCACCGCCAGCACGGAGTAGATGATCAGCAGGTAGCCGGACGCGACGAGCAGCGGTTCGATGACGCCGCCGGACTCGGCGGTGAAGGTGCCCGGAATGGCGACGCCCATGATCAGCAGCGTCGTGGCGATGCCGAAGACGACCAGGGGTAACAGGCCCTTGTCCAGGTACACGACGTTGCCGAGCCAGGCGCAGGAGTTCCAGCAGTGCCAGAGCATCAGCACCACGAGGGTGCCCTCGACGACCCCGAGCCATTCGAGCCGGCTGGCCATCAGGTCGGTGACCCGCAGGAACGCGAACACGAAGAACAGGTCGATGAAGAGTTCCATCCAGCTCACCTCGCCGGTGGTCCCCTCGGTGCGGAGGACGAGGAACCGGCGACGGAGCGCGGCCGGTGCCGAGCCCCCGTCCGTCATGCACCTACTGTGCCGAGCGGACTGGGGCGCGGCGGCCACATCGGGGGAATTCACGCGCCGCAGGCGGAGCCGTCCGTGCGTTGGTCACCGCCGCTCGACCGGCGGTGCCGGGGTCGGGACGGCACGTGCGCGGATCAGCCGGCCGGCTGGCACACCTTCCCGGTGAAGGCGGGGTCGGGTTGCTGGAACCGGGACCAGGCGGGATTCGCGGCGATCGGCAGGGGAGGTGCCTGCCAGGCCGCACCGAGGCGCTGGAGCAGGGGGTACTCGTCGCGTTCGTGCCGGATCGGTTCGCCGGAGAGAAAGGCGAGCAGCCGGTCAGCGACCAGACTCCGGTTGAGCAGGCCGCCGTGCACCCCCGGCATCTCGAAGACGGGGATGCGGCTGTACTCACCCGGTGGTGCCTCGGCGGCGGTGGTGGTGGGGATGAAGGCCACCATCCGGATCCCGGGTACCGGGCACATGAGTTGGTTGCGGTAGAACGGCGCGTCGTCGACCAGGGACCGGATGAACGGTTCGTCGGGACCGGTGTGCGGCCCACCGACCAGACGCACCGCGCCGAACGCCAGCCGCAGTTGCCACCCGGTGGCGACTCCGAATCCCCGGTTCTCGCGCGGCGGCGGGTAGTAGGCGCGTCCCGCGTTGATCAGGGGACTGAACATGGCCAGGGTGTCGACGGCGGGATGCGCCCCCTGTTGCAGGTAGCTGCGGGCGACCATGGCGCCCTCGCTCTCGCCGACCAGGGCGATCGGTCGGCCGGTGCGCTGGTGCAGCCGTCGCACCTGCTCGTCGAGCAGTCGCACGCTGTCGGCCACCGAGATCGCGGTGTCGCGTGATCCGTAGGGCAGGGGAGCGCCGTGTGAGCTCAGCCCTCGGTAGGAGAAGCGTTCGACCCGCTCGTCGGGGGGCTGCTCGCCCCCGTAGGACGAGCCGTAACCGGCCAGGACGATGACCGCCTGCGGCACGTCGGGTGGCAGCGGGCGGTCCAGGACCACCGCCTCGGCCCGCAGGTCCTTGCCCGGTACGGCGTCGACCAGCACCGGGATGAGCAACGGCACCGCGAGGGCCAGCACCACCGCCACGGGCGTCGCCGGCACCCACGCCCACCGCGTGGCGGGATTGACCAGGGCGGTACGGATGATCCGGTTCCACAACAGCCCGTTGATCACGCCTGCCACGGTGGCCACCGGCACCGTCCACCATCCCGGCAGACTCCAACACAACGCACCGGCCATGGTCAGCACCACGAAGTTCAGCAGCGACCAGCCCACCAGCGAGATCGACGGCAGCCCCCGCCACCACGGCGCCAGCACCGCGGCGCGTTGCAGGAACGGCGCCAGCAGGAACATCGGTACCACCGAGGCCAACAACACCCAGGACAGCGCCACCACCGACGCGGCCACCGAGATCAGCGCCCACGGCGCGACGAAGACCGCCACCAGCGCGGCGAGCCCGAGATTGCGTCGCAGCAGCCACCGCACCGGCGGTCGCGGCACCTCGCCCGGCCACGCCAACACCACCAGCAGCGTGTGGAACAGACCCCGGGCCACGACCAACGCGCTGAGCCAGGACACGAACGAGGGCCAGGAGTCGTGGTAGACGTACAGCCATCGCAGGTCGTGGTATGTGTCGTACGGCCAGACCGCTGCCGTCTGCGGTGCCAGACCCTGCGCCGCGACGAAACCCAGCGAGACCACGACGGCGGCCTCGACGGTCGGGGACACCGAGGTGAGCAGCAGCAGCGCAACCAGTCTCCGGTTCGCCGACAGCACCCCGTCTCCTCCCCGTCGCCCCGCACTGCTCCGACGGGGTGGATCGCCGACCCGTCCGGCGCGGTGCCCACACGGTCGAGGCCCTGCCCGCGTCGGCTCCCGTGACGACACCGTCGTCCTGGCGCCGCGCCTCAGCGTCGCCGCCGGTGCCGAGGTCTTCATGATGCGCTGGCTGGTCGTCGCGAGCGGCGCAAACGGCGCAGCCGGATGCTCAGGAGGCCGGGTCGCCGAGGGCGACGCACACGTTGTCCTGCCGGCCGACACCGAGCGCCAGTGCCCGGGTGCCCGCCGCGTCGATCGAGATGACGTGCAGGCCGTCGAGGATGTAGTAGCCGCGCGGATAGAGGTCGCCCGGCCGGAACCCGAACCCCGCCGGTCCGACGATGGTGTAGCGCAGCCACCCACCGTCCGGCCGGTACTCCAGCAGCCCGGAGCCACCCGCGTCCCGGCGTGCGGCCTGCCCGGTGTCGGTGTTGACGAAGTCCACGATGAGCGGTCCCGCGTACTCCTCCCGCTTGACGGCGCCGTCGGGATACCGGGCGAGCACCCGGACCCGGATGTCCTGCGAGACGACGCGGACGCTGAGCGGGAACGAGCAGTAACGGCCGGCCGGGCCGGTCCACTCCTGCTGGAGGTGGGGACGCCAGGGCTCGGGACGGAGACCCTGCCCGCCCTGCCGGTCGGATGCCGAGAGCTGGGGCCGGGTGTCCCGAGCGGCCACCGGGCCGGTGGGGGCGGCCACCAGGGCCGCGACGATGAGGGTGGCGAGCACTGTTCTTGCCGGACGCATGTCATCCACCTAACCAGTTCTGAGGTATTAACCGGTGTTGATGAGGTTACTGGTTAGATGGATGGAGTCAAGGCACACTGTCGAGATGCACTGGGTGAACGTCGACGGCTATCCGATGCCCATCCCGATCGGCGGGCACCCCGCACTGGAACTCTGCAACACCTGGGCCGGCTGGACCGCACCACCCAGCCCGGAACGCGAATGGCTACGCGACTTCGACCGCCTCGCGGTCTGGGCCGGACACGTCCGACTCCTCACCCCGACCGGCGTCGCCCGACTCCGCGAGCACGGCCGCCGCGAACCCGCCGCCGCCCAGGAGGTCCTGACGGCGACCCGGCAGATGCGCACCGCCCTGCACGACGTCCTGCTCGACCCGCGCGACACCGACGCCTTCCGGCACGTCGCGGAACAGGCGCAGCGCGCCGCCGCCGCGTCCACGCTGGAGACCGACCGCACCGGGCTCGCCCACTGGACACTGCCCGACGACGTCGGCCTGCCGCTGCCGCTGCTGGCCGCCGCCCGCGCCGCCGCCGACCTGCTCACCACCCCCGCCCGCACCGTGGTACGCGCCTGCCCCGCCGACGACTGCGGATGGCTCTTCCTCGACCCGCGGGGCCGACGCCGCTGGTGCAGCATGGCCACCTGTGGCAACCGCGCCAAGGTCCGGGCCTACGCCGCCCGCCGACACCCGCACTGACCACCGGCGAGCCGAGGCGCCGTGCCATCGGTTGGCGAAGGCGCCTGTGCGGGCGGCGGTGGCAGCGCTGCGGGCCGTCAGTTCGGGAAGGTGTGCGTCGGCCGCCGCCCGCAACCGCGTACCGCTCGTGGACGGGTGGTCGGTCCGCTTGCGTTGTACTGTCGACCGACTGGTCCGTAGCGGAGTCGAGGGTGGGTGTGCCGGTGACCGAGGGGCGGCAGACGCGGAACGCCGAGCGCACCCGCCGGGCGGTGCTCGATGCGGCCACTCCGATGCTCCTGGAGAGAGGCGACGCCATCACCCTGGCGCAGGTGGCCTCGGCCGCCGGCGTGTCGAAGAGTGGCCTGATCCATCACTTCGGCAGCCGGGAGCAGTTGGTGATCGCCGTGGTGGAGGACATGTACGAACGCTTCGGGGAAGCGGTCCTCAGCCACCTCGACCTGTCGGAGAACCATCCCGGCAAGATGCTCCGTGCCTACGTCCGCGCACTCTGCGCCGGAAGCGCCGACGCGGTGGCGGCACGCGACGTCACGTCGGCACCGATCTGGAACGGCCTGTACGCGATCCCCGGGGTCGCCGCGGTGGTGCGCGAGCGTGGCGTGTGGTGGAGCGAGCAGCTCGCCGCCGACGGGCTGAGTGCCGAGCGGATCCAGCTCGTGCGTCGAGCCGCTGAGGGTGTCGCGCTCGCGGTCCTGCACGGGGAAGAGGACGAAGCGAGCATCGCGACTGCTCGCCGGCTCCTGCTCGACCTCGCCACCGACGGCACCTTCGCCGCACCCATCTGACCCTCTGTCGACTCATTCGGGTCCGCTGCGCCGGCCGGCGCAGCGGACCTCTCCGCGTGCCGAGACTGCTGGCGGGCAGGTGACGTGGCGAGCCTTACAGTGCGATCGTTCGCCTCAACAAACCAGGCGTGTTGTCTAACCGACCATCTGGACGGTAACTTGAGCGGAGGTCACCGCCCCGCCGACCGTGGACGAGGAATCGTGATGATTGACGCCCCTCCCAAGGCCACCACCAGGACCTGGCTCGGCCTCGCCGTCCTCGTCCTGCCCCTGTTGTTGATCACGATCGACGGCACCGTCCTGATCCTGGGGCTGCCCGCGATCTCGGCCGAGCTGAGCCCCACCGGCATCGAACAGCTCTGGATGATCGACATCTACTCACTCGTGCTCGCCGGTCTGCTCGTGGCGATGAGCACCGTGGGTGATCGCTTCGGTCGGCGACGCAACCTGCTCGTCGGCGCGGTCGTCTTCGCGATCGCCTCCGTCGCCGGTGCACTGGCCACGTCGCCGTGGATGCTGATCGGCGCACGGGCTCTCCTGGGCGTCGGCGGCGCGATCATGATGCCGTCGACGCTGTCCCTGGTGCGCAACATGTTCCTCGACCGGCAGCAGCGCCGCTACGCGATGGCCGTGTGGGGTGCGATGGCATCGGTGGGCGCGGCGGTCGGGCCGATCCTCGGGGGCTGGGTCATCGAGGCGTTCAGTTGGCAGGCCGCGTTCCTGATGAACATCCCCGTGATGCTGCTTCTCGTGATCGTCGGTCCCCTCCTGCTGCCCGAGAGCCGAAACCCCGAGCTGCACCGGATCGACCTGGTCAGCGTCGGCCTGTCCCTGGTGGGCATGATCGGTGTGGTCTACGCCGTGAAGACCCTGGCCGGCGGCACGGACATCGGCATCGCGGTGGCGGCCCTCGTCGTCGGCCTGATCGCGGTCATCAGGTTCGTGCGGAGACAGCTCACCCTGCCGACTCCGCTCATGGAAGTCAGGCTCTTCACGGTGCGGCACTTCCGGGGTGCCGTCATCGGAGACCTGCTGTCGATCTTCGCGATGGTCGGCGCGCTGGTCGCCCTCGTCCAGCATCTCCAACTCGTGCTCGGCCTCAACCCACTCCAGGCCAGCGTCTGGCTCCTGCCCCAGGCAGTCCTCGCCGGCACCGCCGGATTCGTCGCGGCAGCCCTGGTCAGGCGCATCCTGCCCGCGTACGTCATCACGACCGGGCTCCTGATCGCCGCCGTCGGCTTCGGGCTGACCGCGTACCTGGAGCCGACGTCGAGCCCGGCCCTGGTCGCGACCTCGCTCACGCTGGTCTCGTTCGGCGCGGGCATCGGCCTGACCCTGAGCAACGACATCATCATGAGCTCCATCAAACCCGAGCGAGCCGGACAGGCCGCCGCAACCTCCGAGACCGCCTACGAGATCGGCACGACGCTGGGTACGGCCGTGCTGGGTGGGATGCTCGTCGCCTGGTACACCAGGGCCTTCACCGCCGGAACCGAGGCACTGCACCTGCCGACGTCGCTCGCCGAACGGGCGTCCTCGACGATGGCGGAGGCCCTGCTGGTCGCCGGCGAGGTCGGCGGCGGCACCGGAGCCTCGATCGTCGACGCCGCCGCGACGGCGTTCACCGACGCGATCACCGTCACCGGCATGATCGGGTCAGCGATCATGGTCTGCGCCGCGATCTGGGCCTTCGTCACACTCCGGGGCGCCGCCGCGAACGCGGACCTCGCAGCGGAGCACGAGCACTGACCCGTACGGCTCGCCCCGCACGCCTCCGCAACGAAGCACCTCGATGTATCAAGGGTCCGGCTGCCACACTGGACGTACCCTCCCGCCACCGTCCGCCAGCGCACCCACCACCACCTCGCGGGCCTGTCCGGCAGCCCCGCCGGACGTGCCCAGTCCCGGGCGGGCACCGCACCCTCCACGTGAAGGAGCGCCATGAAACCGTCCCTCCGGGCCGTCCTGGCGGCGATCGTCCTCGCCGCCCCGCTGGCCCTGACCGCCCCCGCGCAGGCGGCCACCACCCTCACCATGCGCGGCGCCGACGTCTCGTCGCTGCAACGCAGCCTCGACCTCGGCGCGCGCTACTACAACGCCTCCGGCGCCCAGGCCGACCCCTACGACGTCCTCGCCGCCAAGGGCGTCAACCACCTACGACTGCGCGTCTGGAACAACCCGGTCAGCGGCTACAACAACAAGGCGAAGGTGCTCCAGCAGGCCAGGACGATCAAGGCCAAAGGCTTCAAGCTCCTGATCGACTTCCACTACTCGGACACCTGGGCCGACCCCGGCAAGCAGTATCCGCCCGCAGCCTGGGCCAACCACTCGCTGAGCCAACTGCAGACCGACGTCTACACCTACACCCACGACGTGTGCAGCGCCCTGAAGGCGCAGGGCACCACGCCGGACGCGGTACAGATCGGCAACGAGATCAACGTGGGCATGCTCTGGCCGACCGGGCGGGTCGTCAACAACGACTTCGCCCCGCTGGCGAGCCTGCTCAAGCAGGGCTACCAGGCCACCAAGGCGTGCAACAGCGGCACCCAGGTGTGGATCCACACGGCCAACGCCGACAGCCTCGCCAACGCCCGCTGGTTCTACGACGGCATCCGGGCACAGGGTGTCACCTGGGACGTCACCGCCCTGTCCTACTACTGCATGTGGCACGGCTCGCTGGCGAACCTGTACAACGTGATCGTCGACGTGAAGTCCCGCTACGGCAAGCCGGTGGTGCTCGCCGAGACCGCGTACCAGTTCACCACGGCCGACGCTGACCACCAGCCGAACGTCGTCCCCGGGACCGCGCTGTGCGACAACATCCCGGCCACCTGGGCCGGGCAGGCACAACAGTTCACCTGGGTCCAGAACACCGTGCGCAACGCCGGCGGCGTGGGCGTCTTCTACTGGGAGCCGACCTGGTACGCGATCCGGGGCAACGGTTGGGACCCGGCGGACATCAACGGCACCGGCAACGGTTGGGACAACATGGCCGTCTTCGACTGGACCGGACGCGTCAACCCACACGTGGTCTGGACCCCGTGACCCGCTGCCCGGGGGCCCGGCGGCTCAGTCGCAGGGCCCGCGGAGGGCAGAGGACGGCCGGGCCATGGACGGGTACCTACGACGCAACCGGCCACGCCGCACCACCAGCACCACGAGCGCGGATCACGTGCCTCGCCGCACCGGCCGACGGTCGCAAACGCACCGTCAGGCGTCAGCCGTGGACGAGGCGGCGACCGCGACGATCTCGATCTGCAACCGCAGTTCCTCGTGGAACTCCGCGAGCGAGCTGACCACGGCATGACGGGCAGGCCGATTGTCCGGGTCGGGAAACATCTTCTCCCACTCCCGATTGACCAGAGGGCGGTCGGTCAGGTCGGCCAGGAACAAGGTCATGTGGCCGATCTGGTCGCTGGTGATTCCTGCGGCGTGCAGAAACGCACCGAGGTTCTGGAACGCCTGCCTGATCTGCTCGGGTGGGTCCAGGTGCAACCGGCCGGTTGACGGATCCTTCCCGGTGATACCCGAGGAGAAGATCATGTTCCCCACCCGTACCCCCGCGGGGATCGGAGAGGCGTGTTCGAGATCGGGCAGGAAGATCCGGGATCGGCGAGGGGTCTTGCCGTCGGCGGTAGTCATGCTGTTTCCGTCCTCAGGGCTTGTGCCGTGGTGGTGGGGGTGTCAGCCGGAGCGCGTCGCGGCGAGTGCACCGCTACGGCAGTGCCGCCCGGGGTGATGTCGTTGCCCAGGTCCGGACGCCAGCCGAACCGGGCCGAGACGGTGTTCGCCGCTCTGACCAACAACGGGTGCAGCATCAGAAGCTCCTCCAGGGAGGCCGTGGTGGCCGGCACCGAGATGGAGATCGCGGCCTCGGCGATGCCGCGAGCGTTGCGGACCGGCGCGGCGATACAGCGAACTGCGTCCTCGTTCTCGCGTTCGTCGATGGCGAACCCACGGTGCCTCACCTCGACCAGGTCCCGTTCCAGCGATTCGACGGTCACCAGTGTGTAGTCGGTGCGTCGTTGCAGCGTGCAGCGCGCGATCAGCGCGGCGGCCTCATCCGCCGGCCGGTGAGCGAGCATCGCCTTGCCCAGCGCCGTGCAGTGCAACGGGAGTCGGGAGCCGACCCGGGAGTACGACCGTACCGGCATTCGGCTCTCGCGCTTGTCGATGTAGACGACGTCGGTGCCCTGGCGTTCGGCGAGCTTGACGGTGTGGCCGCAGGCTGCGGCGAGTTGAGTGAGTGCGTCCTCGGCGACCTCACGCAGGTCCATGTCCTCCAGCGCCCGGTTGGCCAGCGCGAAGAGTTGGCTCCCGAGGTGGTAGCGCTGTTGCTCGTCTCGGCGCACGAAGGACTGCGCCTCCATGGTCTGCAGCATCCGCAGGACCGACGACTTGTTGACGCCGAGCCGGGCGGAGAGGCGAGCGAGCGTGGACGCCTCCTCGGCGAGCAGGGTCAGTGCGGTCAGGGCGCGTTCGACGCCCTGGTTGGCGCGCGGAGGTTCGCCGCGCATCGGGTTGTTATCCACGGGGGCCTTCCTCGCTGCCGTTCCGGCTGGCGATCTCGATTGTTTCGAGCATGTTGACAGCGACTGAGACGAGGTTATAGTTCGGTGGTCCATAAGGCAACGCCGTTGCCTACAGGGCAACGACAGTCAGAGACCAGGCGACGACGGCGATGGTGTGACGCGCTCGACGCGCAGCCATCGGGTGTGCCGGCGTGCGGCCGGTGCGGTGGTCGAATCCGCGCCGGCCACGAGTCCCTCGTAGGACTCGGATGCGCGGCGACAGCGACGACTCGAATAGCCATATGGCTATTTATCACTTTACTTGGGCTGATTTGGAGTTTCGATGAACCGCAAAGTAGCCGGAGTTCTGGCAGCGGCGATGCTGATGACGACCGCAGCCTGCGGCAACGGTGGGGACGACGCCGGAGCAGGGGGTGCGGTCCGGTTGTTGCTGCCCACCGGAGCCTTCGAACGATCGATGCAGCCGGTCCTGTCGGCATTCACCGCGCAGACCGGCATCACCGTGGACGCCATCTCCATGCCCCAGGAGGACGCCCGCTCACGGCAGGTACTCGACCTCAACAACCGGTCCGGGAACATCGATCTGATTCTGCTCGACGACGTCGCCTGGCTCAGCGAGGTCGCGCCACAACTCGAACCCCTCAACGACCGCCTCGCCGCCGACAACGTCGACACCAGCGACTTCATCGGTCCCCTCGTCGACATCTTCAAGGTGGACGGCAAGCAGTACGCCTTTCCACTCGGCGTCAGCCCACGGACCCTGATCTACCGCACCGACCTGTTCGAGGCCGCCGGGCTGAAACCGCCCACCACCTACGAGGAGTTCCTCCAAGCGGCCCGAACACTGAACACCGGGGGAGTCTCCGGATTCACCGGCCCCTGGGGGCGTGCCTCCAGCAATGTCTCGATCTGGCTCGAACTCGCCTTCAACTACGGCATGGAGAGCGCCCTGAGCGCCGACGGGAAGAAGGCCGCCTTCAACAACCCGGCGGGCCTGGCCGCGTTCCGACTGATGGGTGACCTCTACACCGAGGGGCTCATGCCGCGGGACGCGATCGAGTTCGCCCACGACGGCACGCTCGTCTCCATGCAACGGGGTCAGGCGGCGATGACGATCCTGCCCACCACCTTCCTCCGCGCGATGAACAACCCGGCCGATTCCGAACATGCCGGCAAGTTCCAACTCGCCCCGATGTTCACCGCACCCGGTGTGGATCAGGCGCGGTACGTCGTCACCGGTTGGGGTTACGGCCTGTCCCAGCACTCCAAGAACAAGGACAACGCCTGGCAGTTGCTCACCTTCCTGCTCGAGAACTTCCAGCGGCCGACCGCCGATGCCGATCCGGAGCAGTTGATCCGCCCGGCCTCCACCACCGCTTTCGAGAACCCGCAGGTCAAGGAGATCTTCCCGGACGGACAAGCCGACATCGTTCGCAGCGCACTGGAGTCCCCGGAGACCCGGCCCGGCGTGGTGCAGTGGGGCGAGATCGAGACCGTCCTCGGTGAGTCGTTGCAGCAGGTGTTCCTCGGCAACGCGACTGCGGAGCGGGCGCTGGCGGATGCGGAGCGCCGGGTCAACGACATCCTCGCCGGCTGATCCCCACTCAGGAGGAGACCCGTGGACAAGGACACCCGGGACACGGGCGGCGGTGCCCCCGCATCGGCGACCGTACGCCTGGATGACGCGGCGGCGCGGCCCGACCGGGCCGCCGCGTCCCCCCACGGTGGCGGGGCCGAGCGCCCCGCCACCCGACGGCCACCCTGGTGGCGCAGCCGCACCGCACTGGGCTACCTGTTCGTGCTGGCCCCGATGCTGTTCCTCTTCGTGGTTCTGATCGTTCCGATCGGCTACAACCTCTGGGTCAGCCTGCACAGTTGGCGACTCACGTCGGTCACCGGGCCCGAGTTCGTCGGCCTGGCCAACTACATCGAGGTGTTGCAGACCCCGCGCTGGCGCGACACCATCGTGCGGACAGCGATCTTCGTCGTGCTCACGGTCGTCCTGCAGGTGATCGTCGGCTTCGGCACCGCACTCTTCCTGCACCGGCACTTCCCCAAGGCCAGAGCGCTGCGGGTGGCGCTGCTGCTGCCGATGATGGTCTCCGAGGTCGCCGTCGGGAACGTGTGGCGACTGCTCTACAACTACGACGGCGGGCTGCTCAACTGGGCACTCGGCCTGATCGGTGTGGACCGGGTCTTCTGGCTCGGCCCCGACATGGCCTTCTTCAGCATCGTGCTGACCGACGTCTGGCAGAACGCACCCTTCGTCACTCTGGTGATCTTCGCAGCGCTACAGACCATGCCCAAGGACATCCTGGAAGCCGCAGACCTCGACGGGGCAACCGGCTGGGCGCGCATCCGACAGATCATCGTGCCCGTCGTCCAACCCGCGGTGCTGCTGGTGCTGATCTTCCAGACCATGTTCGCCATCCGCTCGTTCGGCACCATCTGGATCCTCACCGAGGGTGGACCCGGCACCGCCACGACCCTGTTGTCGATCGACATCTTCCGGGTCGCGCTGCAGAGCTACGACGTCGGCCTGGCTTCCACTCTCTCGTGGTTCCTGGTCCTGATCAACCTGGTTGTCGCGATCATCTACATGAGGTGGCTTAAGCGTGATTCGCTCAGCTGAGACAGCCCCGGCGCCGGCCCCGCAGCCACAGGCGGGCGCCCGCCGTGCCCGCCGTTCGCTCACCCCCGGCCGGCTCCTGGCCTACCTGGTCGCCGGCACCCTGATCTTCGTCGCGCTCTTCCCCATCGTGTGGCTGTTCCTGGTCTCGATCATGCCATCGAACCTGATCCTGCGTCAGGACCCGACGTTCGTCTTCGCACCCACGTTGGAGCACTACCAGGCGATCTTCCAGTCCACCCGTTCCTCGGTGCTGCGCAACCTGACCAACTCCATCGTGGTCACCCTGGTCTCCACGGTCGCCTCGGTGGTGCTCGCCGTCTTCGGCGCATACGGCCTCGCCCGACTGCGACCCCGTGGTCACGCCAAGATGAGCCTGATCATCCTGGGTACCCGGATGCTGCCCCCGGTGGCCCTGGTCGTCCCGCTGTACGTCATCGCCAACCGCGCCGACCTCTTCGACACCCGCACCGCGCTGATCGTCCCCTACATCGCCCTGAACATCCCCCTGGCGACGTGGATGTTGCAGAGCTTCTTCCTGGATCTGCCGCGGGAACTGGAGGAGGCCGCCATGGTCGACGGCTGCAACCGTTGGACCGCCTTCTGGCGGGTCGTCCTGCCGTTGGCCGGGCCGGGCATCGCCGCAGCCAGCATCTTCTCCTTCATCCTTTCCTGGAACGACATGGTCATCGCCCTGCCACTGACCCTCTCCGACGCGGTCACCCTGCCGCCCTTCGCCTCCCAGGTCCGCGAGGAGGAGGGCGTGGCGTGGGGCCAGCTCGGCGCCGTCACCGTGCTGATCATGGCGCCGGTGATCGCCTTCACCCTCGCGGTGCAGCGCTGGATCATCAGCGGGCTGACCGCCGGAGCGTCCAAGGGTTGACCAACCGACTCCGAACCCACCCGCAAACCGACCGAGGAGCAGTGCATGAAGATCGCCAAGGTGGACGCCGTACCGCTGTCCTACCGATACAAGGAACTACCGATGCCGCTGGCCACCGGCCAGTCGTACAAGCGTGACGCGGTGATCGTGCGGGTGGAGGACAGCGACGGAGCGGTCGGCTACGGCGAGGCCTACCACGGCAAGGCGCCCACCGCCATCGCAGAGCTGATCAACACCACTCTCGGTGATCTGGTGCGCGGCGAGGACGCCGAACACACCGAGGCGATCTGGGCGAAGGTGTTCCGTCGTCAGGTCCGTGGCGCCGGCACCGGAGCGGCGGCCATGGCCGGACTCGGCGGCATCGACATGGCACTGTGGGATCTGCGGGGCAAGCGGCTCGGGCTGCCGGTGTACCGCCTCCTCGGCGGTGAACGCCGCGCCTTCCGGGCGTACGCCGGCGGCATTCGCCTCGGCTTCCAGCCGCCCGAGCAGCTGGCCGAGGAGGTCGACCGGCTCCGCAAGCTGGGCTACACCGCCGTGAAGATCCGCTTGGGCGACACCTATGCCAATGACGTGGCCCGGCTGCGTCAGGTTCGCGAGGAGGTCGGCGACGACTTCGACATCATGGTCGACATCAACCTCGGCTACAGCTACGACGAGATGTACCGGCTCCTGCCGAAGCTGGGTGACTACCACGTGACCTGGGTCGAGGAACCCTTCTCCCGTACCGACGTCGGCTCCCTGCGCCAGCTTCGCCGCCGCTCGCCGGTCCCGGTGGCCACCGGCGAACACCTGTTCGGCGTGCACGAGTTCCTGCCACTGCTCCAGGCCGAGGCGGTCGACTTCGTGCAGCCCGACCCGAGCAGCGGGGGCGGCGTGACCGAGCTGAAGAAGATCGGCGACCTCGCCCACGCCTTCCACGTACGGATCGCTCCGCACATCAGCAACACCCGGCTCAACCACGCCGCGGTCCTGCACGTCATGTCGGCACTGCCCAACGCCTACATCTACGAGGCCGATGCCACCGACAACCGGTACGCCGACGGACTGTGCACCGCTGCGCTGGACGTCGATGCCGACGGGCTGGTCTGGGCACCGGACCGACCGGGTCTGGGTGTGGAGGTGGACGAGTCCCTCTTCGCCGAGTTCCCGGTGATCGCCGGTTCCCCGCATTTGCAGGACCGGCCGCGGTGACCGCCTCGGGTCCGCCGGACGACCCGAGGCACCACACGTCAACCGCCGGTACGGCGACCCAGGTGCTGCTGGTCTACTCCACCCATTTCGACCTCGATCCGCCCGACGTGGCAGCACTGCGGGACCGCTTTCCGGCGGTGCGGTTCGTCGAACGTGACGCGGCCGAGGTCAACGCCGACGACCTGGCCGCCGCCGAGGTGCTGATCGGCTGGCCCACCGCCGACCTGGGGGCCGCGGCCCGGCTGCGCTGGCTACAACTACCGAGTGTCGGAGTGGACCGGCAGTTGCGCGAGTCCGGCTTTCCCCCGGGCGTGGCGGTCACCAACGCCCGGGGGGTGTTCGCGGTGCCCGCCGCCGAACACGCACTCGCGCTCACCCTGGCGCTACACCGGCAACTCCCGCTGCACGTCCGGCAGATGGCGACCCGCACCTGGCGGCGTAATCCGCGCTGCCGAGAACTGACCGGCTCGACGGTGCTGGTGGTCGGCCTCGGTGACATCGGCGAAGCGGTGGCACGACGCTTCGCCGCGCTGGGCTGCCGGGTCCTCGGTGTCCGCCGTGTCCCGAGCGGCACGACGCCGTCCTTCCTCGCCCAGGTCTGCGGTCCTGAGGCAATGGCGGAACTGGCGAGCGAGGCTGACGTGGTGGTGCTCGCGCTGCCGTCGACCCCGGCGACGAAGCGGGTGTTCGGCCGAACCGAGCTTGCTGCCCTGCACTCCGACGCGGTGCTGGTCAACGTCGGTCGAGGTGACGCCGTCGACGAGGCCGCGCTGATCGAGGCTCTGGCCGCCGGCCGAATCGGCGGTGCCGGGCTGGACGTCACCGAGGTCGAACCGCTGGCACCCGACTCACCGCTGTGGACCTTCGACAACGTCCTGATCACCTCTCACTCGGTCGGGGTCAGCCCGACCCGCAGCCGACGGCGAGCCGAGCTGTTCGCCGACAACCTCGATCGCTTCCTGTCCGGGCGCGCGTTGCGCAATCTGGTCGATCCGGCGAGGGGCTACTGACCGGACAGCGACCGACGGCCCGGAGACCTCGAAGGAGTGCCATGAGCCGGATTCCCCGACCTCGACCTGACGAGATGGACCCCGCCCAGCGGGCACTGCACCGCGAGCTGACCGCCGGTGACCGCGCGTCCAGCCCGGTTCCGGTGGCCGCCCCGGACGGGCGGCTGCTCGGACCGTTCAACGCGATGCTGCTCAATCCCGTACTGGGCGACGCGGTGCAGCGGCTCGGTGCCGCGATCCGGTATCACGGCCGGCTGTCGGACCGGGCCCGGGAAGTCGCCATCCTCACCGTAGCGGCGCACCGGGACTGCGCCTTCGAGCAGACCAGCCACGAGCCGATCGCGCTGGCCGCCGGACTGACCCGCGCGCAACTGGCCGCGATCCGTGCCGGTGCCGAACCTGCCCTGAGTGACGCCCAGGAACGGGCCGTGTACCGCGGCACCCGGCTGCTGCTGACCGGACGCGTCGGTGATCCGGAGTTTCGCGAGCTGGTCGACGCGCTCGGCGCCGACCGGTTGTTCGAACTCAGCACCCTGGTCGGTTACTACGACCTGCTCGCCGTCCAGTTGGACCTGTTCGGGGTGAGCTGAGGTGGGCCTGACCGTCCACCGGGCAGGTCGCCGGCCGGCGGGGTCTCGCTCTGCGGATAGCGTTCAGGCCGGCGGGCGTGTCGGCCGATCAGGTACACCACCGACCGGCAGACGGACGTGGTAGAGCGAGCCACCGGCAGCGATGTAGAGGTCACGCCGGTCCGCTCCGCCCCAGGTCATGTTGTGTGCCTTCTCCGGCACGTGGATGACCCGCAGCGTTCTGCCCGCCGGATCCAGGACGTGGATACCGCCTGGCCCGGTCACCAGGATCTCGCCGTCACGGCTGCAGAGCAGCCCGTCCGGGCGACCGGGACGCCGCGCATCGGACAGGCCGGCGGCGAGTACCGACCAGGGACCAACCGGCACCGGACCCTCCATCCGAACGGAACGGACCTCGGCCCGCTGCGTGTCGGCGACGTAGAGGCGGCCGGCGTCCGGGCTCAGGCAGATACCGTTCGGCTGGGCGAAGTCCGTGGCGAGCAGGTGCAGTCGCCCGTCCGGATCGACGCGGTAGACGCCCTGGAAGTCGAGCTGCTGCTCGCGAGGTACGCCCAGCCGTTCCCGTCGGCCGTAGGTGGGATCGGTGAAGTAGACGTCGCCGTCCGCCCCGACGATCAGGTCGTTGGGAGAGTTGAGTTCCCGACCCTGCCAGTGGCTGGCCACTGTCTCCACCGTGCCGTCGTCGGCCTCCCGGGTCACCCGACTGGTGGCATGCTCACAGGCCAGCAGCCGATGCACGGCATCGAGCGCCAGACCGTTGGCGAGGTTCGTGGGCCGGCGCAGCACCCGTACCCCCCGGTGCGGATGCCACGCCCGTCGCACGTCGTGCAGCAGATCGCTGAAGATCACTTCCCCGGTCGTCGGGTGATACAGCGGGCCCTCCGTGAAGCCGAACCCGGTGGCCAGCAGCCGGGGCCGGGGCGACATCGGTCAGCCGTCCTGACCGGCCGGCGTGTCCAGTGGGGCGACGTCCTGCCAGGCGCCGGACTGCACCGATCGCAGGATCGCGTCGTTGACCGCGACATTCGCCATCGCGTCGGCCACCGGGACGCTGAAGTCGCTGCCGTCGCGCACCGCCCGGACGAAGTGCCCGAACTCGGCGGCGAGGCTGCCGGCGAGCCGTCGGTCGACCTCGGCCGAATAGATGAACTCCGGCGTCGAGGTGCGACCCTCCGCCCAGATGGTGACGCCGCTGCCCTGAGTGTTCAGCTCGATCGTTCCGGCCGTGCCGACCAACTCCATACCGATCTTCAGGCCGGTGGGCATGTGCTCGGCGAGGCTCCAGCCGAAGCAGAGTTGCCCGACCGCTCCGCTGCTGAAACGGACCAGTGCCACGATCGCGTCCTCGGAGTCGACACCGAGGGTGGGCAGGTGTTTGGCGACCCGGGTGGCGCTGACGGCGACGATCCGCTCACCGGTGATCCACTGGATCGCGTCGACCTCGTGCACACCGAGATACCACAGCACCGAGCTGTTGCCCTTGTTGCGCACGCCCACCCGGCTGAAGCTGAGCCGGCTGGCCGAGCCGTGGAGGAACTCACCGAGCGCCCCGGCCAGGACCGCGTCACGCATGGCCAGGTAGCGACCGTCGAACCGGAACAACTGTCCGACCATCAGCCGGGCACCGCCGGCCTGCGCGGCCTCGCGCATCGCCTGCGCCGCCGACAGGCTGTGCGCCATCGGCTTCTCCACCAGCACCGCCCGCCCAGCCCGCAGCAGTGGCTCGGTCACGGTGTGGTGCAGCCGGTCGGGAACCGCCACGGTGAACGCCTCGATACCCGGTTCGGCCAGGGCATCAGCCACGCTGGTCACGTGCCGGCAACCGAACTCGGCGGCCACGGCGGCACCGGTGCTCGGATCGGGATCGACGATCAGGCGAAGGTCGGCCTCGGGGTTCTCGTGCAGGGCTCGGGCGTGTCGGCGGCCGAAGATGCCGGCGCCGACCACGGCGGCCGGCAGCGGAGCGGACTGCGTCATCTGGTGCTCTCCTCGGGTGTGTCCCGCCACGGCGGCGTCGCGGGGGCGGAATCGTGGCGGTGATCGGTCGGCTCGGGAAGCGGAAACTGGTCAAGGTCGGTGGGGGTGAGCCGCAGCCGGCTTGCCCGCTGCGCGCTGTCCACCATGTCCGGGCTGGTGCAGCCGGGAATCACCACGACCGACGGAGCCTGAGCGAGCACCCAGGCCAGGGCGATCTCATGGGGGGTGGCCCCGTGCCGCTCGGCCACCGGAGCCAGTGCGGGCAGCATCGTGGCCAGTTGCGGTGCACGGCGTCGGCCACCGAGCGGCCCCCACGCCAGGAAGGCGATACCGAGGTGGGCGCAGTGCCGCGCGGTCTCCAGTTCCTCCCGGTCGAACAGGGACAGCCGGTTCTGCACCGTGCTGATCGGCGCGATGGGGCGTACCCGCTCCAGCATCTCGATGTCGAAGTTGCTGACCCCGATCTGCTGGATCTTGCCCGCCTGCCGGAGTTCCTCGAGGGCGCCGACCGAGTCCTCGATCGGCACCGCCGGGTCCGGCCGGTGCAACTGGTAGAGAGGAAGGCTGTCCAACCCCAGTCGGGCCAGGCTGTCGTCACAGGCCCGCCGCAGGTACTCCGGGCGGCCGTGCTGGTGCCAGCCACCGTTCGGGCCGCGCCGCAACCCACCCTTGGTGGCCACCGTGACCCGGTCGAACCAGCGCGGGCCGAAGCGACGCATCGCCTCGGCCAGCAGGTGTTCGCCGTACCCGTGGTCGGCGTCGGTGAGGCAGTAGGAGTCCGCGGTGTCCAACAGCGGCACCCCGGTCTCGACGGCGTGCTCCAGGGTGTGCACGGCCTGATCGCGGTCGGGTCGGCCTTCGGCGGCCAAGGGAAGGGTGCCGAGTCCGAGACGGCCGACATTCAGCGTCACGCGGAGCTCCTTCCGTCGAAGTGCTGCTCAGCACGGATGTGAGGGGGGACTTGCGGTTGGACGAAGTATGCTGCATCTTCCATTGGAAGGAAAGTGCTTCTGCCTGACGGAAGGATTGCGATGCTCGTCACGTACCCCACGAATCCCACCGAGATGGCCGGCCTGAGCACGACCGAGCTCCGGGACCGATTCCTGCTGGCCGACCTGTTCGCCCCGGGGGAGGTACGACTGGCGCAGACCAACCACGACCGCCTGATCGTGGGCGGGGCCTGCCCCTCCGGCGGGTCCGTCGACCTGCCCGTCCCCGCCGACCTGCGCGCACAGCACTTCTGTGATCGACGTGAACTGGCCGTGGTCTGCCTGGACGGCACCGGCACGGTCGAGGTCGACGACGAGACGTACACCCTCGCCGCACTCGACGTGCTCTACGTGGGTCAGGGCAGCCGGAACGTGCGATTCGCCGGTACCGCCACCTACTACCTGGCATCAGCACCGGCACACCGCCGCGAGCCCACCCGACTGGCCCGCCGCGACGACGCCGAAGCGCTGCACCTCGGCGCGCCCGCCGAGGCCAACGTGCGGACGATCCGCAAGTACGTGCACTCCGGCGGCCTGGCCTCCAACCAGCTCGTCCTCGGCATCACGGAACTGGCCGAAGGCAGCGTCTGGAACACGATGCCCTGTCACCTGCACGAGCGGCGAACAGAGATCTACCTCTACTTCGGGCTGCCGGAGACGGGCCGCGTCATGCACCTGTGCGGCGAACCTCGGAACAGCCGCAGCCTGATCGTGGCCAACCAGCAAGCGGTGGTCTCGCCACCCTGGTCGATCCACTGCGGCGCCGGCACGAGCGCCTACTCCTTCGTCTGGGCCATGGCCGGCGAGAACACCGACTACACCGACGTGGATGTCGTCGACATGGACGACCTGCGGTGAGCGTCGCCACCACCAGGTCCGGCCGCCCACTCAGCGGCCGGACCGCCCTGGTGACCGGCACCCGGACCGGCATCGGCCGGGCCTGTGCGCTGGCGCTGGCCGACGCCGGAGCCGACCTTGTCTGCTGGGACCGGCAGAGCAACGACGACATCGCGGAGGCGGTGGCCGCCCGCGGTGCCACGGCGGAGACCATCCGGTGCGACCTGACCGACGAGCCCGCCGCCAGCCGCGAGGTCCGACGTCTGCTCGACCGGCGCCGAATCGACATCCTGGTCAACAACTCCGGCACCATCACGCGTGCGCCCGCGATCGACACACCGATGAGCGACTGGCGGCGCGTGCTGAACCTCAACCTCGACGCGGTCTTCGCCCTCACCCAGGCCGTCGGCGGGCAGATGCTCGCGCACGGCGACGGCCGGATCGTCACGATCGCCTCGCTGCTGTCGTTCCAGGGCGGCATCCTGGTGCCCGCCTACGCGGCCAGCAAGCATGCGGTGGTGGGGATGACCCGGGCCCTGGCCAACGAATGGGCCAGCCGTGGCGTCAATGTCAACGCCGTCGCGCCCGGCTACATCGCCACCAACAACACCGCCGCGCTGCGGGCCGACCCGGACCGCGAGGCGACCATCCGATCGCGGATTCCCGCCGGTCGCTGGGGCGCGCCCGAGGACGTCGCCGGACCAGTAGTATTCCTATCCGGCCCGGACTCGCGGTACATCCACGGGCACGTACTGGTCGTCGACGGTGGCTGGATGGGGCGCTGATCGTTGTGGCATCCGAGCCGGCAGGCGAACCTCTCTCCGCGGTCGAGAAGGTCGTCCGGGTCCTCGACGCCCTACCCACGGAACGCCGGGTGTCGAGCATCCGCCAGGTGGCCGGGCTGTCGCTGAGCACCACCCACCGGATCCTGGCGGAACTGATCGCCGTCGGCTGGGTACGCCAGGACCCGGACCGGGGCTACGTCCCCGACAGCGGACTGCTCAGCCTGGCGGGCCGCCTGCTCACCGACGTGGGCCACCCCGAGCGGGTCCGCCGGGCGCTGCAACAACTCGCCGACGCGTCCGGCCTCACCGTCCATCTCGGCGTACGTCAGGGCGACCAGGCGGTCTACACCGAGAAGCTCGACGGACCCGGTGCATACCGGCTGCGTTCCTACATCGGCCAGGCGGTCCATCTGCATTCGACGGCGCTCGGCAAAGCCGTCCTGGCCGGTCTGGACGAGACCGAGGTCGACGCGATCGCCGGACGCACCGGCCTGCCGGCCCTGACCTCGGCAACCATCACCACACCGTCGCGCCTCCGCGAGGCGCTGGACCAGGTGCGGAACCAGGGCTGGGCATACGATGCCGGGGAGAACGAGGAGCACACCCGCTGCCTCGGTGTGGCGGTGCGGGACAACCGTGGCGTACCGGTCGCCGGGGTCAGCGTCGCAGGCCTGGCCCACGACCTCGGTCCCGAGCGTGCGGTCGACCTGGTCGAGCTGGTGGACGGGGCCGCGCGCGAGGTCAGTCGCGCCTTCGGCGCCGTCGTGGGCTGACGACGCCCGAACGGAGCCGGTACACACACACCCGCACGATCCCACCAGAGGCGTCATCACGTCGCCGACCGGCAAGTGCGCCCCTCGGACACCGATCAGGGACGCCGTCGCCCCTGCCGCGCGCCGACCACCAGCAACCCGGCCAGCCCGAGCAGGACGACCACCACGGCGGCGAGGCCCGGACCCCGGTCGACGGTGAACGTGCCGGGTCGCCCTCCGGTGGTGCCCGCCTGCGCGGCGACGGCACCGACGGCGGCGGCGGGGTCGATGACACCCCAGCCGTAGCGGGGATCGGGCGTCCGTTCCTGGCCCAGCTCGGCGCCGTCGACGACGCGGGCGACCACGGCGGCGGCGTCCAGGTCCGGGTGGGCGGAACGGACCAGCGCGACCAGGCCGGCCACGAACGGCACGGCGAAGTCGGTGCCACTGGCCTCGACCTCCCCGCTGCCGCCCAGCCCGACACTGGCCACCGCGACGCCGGGTGCGAGCACGTCGACGGCCCGTTTCGGGTACGGGTACGCCGGTTCGTCGTCCGTGCCGACCGCCCCGACCCGCAGCAGCCCGTCGTACGGGCCGCCGCCGAGCGCGGAGCCGTCCGGCGGGGCGGCGACCACGAGCACCACGTCCGCGTCGGCCGAGAAGCCGAGTAGCGCGGCACGGTGCCCCTCGGTCAGGGTCACCTGCGCCGGCACCATCACCACGTCGGCACCGGCGTCGACCGCCAGCCCGACGGCGCGTACCACGTCGTCACCGGTGGCCCTCCCGTCGTGCAGCGGGATCCGGATCGGGAGGATCACGGCCCGGGGCGCCATCCCGGTGAAGTGGCTACCCGGGCGGGACTGCGCCGCGACGATTCCCGCCAGGGCGGTGCCCCGCCCGAGACAGTCGGTGTCACCCCGGCCGTCGGTGACGTCCACGTCGGCGCCGGGGCGGACCCGCCCGGCGAGCGCCGGCACGGTGGCGTCCACCCCGGAGTCGACCACGGCCACGGTCACCCCGTTGCCGGTGCTCCGCTGCCAGGCGACGCTCGGGGCGAGCCGCAACTGCGCCCACGGCACCGCCATGTCGCTGGTGGTGGCCGCCGACCCGCAACCGTCGCCGGACGCACGACCGCCGGCTCTCGGCGGTGCCGGCGCAGGCGGGGTCGGGACCCGGGTGGGCAGGAGCCCGTGCACCACCCCGTCGCCGTACGCGTCCCAGGGCAGCACGAGCAGCCAGCCGACCCGCAGCACCGTCGGGTCGGTGAGCACGCCTCCGTCCGGCTGGGTCCGGTCCTGGTTGAGCGCGACGATCGACAGGTAGCGGTCACCGCTGCCCAGCAGCCGGGTCGAGATGTCCCACAGCGACTCCGCCGCGCCGCTGTCGGTGCCCCGTACGACGTAGTACTTGACCTGGGACCCGGCCGGATTCGGCACCGGTTCCGCCCGGGCCGGCAACGGGACGCCGAGACACAGCAGCGCGGCGACCAACGGTGCGACGAACCGTCGTGGTGTTCCCAACGATCACACCTCCAGGTCACCGATCGCCCACGTCGACTGCCCCGCCGTCCGGTCGGTGGTCCACCGTGCAAGATACCCGTGTGCACCACAGCCATCGGCCGGTCACCACACTGACACCAACGGGTGAACCTGACCGGCATGGCATGCGTAGTGGGTGCGGCATCCGGGGTGCGACGCGAGCGGTTCACAGTCGGGAAGGGACGGTCGACGATGGGGCTTCGCGGCAGTCGACACCGTACCGGTGGCACGGTGGCCGTGGCCCTGGTGCTCGCCCTACTGACGCTTGCCACCGGCGTCCCGGCCCGTGCCGCCGCACCGACACCGTCGACCTCCGGCTCCACCGAGACCCGGTACTACGTCGTCGGCGTGACCGACCAGGGCACCCCGGAGTTCCTGTACCAGATCGCGGCCCGGACCCTCGGCGACGGCAACCGGTTCCGGGAGATCTTCGAACTCAATCGGGACCGGTTGCAGCCGGACGGTGAGCGGCTCACCGACCCGCTGGTGCTGCGCGAGGGCTGGCTGCTGGAGCTGCCGGCCGACGCCGACGGGCCGGGGGTGACGGTGGGACCGTTGCCGGAGATCACCGGGCCCGCCGCCACCGGCAGCGAGGCACCGGCTGCCGGAGCGCCGCCGAACGCCCCGGACCCCGACGGCATCGGCGGCTTCCTGTTCCGGTTGGCGGCCTTCGGCGTCATGGTGGTGCTGCTCGCGATCGTGCTGTGGATGCTGCGACGCGCACGCGCGGGACCGGACCCGGCCGTCACCGCGTCGGTCGGAGACCAGCCCGCGCCACCGGCTGACCGGGAGAACACCCCGGTGACCGGCGTGCTCGACACCCGGGCACCCGAGCCGCCGACGCCTGCGGTCGAGGACCCGGCTGGCACCGGAGCGCAGTTCCCCGTCCCGGACCGGAGGACCGTGGCCCCGGTGCCCGCTCCCGTCGGCTCGACCACCGAGGTCGGCCCGGACCACGCGAGCACCCCCGAACCCACCGAAGGACCGGACCACCCGGACGTGGCGGACCACCCGGAGGGCCCGGACCCGGCGGACGCCCCGATCGTCGCGTCGAGTTCCCGCGACGGGATCCAGCAGCGGCTCGCCTCCGGCCCGCCGCGACCCGCTGTCCACCCCCGCCCCGACGACCCGACCGGCGGGCATCCCACACTGCGCACCGAACTCGACGACCCCACCACCGCACTGCGGGTGCAACTCGTCGGCGCGGCCGGTCCGTCCGAACCTCCCGCGTACGCCTGGTTGGCCGACGACGAGCAGTTCACCGACGCCCGGGTCCCGGTCCTGCTCGGCCACCGCGACGGGTGGGCCCTCTGGGTCGACCTCGCGCGCACCCCTGACGTCCTGACCGTGACCGGCGACCCGGTCGCCTGCCGACAACGGGCTGTGACGATCGCCGAACAACTGCTGGCGGCAGGCGTGGACGTGGCGGCCGTCGGCGACGCGCTCGGCACCGACCCGCCGCGCGGAGTCCGGTGGCTGGACGAGTTCCCCCTCGACCTGTCCGACCTCGGCCCGGAGGCCGCCGTCGTGTTCAGCGGCGGGCTACGCGGCGCCCGGCTGCGGGCCGCGCGGCGGATGGCGGTGGACAGCGGCGGCAGGGTGGTGCCGGTGCTCTGCGGCAAGGTGCTCCGCGCCCGGTGGTCGATCGTGGACGAAGGGCCGACGCCGACCGCTCCGGTCAGCCCGGCTCAGTCCGACACCGGTACGGCCGACGACACCGGTACGGCCGACGACAACAGCACGGCAGTCGACGGCCCCGGCACGGCCACCCAGCCCTGAGTCGTCGGCCGGAACCTGCGGGTCACCGTCACCCGCGGATAGGCCCGGCTCGGTAGCACCAGAGCGGCCCCGGCAGCCCGTAGTCGCGGAGCCCGGGACCGCACCAACGGCAGGCTGCCCAGCCGATCCGCGGTGGCGGCGACGTCGATCGCCCGCCGCGCCGGCACCCGCAGCTCGACCAGCCAGTGGCCGTCCCGGACCCCGGGCTGCTCCCGGTGCAGGGGCAACCAACCGCCGGGCAGCGCCCGTGCGGCGAAGGGCACCAGCGCATAGCAGCGGCCGACCCGGGCCCGGGGCCAGCGGTCCGCGTCGTTGGGCAGCCCGGCCACCCCGTGCCGGGCCCCGGAACACCGCAACCAGACCGGCGCCGGCTCGTCGAACTCCTGCTCCAACGTGGACACCGAGGCCCGGTCCAGCGAGTACGCGGCGAGCAGCCGGATCCGATCGAGCCGACCGGCCGGCAGCAGGTACGCGTCGGCCTGCGCCAGCAGATGCTGCAGGTCCGCCGGCACGTGCAGGTCGAGCGAGGTGACCCGGACCGCTCCGCCCGGCGCCACCCGGGCCCGGAACAGGTACCCGCGTCGACGCCCGGCGGCGGCCTGCGCCAGGTCGGGACGACCGATCAGGAACAGCTCCGCAGCCGGTACGCCTCCGGCCAGCACCTCGGCGGGCGGCACCGGAGCCGTCACGTACAACTCGACCGGGGCGGTGTTCACCGGCAGGCCGTCGGTCAACCAGCTCACGCCGTACCCGGCGGGCCGTTGCGGATCGGCGGCCAGCACCGGCCGACGGCCCGGCGGTTCGTCGCCCGGCACGTCGGTCGGCGCCATGCCGGTCCGAGGAGCGGCCGTCAGGCCGGCCATGATCACCTCGGTGGTCGGCAGCAGCCGCCCGTCGGCGGTGCTCAGGTAACGCGGTGGCCCGCCGCAGTCGCTGTCCGGCTGATGGTCCTGCCACCGGCCCGGCGCGCCACCGGCGTCCAGCGCCCGCAGGTCACCGGAGTCGGCAAGGATCTCGGCGGTGCCACCGACCGGCGGCGTCCACACCGTCGCCCCACTGGCCTCGGCGAGCGCGACGAGCGCGGCGGCCAGCCGGACCCGTTCGGCCGGATCAGCCGGCCAGGTGAGCCACAGCCGCAGGTCACCGCCGTAGAGCGGCAGGACGGACAGGGCCGCGGCCAGCGCCGGGCCGGTCAGGATCTCCTGGGTGCCCCGGTAGTCGCCGACCAGGAACCCGGCGGACCGGACCGTGACGGCCACGGTGACCAGATCCGGGTCGCCCGGAGCGAGGCGGGCCACCGCCGCCCGCCGGGCGGTGAAGTCGGCCCGGGTGGCCAGCGCCAGCCCACCGGGCAGCGCCAGCGCGACCGTCCCGGTCCGGGCCTGCACGGTCCCGTCGACCAGGTCGAACCAGCCGGGCAGCGACGAATCCAGACCCGGCGGCTGGATCACCATCCAGTCGACCGGGTTGCCGCCGGCCCGCTCCACGGCGACCGCGTCCCGCGGTGCCTCCGGCTCCGTGGGCAGCCACCGGTGCCGGACGTCGGCGCCCGCCGGTGTGATCAGCACGTCCTGCCCGAGCATCGCGGCGACCTCGCGGAACAGGCTCGCCCGGCGCTCCCCGTCGGCGGTCAGCATCCGCACGTCGTCACCGGCGGCCCCCGAGCGGCGTACCAGGTCGGCGATGTCCTTCGCGGTCAGCGCCGGGCCGGCCGACCCGAGCGCCGCCAGCGCGCCGTCCGGTCGCGGCTCCAACCAGACGTCGAACAGTCCCTCCACCCGGCGGTGCCGGGCCACGTCGAGGCGACGGATCTGAGGGGGACCGCCGGACGCCGCGCGCGCGATGGGCCGCATATCGTCCATCTATAGCACCGCCGTACGACCTATGTGGATCACCGGCGACACACGCGATGAACCGGTCCGGCGCGGCGTGCGTAGTGCAGGCGTCGACATGGGGTGGACCCACCCGAGCGGAGGAGGCTGTCGGTGACGACACAGCGGCGTCTGTGGATCCGATGGTGGTGCGGTCTGCTCGTGCTGGCCGTCGTCGCGTCGCTGGCCACAGCGCGTCCGGCGGACGCCGCCCCGGTGGAGACCTACGCCAAGTACTACGTCGTCACCTCGTCCTACCAGGGCGAGCCGGAGCGACTGTCGGTGATCACACAGCGGTTCCTGGGCACCACGGCACGGACCACCGACGTCCTGCACCTCAACGCCGGCCGGGTGCAACCCGACGGCGGCCGGCTCACCGACCCGGACACGCTGCGTCCGGGCTGGATCATCGTGCTGCCCTGGGACGCCTACGGCGAGGGAGTCCGCTACGGCATGCTCTCCGCCGTCGGCGCGCCCACCCCGACGCCGGGCCCCCGACCGTCGACCGACCCGACCCCGAGGCAGTCCCCGGCGCCCGACACCGGCCGCTGCGCGGTCGCGGCCGGTCCGCAGACCGGCTCGGACTGGGCCCGGCAGGAACTGGCCGCCGAGCAGGCGTGGGCACTCACCGAGGGCAGCGGCGTCCTGGTCGCGGTGGTCGACTCCGGAGTGGACGGCAGCCGACCCGCGCTCGGCGGGCGGGTCACCACCGGGGTCGACATCGTCGCCGGCAACGAACGCGGCGACGTCGACTGTCTCGGCTCCGGCACCGCGATGGCCGGCATCATCGCCGCCCGGGCCGACGGAACCGAGACCGGCGGCGGCATCGCCCCCGCCTCGGCCGTGCTGCCCGTGCGGGTGGTGACGACGACCCCACAGGCGCGGGCCGCCGACGTGGCCACCGGCATCGAGGTCGCCGTCTCCGCCGGCAGCACCGTGGTGGCGCTCGGCGGATACGTCGACCCGGCCACCCCGGAGGTGGCCGCGGCTATCCGCGCCGCGCTCGCGCACGACGTGGTCGTCGTGGCCGGCGCCGCGACGACCACCGACCCCGCGACCGGGCCCGACGACGCGGACGGTCTGCTGCGGGTCGCCGGCGTCGGGGCCGACGGCCAGCTGGCCGCCGACTACCGCAGCGGTGCGGTGGACCTGGTCGCCCCCGCCATCGACATCGCCACCCTCGTCGCCGGCAGGGACGGGACGCGGGCCGGCAGCGGCACCCAGTACGCGGTCGCGTTCGTCGCAGGAGCCGCCGCGCTGGTCCGGGCGGCGCTGCCCAACCTCGACGCCGCAGCGGTGGCCCACCGGCTGCGGGTCACCGCGAACCCGGCCGCCTCGCGGGTACCGGACCCGCTGACCGGCTTCGGCATGGTCGACGCCGGCGCGGCCGTGACCGCGAGGCTGTCCGAGGAGGAACGGCACGACGAACTCGCCACCCTCGGCGACGACGCGTCCCCCGGACCGGCGGCGGTGGCCGCGCTGGTGGTGCTCCTGCTGGCCGCGGCGGCCGGAGGTCTCGCCTGGTGGTCACGACGGTTCCGCGACCGGCCCGGCGGCACGATCCCCGACGACGTGCCGAGCCACGACCACCAGCACCGGCACGACGATGATCTGCCGGCCCGACCGCCGGCCGACCGGATCGGCTGAGAGGAGACGGCGGTGCCCGTCGGACGTACGGTCTCCCGAGCTGCGCTCGGCTTCTGTGTCGCGGTCACGGCGCTGGTCGTACCGGCGGCCCCCGCCCACTCCCGACAGAACGAACCGCCGGCCCTGCCGACGGTGACCGACGGGTGCGTCGGCGCGTCACCGGTCACCGTCACGGGGATGCCGTGGGCGGTGGCCCGGCTGGGACCGTCGGCGGCCTGGCCACTGACCCGGGGGGCCGGGGTGACCGTGGCGGTGGTCGACAGCGGGGTCAGCGCCACCGCGCCGGCACTTCGTGGAGCCGTGTCGGCTGGTCGGGACGTGACCGACGGTGCCCGCGCCGACCGGGACTGCCTCGGCCGGGGCACCACGCTGGCCGGGATCGTCGCCGCCCGCCCGGTCAGCGGCACCGCAGTCGTCGGGATCGCCCCGGCGGCGACGGTGCTGCCGATCCGGATCATCGGTCGCGACGGGCGGGTGCCGCCGACCGGGCTCGCCGACGGGATCCGGGCCGCCACCACCCTCGGTGCCGACGTGATCCTCGTGGGCACCGGCCGTCCCGGCACCGACGACCGGCTCGCCTCGGCGGTCGCCGAGGCCGTGGCCCGCGACATCGTCGTGGTCGCCGCCGTCAACGACCGGGCTACACCGTCGTCGGCCACCTCGCCACCGGCCTGGTATCCGGCCGCGTTCGCGCAGGTGCTGGCCGTCGGCGGGATCGACCCGGACGGCGTCCCGACCGAGGACAGCGCACCGTCGGCCGGCGTCGACCTGGTGGCGCCCGCCACCGGCGCGGTCAGCGTCGCACCCACCGGTACCGGCCACTACCGGGTCGGTGGTCCCGCCGTCGCCGCCGCGTACGTCGCCGGAACCGCCGCGCTGGTGCGGTCGTACCACCCGGAGCTGACCCAGGCGCAGGTCCGCGACCGGCTGCGGCTGACCGCCGAACCACCGTCGGTGCCGGGCGACCCCCGGCTGGGCGCCGGCACCGTCGACCCGTACGCGGCGGTCACCGTGATCGACCCGACGCTGACCGGCACCCCGACCCGCGAACCGGTCCCGGCGGCCGTCCTGGCACCCGTCCCGGCGGCGGATCCGGCGGTCCGCCGCGCCGCCGTGGCGACCACCCTCCTGCTCCTGTCGACCGCCGTGGCACTGCTCTCGATCGCGGTCCTGCGGCGTGGCCGACGCCGCCGCTGGGATCCGCGCTGACCGCAGGTCATCCGGCGACGCCGGCCACCGCCCCGGCCGACGGCGACAGCTCCGGCGGCGGCGTCCACCCGGTCTGGATCAGTCGATGCCCCCGGCGGGTGCACAGCAGCGCGCGCCCCGGCGGCAGGATGCGCGGCTTGGTGTTGCCGAGCAGCGGCCCCTCCGACGGCGGACAGGACAGCGCCAGGTCGGGACTGTTCGTCTCCTGTAGCCGACGGATCAGCGGGTCCATCGACATCCGCATCACCCCGGCCGCACCCCGCGTCAGGACCAGGTGGAAGCCGATGTCGGTGCCCTGCGGCAGGAACGGGATCAGCGGGGCCAGCGGACTGTCGTGGCCGGCCAGCAGGTCGTAGTCGTCGACGAGGACGAACAGCCGGGGCCCGGTCCACCAGTCCCGGCGACGCAGTTGCTCCGGCGTGACGTCGGTGCCCGGCATCCGGCTGCGCAGCCCCTCGACCGCACTGGCCACGGTCTCCTTCGTGGCCCCCGGGGACACCGAGTACCCGAGCCGGTACGGCGCGGGGACGGAGTCGAACAGCCGCCGACGGTAGTCCACCACCATGATCCGGGCCTCCTTCGGCGTGAACCGCCGGGTCACCCCGTCGACCAGCAGGCGCAGCAGACTGGTCTTGCCGCTCTCCGTGTCGCCCAGGGCGGTCAGGTGCGGCACCTCCTCGAAGTTGTGCCAGACCGGCTGCATCCGCTCCTCGTCGATGCCGAGGGCCACCCGCAGGTCGCCGTCCGGCGGCGGCAGCTCGGTGGCCGGCAGCAGGGCCGGCAGCGTACGCACCGGCGGCGCGGGCGGCCCGGCCCAGAAGTCCCGCACCGACGCGGTCAGGTCCCGGGCCCCCTCGGCCACGCTGTCCGCGTCACCGCAACCGTCGATGCGCGGGAGCCCGCCGAGGAAGTGCATCTTCTGTGCCGTCAGCCCCCGACCGGGCAGGTGCGGCACCGTGGCTGCCAGTCGCAGGTCGATGGCGGAGTCGACGGCGTCACCGAGACGCAGTTCCAGCCGGGTGCCGAGCTGGTCCCGCATGCCGTGGTGCACCTCGGACCAGCGGGCGGCGGTGAGCAGCACGTGCACCCCGAAGTTGAGCCCCCGCGCGACGATCTGCCGGATGGCGGTGTCCGCGGCCTCGAACTCCTGCCGCAACGTGAACCAACCGTCGACCACCAGGAACACGTCACCGTACGGGTCGTCGGTGATCGTGCCGTCGGCCCGCGCCCGCCGGTAGGTGGCCATCGAGTCGACGCCGAGACTGCCGAAACGTCGCTCCCGCTCGGTGACCAGGGCACCGATCTCGGCGACGATGCGGCTCACCCGGTCGATCTCCAGCCGCCCGGCGACGCTGCCCACGTGCGGCAGGTCGGCGATCGTCGACAGGGTGCCCCCGCCGAAGTCCAGACAGTAGAACTGCACCTGCGCCGGGCTGTGGGTCAACGCCAACCCGCAGATCAACGTACGCAGCAGTGTGCTCTTGCCGCTCTGCGGACCTCCGGCGATGCCCACGTGCCCACCGATGCCGGCCAGGTCCACCACCATCAGCTCACGGACCTGCTCGAACGGCTTGTCCACGAACCCCACCGGCACCGCCAGGCGACCGGCGCCGGGCCAGTCCGCGGCCCGCAGCCCGGCCTGCGGATCCGGGGCCAGCGCCGGCAGCAACTGGTCCAGCGTCGGCGCGGCGGACAGCGGCGGCAGCCACACCTGATGCGCCGGCGGCCCCTGGTCGACGAGCTGGGACACGACGACCGACAACACACTCGGCGCCGTCACGTCGGCCTCGCCCGGTGGCACCTCCGCCGGTGTCCGGGGCGCCTGCGTCGGGGTGCGGTACGGCACGTGCTCCAACAGATACGGCACCAACTGCCGCTGCACCACGTCCTGCCGCGACCGGACGGCCCTGGGCCGGTGCGCACCGGAGACGTACGCGGCCTTGAACCGGATCAGCGTCGACACGTCGGTCCGCAGATAACCGTTGCCGGGCTGACTGGGCAACTCGTGCGCGTCCGGCACACCGATCACCGACCGCGACTCCATCGACGAGAACGTCCGCAGCCCGATCCGGTACGACAGGTGCGACTCCAACTGGGCGATCCGACCGTCGTCGAGGCGCTGACTGGCCAACAGCAGATGCACCGCGAGCGACCGTCCCAGCCGACCGATCATGACGAACAGGTCGATGAAGTCACGGTGCGCGGCGAGCAGTTCACTGAACTCGTCGACCACGACGAACAACGTGGGCAACGGATCCAGCGGAGCGCCCTGAGCGCGGGCACGTTCGTAGTCCAGCGCCGAACTGTAGCCACCGGCCTGCCGCAGCAGCTCCTGCCGGCGGACCAGCTCCCCGTGCAACGCGTCGCGCATCCGGCTCACCAGCGCCGCCTCGTCGGCCAGGTTGGTGATCACCGCCGAGGTGTGCGGCAGCCGGTCCAGCCCCAGGAACGTGGCACCGCCCTTGAAGTCCACCAGGATCAGGTTCAGCGTCTCACTGGAGTGTGTCGCCGCGAGCGCCAGCACGAGGGTACGCAGCAGCTCGCTCTTGCCCGAGCCGGTCGCCCCGATCAGCATGCCGTGCGGACCCATCCCGCCCAGCGCCGACTCCTTGATGTCCAACTCCACCGGCGCACCGTCGGAGTCCACCCCGATCGGCACCCGCAGCCGGTCCGTCGCCGACCGGGGCGCCCAGGCGACGTCGAGATCGAGCCGGCTCAGGTCGGCGACCCCGAGCAGCGCCCCCAGGTCGAGGTCGGAGTCGAGCGCCTCGGCGACCGGCTCGGTGGCGACCCCGAGCCGGTACGGCGACAGGATCCGCGCCACCGCCCGGGCCCGGGCGACACTGAGCCGGTCGGCGCGGGCCAACGGCGACCGTTTCTCCCGACCGACCGCGTCGTGCCGCACCATCTCCAACCGGTCCTCGACCAGGTCGAGCCAGAGCAGATGCCGGGGCGTACTGGCCGGCGCGGTGCCGATGCCGACCAGCACCGCGTTGCGGTAACCGCCGGAGGCCATCCGGGCCCCGGTCGGGATCCGCCCACCGTCACAGACGACCAGCACGTACGGCTCGTCGCGACTCGGCGTGGCACCCTGCTCGTAGCGCGGCCGGGCGAGGAACCCCTCACCGAGCAGCCGCTCCACCCCCTCGATGCTCTCCGCGACCAGCCGCGTGGCCCCGGCCGCGTCCTGCTCGACCGGATGCTGGACGTGCGGTAGCCACTTGGCCCACTCCCAGGCGGCGGCACCCTCACCACCCAGACACAGCGCGAGCACCACCTCCTCGGGCGCGTGCAGGGTCACCAACTGGGTGATCATCGCGCGTAGCACCGCACGGACACCGTCGGCGTCACCGGTGAACCGGATCAGCGCGAAACCGCGCAGGAACACGGCGACCGGCTGGTCCTCGAGCGTGCTGTACGCCTTGATGAAGCGGCGCAGCGACTTCGCCGCCAACGGCTCCAGATCCTCGATCGGCTTGGTCTGCAACGGCACGATCGGGGTGGCCAAGCGCGCGCGGCCGGTGCCCAGCCGAACCTCCAGGAAGTCCGGATGGCTGGCCCGCCGCTCCCACCGCCGCGACGTCATCGCCACCGACCACAGCGCACCCGGGTCGGGGTGCCGCCAGGCGCCCGCGTCGCGCTGCTGCGCCACGGTACGTCGTACCCGGCGGCGGTTCTGCGCCAGGTAGCGCAGATAGTCGCGGCGGTCGCCGCCGAGCCGACGCTTGCGCTCACCGCCGGAACTCATCATCAGGCCGATCAGCATCCCGCCCATCGCGACCACCATCAGACCGATCATCACCCAGGTCATCGCGCCCCGGCCGCCACCGACGAACATGAGCATCATGACGCCGGACATCACCATCATCGGCATGATCGTCATGACCTGACGCAGCCCACCGGACTGCGTCTCGGGCAGTTCGGGCGGCTCCTGGAGACTGATCTCACCCGCCGGCATCTCCGGGCCGTTACGCCGCGCCGGTCGCCGGAACACCACTGTGGTCACGGTCCGCCCTCCTGTCCCCGCTGCGGGCCGCCCGACCGACCGCCCGCGCGCTCCTACTACGCACCGATCCGGGCGACGGGTCAGAAAAAATTCCGCACCTGCGTTGAACCGCCTCGGAGACGGCCCGTAGAGAGGGCATGACCATCGCCGTTGGTGAGCAGATGTGCCGACTGGTCGTCTGCGGACCGGACCGGCAGATCGAGCTGGCCGTACCCGCCCAGGTGCTGGTCGCCGACCTGCTGCCGGCGCTGCTGCACCACCTCGGGGAGGACCTGGCGGACACCGGGCTGCTGCACGGCGGCTGGGTGCTGCAGCGCCTCGGCGCACCACCGTTCGACGAGGACGGCACCGTCGCCTCCCTCGGTCTCCGCGACGGCGACACGGTGCACCTGCGCCCGCGCGCCGAACAGATCCCGCCGGTCGACTTCGACGACCTGATCGACGGCGTGGCCACCGGAGCCCGCGCCCGGTCCGGCCTGTGGCGACCGCAGATGGTGCGCTGGGCGGCGCTCGGCGCACTCGGTGTACTGCTCGGCACCGGCGTCGCCGTGCTGGCGGCAGCCGGCCCACCCGTACCCCGCCTGCTCTGCGCGGCCGGGCTCGCGCTGGGTTGCCTGGCCGCCGCGTTCGCGCTCACCCGCGCCGTCGGTGACCGGGCCGCCGGCACGGTGTTCCTGGTCGCCGCCGTCGCCCACGCCGGCCTCGCCGGACTGCTGGTGCCGGAGATCAGCCGCCCCGACGCCACCCTGACGGTGGACGGCCCACGGCTCGTCGTCGCGGCGACCGCCGTGTTCACCACCGCCGCCCTCGGCCGGATCCTGCTCGGCCGGGCCGGTCCACTCTTCGCGGCCGTCCTCACCGCGGCCCTGTTCACCGCCGCCGGCGCCGCACTCGCCGCGTTCGTCCCGATGAGCACCGTCCGGGCCGCCGCCGTCGTCGCGGTCGCCGCCACCATCGCCGGTACGGCCGTGCCCCTGCTCGCCTTCCGCCTCGCCGGACTGCACCTCGAACCGCTGCCCGTGCAGCCGGAGCATCTGCAGGACGGCATCGACCCCGAGCCGAGCGAACCGCTGCTGACCCGCACCGCCACCGCCGACCGCTACATGACCGCGCTGCACACCGGCCTGGCCGCCGTCACGCTCGGCGCCCTGACGCTGGTCGGCGCCGCCGACGGCTGGGCGGCACCGACCCTCGTCGTCCTCGTCGCCACCGTACGGCTGCTCGCCGCCCGCCCGATGACCAGCGCCTGGCACCGACTCGCACTGTGCGCACCGGCCGTGCTCGGACTGGCCACGGTGGTGCTGCACGTGAGTACCACCGGCACCGGCTGGCCGCGCCTACTGGTCCCGGTCGTGCTGGTGCCGATCGGCGCGGCCCTGCTGGTCACCACCGCCCGCACCCTGCCCGGTCGGCGGCTCATGCCGTACTGGGGACGCATCGGCGACCTGACCCACACCCTGGCGATGGTCGCGGTCTTCCCGGTCCTGCTCGCCGTCCTCGACGTCTACGCCTTCGCCCGGGCCCTGGGCGGCTGAGGGGCGTGCAGTCACGTCGGGACCAGGTGCAGGCCCAGTCGTATGTGCTGGGCCGACTCACCGGTGCGCTGGTGGCGGGGGAGCCGGAGACACCGGAGAACCCGCACCGTCGCATCCTGGTCGGCAGCCTCGCCGGACTGCTGGTCGCCGCCCTGGTCGTCGCCGGCTTCGCGGTCTACGGCTTCCTGCGCCCCGGCGGCGCCGACAGTTGGCGAGCGCCCCGACAACTCGTCGTCGAGAAGGAGACCGGCAGCCGGTACGTCCTCGTCGACGGCACGCTGCGCCCGGTGCTCAACTACACCTCCGCCCGGCTGATCTTCGGCGCCGTCCCCAAGGTCGTCTCGGTCTCCGGCCGCTCGCTGGCCGACGTGCCACGCGGTCGCCCGCTCGGCATCGTCGGCGCCCCCGACGCCCTGCCCGCACCCGGAGCGCTCGCCGGCACCGCCTGGCACGTCTGTGCGCAGGCAACCCGGGACGGCGCGGGCACCCCGGCCACCACGACCACCCTGGCGGTCGACCGGTCGGCGACCGACACCCCGCTTCCCGCGGAACAGGCGGTGGTCGCCCGCGTCGCGGCCGGTCCGACGTTCCTGGTCTGGCAGGGGCGCCGCTTCGCGTTGACCCGCGACTGGCTGAGCCGGGCCTTCGGCTACGACGGCGTACCCGTCCTGGTCGAGCCCGGCTGGTTGGAGCAACTGCCGGTCGGCCCGGACCTCGCACCGGTGCCCGTACCCGACCGGGGCCGACCGGGTCCCGAGGTGGACGGCCGCCCCACCCGGATCGGTCAACTCTTCGTGGTCCGCGTCGCCGGCCTGCCCGAACGTCACTACCTGCTGCACCGCGACGGGCTCAGCCAGCTCGGTCCACTGGCCCACGGCCTGGTGGAGAGCGACCCGGACACGGCCGGGGCGTACCGGCCCGCGCCGGTGGCGCCGACGGCGATGAGCCCCGCCGCGCTGGCCCGGCTGCCGGTCTCCGCCCAGCCGACCGTCCCCGCCGACCTGCCACCCACCCCGCCGACGCGGGCCGAACCCGGGCCGGGCCGGGTCTGGTGCGTGCGGCACACCGACGGCGGCGGCATCGGGGTGACGTCACGACCACCCCTGACCGCACCGGCCGCCCGCACCGTCGACGGCACCGGTGTCACCCGTACCGCCCGGACGGCCGGCGCGGTGTCGGTCGCCCCCGGGGTCGGCGGCCTGGTCCGGCTCGGTCGCCCCGGTCAGCTTCCCGGCACCGGCTACTTCCTGGTCACCGATGCCGGGATCAAGTACCCGCTGGCCGACCCGTCCGTCGCCGAGGTCCTCGGCTACCCCCTGGACGGCGCGGCGACGGTGACCAGAGGGCTGTTGGACCTGCTGCCGACCGGACCGTTGCTCGACCCCGAGCTGGCCCGCAGATGACCGGCACCGCGACCGCGACGGCCGGACGGACCGGACACCCGACACGAAGGAGAGCGAGATGCCCGCACAGAACGAAGTAGACGAACAGACCATCCGCCAACTGCTGTCGGCGTTCGAGGTGGCGATGGCCAACTGCAACGCCGCCGACGCCAGCGTCGACGCGGTCAACTCGTCGATGCAGTGGCACGGCGAGGCCCGCACCCTCTACGGACAGGAGCTGTCCAACTGGCGCGGCGGCCTCAACCAGGTCCGCAACGGCCTGGAGATGCTGCGGACCGCGATGAGCCAGTACCTCCAGGCGACCAGCAACGCCGAGCTGGAGACCTCCTCGCACTCCCGCTGGTACCAGGGCGACTGACCGCCTCCTGCGACGAAAGGAATCCCCGATGGCCACCTACGGACTCAACCCCGACGGACTGCTCGGCAGCGGCGAGGAGCTGCGCGGCGTCACCCGGTCGATCGACAACGCCCTCGACGAGCTGAACGCCGTCGTCAACCGGTTCATCACGATGAACCTCGGCGGTGCCGCCGAATCGTACCGGGCGGCGCAGACCGTCTGGGAGGGCGGAATGACGACGATGAACAACTCGCTCGGCTCCGGTGCCGCCGCCATCGACCGGATCCGCGAGACGTACCAGGTCGCGGACGCACAGGGCGCGGCCCTGTTCCAGGGCAACCTCTGAACGGGGTACGCGAATGCCGATCCACGTCGACGACGGGATGCTCAACGACTTCGTCGCCGTCAACATGACCCTGGCCACGCAGGCGCCCGGCGCGGCGCAGGGACCGATCAACAACCTGGTCATCCGTCCCGGACACGAGAACTTCGTGGTCGGGCAGACCCTCGCCAACCTGATCCGCACCAACGGCTCCGCGATCCAGGCCCGGCTGGACGAGATCGGCACCCTGTCCGCCACCCGCGGGCAGCAGTTGCGGGCGTTCATGGCGCTCACCGACGGTGCCGAGACGCTCAACGAGATGTCGGCCGCCGAGTTCGGCAGCCGGCTGCCGGCCTTCTGACCACCCTCGGGCCCGGGCACGACCTGCGACAACGGAAGGAGCAACATGACCCAGCCTGGTGACGCGTTCACCGGTAGCCGGTCCATGGAGTGGATGCCGGCGTTGCGGGACGTGCTCGGGTCCGAGGAACAGGCGGACCCGGGGGTCGCGGCCCGCAACACCTGGATCCAGCTCGACACCTCGTTCTGGCAGGTGACCGAGAACGGCAACCAGAGTCCGTGGAACCACTGGATGCCCGGTGACCAGGAGGGCTGGAACCGGATCACCCTCTATCGCAAACGCCGGCACGGCGGCCGGGACTCCCGGATGTACTTCCAGCTCATCCGGGGCTGGGTCACCTTCTTCGAAGGCGGCGACGACTCCCCGGCCAGCCATTCGCAGCGGACGGTGAACGCCAGCGGTCCGATCGTCTCCGGCATCCGCGCCAACCAGTTCCTGGACGCCCAGACCTTCTCCGACGCCGCCCACCTCTACTGGCAGGTGACGGACTGGCTGATGAACGGCGGCCAACCGGCCGTGCGGGCCGTGGTCGACCGGATCGACCAGGACCGGGCCGGCTTCGACGGTACGGCCGCCGACGCGTTCGTCTTCGCCATGGCCGACATGGCCCGGACCATGCTCTATCTCAAGGAGAACATCACCGAACAGGGCGACTGGGTCCAACTGCTCAACGACAACAGCACCGCGATCGGCACCTTCAAGACCGCGATGGAGAACGCCTGGAACGCGTTCGTCGCCTACCGCTACCACGACCCGAACTGGCTGGTGTGGCAGGTGCTGCGCGCCATGGAGCGCCAGGTCGACGAGCACGACGCGCGGACGAGTAGTGGGACCTGGACGGCCGGGCCCGAACAGCCGTGGACGTTCTCCTTCCCGGACCAGGGCCTCGGCACGTACGACCTGATGAGCAACGACGGCTGGAACCAACTGAACGACGCGATGAAGTCGACCTGGGTCAGCAACCTGGAGGCGTTGAACCTCGCCTCGGTCAACGCCACCCAGGCGCTCATCACCAGCTTCAACCTGACGATCCAGGCGATGCGAGGCGGGGTCTTCCCGCTGTACCGGGGCGTCTACTACTCGCCGCAGGACGACAACCCGTTCGGCAACGGTCCGAACAACCCGTTCGGCAACGGTCCGGGCGGGGGCGGCTCCGGCGGCTCCGACTTCGGCGGTGGGCCGGGCGGTGACGAGTTCGGCGCGAACATCGGCGGTGGCGGGAACGACGGCGGCTCCGGCGGCGCGGAGTTCGGTGGCGGTGGCTCGGGCGGCGCCGACTTCGGCGGTGGGCCGGGTGGTGAGGGCTTCGGCGGTGCGAACGTCGGCGGCGGTCCGGGGGGTTCCGGCTCCAGCGGATCCTTCGACCCGTCCGGCCTCGGCGCCGGGGGATCCGGCGGCGGGTCGGGCGGAGCGTTCGGCAGCGGTGGCGCGGGTGGGGGGTCCACCGGAGGGCCGTCCGCCGGTGGATTCGACCCGTCCGGTCTTGGTGGCGGCGGATCCAGCGGCACTGTCGGCCTCGATGGGCTGGGCGGTGGTACCGGCGGTGTCGGCGGTGGGATCGGCAGCGGCGGTACGGCCGGTTCCGGCTCCTTCCTGCCCGGCCTGGGCGGTGGTGTCGTGGGCGGCACGCCCGGTGGTGGGACGTCCGGTGGCGGTTCCCGATCCGGTTCCGGCGGTAGCGGCGGCCTGGGCGGCCTCACCCCGCCGTCCGCGCCGAATCCGGCGGGTGGTGACTCGGGTGTCGTCGGCGGTCCGGGCCGTGACGGCTCGGCGTCGGGCGGCGTGTCGACCGGCGGCAGCGGCGGCCTGGGTGGCCTGACGCCGCCGTCCACGTCGTACCCCTCGGTCGTCGACCCGGGGGCGGTCGGCGGTGTGGGCTCCGGTGGCTTCGACTCCGGCGGCTCGTCGGCCGGCCCCAACGGCGGTGCCGTCATCGGTCCGATCGGCGAACCACCGCCCGGCTACGTGCCGGGCTCGGCCCTACCCGGCTTCGCCGGCGTGGCCGGCACCGGCACCGGCGCGGTCACCAGTGGCGGGTTCATGGCCGGTGCACCGTTCGGACCCGCCGGGGCAGCCGGTGCCGCCGGCGCCGGGATACCCGGGACGGGCGGCATGGGCGGCTTCCCGATGATGCCGCCGATGGGTGGCCTGGGGCAGGGCGGCGGTCGCGACAACGACAAGGACCGCGAACGGACCACCTGGCTCGCCGAGGAGGAAGAGGTGTGGGGCACCGATCCCGACTGCGCCCCGGCCGTGATCGGTCGCGACGACCTCGACGAGGCGGACTCCGGTGAGGGTACGCGTCCCGGCCGGTCGAACGTGCCGTCGCGTGGCCCGGGATCGCCGTACGGCCCGACGCACCGGGACACCACCCGGCGTCGGAACTAGTGAGGAGGTAACGACATGCCCGGTCCCATGCAGGACCAGATCGAGCAGGCGTACGCCGAACTGGCCGCCAGCCAGGCGGCGATCGCCGACGTGCAGTCCCGTCTGGACGGCTCCGAGACGAGCGTGACGTCGAAGAACCGGGTCATCACGGTCACCGTCAACAGCCGTGGCGATCTCGTCGACATCCGGTTCCTGAGCCGGTCGTACCGCAGCATGCCGTCGGCCGAGCTGGCGACCCTGCTCGTCGACACCGTCGGAGCGGCCCGACAGCAGGCCCAGGCAGCCGTCGCCGCCGCCTTCGCCGCGGTCCTGCCGCCCGGGATGCCGGTCCTCGACATGATCAACGGAGAGGCCGACTTCGAGTCGATGATGCGCGACGCGATCCGGTTGGTGAACGACCCGTGGCCCGGCGCCGACCCGCCTCCGTCCCGGCCGACCGGGGCAGCGGCGGCAGACAGCGGTGACGGCACCGGGAGCCGACCGTGAGCGCCCCGCTGTCGGCGGACACGGACCGGCTGCGGCAGGAGGCGTTCGCCGCCTACTTCGCCCACATGCAGGCGGTCGTCGAGACGTTCGAGGGTGAGGTGGGTGCGAACACCCCGGTCGTGCTCAGCGTCCGCGGCGAGGTCGACGAGGCGGTCGCCGCCGACCTGGACCGCGAGTTGCCGCTGGCGAGGTACGTGCTGACCGGCCTGCGGGAGCTGGCGGTCGGCGATGGCAGCCGCGTGGCGGATCTGGCCGCGCTGCTGGCCAGGTACGAGGCGGAGAACGGGGACACGGCGACCGGCTGGTCCGGCAACGGTCCGGTGCGTACCTGACGGTGTCGGACCGGGGGAGGTGAGCGGAGATGGGGATCGAGGCGTCGGACGACCTCGCCGGTTTTCTCAAGTGGATCTCGGGGGAGGACTTCCCCGGGACCGACGAGGATCGCCTGTTCGGGCTCTCCCGGGCCTACAGCGGCGCGGCCGACGGGGTCGACTCCGCCCTTCCGCTCCTCGTCGACGCCGTCCGCTCCATCCGACGCGGTGTGTCCGGCCGGGCCGACGAGGCGTTCGTCGAGTCGATGCAGGGGTACGTCCGCAACCCCGGCTACCTCGCCGTCGCCGCCGACCAACTGCGTGACCTCGGCGCCAAGAGCCGCGCCTCGGGAACCCAGGTCCAGTACGTCAAGATGATGATCATCGGTGCGTTGATCCAGTTGATGATCGACTTCATCGTGGCCCTCGCCTTCTCGTTCTTCAACCCGGGCGCGGCCCTGAACTGGCTGGCGGCCCGGGTCGCCGTGTTCCGCTTCCTGGTCCGTACGCTGCTCGGCCGGCTGATCCAGATGGTCGCCGTCAACCAGGTGATCGGCATCGGCCTGCAGGTGCTGATGGACGCCATCGTCCAGCGGCTGCAACTGTCGATGGGCACCCGCGACCGTTGGGACGGCAAGCTGACCCGCGACGCCGCGGCGGTCGGCGCGCTCGGTGGCGCGGTCTCCACCTTCCTCGGTCCGGCGATCAACCTCCTGGCCCGGCGGCTCGGCGGCCCCGGTGCGCGAGCGCTGACCGACGCCGGTGCCGACTCGGTGCCTCCGCCCGGCACGACGTTCCGCCAGGCGCTGACCACACCCGAACCCAGGCCGACCGGGCGTCAGGCCACCGCCGACGCGGCCGGTGAGATGGCCTCCGAGGCCGCCGTCGAATACCTGACCGAGGGCCTCTACGGCGTGATGACCGGCCAGGGATGGAACGTCGGTGGTGCGGCGGCGGTCTCCGGCGCGGTGTCCGGCGCGGCCAGCGCCGCCGGCACGAACATCGGCGACGCGATCCGGCCGGGCCCCGACGGCGGCACCCGGGACACCGAGTCCGATGGGGACGCGCCCAGTCGCACGACGCCCACCCCGGATCCCACCTCGAAGTCCTCGCCTCCACCGCCCCCGGACGCCTCGTCGGCTCCCGACACCCTGCCGCCCCTTGACGTGCCCTCGTCGGCCGACACCCCGCCGCCCGGCCCGGACGGTGCCGGAGCACCCGCCGTATCCGACGGCACCGGCACACCCGTCGTGGTCGGTGTTCCCGGAGGGCCCTCCGACGGCAGATCCACCACCGCCGCCGGACCGGTCCCGGCCACCACCCCCGGCACACCCGGGGGCCGGGATGTCGACCGGTCAGGATCATCGCCGTCGGACGGCACCGGGGCCGTCTCCGGACAGCAGGGTGACCCGTCGGGGCCGCGTCCGGCCGGCGGACCGTCAGCGGCGGGCGGACCGGTGGCAGCGGGTGCCGTCACCGGCAACGGTGTCGCGAGCCCTCCGACCACCATCGGCGGGAACGGCACCGCCGACCCGTCGAGCACCGGCGCAGCCCCGTCGAACGACGCCCGGCCATCGGCGGTCCCGGCGGCAGCCGTCACCACGTCGGGCGGGCCGTTCGTCACGCAACCGGCACCGTCTGCCGCGCCCGCGCCCCCGGCGCCCCCCGCACCCTCGATGGGCGGCCAAGGGGCCGCGACCCCCACCCCGGTCACCGCACCCAACGCCGCAACCACGCCCGCACCCAGCACCGGCACGCCCCCGAACGGCGGCGGATCGACCGCCGCCGCCACGAACGGCGGGCCGTCGCCCACACGCCCCGCCGCCCCCACGCCGGTGCCGGCGGCGGCGACCACGATCACCCCGGCCGGTACCACGGTCTCGTCCACCGGCCCGGCACCCACCGGCCCGGCACCCACCGGCCCGGCACCCACCGGCCCGGCACCCACCGGCCCGGCACCCACCGGCCCGGCACCCACCGGGTCATCCGGCACGCCGTCACCCGCTACGCCGTCATCCGGCACGCCGTCGAACGGTCCGGTGCCGGTCCGGCCGGCGGCCGTGGCGGGCACGGTTGCCACCCCCGTACCGTCACCGGTGTCGTCGACCTCCACCGCCGCGCCGACGCCGGTGCCGTCCGCCTCGACCACCACCGCCTCCGCGTCGCCGCCCACCGCCCCGCTCGCCGGCCGGCCGGGAGCCGTGCCCCCTGCGGCCACCACCGGGGCGAGCACCGGCACCGTCACGCCGAGCCTCAGCCCGGCCACCCCGCCCGCCCGCACCCCGACGGACACCGCCCCGCAGACGAACGGTGGACCGCGTGGGGACCTCCGAGCGCGGGACGCCGGGTCGGGAACCGAGGCGATGCCGCGAACCGATCCCCCACCGGACGCCACGGTCGTCCAGCGCGACTACCCGTGGCTTCCCGGGATCAACCCGCACCGGCATCGGAAGGGCGAGTTCGGCACCAACTGCGTACTCACCGCGATCGTCACCGACCTGGCGTTCACCGAGAGACTGCGACCCGGTGAACGCCTACAGTCGTCACCGTCCACGCTGGCTCCACTGGAGCATTTGACCCGCTACCGCGACCGGGCACCGGTGGCCGTGGCGGACTTCGCCGCCGTCACCCGAGTCATGCGGTCCGCGCCGCAGGGCTCCCGGGGCATCGTCGTCGTACACGTCACGGGTCGGGACTTCGCCCACGCGTTCAACGTGATCCACGACCACAACGGGGTGGTCTTCCTCGACGGCCAGAACGGTACGGTCGCCGACCTCACGATTCAGCCCGACACGGTGCTGTTCGTGCCGACCACGGACGGCGTACCGGTCGACGGCCCGGTCCGGGGTTTGGACGTGCCGATCGGCGGTCGCTCGTCGGACACCACCGGCGGACGGCTGGACGCGCCCGCCGGAACCGGTACGGACTCCGACGGCGACGCCGAGACGGCACTGCTCACCGTCGACCACCCGGAAGGGGAGGTTCCCGCGCCGGACCCGCTCGACGACGGCCTGGTGGCGGTCGGCTACCTGGCCGCCGGCTCACTGGGTGCCGCCGAGGTGGTCCGGGTGACCGGCCTCGCCGAGGTCGAGCAGGCCGCGCGAGACCTCGTCCGGCAGCGCGGCAGCCGGAAGGTCCGCGGCCTCGACGAGTTCCTCCGCCGGCTGCACAACGACGCCGACGGCAGCGGCGACCTGCACGGGCTCGTCGGTCGAGGGGAGCACGTCCCGGTCACCGTCGACGGTCGGCAGGTGGAACTGCGCGTCTCGGTGACGCTCGACGAGCTGCGCCGCACCCCTGACCAGGACCCGGACACCGTGCTGACCCGGATCGACCGGGCGGGTGCGGTCACCACCACGAGCGGCGTCACCAAGTCGAAGAGCGGTGGCGTCGACGCCTCGCTGACGGTGAGCCCGGCTGGCGCCGTCGAGCCCGGTATCGTCGGCGGTGGACTCAACCTGCACGCCACCCTCCGGCGGCTGACGCAGGCACTGTCCACGCTCCGGTCCCTGGTGACCCACCGGCAGGCCCGGCCGAGCAACGGCGCGGACCGGATCGCGGCGCGGGCGACGTACCGGTTGGAGCTGTGGGAACGCGCCGCCGACGGGACCAACCAGCAGGTCGGCCCGGCCCGGGAGGTACCCACCGAGGCGATCCTGAAGATTCCCCGGCACGCCCTGGTCGCCGACCGGAACGAACAGCGCGCCGAGGGACTCGGACCGTCGACCGTCCCCCGGGTACACCAGGTCGAGGCCGCAGTCGTACCCGAGCTGTGGCGACTGGCCGAGCGCACGCTGCCACCCGGGCTGTTCGCGGTCGGCTCGGCGAGCCGAGCCGAACTGTCCCGCCTGCTCAGCGCCCGCAACGTCGAGGCGGCACTGGAGGAGTTCACCGGCGGGCTGCGCATCCCGGCCCTGTGGAACGAGACGACCAACGAGGTCGCCGGGCCGTTCACCATCACGGCCGGCAGCGCCGAGCACACCCTCCGGTCCACCGCCACCGACGTGGTGTTGCGCGACAGCGCGCAACTGGTGGTCGCCAACGAGCACAGCGCGGCGGCCTCGTCGAGTTTCGGGGCGGCGCTCCAGGCCGGGTGGAACGGGCCGCGCGACGAGACGGGCGTACCGCTGACCGGGTCGGTCAGCGTCGGCGTCTCCGGCCGCCGGGAACAGGCGGCGCTGGGCGGCGGCAGCGGCGGACGCAAGCGGGCGGTCATCTACACCGGCGAGACCGAGTTACGCGACTACCCGGTCACCTGGAGAATCCAGGGTGCCGGGATCGACGAGGTCTCCACCGAACCCGACCACCTCTTCGTCCGGGCGGCGACCGACCTGCCGCCGGACCTGCCCACCGGCCAGGGCGCCCGCCTGCCGGACGACGCCCAGGTGATGACCGGACCGCTCGGCGACGGCGCGGTACGGGACGTGACCGGGCTCGCCGAGGTCCTCGCCGACATCGAGACCGTCCTGCGGGCGCACCCGGGCTTCGTCGTCGACGGACCGGCACCGGTGGACACCATCCGCACCCTGCGGGACCTGATGGAGCACCGCCGCAACGAGGAGTCACTGCGGACCGCCCTGAGCCAGCCGGCGGTACGCGCCATGGTGGACAGCCTCTTCGACACCGGGATCGTGGTGGAGCTGAAGCGGTACGGCTGGTACCGCAACGAGTACGTCCGGATCGTGCTGACCGCGACCCGGACCGCGGGACGCCGCACCGGCCAGTCCCAGTCGATCTCGATGCGGGAGACCGACATCGGTGGCGACCGCGCGCAGGCCCACACCTCGGTCAGTCGGGACTACCAGGCCGGCATCCGCTTCGGCTTCTTCGACCGCTGGCGCAAGCCGTCGTCGCGGGCGTTGGCCGCCGCCGGCGTCGGCTACCAGTACACCCGCAGCAACGGACGCAAGCTGGCGACCGGACAGCAGCTCGCCCAGGTGGAGATGTCGGTCAGCCCGACGCCGAAGGACGGCCGGACCACCGCCCGCGAGTACGAACTGGATCTCGACTTCCAGGTGGAGGTCTCCTCGTACACCCGCCCCCGGGCGCTGTACCGCACCGTCACCGGCGGCCTGCTGTCGCACCGCAGCGACCGGCGGTGGATCGAGCTGCCGGACGGGCAGCACCTGGACACCGGCCACCTGGAGTTCTCCGGCACCCCGCAGACCATCCGGCTTCGGCCCGGCCGGATGCGGATCTGGTTGTCCGAGTTGTGGGCCGACCGGATGGGGGTCGAGGAGCCGGCCCCCCGGCCGGACGGTGCCACGGACGACCGGGCAGTCCCGGTCCTTCACGACGTCACCGAAGCCGCACCGCCGCCGCTGCCCTTCGCCGGCCTGCCGCTGCGCTTCCACACCGAGGGCGTCGGTCCGCTCGCCCCGATCCGGGACGCGGCGCTCGACCTGCTCGAAGGACTGCCGCACGGCGACGTGCTGACGTCCCCGGGGAGCGCGTCCCGTAGCCAGATCGACGCGTTCTTCACCCCCGAGTTCGCCAACGGGCGGACCCGTAACCTGATCAGTCCCGGCGAGACCTCGGGCACGCTGTTCGCCGGAGGAGTGTTCCGCGACGACCTCGGCTCGTTGCAGGTCGCGTTCGCGCCGACCGCCTTCCGCCCGGTCGACCCCGGCTCCTGGGAACTCGAGTCGTCGATGGCGGGCAGCTACCCGATCACCTCGGCGCAGGTGACCGGGGGAATGCACACCCTGCGGCTGTTCGGGCTGTTCGGGCACCGGGGCGACGGCGACTACGCCGGCAGCGCCGGCCTGCAACCCGGTGTGCAGTGGCACAACGACCTGCGGACCACGACGGCCACCGACACCGGTGGTGCCGAACGCAACGTCGTCCAGAGCGGCGCGTTCGTGTTCTACCGGGTCGACGGCGACTGGCACCTGACCGCACGGACCCGGTGGGCCGGCGCCTCCGACTTCCTCACCGGCCAGATCGGCGTCCGACACCAGCGGGTGTCCGTCGAGAACGGCCTGCTCATCGCCGTCGCCCTCCGCGACGTCCAGACCACCAACGCCTGGATCGAACAGCACAACGCCGACCCGGCCAACGCCGACCGGCAGATCCCGACTCTGCCGCTGCCGCCGGATCCGCCCACCCCACCGGCGACCATCCACCTGCCTCCGGCGACCGGTGCCCCGACCTGGCGGATCCCGGACAACCTGACGCTGGACTCCGGCGACCTGGGCCGAGCCTGGGTGGACAACCTGGGCGGCCCGGACCTCTACCAGCAGATTCGGGACCGGCTCCGGGAGCAGGGCGTCGACCTGCTCCCGGACGAGCCGCTGCGGGATCCGCTCGGCAACGTCGGCCGGGCCAAGGCGATCTTCGGCCGGTTCGGCCTGGCCGCGTTCGTCGACAGCCTGCTCTCCAACGACCTACTGGTACGTCTCTACGACCGGCGGCGTATGCGCCGGTTCGCCTTCGTGGCGCGGACGACCACCGGAGTCGACGTCCGGATCCGGGCCCGACTCACCCCGCCGCGCCTGGCAGAGATCATCTCCGACCCGACCGAGATCGAGTACTACACGAAGGCCAACCACACCGTCGCCGTGGACAGGTCGAGAGGCATCACCGTCGACGTCAGTGGGAGCTACGTCCCCGGGCGGGACACCAGTGGCAGCGACCCGGAGAACCCCCCCAAGCACCACGGCGGAGTGTTCGGCGCCGGCCCCGGTGCCCGCCTCGGACACCAGAGCGACGCGGACCGGTCCACCGCCACGGCAGCGGTCGACGAGCGCGTCGTCACCGGAACCGGACCACTGATCGAGTTCGAGAGCATCCTCGAACTGACCGTCACCACCTCGGACACGAACCGGAGCGCCCCGATCCGGGTACCGATCCGACTGCGGATCCCCGAGTCCGCCACCCGGGTCCGCGAACCCGTACCGGAAGCGCCGTCCGCAGACCGGCCCACCGGCGGACCACGGGCGCTGACCTCCGCACAGACCGAACCGAACGCCGTACGGCGGTGGCAGCGCGGCGGCACCCGCCTGCCGACCGAGGCGATGGTCACCTCCTTCCCCGCCGCGCGGGCGTCCGAGGACGCCGCCCGGATGGCGGTCGCCGCCCACGCGCGCACCTCGCGTCTCCAGCGGGCCATCGGCACCGACCCGCTGCGCAATCCACGGTCCATCGTCCCGGCAGCCGTTCACGACCAGGCCACCCCGGAATGGTCCAAGGCCCAGTACCCCCGGATCGCGAACGAGGGCGTCACGACCGGGCTGACCGGCCCCGGCATCGCGCCGCGCTACCGCGCGATCCTCGAACGGTACGCGCGCCTCGGCCCGCCGTCGCTGGCCCGGATCGTCACCGACGACCGGATGGAACGACCCAAACAGATATCGGTGGCGACCGTTACCCAGACGCAGTCCCGCAACCTCGCCGGCTTCGAGGTCGACCTCCGTACCGGGACCTCCGGCATCAACCCGGTCACCCGACACGACGCGCCGATGCCGGGCCAGCTCGGAGTCGGCTCGGGCAGCGCCGCCCGGTCCGGTACGACCGCCAACACCGGCTCGAACGTGAAGTACCGGGGTCGCACGATGGTCTTCACCTTCACAGTGCAGGAACGACACGTGGTCCGCGACCCGACGGACCCGCTCGGGGACCGGGCCGGCGCCGAGGTGACGCTGCCCGGCACGATCGAGGTGCAGGTACCCGAGGAGGTCGCCCGGGCCAACGGCTGGCTCGACGACACCGACCCGGCCCGCCGCCACGCCATCGACTCGACGGTGGCGGCCTGGGAGAACGCGTTGACGAGCCGGGCCGACTGGTTGCAGAGGGCAGCCGAGTGGCGTGCCGCCGAGGCCGAGCTACGCGACCTTCCCCCGGACGCGACAGACGTCCGACGCGACCAGGCCGAAGCGGAGGCCACGGCGGCCCGGATCGAGAGCCGGGCGGCCCAGGAGCGATACCTCCAGGCCAGAGCGGACGCCGAGGGGCTTGCCGACCGGCTGGCCGCGGGCCGCGCCCGACAACCGGCCGACGTCACCGCCCACCGCATCCCGGCGTTGCCGGAGAACGAAGCAGCCCGACGACGGTTCGAGCAGGCTCGTGGCCAGGCCCTGCACACCCTCGCCCTGACCACCGCCGAGGACCTGGCGACCGCCCTGGACCGCCACACCGCAGACTTCCGGACGGCGCTGCGCCGACCGCGCTCCGCCACCGTCGACCAACTGCGCCACCTGGCGACCGCCCGGGCGCACCGGGACCAGCTCGTTCAACTCGCCGACCAGGTGCGTCGCGGTGAGCTGACTCCGGAGGCGGTCGACGACGCGGGCCGGGAGCCAACCGGACGACCCGGTGTCGACCAGCGGCTGGTGCACCTGGCCGAGGCCGCCCGCGCACTGCTCGACCAGGTCACGGCGAACGCGCCCGCCGAGCCCGACCTGACCCCGGTGTTGCGGGCCCAGCGCCGAGTGCTGCGTCACCAGCTCCCACCACCCGGCGCAGGGCAGCGCGCCTGGTTCCAGACCAGGTCCGTGCGGATCCAGCACACCGTGGCCGGGCTCCAGCGCACCGCAGCCAGGCTCACGCACACCGCGGGTGGACTCCACCGCAAAGCCGCCGGGCGCGACCTGCACAAGGAGTTCCGCCGTCTGGTCGGACCCGGCGGTCGAGCCGGCGGCGACCACCTGCTGGCGCGAGCCGCCGCCCTCCTCGCCCTGGCCGAGGAGATCGAGGCCGCCTGGCACACCGGCACGACCGAAGCCGCCGCCCGGTACGCCTCCGAGTTCACCGACCGGCCCCTGTCGCCTGCACCCCCGCCCGGTCTGCCACCGGTCGACCGGGCCACCGTCGACCGGCGACTCGCGGCACTCGACCCCGACACACTGGTCCCACTGCGACACCGGGTGGACGCCATCGTCGCCGCCCGCAGCGCCGGTACGCCGCAATCGGCCGCCGCCCTGCTCGACCACGCTTACCGGGTCACCGCCGCGCTGCTCGACGGCACCGATCCGCACGTCGTCGCCCGCCGGCTGGCCCACACCCGGGCTCCGTCGACCGACACCGACCCCCCGACGCACCCGGTCGAGCACAGCCGTCGACGGACCGCCCGTCCCGCCGGAGACCGTCGCAGAGGTGCGACCAGGAGCGAGTCGCGCCGCACCGACGCCCCGGCCACCCGGGACCGGCTCCGTGCCGACCTGCTCGGAGGGCTGTCCCAGGAACGCCGCAACGACCTCGACGACAGGATCCGGCTGCTCGGGCTCGACGACGGGCAGCCGGTGATGCTGCTCTGGGTACGCCGCCCCGCACCGGAACCGGGCACGTACCCCGAACCCGACCTGCCGGACGTCCTCCTGGAGCAACTCGCGGGGGAGTACCAGACCCGACACCCGACCGGACGGGTCCTGCTGATCGGCGACGACCCCGGCCCTGCCCTGCGGAACCGCCGTCCCGACCTGTTCACCGACCCTCACCTGACCGGCGCACCGCCGACGGCCGACCCGAACGCCGACGACCGTGCCGACCAGGCGTACCTCCTGGACCGGCTCCGACAGGACGGCCACCGGCCACTGCTCTCGGTCGACGTGTCGGGCGACACCGCCGACCTGTCCGCGCTGCTCGGCATCGACACCGTGCACCTCGAACGAGGCGCGTCGCGAGGCGACCCCACCGATCGGGTCGCCCACTCCGGTGATGCGCCGGACGGTCCGGTCCCGCAGCGGGACGCGTCGGTGTCGACATGGCGTCGGCAGCGGTTCGAGGCCCCGACCGAGTGGCTCGTCCACCACGCCCGACTCGCCCACATCGTCGATCAGCTCCCCGCCGACGCCACCGTCGCGCAACGACGGACACACCTGCGCGAACTGTGGGAGGCGGTCGACGACTGGCGGCAGACGGTGACGGAGCAGGAGGTCCGGCTCACCGCCTCGGCCGACGACGCGCCCGACTGGATCGGCCGAGGCGAGGCCCTGGCCGAATCGCTGCTGGCCGCCTACGTCGCCCTCGACCCGGAGGCCGTCCCCGCGCATCTGCCCGACCCGCTGGTCGGTCCGGTCCTGGACCATCGGATCGCGGCCGCCCACGCCCTGATCGTCGAGCTGGACCCGACCCGGTATCTGCGACTGACGCCGGGAGAACTGGACCGGATCTTCGCACCGCCCGAGGGGACGCGGCGAGCCGGACACGAGGGCCCTCCCGACCGGTCCGGTCGCGACGAGACCACGCGGACCGACCGCACCGACCAGGACGACGAGGACACGCACGGGGTGCCGCTCGGCTGGCAGGCGCGGCAGGAACGGGGTCTCCTCATCGTCGAGACCGACGGCCTGCGCAGCGTCGACCGGGACGGCGGGTCCCCCCGCCCACCTGGACCACCGCCCCCCGGACACGGTCCGACCGACGGGGACGGTCCGACCGACGGCCGGCCAGAGGGTGCGGACCTCGATCAGGACCGCGACCCGGCCGCGGCGAAGGACGACGCCCACACCGGTGGGTCGCCGCACCAGCGGTCCCGGCAGGACACCGGCGGTCACCAGCGACACGCCAACGCCCCGGCGGACCGATCCGCCGGCAGCCGGCCCGAGGTCGGGCAGACCATCGCCGACGCGCGGCGGCTGCTGACCGTCGCACAGACCCGACAGATGGTCGACGGCCTGCGCGACCACATCGACCGCATGCTGTCCCGCGTGCCGCACGACAGCCCGGACCACGCCGAGCTGCGCCGGTTGCACGAACGCACCCGGGCCTGGCGTCCGGTCGGAATCCCGATCGACGTGCCCGGTGCCGGGCGGCTGCGGCTGCGTGACGTTCCCGACGACCGCGACTGTCTGTTCTGGGCAGTGCTCGAAGCGAGTCGGCGGCAACGTGTGCCGCTGCCCGGCGACCCGGCCGACCCGGCGGACCTCCGCGCCCGTGCCGCCGACCTGATAGCGCAGCAGCCGGCGAGGTTCGAGCCACACCTCGGTCGTACCGCCGGCCGGATCATCGCCGACCAGCTCCATCATCAGCACGCCGACACCCGACTCACCCCCGGCTGGGAGTACGTGCCGCCCACCGCCGAGACCCGGGAGTCCTGGCGTGCCGAGGCGGAGCTCGACGAACTACGGCGTCGGGCCAGGGCACACGACGTGGTCGGCGTCGACGACCTCACCCGGGAGGACCTGCGCGCCCTGCTGACCGCCGAGGACCCGACCACCGCTCGGACCCTCGCCGACCACGTTCGCACCGCCGTCGCCGAGCGGGAGCAACGGCAGCCGAGGGTGCAGTGGCTCCGGGAGGTCGCCGACCGGATCGACCGTGGTGACCGCAACGTCCTCGGGATGCTGGCCGTCCACTTCACCGGCCGCGACGAGGCCGGCAACGCCGAGGTGGTCAGGCTGGTCCTCGACACCGTCGAACGGCACGGCCGGACACCCAGCGGTGTGGAACTGCTGGAGGCCGCGATGCGGCAGCGCGACCTGTGGAATTCGGCGATCGGCGACGACCTGCCGACGGCCCTGGCCGTGGCCCTCGACCTCAACATCGTCGTGGTCCCCATCGACCGGGACCGCGACCGCGTGCCGTTCGTGGCCGGGGTTCCCCTGCCACTGCGGTCCGAGGCGCACCACGCCCTCTACCTCGCCCGCAGCTTCAACCACTTCCAGTCCCTCGAACCGACCGACGGCACCGCATCGGCGAGCACCGTCCGGTGGCACCGCTCCGATCTCAGTCCGACCGCACTGCGCCAGGCCGTCGACGCCGTCGTCATGCGGTACGACCTGTCCCCACCGGTCGACCCGACGTTTCTCGACGGACTGCGCACCCGGGTCCAGGAGGCACTGTTCCAGGGCACCGACCCGGTGGCCGCCGCCGACCGGTTCGCCGCCGTCCACGGCCACCTCCCCACGACCTTCCAGGCGGGACCATGACCGAGCAGCCCTCTCTCGCGCTGCACCACCTCCTGCTCCGCCTCGACGGGCACTTCCCCGACGACCTGGTCAGCGAGGCCCGCACCTGGCTGGCCGAGGGCCTGGTGCGCGACGTGGCCGAAGCGGTCGTGTTCACCGCGCTGACCGGTGACGTCCCGCTGACGGCCGCTGACGTCGTCGTACTCTCCGAGACGCTGTCGTCGTCGGGGGCCGACACCGCCGCCCTCGCCGAGGTCCGCCGCACCGACGGGCCGCCGCTACCCATGTACGCGCTGGCGCCCGCCGACCCCACCGCGCTGGCCGAACAGCGGCTACCGGCCATCCTCGACCTCACCAGCGGATACGTCGGCCCGGGTGCACCGGACCCGGCGGACACCGCGATCGTCGCCTCGATGCCGGCGCTCACCGGCGTCGAGGCGCTGTGGCGGTCGTGGCGCTACCCGACCGACGGCACCCCACCCCGACGCGTCTACCTCGTGCACCGACCCGACGGGCCGTTGCCGACGGCCGCCGCCCGGTTGCAGGCCGTGCTCCGCGAGGCGGGGGAGAGCACACCACTGGTGCAGGTCTTCGACGACGAGACGGCCCTGCCCGCGCAGCATCGGATCGCCCTGGGCTGTGCGGCGCTGCTGTGGACACCCCGGCCACCCGCCCCGGTCCGGTTCGCCGAGTCGCCCGGCTGCGCCCCCGACCAGCCCCGCCTCGACGGGCCGGACCGCGATCGGGTGCTGACCCGTCTCGCGTACGGAGTGCCGCTGCTGACCACCGCGACGTTCCTGGACGACGCCCTGGACCGCACCCGGATCGGGGCCGTACCCACGGACCTGCGCACCGACGGGGAGTGGATCTGGAGCGACATGGTGACCTACTACCTCGACCGGCACCGGCTCGCACCCGGGCCCACCTTCCTGGCCCACCTGCGCGCCTGTGGCCCGCACCCACCCCAGGTCGGACCCGCCGCACTGCACCGTGCCCGGGCCGCGCTGTGGGCGACGACCACGGGTCGACGGGAAACTGCGCGCCGACCGTGAACCGCGCCGGTCCGGCGGTCGTAGTGGGGGCACTCGGGCCGGGACGCCCACCACCGGCGGAAGGGAGAACCGCGGATGGCCGCGACGACGGTGGCGGTGACAGGGGTGCTGACCGAACCGGTCGGCGACGCGCTGCTGCTGCGCACCGCGGCCGAGGACCGGGATGCGGTGGTACGCCTCGTCGGGTCGCTGCCCGTCGAGACCGACCGGGTCACGGTGGTCAGCACGCCGCAGGTAACCGCCCTGCCGCAGTTCTTCGTGGTGCTGTCCCGGGTGCTCGGGGCGGAGCTGGGCGGCAGCGCCGACGGGATCCGGCTGCTGCCGCTCGGCGACTACGCCGACCGTTCCGTCGTCGACCGGGCCGCACGAGGACTGGCGGAGCGGATCGGTCAGGCGGTGACGATCCCACGAGATCCGCTCCCGGGGGATCAGACCGGGTTGACCGGCCCGTACGAGTGGCTGGTCTACCCACCCGGCCGCCCGGCCGGAACCGGCCACGTCTGGCCCACCCCGGCACCGTCGACCCGTCCCACCCCGCCGGGTCGACGCACCGCCACCGGCTGGTCGTTGCTGGACACCGGCTCACCCGTCACCGGTGCGCCCGCTACCGGGACCACCGCGGCGGGATACGTGGTGGAGATCGAGGTCGGCCCGACCGGGTTCCGGATCGCCGGTCGACCGGCACCACCGGCGACCCTGGCCGCCCTGCTCACGACGGTCCGGGCAGACGATCACCAGCCGATGGTGCTGGTCGTCACCGGCACGGCACCGACCGGTCCGGCCGCCGCCGGACTGATCTTCGGTGGACTGGCCACCGCCCTCGGCGAACCGATCCTCGTCTGCACCGACATCGTCACCGCGGCCGTCGACGGAACCCTGACGACCCCGGCGACGTTCCATCGCTGGCCGCCCCGCGTCGGTACCACCGCCCCACGTGCGCAGGAGGTCGGTGCCACGCTGCCCGTCACCCCGGTGCCGGACGGCCCTGCGGCGAGCGACGGGCCGACGCCCCTGGCCCCTGCCATGATCATCGAGCTGTGCGACGGCGACCGGTGGCGCGCGCCGAAGACCGTCGAACCCGCCGACAGCGCCCTGCCCCCGGACGGACCGAGGCCCGATCCGGCGCGGGTCCCGGCGCCCGCGCCGGCAGCACCGCCGGACCCGACCGACACCGAGCCGCGCCGTACCGACTCGGCGCAAGCCGCCTCCGTCCGGCCCGCCACCGACACTCCCGTCACGATCCCCGTGCACGCGGTCGGCCCGCCCGCGGATGCCGGTGTTCCGTCGGTCCTGGCGTCCGGCGAGACGCCGCCCGACGTACCGGCGGACACCGGGTCGGCCCCGCCGCCGCACCGGCCCACCAGCCCGGGGGACCCGCACCCGGAGCGGGCGTCCGGACCGCTCCCGTCCCGCGCCGTCGCCCGCCGGCTCGACGACAGGTGGGGCCCGGACGACCGGACCCGGCTCCGACAGGTGCTCGACGGCCGCTACGACGGGTACGCCCGGATGGTGACCCGGGTGCTGGCCGAGGAGCCCGGCCTCCGGGCCGCCGGCACCGCCGCCGACGTGGTCGCCGCACTGGTCGCCCTGTGCGCGTACGGCGGATCCGAGCGCGACCGGATCAACGCCACCCTGCGCGGCGGCACCGACGACACCCCGGACCGGCTGCTGCTCGCCCGGGGCGCCCTGCACGGACTGCGTCGGCTGCCCACCGTCCTCGGAGCGGTGCACGCCCACGGCGAGGTCCCCGCCCCGCTCCTCGCCGGCTACCGGCCCGGCGACGAACTGGTCGAGCCCGCCTTCGTCGACGTGGACCTGGTCCGGCGGCCGGCCCCGGCGGCCACCGTGGAGTTCGCCGTCTGGTCGGCCACCGCCCGCCGCGTCGACCGGTTCGGATCAGGGGCCCTCTTCCCGCCCGGCAGCCGCTTCGTGGTGCTCGCGGTCGACCCGGCCGAGACCGACGACCGACCGGCCCGGGTACTGCTCGGTGACCTGACCGGTGTCGGGCCGCAACCCGCCCACGCGGTCGGCCGGATGCGCGACCGACTGCGTCAGGCACTGGAACAGGACGCCGCGCCACCGTCCGACACCGCCGCTCCGCACGCGCCCCACCCGCTGCTGCGGTTCGCGCCCGGCCTGCACGACGACGGCCGACGTCTCGTCCCCGATGCCACCGGTCCGGCATCCGACCCCGAACGTGGAGGTACCCGACCGTGAGCCAGGGTGTGCTGTCGGTCTCCCAGACCGATCCGGACTGCCTGCCGACCATCTCCGACGCGCTCGCGCTGGCCCGCCCGGGCGCCACCGTCGCCGTGCAGCCGGGCGTCTACCGGGAACGGCTACGACTCACCGGCGACGTGACCCTGGTCGCCGAGGACGGTCGAGGGTCGGTCACCGTACACGGCGTCGGTGGTCCGGCGGTGTTCCAGTCCGGTGGCACCGTGGTGCTGCGCGGGCTGGTCCTCACCGGCGGCGACGAGGCGTTCCCGACGGTCCAGATCGCCACCGGCACGCTGCGCATGACCCAGTGCGAGGTACGCGCCGACGCGGTGGTCGGCGTGCACGCCGCCGCCGGTCGCCTCGAACTGGGCGACTGCCTTCTCAGCAATCCGGGCGGCGCCGGTCTCCTGATCGACGGCGGTGCGGCCGGTACGGTCACCGCCACCACCGTGCGCGACGTGGGAGCGGCGGCCGTCGTCATCGCCGGCGGCGCCGACCCGGTCCTACGTGACTGCACGGTCACCGGCGTGCGGGGCGCGGGCGTGCTGTCCACCCGTGCCGGTCGGGGCCTGGTGGTCGGCTGCGACATCAGCGCGGTCGACGGCCCGGCCGTCGCGGTCGAGCAGGACGGCGCGCTACGCGTCGAACGCTGCGTCGTGCACGACAGCCCCGGCTCCGGGCTGATCACCACCGGCGGCCGACCGGTCCTCGACGACTGCGAGTTCCGCGACCTCGGCGGGCACGGCGTCGTCGTCTCCGGGGACGCCGATCCGACCGCCCGTCGGTGCACCGTCACCGGCACCGCCGGCCACGGCGTGATCGTGCTGGAGAACGCCACCGGCGCGCTGCTCGACTGCCGGATCAGCGCGACCCGGGCGGCTGCGTTCGCCGTCACCGGATCGGCCACACCCCGGGTCGAGGGCGGCCGGATCGACGGCGGTACCGGGATCGCGGTGCTGCTCGACGGTCCGGTCGGCGGCACGTTCACCGGGGTGCGCGTCGACGGTGGCCGGACCGGATTCCTGGTGCGCGCCGGTGCGGACCCGGTGCTGACCGACGCGACGGTCCGCGACTGCACCGGCTACGGCGTCGAATCCGTCGACGGCGGCCGTGGCACCGTCCAGGGCGGCACGTTCACCGGCGGCACGGCCACGGTGCGGGCGGCCGCCGACGGCACGCTGACCCTGACCGACTGCCGGATCCGTGGCGGCGGTGTCGGGTTGCTCGTCGACGAGGGCGGATCGGTCACCGGGACCTCCTGCGATGTCAGTGAGACCGGCGGGTCCGGTGCCGACGTCGGCGCCCGCGCACGGCTGCGGCTGGCGCACAGTCGGGTGCACGGCTGCGCCGGCTCCGGCATCCGGTTCGCCGGCCGGTCCGCGGGGCGGCTCGACCGGTGCGAGATCTTCGACAACGCCGGCGACGGCGTGGTGATGGAGACGCTGGAGCCCGTCTCGATGGACGGCACGACCGTCCGTGGCAACGCCGGCCGACAGGTGCGCCGGACCGGACCCGTACCGGCGGAGGACGACCCCCGTCAGGACGGCCCCGCACCGGCCGACCGACCCGCCCCGACGACGACCGGCGTCCCGGCACCGGAACCACCCGCCGCCGCGGACGGGCCGGACCGACCGGGCGGCGACCCGGCCACCCCGTTGTTGGCGGAACTCGACGCCCTGGTCGGACTCACCGCGGTCAAACGGGAGGTGGCGACCATGGTCGGACTGCACCGGGTGGCGCAGCGCCGCAGCGCCGCCGGCCTGCCGATGCCGCCGATGTCCCGGCACATGGTCTTCGCCGGTGCGCCCGGCACCGGCAAGACGACGGTGGCCCGCCTGTACGGCCAGATCCTGGCCGCCCTCCAGGTGCTGCCCGGCGGACAACTGGTCGAGGTGTCCCGCGCCGACCTGGTCGCCGAGCACGTCGGCGGCACGGCGGTGAAGACCACACAACGGTTCACCGAGGCGATCGGCGGCGTGCTGTTCCTCGACGAGGCGTACACGCTGGCGCCGGTCGACGGTGGCGGCGGACACGACTTCGGTCGGGAGGCGATCGACACCCTGGTCAAACTCATGGAGGACCACCGCGACGAGGTGGTGGTGATCGTCGCCGGATACTCCCCGCAGATGCGGGCCTTCCTCGACTCGAACCCGGGGCTGGCATCCCGCTTCTCCCGCACCGTCGAGTTCGACAGCTACACCGACGACGAACTGGTCACCATCGTCGAGCGGCTGTGCAGCACCCATCACTACTCGCTGGAGTACGACACCCGCCTGGCGCTGACCGGATGGTTCCGGGCGATGCCACGCGGCGAGTCGTTCGGCAACGCCCGGGTCGCCCGCAAGGTGTTCGAGGACATGATCGGCCGGCAGGCGTTCCGGCTCTCCGAGGCCGGCGCCTCCTCCGGCGTGGAACTGGCCCAGCTACTGCCGCAGGACCTCGGTGTCGCGCCCGAGGCCGAAGGCAGCCCGGGTACGCCGCGACTCTCCGAACTGGACCTGCTGCTCGGCGAACTCGGCAACATGATCGGACTCGCCGGGGTCAAGCGTGAGGTGGCCGAACTGATCGACCTGCTGGCCAACATCCGCCAACGGGTCCGCGCCGGACTGCCCGCCCCGTCGGTCTCGCGGCACCTGGTCTTCTCCGGCCCACCCGGCACCGGCAAGACCACCGTCGCCCGCCTCTACGGCCGGCTGCTCCACGCGCTCGGGGTGCTGGCGGCCGGGCAACTGGTCGAGGTGGCCCGCGCCGACCTGGTCGGTGAGTACGTGGGCCACACCGCGCACCGGACCAAGGAGGCGTTCGAACGGGCCCGCGGCGGTGTCCTCTTCATCGACGAGGCGTACACCCTCGCGCCGCCGGACGCCCGCAACGACTTCGGACGGGAGGCGATCGACACCCTGGTCAAGCTCATGGAGGACCACCGCGACGAGGTGGTGGTGATCGCCGCCGGATACGAGACGGAGATGGCTGCCTTCCTGGCCGCCAACGCCGGCCTGCAGTCCCGCTTCACCCGCCGCATCCACTTCGACGACTACTCACCGGACGAACTCGTCGCGATCTTCGAGGGACTGGCCCGCGCCAGCGGCTACGAATGCCCGGGCGACACGTTGACGGCCCTACGTGGCCATTTCGAGAAGGTGGAGACCGGCCGTACGTTCGGCAACGGCCGGTACGCCCGGCAACTGCTCGACGAGGTGGTCACCCGGCAGGCGCGTCGGCTCCGCTCGGTCACCGCCCCCAGCGTCGACGAACTGCGGACCCTACGGGTCGACGACGTCCACGCCCGCCCGACCGTCCACAGGTGACATCGGTGAGCATGCGCGAGTCGGTACCGGATCGTAAAGTGACGCCCGTATGCTGTCGCCCGCACCGTCGGCACACGAAGCCGGACAGGGCCAGGGAGCGTGCCCCGACCCGGCGCCGACGGTCGCCGGACAGGAGAGGCGGGTCGGTGGCGACGGTGTCGAGCGGGGCCGGTGCGGACGCCTCAGCCACACCGGACGAGACACCGACACCCGGTGCCGACACCCGGATGAGCCTGATCTACGAGACCCACGCCGAACCACTGTTCCGCTTCCTGCTCAGGCTCTCGCTCGGGGCCCGACACATCGCCGAGGACCTGTTGCAGGAGACGATGGTCCGGGCCTGGCGCCACATCGACCACCTGTCGTCGGACCCGGAGACCCAGCGCCGCTGGCTGTTCACCGTGGCCCGACGGATCGCGATCGACGCGGCGCGGGCCCGACAGGCCCGCCCCACCGAGGTCGGCGCCGTCGACGTCTCCCGGATGCCGACCACGACCGACCACGTCGAGGAGATCGTCGCCGTGCACACCGTCCACGACGCCCTGCCGAGGCTCAAGCCCGAGCAGCGTACGGTGTTGATCGACCTGTACTTCCACGGCCGCTCCACCGCCGAGATCGCCGCCCGGCTCGACATCCCCGAGGGTACGGTCAAGTCCCGCGCCCACTACGGGCTGCGGGCACTGCGCGCCATCGTCGGGCCGACGGACGGGGTATGACATGTGCCATCCGCCGCAGCACCGCATCAACCCGGAACCGCGTGATGACTGACCTCCACAGCGACCACGCGGCAGCGCGGCAGACCTGTGCCCTCTATCTGGCCGGCGCGCTGGACCCGGTGGCCGAGGCCGCCTTCGAGGTGCATCTCGCCAGCTGCACGGAGTGCCTCGACGAGTGCGACCGGGTGGGACCCGTCGCGCTGGCCCTGGCACAGCTCGACGACGAGCCGTCCGACCTGGACCCGCACCCCACGCCCGGATCCGTGGCCGTCGTGCCCACGGACACCGCCCCCACCGACGCGCCCACCGTGGCACCGGCCCCTCGGTCCGGCGAGGTCGACGACCAGTCCGGCGCCCGACCGACCTCCACCGGCCCGCAGGGGCGGACGGCCCCGACCGGTCCCCGCGGCGCCCGCCCGGCCACCACCCGACGCCGGTTCTCCCGCCGACTACGGCTCGCCGCCGGCGCACTGGCCGCGACCGTCGTCCTCGCCGGTGCCCTGGCCGTCGGGTTGCCCCGGCTGACCGGCGAACCGACGGTGGTCACCCCGGTCGGTGTCGCGACCGCCGAAGGCGTCGGCGGCGGTTCGGCGCGCCTGTCGGTCTCGATCGCCGAGACCGACGGCCGATCGACCATCGTCGCCAGCGTCGTCGGGTTGGAGACCGGAGTCCGCTACCGACTCTTCGGCGTCACCCGCGACGGGCAGACCCACGAGGTGGTCGAGTGGGACGGCCGGCCCGGCGCGCAGGAGATCAGCGGTGAACTCGACACGACCCTCGCCGAACTGACCTTCTTCACCGTCGCCCGCATGGACGGCGGCCCGGTCGTCTCGGCCCGCCTGGACCCGGTCACCCCCACGCCGACCGACTGACTCTCAGCCCCGACGCCACTTCTGATTGGCCGTACCGGAGCAGGTCCACAACTGCAGCCGGGTGCCCCAGTCCCGGATGTCGACGCACTTGTCGGTGTGCGGGTTGACGATGTCGCCCGCACTGGTCAGCCGGAACTGCTGGGCCCAACCACCGTTGCAGTCGGCGAGCTGAACGGCGGTGCCGTCGGTGGTGCCCGCCCAGGCCAGGTCCATGCACTTGCCGAGCGCCATCATCGTGCCCTTGCTGAACGACCACTTCTGGCCGACGTTGCCGGAGACACACCCCGCCATCTGCAACTGGGCACCATCCACCGACCTTGCCCCGGGCACCTCGATGCAGCGGTTCTCCCAACCGATCATCGGCCGCCCGGGGTAGCTGGGCGCGGTCGTCGCCGCGGGTGGCGTCGTGCGGGCCGGGGTCGCTCGGGCCGGGGTGGGGACGACCGGCGTCGGTGGGGCCGGTGGGGCCGGTGGGGCCGGCGGGGGCGACGGGGGAGCGCCGGCGAGCGGCGGTGCCGAGGGGCCACCCGACCTCGGGCCGGCGGTCGGCGTGGCCGGGGGCGCACCGAGCCGTGGGTCCCGCGCGTAGTGCTCGGCGTACGCCAGCACCATGCCGGTGAAGTCGCGCAGCCCGGCCGCATCCGGCACTCCACCGGCCTGCTGCACCACGGTCGTACCCCACTGGTAGGCGGCCAGGGCGATCGGATACGGGTCCGCCCCGAGGCCGGCCAGCTCACCGGAGAGGCTGCACATCGCCCGCCCCAGGGTCGGGATCGCCACGGTCGGATCCCACGGCGAGGCGGACGGCTCGGCGTAACGGGCCCAGATCGCCGGCAGGAACTGGGCGATGCCCTGCCCGCCGTTGGGGCCGAGCAGGTTGGGGTTGAAGCCGGACGACGCCATCAGTTGCGCCGCCACCCGGGCCGGGGTCACCGTCGCACACACCTTCCCGGCGGACAGCACCAGATCGAGGTAGGCGCCGGGTACCGGTCGGGGCGCGGTGCCCGGCGACGGCGCGGCCTCGACCGGGCGCGGCGGTGGGGTCGGCTCGGCGGTGGCGGCCAGGTCCGGCCGGCCGGCATAGCCCTCGGCGTAGGCGGCGACCGTCGTGACGTAGTCCTCAGCGGACGCCGGCACGCCGCCGGCCGCGCGGACCGCGGCGACGCCGGAGTGGTACGCCGCCAGCGCCAACCGCCACGGATCACCGCTGACACCGGCGTGGCGCACCTGACCGACCAGGTCACACACGTGGCGGGCGAGCGCCAGGATGTTGGCCGTGGCGTCCAGCCGGGGCGCCTGCGGCCACGGGGCCCACCGCTGCCACGTCTCCTCGCTGAGAGCGGCCACGCCGGCGCCACCGGCGGCGGAGCGTTGATTGACCTCGAAGCCCGACGCCGCCATCACCTGACCGGCGAGTCGCGCCGGAGTCAGCGCGGGACACGACAGGGCGGCCGCGACGATCGCCGTCGCCTGGTCGGCCGGTACGTCCTTGCCGACCAGGACAGCCGGTTCGGCGGTCGCAGTGCCGATGCTGGACGCCACGGCGGCGACTCCGAGCATGGCGAGTACTCCGGTGATCGCCACCGCCCGGCGCATCCGCACGTCGAGCCGACGGTAGCGAGCACCGAGGCGGCCGGCCAGGTTGCCGATCCGGCGGATGGCGTCGGCACCAGACGTCCCCTGCACAGCGACCCTCCTCGTCGTGGAATCCGCTGCCTACTACGCCCGTGGGTCGACCGGAGTTCACGGCCGATCGTCACGAATCGAAGCCTACTGTCCGCCACGACCGCCGTACGGCCCGCGTCCACCGTGGGGCCGTGGCCGGCGCATGGGCGAGGTACGGAATCGTTCGGTTTGCGCCAGGACCGGAAGGGCAACTATCTGCCTCGGCCCGCACGAGGTTCGCGATGGAGGTTGCCGTCATGTCGGTGGACGCGTTGGTGGAGACGAAGCGACCGGGATGGCCGGAGATCCTCGTCGGGCTGGCCGTCATGGCGGTGGTCGGCTACGGCCTACCGATCACCCTCGACCGGACCGGGGTCACCGACGGGTTCAGCCCGGTCACGTCCGGCCTCATCCTGGCCGCCCTCTCGGGTGTCGCCGGTCTCCTCGCGTTCGCCGCCGCCGCCCGCATCCGCTCCACGAACTGGAGCGACCTCGGCATCCGCCCGACGACCGGCCGTTGGCTGCTGATCGGGGTCGCCGGTGGTCTGGTCGCCCTGGTCGTCTCCCGGCTCGTCGCCGCCACGGTCTACTACCTCACCGGCCCGTCCGAGAACATCCAACAGCCGTATCTCGACGCGGCCGGCGACGGCATCCTCACGCTGATCCTGTCGTTCCTGTTCCTGGCGGTCCTCACGCCCATCGGCGAGGAGTTCCTGTTTCGCGGGATCGTCACCACGGCACTGCTGCGCTACGGCACGGTCGTGGGTGTCGTCGGCAGCTCACTGATCTTCGCGCTGATGCACGGCCTGAACCTCGTCTTCGTGACCGCACTGGTCGTCGGCCTGGTCGCCGCCGAAGTGTTCCGCCGCAGCGGTTCCATCTGGCCCGCCGTCGCGGTGCACGTCACCAACAACCTGCTCGGGCAGGTGCTGGCCCTGCTCGTGGCCGGCGCGGCCTGACCGGACCCTGGCACGCGCCGACACACCGGGATGCTCGTAGCTGTGGCACCGGTTCGGTGTCACAGCGGACGTCGGCGAGGGGCCAGGTACGCGACGGGCGCTCGGCGTCTACCGCGACCAGGATGACTTCCTAGGATGCCCTGGGAGGTGTGGGCGGCGAAATCGCTTGTCGATTGATGCTCTGCCTGCCTAGCCTGCACGGCTGTGCAGACCCCTTCCCTCCCGACTCACTTGGTGCGCCGGTGAGTCAGCGTCTTCGTGAGATCGCCCGCCAGACCGTGTCCATCGCCGAGTCCGGCCGCTATCGCAATGGTTACGGTGACGAGGTCGTCATCGGCGACGCGGTGCGGGCCGCCGTCGCCGGCACGCGGCACCACCTGCCCGACGACGTGTTGCACGGGGAGAGCACGGCGCCCGGTGTCGGCCGGGTGGAGGTGACGCACGAGTCGACGTTGCAGGCGGCCTCCCGGCTGGGACCCGCAGCGGCCTGTCTGGTGTTCGCCTCCGCGAAGAACCCGGGAGGCGGCTTCCTGGGCGGGGCGAAGGCACAGGAGGAGAGCATCGCCCGCTCGTCGGCGCTGTACCCGTGTCTGCTCGCGGCGCCGGACTTCTACGCGTTCCATCGTGCGCAGCGGGATCTGCGGTACAGCGACCGGGTCGTCTACTCGCCGGGGGTTTCGGTGTTCCGGGACGACAAGGGCACCCTCCTCGACCGGCCGTACCTGACGTCGTTCCTGACCGCGGCGGCGCCGAACCTGGGCGCGGTCCTCCGCAACCAACCCGAGCACGCGGCGGAGGTACCGGCCGTCCTGACCCGACGCGCCCGGCGGGTACTGGAGGTCGCGGCGGCGCACGGGCATCGGACGGTGGTGTTGGGCGCGTGGGGGTGCGGAGTGTTCCGCAACGACCCCGCGACGGTGGCCGACGCGTTCGCCGACGCGCTGCGGGTCGTCGACCGGTTCGACCACGTGCTGTTCGCCATCCGCGACGGCCTCCCGGACACCCCGGTGCACCGCGCGTTTGTGCAACGCTTCCCGGGAGCGGCCGGGGCGGCGACGAACGACCGGGTCTGAGGGGCGCCGTCACCGCCGTCGGTATCTGCCGGGGGAGGTGCCGTACCGGCGTTTGAAAGCGGCGGCGAACGCGAACTCCGACGTGTAGCCGACTCGCTCCGAGATGCCGCGCAGCGGCGTGTCGGACTGGTGGAGAAGCCGGGCGGCGGTGGTCATCCGCCACCAGGTCAGGTAGGTCATCGGCGGCTGGCCGAGCAGCGCGGTGAAACGGCGCGCGAACGGTGCTCGGGACAGCCCCGCCTCGGCGGCGAGTGCCGCGACGGTCCACGGCCGGGCGGGGGCGCTGTGGATGGCCCGTAGTGCGGCGGCGGTGGCCGGATCGTTGAGTGCGGCCGCCCAGCCCGTTGCCACGGTCGGCGAGGACGGGTTGCGGTCGAGCCAGGCACGCAGGATGTGCAGCAGCAGGGTGTCGAGCAGTGCCGGGATGATGGCGTCGGTGCCGAGGCGGGGCCGTTCCAGTTCGCTGGCGAGCAGGTCCACGGTGGCGCGTAGCTCCGGGTGTCGCCCGAGGTGCGCGGGCAGGTGAATGAGCGCGGGCAGGTCGTCGAACAGCGGATGCGTATGGACCGGATCGAGTTCGTACGCGCCGCACAGGGTAACTGTGGCAGCGGCGTCGCCGACGTCCGAGACGTAGCGCGACAGGCCAGGGTCGTTCGGGTCGCAGGCGGGCGCGGTGGGTGAGGTCGTCGGGCTGTCGGCCAGCGTGTGGCCCGGACCGTGCGGCCGGAACACGATGTCTCCGGCGGCAAGCGGCACCGGGTCGGTGTCCGGTGCGATGAGCCAGCACGGCCCCTGGAGGACGATCTGGAAACCGGCGGAGCCGGGTACGGGTGCGAACCGCTGCGCCCACGGGGCGTACCACGCGATCCGCGCGGAGCGCGGCCGGCCGGCTCGCATGACCGTGATCACGTCGCTGAGTACGTCCATCGGGGCCAGGATATCGCGGCGAGGACGATCGAGTATGAATGGGGGACTACAGAGCATGGATCGCCTTCGGGTGCCGCCATAGGTTCGAGTGGTGAGAGCCATGCGAATCCACCAGTACGGCGAGGCCTCGGTCATCCGGGAGGAGGACGTGCCGCGCCCGACGCCGGGCCGGAACGAGGTGCTGATCACGGTCGCCGCGACCTCGTTCAATCCGTCCGACATCGGGCTGCGCCGGGGACTGCTGCGTGCCGTCTTCCCGCTGGATCTGCCGTACACCCTCGGCGGGGATGTCGCCGGCACGATCGTCGAGCTCGGCGACGGTGTGGACACCCTCGCCGTGGGCGACCGGGTCGTCGGACGGCTCGACACGGGCGGTGCCGCGGCCGAGTTCGTCACCGCCGCCGCCGACACCGTCGTGGCGGCGCCCACCACCGTTCCCCTCCCGCACGCCGCCGCCATCCCCATTGCCGGTGTCACGGCCTGGCAGGCGGTGTTCGCGCACGCGGGCATCACTCCAGGGCAACGGGTACTGGTCAACGGAGCGGGCGGTGGCGTCGGCGGGTTCGTGGTCCAGCTCGCCAAGCACGTCGGTGCCCACGTCATCGCCACGGCCAGCCCGCGCAGTACCGCAGTGGTCCGTCACCTCGGAGCCGACGAGATCGTCGACTACACGAACACGCCCCTCGGCGACGCGCTCGATGCCCCGGTCGACGTGATCGTCAACGTCGTCGTGGTCGGTGCCGGGCACGCCGCGGCACTGATGTCGCTGGTGCGCCCAGGAGGCGTCGTCGGGTCCGCCGCCGGCGCGCTGACGGCACCCGCCGGGTCGGCGGTGAGGGCAGTACGCTTCGTGGCCCGCAACGACACCCGTCACCTCGCCGCCCTCGTCGCCCTGGTCGACGCCGGGGCCGTCCGTCTCGACATCGCTGCGTCGCGTCCTCTCGCCGACCTGGCCTCGGTGCACCGCGACGCCGAGGCCGGACGCATCCGGGGCAAGACGATCCTTGTTCCGTGAGGTGGGCCGGGTAGCTCAGCTGGCGCCCAGCATCTCGGTGACCCGCGTGTAGAACGGGGCCGGGTCGTCGGCGAGGGACGCCTTCACCATCGCGGTCCAGTCGTCGACGATCACCTCGATCGACCCGGCGGCCAGCCCGTCGAGCGATCGACGCGGGACGTCACGGGGGTCGATCTTGGGTCCGTCGTAGTCGGCGGTGATGTCCGTGTCGGCGGCACCGAGGAGTACCCCTTGGACCAGGGTGCCCTGGGCGGCCAGTTCGAGGCGCACACCGTTCGTCATGTTCCACTCGGCGGCCTTGGCGGCGGAGTACGCGCCGGTGCCCGGGCCGGCGAACCACGACAGCGCCGAGAGCACGTTCACGATCGCGCCACCGCCGTTCGCGGCGAGTACGGGGGTGAACTCGCGGATCACGTCGAGGGTGCCCCAGAAGTGCGTGTCCATCTCGCGGCGGACCTCGGCGATCTCACCGGTGACGAGCGGGGCGCCGGTGGCGATGCCGGCGTTGTTGACGAGAAGCGTGACGTCACGCGCGGCCGCTGCGGCGGCGACGACGGACTCGTGGTCGAGCAGGTCGAGTCGCAGCGGCACCACGCGGCTGTCGGCGAAGCCGAGGCTCTCGGGGCGACGGGCCGTCGCGTACACCCTGCGCGCTCCGCGTTCGAGCAGCTCCAGTACGAACTGGCGGCCGATGCCGCGGTTGGCACCGGTGACGAGGGCGATCTGGTCGGTGATGTTCATGGGGTGGTGCTCCCTGCCTGGGTCGTCTCGGAATGGGGTGGGACCGGATCCGGCCCGACGTCGACTACGGTAAAAGCTGACGTTGACGTCAAGGGCAAGTCGGATTGCGAAACCGATGGAGGACGTGGATGCGGATCGGTGACGTCGCCCGACGGGCGGGTGTGAGCACGAGAGCGCTGCGGTACTACGAGGAGCAGGGTCTACTCACGTCGGAGCGGAGCCCCAGGGGCCAGCGCACCTATCCCGAATCAGCCGTCGAACGGGTCCGGTTGATCCAACAGTTCTTCGCCGCCGGTGTGCCCAGCCGGACCATCCTGCAACTGATGCCCTACGTCGACGCCGGACACGGTTCCCGCGAGGCGTTCGCGCTCCTGACCGCCGAACGCGACCGGATCACCGCCGCCATGGCCGACCTCGCCGCCGCCCGTGACGCCCTCGACCGCATGATCGACATCGCGAACCATCCGACCGCCGAACACTGTCCCGCCCTGCGTGAGCCGCCCTGGACGCCGTACCGCCCTGCCGACCCCGCCGCATCGGCCACTTCTGACCGTGATGCGTCAGGCCGTTCCATGGTCGCCGGTCAGATGACCGCCTCCGCAGGCTGAGCGGTGGGCCCGTCACCGTCACGTCTTTTCGTTACGGCTGGCGCAACCCGGCAACAGAAGCCTAAAGCAACCGCAACCATCGATGGCTCATCCTTTCCTAGTCTGGGGTCGCACCGAACCCGGTGCACCACAAGGGTTCCCGCGCCACACCGTCCACCATGGACGCAGGCGCGGCACGCGCCGGCCGCTGCCACGGCCGGCCCAGGAAGGAGCAGCCACGTGAGGCTCACCCACCTCGTCACCCGCCGCCGGCTCGGCACTCTGGGCGCCGCCACGCTCGCGGGCGCACTACTCGCCACGGCCGGGTTCAACCCGGCGGCGGCCACGCCGGTCACCGGCACCGTCCTCGGTGCCGACCTGCCGACCGCCGTCCCGGGCAGCTACATCGTCGTACTCAAGGACGGGCAGCAGCTCACCCGTGCCGGCGCCGAGCGTGTCACCACCCGGCACGGCGGTGGCCGGGTCGACCGGCTCTACGGACGGACGGTCAACGGCTACTCCGCGACCCTCACCGAGCGGGCCGCCCGCCGCCTGGCCGCCGACCCGGCCGTCGCCTACGTCGAGCAGGACCAGCGGGTACAGGCGCTGGCCACCCAGCCGAACCCGCCGTCCTGGGGTCTCGACCGCATCGACCAGCGGAACCTGCCGCTGAACCAGTCGTTCACCTACGGTCCGAGCAACGGGGTGCGGATCTACGTGGTCGACACCGGAGTCCGGATCACCCATCAGGACTTCGGCGGCCGGGCGGTGCACGGCTACGACGCAGTCGACAACGACTACAACACCGACGACGGTAACGGGCACGGCACCTTCGTCGCCTCGGTCGCCGCCGGGACCGCCTACGGGGTGGCCAAGAACGCCACCGTCGTCGGGGTGCGGGTACTCAACAACAGCGGCTCCGGCACCACGGCCGGTGTCATCGCCGGTGTCGACTGGGTCACCGCGAATGCCACCCGACCGGCGGTGGCCAACCTGAGCCTCGGCGGCGGGGCCAGCACCACCCTCGACGCCGCGGTCCGGCGATCCATCAACGCGGGCATCACCTACGCCATCGCCGCAGGCAACTCCGGCGTACCGGCCACCGGCACCTCACCGGCCCGGGTCACCGAGGCGCTGACCGTCGGCGCCACCGACGCCACCGACACCCGTCCCACCTGGTCCAACTACGGCACCGCGCTGGACCTGTTCGCCCCGGGTGTGTCGATCACCGCCGCCTGGCGGACCAGCAACACCGCCACGTACACCGGCAGTGGCACCTCGTTCGCCGCCCCGCACGTGGCCGGCGCCGCCGCGATCTACCTGCGGAACAACCCGTCGGCGTCGCCCGCGACGGTGAACGCGGCGATCGTCGCCGCCGCTACCCCGAACGTCGTCGTCAACCCCGGAGCCGGCTCACCCAACCGCCTGCTCTACATCGGCACCTTCGGGAGCTGATCGCGAGGCGACCGTCCGCACCGTGACCCGGTGCGGACGGTCGTCCTGTCGCCAGAACCGCCCGCCGTCGACCGACGCGTGTGGGCCAGGAACCTGCACCTGCTGTGCCAACGGGGTGCGGTGGGCTCGGACGGGCGGGACATCCCGTCACCGCCTGGTGTCGGACGGCAGGGAGGCGCGGTCAGCGGCCTGCCGACCGGACTCCCAACCGTCGCGGCTGTCCACCCGGATGGCCCGGGACCGGACCGTGTCCGGGAAGACCCGTCGCATGGTCTCGCGGATCTGCTCGTCCCGCGCGGCGAGCACCGGAAGCAGGTCGCTCGCGTCGCTCGCACCGTTCCCGTCCCGCCGATCGGTGGCCTGCGCCAACGCGACCTGCGCCGCGGCGGTCAGCCGTTCGTCGATCCGGTCGGCGAAGGCCACCAGGAACGACTGACGGTACGCCTTCAGCCGGCTCCGACCGGCCTTACCACCCGGCGGCTCGGTCCGGGCCATCGCCTGGTGCGCCTGCACCAGCAGCGAGGTGTAGAGCAGGTCCACCGCGTCGATGTCGGTGTCGAACCCGAAGACGGTGCTGAACGCCAGCTCCGGTGACCAGACCGTGTGGCAGCGGTTCGCCTTGGCGACGGCGGCCAGCAGGGACGCCTTCTCCCCGTCGTGGGGGTGGTCCACGCCGATCCGGCGCGCGTACGGCACCACCGGTGACGCGTCACCGCTCCGCGCTGCCAGCAGCGCCTCGTCCAGGCTGTGTCGGGTGACCAGTTCCTGCGCCTTGGCGGTGTACGCCTGCGCCTCGGCCGGAAAGGTCGTCGACTCCGCCTTGGCGAGCAGGGCGCGTACCCGATCCAACAGCCGGGCGTCGGTCCGCGACGACCCCGACCCGCCGACCTTCGCGGCGGCGGACCCGGGCGGCGGGACGAGCACCTCGATCGGCGGGAGCGCGACGACGATGGCGAGCAGGCCCAACACCAGATCGAGTACGGCCACCCGGTCGAGTCGCCAACGGGCCGCGAGAGCGTCGACGTACCTGGCGTCGTCCGCCCACCAGACCTGCGCCCCGAGGGCGTCCGCCTGCGCCAGCCACCGCCGGTCGACCGTGGTCCGGGGAAACCCTCGCAGGTACGCGGCGACCGCGTCGGTCACCAGGTCGGCCTGGCGCGGCAGGCCCCGCCGCGCGACCACCCGGTGCAGCTCGGTCGGCTGCCACCCGCCCCGCCACAGCCGCGCGAACGCCTCGTCCCTCGCCGCCACCAGCGCCGGGTCGACGTCGACCGACGGTGTGACGGTGAGCGCGTCCAGCCCCGCCTCGTAGTCGACCGCCCCGGCGAGAACCGCCCTGATCCGTTCCCGCACAGATGTCACCAGCCCAAGCCTACGGAGCCCGGGGTCGGGGCTGTGCAGCGGCGGGCGGGCCCGACATGACGTCGAGCCCGCCCGCTTCATCTGGCGCTCAGCGGTGTGGGACCTGGCTGCGCAGCTTGGAGAGCTGCGTACCGGCCAGGTCGGTCACGATCATCTGGCCGCGAGGCGGAACTGCTGGTTGGTCTGTCCGTGGCAGTCGTAGAGCTGGATCTGGGCACCGTTGGTGGTGTTCCAGGCGTCGAGGCAGCGGCCGGATTGGACGCCGCTGATGGTGCCGTTGGTGTTGATGTTCCATTGCTGGTTGGTCTGGTTGTGGCAGGAGTAGATCTGGACGGCGGCGCTGTTGCCGGTGCCGGCGGCGTCGAGGCACATGTCGCCGTAGACGCGGAGTTGTCTGGTGGAGCTGTTGTACGTCCAGGTTTGGTTGGTCTGCCTGTTGCAGTCGTAGAGCTGGACACGGGTGCCGTTGGTGCGGGACGAGTTGGGGACGTCGACGCACCGGCCGGACTGCGCGCCGACGATCTCGCTGGCGGAGCCGGGCGGCGGCGTGGTGGGCGGTGGCGTCGTCGGCCCGGGCGTGGTGGGGGTCGGGGTCGGCGTACCGGTCGGTGGCGGCAGCAACGGGCACGTGTTGCGGTAGGTGACCACCCCGCTGTTGTCCACCAGCGGGCAGAGGAACTGGGTGTACCGGGCGTCGTTGTCGACGAACGTCTTCAGGAACGGCAGCATGGTCCGGATCAGCACCGGGTTCGACCGGCCGACCATGAATCCGTGGTCGCCACCGGCGACCTCCAGGTAGACGCTCTCCGTCGTGGCCGGAATGCTGTTGTACAGACCGAGCGCGTACGACGGGGTGACCACCGTGTCCGCCTGTCCGGAGATGATCATCGTGGGCACCCGGTCGTTGGCCAGGTTCGACGACGGCGAGTACGGCGTGATGCCGGCCACCGCCTTCAACGACGGGCGTCGCATCGCGGCGCTCAGCGCCCCGCCGCCGCCCATCGAGTGACCCGCGACGGCCAACCGGTTCGGGTCGATCCGGTTGCGCACCGTGCTCTGCTGCGTCAGGTAGTCCAGAGCGGCGAGCAACTGGGTGCCGCGAGCGGTGTCGAAGTCGTTGCGGCTGTTGGTCTCGATGCCGATCACCACGAAACCATGCGAGGCCAGCCACGGTCCCATCCAGGCCAGTTCGGCCGAGAACAGGGCGGTGTAGCCGGGTGAGATCGCGATGGCCCCGAAGGTGCCCTGGCTGGTGTCGGTCGGGTAGTAGATCCGGCCGCCGTTGAAGCCGTTCCCGCTGGGGACGCTGACCGACGTGTTGGCGAACGGGCCGTTCTCCGCCGCGACGCTGTTCCGGGTCGGGTCCGGGCCCCGCTGGTACGGGTTGTCGGCGGCCGACGCCGACCCTGTCGCCAACGTCACGGTGAGCAACCCGACGGCGGTGGCGAGTCCGGCGGCGGCGAGCTTGAGCAGCCGTCCCCGAAAGCCGGGCGACGCGCGGTGCGCGTCAGTGATCCCCGAGGGCAGGGGAGGGGGCGCATGTCCTCGCACTGTCGATACCTCCTGGTGGTGGGGGTGGGTGTGGGATGGGCGGGTCCGGCATGCGCCGAACCCGCCCGCGCCGGCTGTGCCCGAGCCGGACCTGCACGCGGTCAGCGTTGCAGGGTGAGTAGTGCGGGGCGGTAGGGCAGGAGGCCGTAGTCGCCGCCGGAGTTGGGGGAGCGTCCTTGGTAGAGGAGTTGGAGGTTGCAGGCGTTGACGGTCATGGTCTGGTCGGGGTTGGTGCGGATGAGTTCGCCGTGGCTGATGTCGTTGGTCCAGGTGGCGCTGCTGTTGGCTTTGCCGGCGAAGGGGTTGTTCTCGGTGGCGGCCTGGGGGGTCCAGGTGCCGTTGAGGCTGGTGGCGGTGAAGGAGCGGAAGTAGCGTCCTTGGGAGCCGATGGCTTCGACGAGCATGAGGTAGCGGTTTTCGCCTTCGAGTTTGTAGACCTGGACGCCTTCGAAGAGGTTGTTGGTGGTGTCGGTCATGATCGTGGTGTAGTTGGCGCCGAAGTTGCCGGGGAAGTTGCCGATGGGCATGCTGGCGCGGTAGATGCGGCCGTTGTCGCCGGCGAAGAAGAGGTACATGTTCTGGCTGTCGCCGATGAGGGCCTGGTCGATGGGGCCGGTGCCGGAGTTGGTGATGGATCCGGTGAACAGGGTTTGTGCCGGTCCCCAGCTGTTGACGTCTGCTGGGTTGGTGGAGGTGCGGTAGGAGAAGGCGGGGCCGCCCCACTGGTAGGCGAGGACCCAGATGTTGCGGGGGGCGAAGTAGAACAGGGAGGGGGCGACGGCGGAGAAGGGCATCGGGTTCTGGCTGGCGGAGCCCATCTGGTTCCAGTTGGAGAAGAGGCCGAAGTTCATCGAGCCCCAGCTGGTGCCGGTGTCGTGGGTGGTGGCGTAGACGAGTTGCTGGCCGTTGTAGGGGGCGTGGGTGAAGTCCTTCAACGACACCCAGCCCGAGCGGGGCTGCGCCAACGCGCCGGTCGAGGACCACCGGTACGACGACGGCAGCGAGCAGGTACCCGACGGCGGCGGCGTGGTCGGCGGCGGAGTGGTCGGCGGCGGCGAGGTGGGACCGCCGAGGGACACCAGCCGGAACTGCTGGTTGGTTTGTCCGTGGCAGTCGTAGAGCTGGATCTGGGCGCCGTTGGTGGTGTTCCAGGCGTCGAGGCAGCGGCCGGACTGGACGCCGCTGATGGTGCCGTTGGTGTTGATGGTCCACTGTTGGTTGGTCTGGTTGTGGCAGGAGTAGATCTGGACGGCGGCGCTGTTGCCGGTGCCGGCGGCGTCGAGGCACATGTCGCCGTAGACGCGGAGTTGTCTGGTGGTGGCGTCGTAGGTCCAGGCCTGGTTGGTCTGCTTGTTGCAGTCGTAGAGCTGGACACGGGTGCCGTTGTCCCGTGAGGAGTTCGGCACGTCCACGCACCGGCCGGACTGCGAACCCACGATCTCACTGGCGGAGCCGGACGGAGGGTTGGTGGGCCCCGGCGTGGTGGGCGTGGGGGTGGTCCCGGGACCGGCGCTGTTCAGCGCGTCCAGGGTGGCCGTGTAGGCGGCCTTCTTGTTGCCGCTGCCGTCGAAGAGCAGCGGGGTGCCGCTGGAACGCCACGAGTCGGTGTCCCGGATGCCCCACACCGTGATGCCGGTGCAGCGCGGAACGGCGAGACAGTCGTTGACCACGTTGCGGTACGTGTTGGCCTGCGAGGTGCCCGAGCCCTCGATGTCCAGCTCAGTGATCTGCACGTCGACGCCGAGCGCCGCGAAGCTGGACAGCGTGGTCCGGTAGTTGCTGTTGTACGCCGACTGGGCGTTGAAGTGCGACTGGAACCCGACGCAGTCGATCGGTACGCCCCGCTGCTTGAAGTCCTGGACCATCCGGTAGACGGCCTGGGTCTTGGCCCAGTTCCAGTTGTCGGTGTTGTAGTCGTTGTAGCAGAGCTTCGCACCCGGGTCCGCCGTCCGGGCCGCCCGGAACGCCGCCTCGATCCAGTCGTTGCCGGTGCGCTGGAGGTTCGAGTCGCGCCGGGCGCCGCTGTCACCGTCGGCGAACGCCTCGTTCACCACGTCCCAAGAATGGATCTTGCCCCGGTAGTAGGTGGCGACCCGCGTGACGTGGTTCAGCATCGCGTTACGCAACTGGGTGCCGGACATGTTCTGCATCCAGCCGGGCTGCTGCGAGTGCCAGGCCAACGTGTGGCCACGCACCTGCCAACCCCGACTGAGAGCGTGGTTGACGATCCGATCCGCGTTGGTGAACGTGAAGTTGCCCTGCTGCGGCTCGGTCGCGTCGATCTTCATCTCGTTCTCGGGCGTGACGCTGTTGAACTCGCGGTTCAGGATCGTCGTGTACGCGCCGTCGCCGAGCTTGTTCGCCGCCACCGCCGCACCGAAGTACCGGCCGGACTGGTTCGCCGCCGCCGCGAGAGTTGTCTCGGCGGCGTGGGCGAGCGTGGGCAGCAACGATGCGACGAAGACGGCGACCAGCGCGGCGGCTCCGGGAACATAGAGCGCGCGGAGTCGACGTCTGGGGGGACGGGTTCGGGAGATCATGTCGATCCTCCACTGATGGGACGGATGGGATATGTCTGTCGCTGATCGGGTGCGCGCAGACGGCGACCCGCAATGCCGATTCCGCCGACCTGGTCAGGGCTCATGTCCGGCACGCATGCGGAGGTGAGTCGCCGCTGGCCGTCTGGTCGGCGGGTGAAGGGTGGCGGTGGTCGAGTCCGTCGCCCGCCGGGACGTGGTCGCGGGCGGTGGACTCCGGTGTGGACGTGTCACCCGGATGCTCGGGCCTGGTGACGGTGCGGACACCTCCAGGGTCGGGAAGATCAATGTTAGCGATCTCATCGATCGGTGCCTATCAGGCTGGCAGAATGTTCCAGGGTTTTCAACCGGTAGTTTCGGAAACATGCCGGAAGTGTTTCGGCGGCTGCTCGGGCTGCGTCGCTTAGGACGTCACGACACCTCGCCACGCACCACCGTCGTCGCACACCACGTGCGAGACCCGCCCCCGTACCTAGATGCCAGAAGACCGGGGGCCAGTGCCCGCGCGAGCGGTGTCATCCCGTCACCCCTGGCCACCGACCGTCTACAGGCGTCGGAGACTGCCGTCCGGCGGGCGCGGGTCACCGGTGCCGGAAGGAACGGTCACCGGGGTCGACTACCCTCGCCGCCGTGGACACTGCGGAGATCGATGCCCCCGTCGTCGGCGTCACCGTCTACCCCGACCGGGCCCGGGTCACCCGCCGCGGCGGCACCCGGCTGGCAGCCGGTCAGCACCGCGTACGCGTCGCGCCGCTGCCACTGGGCCTTCGGCGGGACTCGGTCCGGGTCGGCGGCCGGGGCGCGGCCACCGTGCTCGGTGTGGACGTGACGACCTGGCGGCAGGCCCGCAGCACCGACGCGCAGGTCGTCGCCCTGGAGCAGCGTCGGCGCGAGCTGACCGACGAGTTGGCCGAGGTCGACGACGCGGACGGCATCGAGGAGCAGCGCGGGCAGTTCCTCACCAGGCTGGCCGAGCGGGCCGGTGGCACGTATGCCCGCGCGCTGGCCACCGGCGACGCCGCGCCCGCCGACGTGGCCGCCTTCACCGACTCGGTGGCCGCCCAGCTCGCCGACTCGCGTGCCCGACGGCGCGGACTGACCCGTCGGCGTACCGAGCTGGGGGAGGAACTGGCCGCCGTCGGGCGCGATCTCGACGCCGCACGCGGCAAGCAACAGCCGGACCGGCTGGCCGCCGAGGTGATCGTGGCGGTCGAGGCCGACGACACCGACGTCGAGCTGGAGCTGACCTACCTGGTGGAGGGTGCCCGGTGGCAACCCTCCTACGATCTGCGGCTGGTCGACGAGACCATGACCGTCACCTGGTTCGCGATGGTCAGCCAGAGCACCGGGGAGGACTGGCCCGAGTGCGACCTCCGCCTCTCCACCGCCCGACCTGCGGCGACGACCGGCGTACCCGAACTGTCGCCCTGGTATCTCGACCGGCTCCGGCCACCGCCCACCCGTGCGGCGCCGGACATGGTGGCCGGGATGCCGGCGTTCGGCGCGGCGCCGGCCGCCGGTGCGGCCCGTGCCGCGCCGCCGGCCCCGCAGATGCTGCGGGAGAGCGTTGCCGAGGTCGAGCAGGGGACCACGGCGGCCACCTACCGGCCGGCCCGGCCGGTGGCGGTGCCCGCCGACGGCAGCGCCCACCGCGCCACCATCGCCGTGCTGGACCTACCGGCCCGGCTGGACCACGTCGCCGCCCCGGTCCGCGCCGCCGAGGCTCACCTGCGTGCCACGGTCCGCAACACCTCGGAGCACGCACTGCTGCCCGGCCCGGCCGCGGTGTTCCACGACGCGGACTTCGTCGCCTCCACCCGGCTGCCGATGTGGGCGCCGGGAGAGGAGACCGAGCTGGCGCTCGGGGTGGACGACCGGATCCGGGTGGAGCGCAAGCTGCACCGACGCGCCGAGTCCAAGGCCACGCTCGGGTCGACCCGGCGGCGCGAGGTGGAGTACCGGATCACCGTCGACAACCACACGCCCCGCCCGGCCACCGTCGAGGTCCGCGACCAGCTCCCGGTCTCGCGGGACGAGGCGGTGGCGGTACGCGAGACGACCGTCGTGCCGCCACCGGTCGAGCGGACGGAACTGGGTGAGATGACCTGGCGGCTGTCACTCGCCCCGGGCGAGAGCGGCGAGATCGCGCTGGGCTTCCGGGTGGACCTGGCCAAGGGGGTCGAGCTGACCGGCTGGCGGGAGTAGGAGCCGCTCCGATCGCTCCGCTACGGCCGGCGGCGTACGACGACCTCGCCGGAATGCACCGCAGGACACCGTCGGCTCGCCGAGGACGGCTCAGGCGAGGAGTGCGACCGTGAGCTGGCTGCTGAGGGCGAGCGCGGCCAGCCCGGCCAGGACGCTACCGACGGCGTTGGCGATCGCGCGCAGCGGTGCGCCGGCCTCCGTCAGGCGGATCGTCTCGACGGAGAAGGTCGAGTAGGTGCTCAACGTCGCACAGAACCCGGGACCGATCAGGTGCTGCAGGGCCGGAGTCACGGCGGTCACGGTGCCGACGCCGGCCAGGACGCCGAGGCCGACGCAGGCGACGAGGTTGACGGTGAGGGTCCCCCACGGGAAGGCGGTGCCGAGCCGGGCCTGGACGGCGCGGTCGATCAGGAAACGCAGCGGCGCGCCGACGAGGGCACCGAGGATGACCATGAGCCAGTTCATCCGGCGGCTCCGTCGCCGGTGGCAACGAGCAGCCGGGTGAGCGTCGCCGCGCCCCACCCGGCGGCCAGCGCCGCGACCAGGGTGCCGCCGAGGTAGAGCAGCGCCGTGCCCGCCCGGCCGCCGCCGATCAGGTGCTGGCCGTCGAGGGCGTAGGTGGAGAACGTGGTGTAGCCGCCGAGTACGCCCGTGCCGAGGAAGGGCCGGACCAGCGGATGAGCGGCGCGCCGTTCGGTGATCAGGACCAGGAGCGCACCCATCACGGCGCAGCCGGTGATGTTGATCCAGAACGTCGTCCACGGGAACGTCCCGGGCGCGGTCGGAAACAGGACGCCTGCGCCGTAGCGGGCGCAGGCGCCGAGTACGCCGCCGGCCGCGATCGCGGCGAGGACCTCGATCTGTCGCGGCACCCGACCGGGCGGCCCCGGTGGGACGACGATGTCGGGATCGACCGGTTCGCGCAGCGGGCTGCGGGCTGGGTCGCGGTGTTCGTCATGCGGCACGGGCACGGGCTCCTACCTGGGCGGTCTCCACGCCCGGGTGTGGGCGTGCGCGAGGATCATCAGGTAGGGACCGTCGGTGACCGGGTGCGGCACGGTTCGGGTACGGCGGGCCCCACCGCCGTGCCGCCACCTCGAAGGGTGGCTGCCCGTCCAGGCTACCGCTCGGCACTGCCGGAACGGCTACCCGTCCGCGCCGCTCAGGCGCGCGGACGTCGCCTCGTGGTCATCCGTGCAGGTCCAGCGTGCCCCGGTCGAGGACCGGACGGCCTCGGCCGTCGACGGCCTGGAAGAGTGCGCCCACCGGGCGGCGCCACACCAGCACGGTGAGGGTGTCGCCGGGGAACAGCGGTGCGGTGAACCGGGCGCTGATCCGGCGTACCCGGTCGGGGTCGTTGTCGGCGGCGGTGCGCAGCAGGGTCCGGGCGGCGAAACCGAAGGTGCACAGCCCGTGCAGGACGGGGCCGCGAAGGCCGGCGGCGACGGCTACCGCCGGGTCGGAGTGCAGTGGGTTGCGGTCGCCGTTGAGGCGGTAGAGCAGCGCCTGGTCGGGGCGGGTGTGGTGGTCGGTGGTGTGGTCGGGGCGTTCCGCCGGTCGCTGCCAGGGGGTGCGCGGCGCGCGTGGGCCGTCGAAACCGCCGGCCCCGATGACGAACATGGTGCGCTCGACGGTGGCCAGGTGGACGCCGTCGGTGTCGTGGATCTCGGATCGGTGGTGGAACAGAGCGCCGCTGGTCTGGTCGTGGACGCCGGTGACGGTGGCGGTGACGCGGGCCCGGCCGGCGGGTGGCAAAGGCCGGTGCAGGGTCAGGGTCTCCCCGGCGTGCCGGACGACGGCCGGCTCGCCGAGGTACGGCGGATCGGCGGCGAGCAGGGTGGCGAAGCTCGGGAGTACGGCGTGTGGCTGCCCGGCGGTGTTCTCCGTGGTGTACCGGAGTTCGTCGGTGGGATCGGGCGTACCGGCGCCGACGCTGAGGGCGTAGTGGAGCGTGTCGGTCACGCTCCAGGTCCGCTCGGTCGTCGTCGGCGCGTGCCCGTGGGGGGAGACGAGTCCGTCCACGGCCGAATGTTCGCCACGTTGCGTGACGTTCTTTCCCTGGAGTGCTCTCGCCTGAGATTTCGGATTCGCCGCATCAAGTGGGTTGTTCAGGTACTTCATGGTCGCTATCTCCTCGGTACGCCGGCGAGCACGACGGGGCGTACGACGGCCTCTGGCTACTGTCTGTGGTTAGAGGCTCTCGCTTACGCCTCTTGACGTTGTAAAGCGCCTCACAGTAGCGTCCCATATTAAGAAACCAAGACCACAATATGAGCCGCTTAAGTCTGGGGAAGCCATGAGAATGCGCGTAACGGCTGCGGCCGCCGCCCTGCTGATGACCGTCGCCATGGCGGCGTGTTCCGAGAACCAGTCCTCTGGCGACTCCGGCGGCGACAGCGGCCCCACCCCCGCCGTCAACTTCGGCGTCGGCGTCGACCCGGCGTACTCCCCGATCTACCTCGCCGACCAGGAGAACCTCTTCGACCAGGCCGGGCTCGACGTGACCGTCACCCAGTACCAGGAGGGGACCGGCGGGCTCGACGCGATCCTGGCCAAGCAGGGCCAGGTCACCGCCAGCACCGAATCCAGCCTGCTCAACCGGGCGACCCGGGGCGACATCAAGGGGCTCGCGGTCTTCTCGCAGTCGCCCAGCTTCATCAAGCTCGTCGCCCGCTCCGGCATCACCGACGTCGCCGGCATCAAGAAGTACGGCGTCGTCCCCGGCACCGTGAACGAGTACGCCACCAACAAGGTCCTCGACAGCCGCAACATCGCCCGCGACACGGTCGAGTTCGTCAACGCCTCACCCGCCGAGATGCCGGCACTGCTGCAACGCGGCGACGTCGACGGCTACATCATGTGGGAGCCGTGGCCCTCGCGGGGCGTCGCCAACGGCGGCACCGTACTGCTGACCAGCGGCGAGATCGGGTACGTCTACAACCTCGTGATCGGCGTCGACGGCGCCTGGTACGAGGGCAACAAGGAGACGGCCAAGAAGGTCGTCGACACCATCGCCCAGGCCTGCGAGCAGCTCACCGCCGACCCCGCCAAGGCCGGCACCGTCACCGAGACCGCGATCAAGGTGCCCGCCGCCGAGGCACAGACCCTCCTCGAAGGCGTGCAGTGCCAGGTCCGTGACTTCACCGACGAGGACATCCAGCGCTACCACGAGATCGCCCAGTTCCAGCAGGACAGCAACATCGTCGGCCAGAAGGCCGACCCGGCGACCGTCATGATCAGGGGAGTGGCGTGAACCGTACCGGCTCCCCGGTGTCCGTGAGCGACGTCGACATCCGGTTCGGCGACTTCGTAGCGGTCCGCCAGGCGAACCTGGACATCGCCGCAGGGGAGTTCGTCTGCCTGCTCGGCCCCAGCGGCTGCGGCAAGTCGACACTGCTCAACGCGATCGCCGGATTCGTCACACCCGTCGGTGGGGAGGTGACCTGCGCGGGCGCGCGGGTCACCGGCCCCGACGTCTCCCGCGGCGTGGTGTTCCAGAGCGCCGAAGCGCTCTTCCCGTGGCTGACGGTCCAACAGAACGTGGACTTCGGCCCGCGCATGCGCGGCGTCGCCAAGGCCCAGCGGGCCACCGACGTCGACCGCTACCTGGCCATGGTCGGCCTCAGCCACAGCGCCGACCGGTTTCCCGGCCAACTCTCCGGCGGCATGCGCCAGCGCGCACAACTGGCCCGGGTGCTGGCCAACGAACCGTCGGTCGTGCTGATGGACGAACCCTTCGGCGCCCTGGACGCCCAGACCCGACTGGTCATGCAGGTCGAACTCGACCGGATCTGGCGGGAGACCGGCGCGACCATCGTGTTCGTCACGCACGATATCGGCGAGGCGATCCTGCTCGGCGACCGGATCGTCACCATGACCGCCGGCCCCTCGGCGGCCATCAAGAACGTGTACCCGTGCGACCTGCCCCGACCCCGCGACCTGACCGACCCGGCCAGCGCCGCACTCTTCCGCGAACTCCGCGAGGACATCGGCGCCGAGGTGGCCCGCACCCTGCGCGCCCAGGGCCTCGACGACGGACACGACGGTCGGCAGCGCCCGACACCCGACGGCGCCGACAGGAAGGCACGACGATGAGCGTGGACCTGCGCACGGTGCCGGAGAAGACCAGCCGCGACACGACCGGCCCGGCCCGCCGCCGCGCCAGCCGACCCCGGCTGACCCGGATCGGCTTGTCGGCCCTGTCGGTGCTGCTCGGCGTCGTCATCTGGGACCTGGTCAGCCGCAACTACACCGCCTTCTTCCTGCCCTCACCGCTGCTCACCTGGCGCGGCGCGGTCGAACTCATCCAGGACGGCACGCTGGCCAGTTCGATCAGCGCCTCGTCGACCCGGATCCTCACCGGCTGGGCGCTCGGCGTCGTCATCGGCGTACCGGTCGGGCTGCTGATGGGCTGCGTACCGTGGCTGCGGCTGATGCTGGACCCGTACATCCAGTTCTTCCGGTTCGTCCCGCCGATCGCCTTCGTCACCCTGGCGATCATCTGGCTCGGACCAGGCGAGGCGTCGAAGATCGCGCTGATCTTCTACACCACCGTCTTCATCGTCGCGCTCAACACCCTGGCCGGCGTCCTGTCCGTCGACGAACTCCGCCTGCGCGCCGCCCGCGCGCTCGGCGCCAACGCGGTACGCACCCTGGCCTCGGTGGTCCTGCCGTCGACCGTGCCACACGTGGTGACCGGCGCCCGGCTGGCCATGGGCAACTCCTTCCTGACGATCGTCTCCGCCGAGATCGTCGCGGCACAGAGCGGCCTCGGATCGCTCATCTGGACCGCCCGCAACTACGCCAAGACCGAGTGGGTCTTCGTCGGCATCATCACCCTCGGCCTGCTCGGCTACGTCTTCGACTGGATCCTTCGGTCCGTCACCAGCAGGACCCTGCGCCGGTACGGCGTCACGTTCTGACCCGCCCGCCCCTGACGGCGCGCCGCTGCCGGCCGCCGGAGCCCGCGCGCCCACCACTATCGAAAGGCTCGCCATGCTGTGCATCGGCGTCGACATCGGTGGCACCTTCACCGACGTCATCGTGTACGAGCCGGCCACCGCCCGGCTCGCCGAGGCCAAGACCCTGTCCACGCCCGACGACCCGGCCGCGGCCATCTTCGAGGGACTGGCCAAGCTCGGCGTACGCCTCGACGAGGTCGACCGCTTCGTCCACGGCACCACCCGGGTCACCAACGCGCTGCTGGAAGGCTCCGGCGAGCCGGTCAGCGTGGTCGCCACCGAGGGCTTCCGCGACGTCCTGGAGATGGGTCTCGGCCACCGGCCGCAGCTCTACAGCGTCAAGGAGGCGGGACGCCCCCCGCTGACCCCCCGTCGCCTGCGGCACGTCCTGCCCGAGCGCATCGGCGCCGACGGCAGCGTCGTGCGGCCACTGGACACCGCCGCCCTCGACAGCGTGCTGGACCGGGTGGCCGCTGCCGGACCGAAGGCCGTGGCCGTCTGTCTGCTGCACTCCTACCGCAACCCGGCCCACGAGCGGGCCGCCGCCGCCCGCCTCGCCGAACGCTATCCCGACCTGGTCTGCACCATCTCCTCCGACGTGGTGCCGGAACAGGGCGAGTACGAGCGCTTCGCCACCACCGTGCTCAACGCCAGCGTCCGCTCCACCGTCTCCGACTACCTGCGCGGGCTCGGCGACACCCTCGCCACCGGCGGCTACGCCCACCCGCTGTCGATCATGACCAGCAGCGGCGGCGTCGTGTCCACCGAGGAGGCCGGCCGGCTGCCGATCAACCTGGCCCTGTCCGGCCCGGCCGGCGGCGTCGCCGCCAGCGTCCACGTCGCCGGCCTGGCCGGCTACCCGAACGTGATCACCTGCGACATCGGCGGCACCAGCACCGACGTCTGCCTGATCAAGAACGGCACCCCGTTGATGACCAACGACGGGACGATCGCCGGCTACCCGAACCGCACCTTCCAGGTGGAGATCAACACGATCGGTGCCGGTGGCGGCTCGATCGCCTGGCGCGACCTCGGCGGCGAACTCCGCATCGGCCCCCGCAGCGCCGGCTCCACCCCCGGCCCCGCCGCCTACGGCCGGGGCGGCACCGAGCCGACGACCACCGACGCCCACCTGCTCGTCGGCCACCTCGACCCCGAGGAGAGCCTCGGTGGCGAGGTACGCCTCGACGTCGCCGCCGCCCGCACGGCCATGCACCGCCTGGCCACCGAGTTCGGCCTCGACGACCTGGAACTGGCACACGGCATCCTCACCATCGCCACCGCCAAGATGACCAGCGCGATCAAGGAGATCTCGGTCGCCTGCGGCCACGACCCCCGCGACTTCGTGCTGATGCCCTTCGGCGGCGCCGGCCCCATGCACGCCACCGTGCTCGCCGACGACCTGGGCATCCGCCGGGTCCTCGTGCCACCGGTACCGGGCAACTTCTCCGCCCTCGGCTTCGTCACCGCCCAGGCCCGGCACGACTACGTCCGCACCGTGCTGGTGCCGGCCGACGAGAGCGGACTCGGCGCGGTCCGCGCCGTGGTGGCCGAACTGCGCGACACCGCGCGGGCCCAACTCAAGGCCGAGGACGGCGTCGAACCCGACCAGGTCACCTTCGGCCTGTCGGTGGGCATGCGGTTCCGGGGTCAGTCCTTCGACCTCGCCGTCCCCGTCGAGGAGCTACCGGCCACGGCCGAGGACCTGGTCGCGGCCTTCCACGCCGCCTACGCCGACCGGTACGCCTACGCCCGCTCCGGACACCCGGCCGAGATCGTCAACTGCCGGCTGACCGCCTACGGCCCCCGACCCGCCGTACGGTTCGCACCCCCGGCCGGCACCACCCCGCAGCCCGCACCGACCCGCGTCTACGGCGCGCACGGCTGGGTCGACGCCACCGTCCACCGCCGCACCGACCTGGCTCCCGGCCGCACGGTGCCCGGTCCGGCCGTCATCCGGGAGAGCGGCAGCACGACCGTGGTCGGCGCCGGGTGGACCGCGACCGTCGACGACCACGGAAACCTGCTGCTCGTCAAGGAGTGATCCGGTGATCAACGCCCTCGACGCCACCGTCCTGGACCACGCCGCCCAGCACCCGGACCGCCCCCTGTACGCCTTCGACCAGGACCGGCCGGTGTCGGCGGGGGAGTTCGCCGACCTCGCCGGGCGGCGGGCGGCCACGCTGGCCGCGCTCGACGTCGGCCGGGGCGACCGGATCGCGGTGTGGGCCGAGAACAGCCTCGACTGGCTGGTCCTGCTGGCCGCCGCGGCATGGCGGGGCGCCGCCCTGGTGGCCCTGCATCCGGGGCTGAGCACCCCGGAGCTGACCACGGCTCTGGCCCGCAGCCGTCCCCGCCGACTCTTCGTCGCCCGTCGCCTCCGCGACCGCGACGGCGCCGCCACCGCCGCGCAGGCGCTCGCCGCGCTGCCCGGCTCGGCCCGCCCCTACGGCTGGCACGTCCTCGGCGACAACCTGGCCGGGATCGGCGACGGCGCCGTGCCCGCCCCCGCCGGACACCCGGACGCCACCCTGAACATCCAGTTCACCTCCGGCTCGACCGGCCCGCCGAAGATGGTCGCGCTCAGCGCCCGCAACCTGATCGCCAACGCGCGGTGGACGGCCGACGCCGCCGGACTCGGCGCCACCGACCGGATCGCCTCACCGTTGCCCCTGGCCCACGCGGCCGGGCTCAGCAGCGGTGCCGTGCTGGCCCTGGTCACCGGGGCGCTGTGGGTGTCGGTGAGCCGCTTCCGCACCGAACCGGTGCTCACCCAGATCGCCCGGCACCGGTGCACCGTGCTCCAGGCCGTCCCGACGATGGCCACGATGCTCGCCGACACCGTGGAGGCCGCGCCGGACCGCTTCGACCTGTCGTCGCTGCGGGTCGGCTTCCTCGGCGGCGCGCCGTGCGCGCCGGCGCTGCTCGCCCGCACCCGGCGGGTACTCGGCCTGGACCGCATCGCCGTGATCTACGGGCAGACCGAGGCTGGCCCGACGATCAGCGTCGACCCCGGCGACGGGAGCTGCGGCAGTCCCGGCGACACCGTCGGACGGATCGTCGCGGACCTGGACGCCGTCGTCGTCACCCCCGGCACCCGCACCGAACTGCCCGCCGGCCGCCCCGGTGAGCTGCTGGTCCGGGGCGAGTCGGTGACCGTCGGGTACGTCGACGACCCGGCCGCCACCGAGGCCGCGATCACCACCGACGGCTGGCTGCGCACCGGCGACCTGGGCGCGCTGGACAGCGACCGGGTCCTCACCCTCACCGGCCGGGTCAAGGAGCTGATCATCCGGGGCGGCGAGAACATCAGCCCGGCTGAGGTGGAGGCCGCCCTGCTCGACGACCCGACCGTCGCCCAGGTGTGCGTACTCGGCCTGCCGTCACCGCGCTGGGGCGAAGAGGTCGCCGCCCTCGTCGTCGCCGCCCCGGACACCACCCCCGACCCCGACCGGCTCACCGGGGCGGCCGCCGCCCGACTCGCCCGACACAAGGTGCCGACGCTGATCCGTACGGTCCCCGACCTGCCGTTGCTGCCGTCCGGCAAGGTCGACCGACGCGCCGCGCTCGCCCTGCTCACCGGTGAGGAGCAACGCTGATGCAGCTCGGCTCGTGCTTCCTGGACTCGTTGACCGTCACCAGCTTCTTCGGCAACGCCGAGATGCGTGGCGTCTTCAACGACCGCCAACTCATGCAGTCCTGGCTCGACGTCGAAGCGGCCCTGGCCCGCGCACAGGCCGGCCTCGGCGTCATCCCCTCGTCCGCAGCCCAGGCGATCACCGACGCGGCCCGGCTCGACCGGCTGGACACCGCGGTGCTCGCCGCCGACGCCGCCGACACCGTGCACCCGCTCGTGCCGCTGGTCCGGGCGCTGACCGCCGCCTGCCAGGGCGACGCCGGCCGTTACGTCCACCTCGGCGCCACCACCCAGGACGTGATGGACACCGGATTCGTGCTGCGCGCCCGGGCCGGCCTGGCCATCGTCTCCCGCCAGGTCGACGAACTGGTCCGCATCCTGCGCCGGCTGGCGCTGCGACACCGCACCACCCCGATGGCCGCCCGCACCCACGGCCAGCAGGCGCTGCCGACCACGTTCGGCCTGCGCTGCGCGGTGTGGCAGAGCGAGCTGCAACGACACCGCACCCGCCTGGCCCAGATGCGCGAACGACTGCTGGTGACCAGCATGGGCGGCGCCGCCGGCACCATGGCCGGCTACGGTCCGCAGGCGTTCGCCCTGGAACGGGCCGTGGCCGACGAACTCGGTCTCGGCGTCGCCGACACCCCGTGGCACGCCACCTCGGACCGGTTCGCCGAGTGCCTGATGGTCCTCGGACTAGTCGCCTCCAGCGCCGAGAAACTGGCCCGGGAGATCTATTTCCTCGGGCGTACCGAAGTCGGCGAGGCCCACGAACCGCAGCGCGCCACCCAGGTCGGCAGCAGCACCATGCCGCACAAACGCAACCCGATCCGCTGCGAGGCGGTGATCGCCGCCGCCGGCACGCTGCGCGCCCAGGTGCCGCTGGCGATGCAGACCATGGTGGCGCAGGACGACCGCGACATGGGCGTCGGCATGACTCTGTGGAAACTGCTGCCGGAGTGCTTCATCCTCATCGGCGGTGCCCTGGAACGGCTGGTCGAGGTCTTCGGCGACCTCGGCGTCGATCCGGACCGGATGCGCGCCAACCTCGACCTCACCGGTGGGCTGGTGCTCTCCGAGGCGATCATGCTCCGCCTCGCCGACCCGCTGGGCCGGGAGCAGGCCCACCACCTGGTGATGCGGATCGTCCGCGACAGCCTGGAGCAGAACCGGCCGTTCGTCGAGGTGCTGCGCGCCGACCCGCAGGTGGCCGCCGCCCTGCCCGGCCCGGAACTGGCCGGGCTGCTCGACCCGCTGTCGTACGTCGGCCACGCCGCCGTGCTCGTCGACCGAGCCCTCCTGACCTCGGAGTCACCATGACCACTGATCAGTCCGTCCTGCTGCACCGCTCCGGCCGGTTGGCCCGGGTGACCCTGCACCGACCGCTGCGGCGCAACAGCTTCGACCTCGACATGCTCGGCCGCTTCGAGGACGTGCTGCACGAACTCGGCCGCGACCGCACGGTGGAGGTGGTGGTGCTCACCGGCGAGGGCACGGCGTTCTGCGCCGGCACCGACCTGCGCGAGCTGGCCGACCTCGACCCCGAGACCACCATGCACGTCCAGCGGCGCACCGCCGACCTGGTCGAACGCTGGTACCGACTGGACCAGACCACGGTCGCCGCCTTCAACGGCCCGGCCATCGGCTCGGGCGCCATCATCGGGCTCGCCAGCGACCTGCGGGTGGCCGCCGACAGCGCCTTCTTCACCTTCCCCGAGGTGACCTACGGCATCCCGCTGACCTGGAGCGGCATGGCGATCCTCGCCGACCTCGTCGGCGCCGACCTGGCCAAGCGTTGGCTGCTGCTCGGCGAGCGGGTCGAACCCGCTGAACTGCTCGACCTGCGCCTGGTCACCCGGGTGGTCGCCGCCGACGACCTGCCCGCCGCCGTGGACGCGATCACCGACCGGCTGCTGGCCACCTCGGTGGTCGGCCGCACGATGACCAAACGTGCCGCCCGGCTGGCCGGTCCCCGCTTCGACGCGGCGGCCAACGACTCCTTCCTCGGCGCGCTGAGCGTGGCGTTGCGCCCGCCCGGCGGCTACCTCGACGGGGACGCGCGGTGAGGGTGTTCGAGGCGATCGCCGACGCCGTCGTGGCGCACGGCGTCGACACCGTCTTCGGTCTGCTCGGCGACGCCAACATGTACCTGGTCGCCGACCTGGTCGAGCGGCACGGCGTCCGGTTCGTCGCGGCCCGCAACGAGAACGCCGCCGTGATGATGGCCGACGGGTACGCCCGCACCACCGGCCGCTGCGGCGTCGCCACCGTCACCCAGGGGCCGGGACTGGCGGTCGCCGGGGCGGCGCTGACCATCGCCCGGCAGGCCCGCACCCCGCTGGTCCTGCTCGCCGGCGACACTCCGCCCGGCGACCCGCTGCACGTGCAGCACTTCGACCAGCAGCCGTACGCGCTGGCCACGGCGGGCACGTTCGTCCCGGTGCACACCGCCGGCACCGCGATGCGCGACGTCGGGCTGGCGTTCCGGGCCGCCCGCGAGCTGACCGGCCCGGTGGTGCTGAACATGCCGATCGACCTGGCCGACGCGCAGGTCCCGCAGCACCCGCCCGCCCCGGCGCCGATGGTGTTCCGCGCACCCCGACCACTCGCGCCGGACCCCGCCGACGTCGACGCGCTGGCCCACCGGATCCGCACGGCGCACCGCCCGGTGCTGCTCGCCGGCCGGGGCGCCGAACCGGCGGCGGCCGCGATCCGGGACCTCGCCGACCGTGGCGGAGCCCTGCTCGCCACCACGCTGATGGCCGCCGGTCTGTTCCGTGGGCACCCGTACGACCTCGGGGTGGCCGGTGGGCTGTCCCGGCCGCTGACCCGGCGGACCCTGGCCGAGGCGGACCTGGTGGTCACGTTCGGGGCCGGACTCAACCGGTGGACCGCCGACCACGGTGCGCTCTTCCCGGACGCGGTGCTGGTCGCGGTGGACGTCGACCCGGCCGCGATCGGGGCCCGCTGGCCGGTGTCGGCCGGGGTGCTGGGCGACGTGGGGGAGACGGCGCAGGCGGTGTCGGCGGTGCTGACGCCGGTACGCCGACCGGACTGGCGCAGCACGGACCTGGCTGCCGAACTGGCGGGTGCCGACCCGTTCGCCGGCCTGGACATCGAGTCCCGGCCCGGCCGCATCGACCCTCGGGCCTTCATCCGGATCTGTGCCGAACGCCTGCCCCGCGAGCGGACCACGGTGGTCGGCGTCGGTCACTTCGGCGGCTGGCCCAACCTGCTGCTGGACTCGGCCGCCACCGACCGGTCCTTCCTCGCCCCGTGGGAGTTCGGCAGCATCGGCGTCGGACTGCCGTTCGCGGTGGGCGCCGCCGTGGGCCGCCCCGACCGGCCGGTGGTCGCGTTCGAGGGCGACGGCAGCCTGCTCACCGGTCTGGGGGAGCTGGACACCCTGGCCCGGGTCGGCGCACCGGTGCTGCTGGTGCTCCTCGACGACGCCGCGTACGGCGCGGAGGTCCGCAAACTCGCCCCGCGTGGGGTCGACCCCGAGCTGGCCCGTTTCCCCGAGCGGGACCTCGCAGCCGTGGCCCGCGCACTCGGGGTGCCGGCGTGGACGGTCACCGACGAGGCGGGTGCGCGGGCGGCCTTCGACGAGGTGCTGCCGTTGGCCGGGCCGGCCCTGCTCCACGTACGGATCCGCCCGGACGTCGTGCAGGAGAAGTTTTGACCGGGTCAGTCGCCCCAGACGTCGCCGAAGCCGTACCCGAGTTGCCGGGACAGCTCGTCGGCGGTGCGGCGGGCCGCTTCGGCCAGCTGCGTCACCCGGGCCTCGTCGAGGCGGAAGATCGGGCCGGAGACGCTGATGGCGCCGGTGACCCGGCCGTGGCGGTCGCGCACCGGCGCGGCCACGACCCGCAGTCCCTCCTCGCTCTCCTGGTCGTTGAGCGCCCAGCCCTGCTCCCGGACGGTCGCCATCCGGGACACGAACGTGTCCAGGTCGGTGATCGTGTGGGCGGTCAGCGCGGTGAACGGTGCGTCGGCCAGGGTGGCGCGCAGCGTGGCGTCGTCCCGGTCGATCAGCAGGGCCTTGCCGGCGGCGCTGCACCACAGCGGGATGCGTCGGCCGAGCCGGGAGACGAGCTGCAGGTTGCGGGTGCCCTGCACGACGTGGATGGAGATCGCGTCGAGGTCCTCCAGGACCGACAGGTTGACGCTCTCGCCCTCCTCCTCGGCCAGCCGGTGCACCAGGGGACGGGCGAGGGTGTGCAGGTCCAGGCCGGCGAGGTAGCGCGCGCCGAGCTCGAAGACGGTGACCCCGAGCCGGTAGTTGCCGTTGTCCTCGTTGCGGTGCAGGAAGCCGGCGTCGGCCAGGGCGCGGAACAGTCGGCTGGCGGTCGACTTGTGTAGGCCGAGTTCGCGGCTGACGTCGCTGACCTTGCGTTCGGCCTCGGTGCCACGGAAGGCGAGCAGCACGCTCAGGGCGCGGTCGAGCGCCTGGGTGCCGGACTCCCGGGGCGTCGGCCCGTCGTCCGGGCTGGTGTCAGTGGCGTACGACATCTTGCTTCCCACCTTCTCGGTTGCTAGGTTTCATAATATAACCCTAGGACCACATTATGGTCCAGTGCGTTATGGTCCACCCCAGATGGCCCACCCACGGTGGCCCACCCCAGATGGTCCGTTCTCCCACCATCGGGATCGAGCCGGAACCAGTGAGGCATCCGCATGACTGTGAACCCGATCGACCTGGAAGTCGTCACCGAAGGTCTCATCTCGATCGTCCGGGAGATGCGACAAACGATCTTCCGCACCGCGCACTCGCCGGTGATCGCCGACGCACAGGACTTCTCCTGCGCCCTGTTCGACCCCCAGGGACAGATGGTCGCCCAGGGCCGGGACATGCCCGGCCACGTCATCGCCATGCCGGCCTCGGTCGCCGAGATCTTCGCCGACTTCGCCGACGAGATGCGCCCCGGTGACCTCTACATCGTCAACGACCCCTACCGAGGCGGCAGCCACCTCAACGACGTCACCCTGATCAGCCCGGTCTTCGTCGACGGAGAACTCTTCCTCTTCCCCTGCGTCCGCATGCACTGGGCCGACATCGGCGGCATGACCCCGGGCAGCGTCTCCGGCCAGGCCACCGAGATCCTCCAGGAAGGGCTGCGGATCCCCCCGATCAGGCTCATCGAGCAGGGGCGACCCAACCGGGCCGCGTTCGACATCGTCTTCGCCAACGTCCGGATGGCCGAGGAACGCCGGGGCGACCTCGAATCCAGCATCGCCGCCTGCCACACCGCCGAACGGCGCCTGCGTGAACTCGTCGCCCGGCACGGCACCGACCTGATCCTGGAATCCGTCGCCGCCAACATGGACCGCACCGAGCACCGCCTGCGCACCATGATCCAGGCCCTGCCCGACGGCACCTACCGCTACGAGGACTACCTCGACCTCTACACCGACGGACAGTACGACGCGGCCATCGTCCGCTGCGCGCTCACCGTCGACGGCGACGAGATCGAGGCCGACTTCCGCGGCTCGTCGACCCAGGTCGCCGCCGTGGTCAACTCCTCGCGGGCGATGACCGTCGCCGGCGTCTTCATCGCCGTCAAATCGGCCCTGGACCCCGGCGGCCTGGTCAACCACGGTGCCTTCCGGCCGCTGCGGGTGCACACCGAGCCGGGCACCGTCGTGCACGTCAGCTACCCGGCCCCGGCCAACGCCCACAGCGAGGTCCGCAAACGCGTCATCTCGGCCGTGATGGCCGCACTCAGCCAGGTGGCACCCGACCTCATCGCCGCCGACCAGTTCGGCACCACCTTCCAGAACCTCATCGGTGGCGTCGACGAACACACCGGCCGGCCATACCTCTACTACGACTACCCGGCCGGCGGCAACGGCGGGTTCCTCGAATCCGACGGTCCCAGCGCCATGAACCCCGTCGACCTCGGCGACATCTCCACCATCCAGTCCGTCGAACGGCTGGAGACCGAGATCCCGATCCTCGTCGAGTCCTGCGAGCTGCGCACCGGCTCCAGCGGCGACGGCGCACGCCGAGGCGGACTCGGCAGCCGCCGCGAGACCCGTCTGCTGGCCAGCGGGGGCGCGTACTCGGTGCAGACCGACCGGACCACCGTCCCGCCGTACGGTCTGCGACACGGCGGCCCCGGCGCGCCCACCGTGACCCACATCCGACGGTCCGACGGCGAACGCGTCGACTTCGCCACCCCCGGCAAGGTCGCCGGCTTCCCAATGCGCACCGGAGACCTGCTGGTGATGGAGTCCGCCGGCGGCGGCGGCTGGGGCGACCCGCTGGACCGGCTGCCCGAGCACGTCGCCGACGACATCACCCAGGAGTACCTGACCGCCGCCGAGGCACGACAGCGCTACGGCGTCGAACTCGACGCCGACGGCCGGGTCGACCCCACCGCGACCGCCGCCACCCGGCAACGGCTCCGCGACCAGCGACGCTGGCTGCGGACCACCGTCACCACCCAGCCGGCCTACACCGGCCAGCGCGGCCAGCGACGCCTGGCCTACGTCGCCCCCGACAGCGGCCTGGCCGAGGACACCCTCGTCGAGGTCCACGGCGGACATCCCGCCCCGCTGCGGGCCTGGATCCGACACGACACCGCACTGGCCGCCGACGAACTCGCCCTCGACGACGACGGGCTGCAGATCCTCGGCACCGCCCCACACGACCGCTCCCACGTGCGGGTACTGCGCGGGGAAGGACGCTCATGAGCAAGGTCTTCCGAGTGCCGGTCGCACCGGCCCGGGGCGGTGCCACCACCGCCCCACGCACCCCGCCACCGACCACCGCGACGCGGCGGTGCGGCATCGTCGCCGGCTGCCTCAGCCCGCACCCACCCCACCTGATCTACGCCGAGAACCCACCACAGAACGAACCACGCTCCACCGGCGGCTGGGAGACGCTGCGCTGGGCGTACGAGCGCCTGCGCACACGCATCCGCGAGGTCCACAAGCCCGACGTGCTCATCGTGCACGCCCCGCACTGGATCACGATGGTCGGTCACCACGTCAACTGTGTACCGAACCCGCGCGGCACCTCCGTCGAACCGATCTTCCCGCACCTGTTCCGTTACCACTACGACTTCCGCACCGACGTCGAACTCGGCGAGGCCATCGCCGAGGAGGCCAACGGACTCGGCCTGGTCACCCGCACCCTGCACGACCCGCGCGTCCGCGTCGACTACGCCACCATCGGCGCCCTGCACCTGGCCAACCCGGCCTGGGACATCCCCGTGGTCTCCCTCTCGGCCAACAACAACCCGTACTTCTACTCCGACGCCTCCCTGGAGGAGATGGAGGTCCTCGGCGAAGCCACCCGACGGGCCGTCGAAGCCACCGGCCGCCGCGCCGTCCTGCTCGCCTCCAACTCGCTGTCGCACCTGCACTGGCACGAGGAACCGGAGCTGCCCGAGGACATGGAACGGGAGCACCCCTACAACAACCACCAGTACCGCTGGGACATGAAGCTGCTCGAAGCGATCCGACGCGGACCGACCGCACCGCTGCGCGAACTCATCCCCGAACACATCGAGGCCACCGCCAGCGAGACCAAGGCCGGCAGCCTCACCTGGATGCTCGCCGCGATGGGCTGGCCCAAGGTGGCGGGCGACGTCCTCGGCTACGGCACGATCATCGGCACCGGCAACGCGGTCGTCGAATGGGTACCCGAGGGGGACCACCATGGCTGACCGGACCGGAGTCGTCGCCGGCGCGCTGCTGCCCGGCATGCCGCACCTGCTCGCCGAACACGCCGCACCGAGCTGGTCGGCACTGGCCGACGCCGCCCGCGACGTGGGCGCCCGGCTGCGCCGACTCGAACCCGACGTGGTGCTGCTGCTGTCCACCCAGTGGTTCACCGTGCTGGGCCACCAGTTCCAGTGCAACCCCAACCCGCGCGGCCGGCACGTCGACGAGAACTGGTACGCCTACGACTACGGCCTGCTCGACTACGACCTCCGCTTCGACGTCGACTTCACCGAACGCTGGGCCGCCCGGGTCCAGTCCGACGGACTCCAGGCCCGACGGACCCGCTACGACGGATTCCCGATCGACACCGGCACCATCGTCACCTCCGCACTGCTCGACCCGGAGCGGAAGCTGCGCTGGGCACAGGTCTCCTGCAACCTCTACGCCGACGCCGACACCCTCGCCACCGTCGGACGCGCCGGTGCCACCGCCGCCCGCGACGCCGGACTGCGCGCCGCCGTCGTCGTGGTGACCGGGATGTCCTCCGGGCTCATCCAACAGTGGATCGAGCCCGCCCAGGACCACATCGGCGCACCCGCCCACGAGCAGTGGAACACCCGGATCCTCGACCTGCTCACCGCCGGCAAGATCGACGAAGCCCTCAGCGTGCGCGAGGAGTTCGCCCGGCAGGCCCAGGCCGACAGCCAGTTCCGGGCCTTGGCCTTCGCCGCCGGCGCCAGGGCGAGCACCGGCCCGGCACACCTGCACGCCTACGGCCCCATCTGGGGCACCGGCGGCGCCGTCCTGTCCTGGAACATGCCAGACCACCACTAGAGGAGAGAGCATGCGGAACACAGCCGTGGGCTTCGTCGAAGCCGAAGGCTTCACCCCCATCTTCGACGCCGTCGACGCGATGGTGAAGGCCACCGAGGTCGAGGTGACCAAGGTCGTCCGGCTCGGCGGCGGCATCATCGCCGTCGCCGTCCGCGGTGACCTCGCCACCGTGGAGGAGGCCGTCGACATCGGCGAGGAGACCGCCCGGGCCAAGAGCCGCTCGGTGCGCTCGATCGTTTTCGCCAGCCCCTGCGACGCCGTCAGCGCGCTGGCGGCCGACCCCCAACTCGTCGGCAACTGACAGCCGGTAAGGAGATCCAGACATGTCCTCCGACATCGCCATCGGCATCGTCGAGACCCGCGGCGTCGTCGCCCTCTCCGCGGGCATCGAAGCCATGATCAAGACCGCCGACGTACGCTGCGTCGGCGTCGAACGAGTCACCAGCGGCTACCTCGCCGTCGCCGTACGCGGCACCCTCGCCGCCGTACGTCAGGCGGTCGCCGCCGGCGAGGCCGCCATCCGCGCCCACGGCGACCTGCGCAGCTCGCAGGTCTACCCGAAACCGCACCCGACCACCGCCGCCCTGCTCGACAACCCCGAGACGGCCCGGATCCGCGAGGTCATGGCCGGCCTGCGCGGGGAAGCCTGATGGTGCTCGGCGAGGTCGTCGGCAAGGTGTGGGCGGACCGCATCCTGCCCTCGTTGCAGGGCCGACGCCTCGTCCGGGTCCGGGTCCGGCCCGACGGCGCCGAACTGGTCGCCGTCGACCCGCTCAACGTCGGCGTCGGCACCACCGTGCTGGTCGTCACCGACGAGGCAGCCGCCTCGGTCACCGGTGAGTCCACCGTCGACGCCGCCGTGGTCGCCCTGGTCGCCGATCCCGGCACCGCCGAAACCCCCGACCCCGCGCCCACCACGCCCTGACCGAAAGGCACGCCTGTGATGACCGACGGGCTCTGGTCCCCGAGTCTGCTCGCCGGCCGACCGGCCGGCGAGCCGACCGTCCTGCCGAACTTCGTCGACGGCGTGTTCGACACGTCCGGCCGGCACATCGCCAAGGTCTCCCCGGTCACCGGCGAGACCATCCGCCACGTCGCCGAGGCCGACCGATCCACGGTGGACGCCGCGGTGGCCGCCGCACGCTCGGCGCTGCGCGGACCCTGGGGACGCATGGGGGAGCGGGAGCGGGCCGCGGTGCTCTACCGGGTCGCCGACGAACTGGAACGCCGCTTCGACGACCTGGTGGCGGCGGAGGTCGGCGACACCGGCAAGTCCATTTCACAGGCCCGCACCCTGGACATCCCCCGTGGCGCGGCGAACTTCCGCGCGTTCGCCGAGATCGTGTCGACCACCCCGACGGAGTCCTTCACGACCCCGACCCCCACCGGCGGCCGAGCCCTGAACTACGCCGTACGCAAACCGGTCGGCGTGGTCGCCGTGATCGTGCCCTGGAACCTGCCCCTGCTGCTGCTGACCTGGAAGGTCGCACCGGCCCTCGCCTGCGGCAACACCGTGGTGGTCAAACCCTCCGAGGAGACACCGTCGTCGGCGACACTGCTGGCCGAGGTGATGGCGGCGGCCGGAGTGCCCGACGGCGTCTTCAACGTCGTACACGGCTTCGGACCGAACTCGGCAGGGGAGTTCCTGACCCAGCACCCGGACGTCGACGCGATCACCTTCACCGGCGAGTCGGCCACCGGACAGACGATCATGCGGGCGGCGGCCGACGGCGTGAAGGCGGTCTCCTTCGAACTGGGCGGCAAGAACGCCGGCCTGGTCTTCGCCGACGCCGACCTCGACGCCGCGATCGAGGGCTCGGTGCGTTCCTCGTTCACCAACGGCGGCCAGGTGTGCCTCTGCACCGAACGACTGCTCGTGCAGCGACCGGTCTTCGACGAGTTCGTGACCCGGCTGGCCGCCCGCGCCGACGAGCTGACCTTCGGCTGGCCCGCCGACGAGGCGACGGCGAACATGCCGCTGATCTCCCACGCCCACCAGGACAAGGTGCTGGGCTACTACGACCTGGCCCGCACCGAGGGCGCCACCGTGCTCGCCGGCGGCGACATACCGACCTTCGCCGACGCCCGCGACGGCGGCGCCTACGTCCGGCCGACCGTCCTGACCGGCCTGGGGCCCGACGCCCGCGTCAACCGGGAGGAGGTCTTCGGCCCGGTCTGCCACGTGGCGCCGTTCGACGACGAGGACGAGGCGTTCGACCTGGCCAACGACAGCGACTACGGCCTGGCCGCCACCGTCTGGACCCGGGACGTGGGCCGCGCCCACCGGGCCGGCACGCGCCTGGAGACCGGCATCGTGTGGGTCAACACGTGGTTCCTGCGGGACCTGCGCACCCCGTTCGGCGGAGCCAAGGCCTCCGGCGTCGGCCGGGAGGGCGGCGTCCACTCCCTGAACTTCTACTCCGAGCTGACCAACGTCTGTGTGGACCTGTCATGAGTGATGTCGCCCGGGCCGCCCGAGTGCTGCGGACCGCCTACGAGACACGTACCCCCGTCGCGCCGCTGCGCGGCGACCTTCTCCCGGTCGGCGACGTCGACGCCGCGTACCAGGTGCAACAGGCACAGGTCGCGCAGTGGGAGGCGGCGGGCCGCCGCCGGGTCGGCGCGAAGATCGGCCTGACGTCGGCCGCCGTCCAGCAGGCCTTCGGGGTCTACCAGCCCGACTTCGGGATGCTCTTCGCCGACATGGCGGTCCCGGACGGCACCGAGATCGACGTCGGTCGGCTGCTGCAACCCCGGGTGGAGGCCGAGGTCGCGTTCGTGCTCGGTGCCGACCTGCCGTTCCCGCAGGTGACACCCGCCGACGTGATCCGGGCCACCGACCACGTCCTGCCCGCCATCGAGATCGTCGACTCCCGGATCACCGGCTGGGACATCTCCATCGTGGACACCGTCGCCGACAACGCCTCCTCCGGACTGTTCGTGCTCGGCAACCAGCCCCGCTCGCTGGCGGACGTCGACCTCCGACTGGCCGGGATGGTGCTCGAACACGCCGGTGAACCGGTGTCGGTCGGGGCGGGCGCCGCCTGCCTCGGCAACCCCGTCCACGCGGTCGCCTGGCTCGCGCAGACCCTGGCCGGCACGGGTACGCCGCTGGCCGCCGGGGACATCGTGCTGTCCGGCGCACTCGGACCGATGGTGCCGGTCACCCCCGGCGCGACGTACGAGGCGCGGATCTCCGGCCTGGGCTCGGTCCGGGCCTGCTTCAGCCCGGGGAAGTCGGCATGAGCACCGGAGTGGCCGTGATCGGGCCGGGGAACATCGGCACCGACCTGATGATCAAAGTGTTGCGCCTGTCGGAGTCGCTGCGGATGACGGCGATGGTCGGCGTCGACCCGGACTCCGACGGCCTCGCCAGAGCCCGCCGGCTCGGCGTGGCCACCACCGCCGACGGGATCGACGGGCTGCTGACGATGCCGGAGTTCGCCGACGTCGGGGTCGTCTTCGACGCCACGTCGGCCGGATCGCACCGCCGCCACGCCGCGCTGCTGCGCGAGCACGGCCGCCTGGTGGTGGACCTGACCCCGGCCGCCGTCGGCCCGTACGTGGTGCCGCCGGTCAACCTCGACGAGCACCTCGACGAGCCGAACGTCAACATGGTGACCTGCGGCGGGCAGGCGACCGTCCCGATCGTCGCCGCCGTCGGCCAGGTGACACCCGTGCACTACGCGGAGATCGTCGCCTCGATCGCCTCCCGGTCGGCGGGCCCGGGCACCCGGGCCAACATCGACGAGTTCACCGAGACCACGGCACGGGCGATCGAGGTCGTCGGCGGCGCCCGTCGCGGCAAGGCGATCATCGTGCTGAACCCGGCGGAACCACCGATGATGATGCGCGACACCGTCTACTGCCTCTGCCCCGACCGGGACGTCGACCGGGCCGCCGTCGCGGCGTCGATCGAGACCATGGTCGCCACCGTCGCCGGATACGTGCCCGGCTACCGGCTGAAACAACGCGTGCAGTTCGACCACGTCGACACGTACGTGCCCGCGCTGGGCACCCGGTTCACCGGCGTCCAGGTGTCGGTGTTCCTGGAGGTCTCCGGCGCCGGGCACTACCTGCCCGCGTACGCCGGCAACCTCGACATCATGACCTCTGCCGCACTCCGCACGGCGGAACGGATGGTCGCACCCCGCGCCGACCGGAAGGTGCCGGCATGACCAGGCTCTATCTCCAGGACGTGACACTGCGCGACGGCATGCACGCCGTACGGCACCAGTTCACCGTCGACCAGGTCCGCGCGATCGCCGCCGCCCTCGACGCGGCCGGGGTCGCGGCGATCGAGGTCGCCCACGGCGACGGACTGGCCGGTTCGAGCGTCAACTACGGGCACGGCGCCGCGTCCGACGCGGACTGGATCGCCGCGGCGGCCGAGGCGGTCACCACCGCGAGACTGACCACCCTCCTGCTGCCCGGCATCGGCACCATCGCCGACCTCAAGGCCGCCCGCGACCTGGGCGTGACCAGCGTACGGATCGCCACGCACTGCACCGAGGCGGACATCTCCGCCCAACACATCGGATGGGCCCGCGACAACGGCATGGACGTGTCCGGGTTCCTGATGATGGCGCACATGAACGACCCGGCGGCACTGGCGGCGCAGGCGAAACTGATGGAGTCCTACGGCGCGCACTGCGTCTACGTCACCGACTCCGGCGGTCGGCTGCTGACCCGGGACGTCGCCGAACGCGTCGACGCGTACCGCCAGGTCCTCGACCCGGCCACGCAGGTCGGCATCCACGCGCACCACAACCTGTCCCTCGGCGTGGCCAACAGCGTCGCCGCCGTGGAGCACGGCACCACCCGGGTCGACGCCTCCCTGGCCGGGCACGGCGCCGGCGCCGGCAACGCACCCCTGGAGGTGTTCGCGGCCGTCGCCGAACTCCACGGCTGGGACCACGGCTGCGACGTGTTCGCGCTGATGGACGCTGCCGACGACCTGGTCCGGCCGTTGCAGGACCGGCCGGTCCGGGTCGACCGGGAAACGCTGAGCCTGGGCTACGCGGGGGTCTACTCCAGCTTCCTGCGTCATGCCGAGCGGGCCTCGCAGCGCTACGGGATCGACGTCCGCTCGATCCTCGTCGAACTGGGTCGCCGCCGCATGGTCGGCGGACAGGAGGACATGATCGTCGACGTCGCCCTCGACCTGGTCGCCGCCACCGACCGGACCACCGCGACCGGAGGAAGCCGATGAGCACCACCGACCACCTCGCCCGACGCCTCGACGCCGCGGCGACCAGCCGTACCGCCATCCCGCAGCTCGGCACCGACACCGCGCTGGACGTACCCACCGCCTACCGGGTGCAGCAGGCCGTGGTCGATCACCGGCTCTCGCGCGGTGAACGTCCCGTCGGACTGAAGCTCGGGCTGACCAGCCGGGCCAAGATGGCGCAGATGGGCGTCGACGAGGTCATCTGGGGTCGGCTCACCGACGCCATGCACATTCCCGACGGCGGCACGCTCCGACTGGCCGCCCACATCCACCCCAAGGTCGAACCGGAGGTCGCCTTCCTCGTCCACGGTGGTGCGATCACGGCGGTCGCGCCGGCCCTCGAGGTGATCGACTCGCGGTACGTCGACTTCCGCTTCACCCTGCCCGAGGTCATCGCCGACAACACCTCCGCGAGCGGCTTCGTCCTCGGCGCCTGGCAACCGCTGCCGGACGGGATCGACAACCTCGGCGTACTGCTGGAGGTGGACGGGCGACCCGTGCAGATCGGATCCACGGCCGCGATCCTCGGCGACCCCCGCCGGGCGCTCGCCGAAGCGGTCCGGCTCGCCGCCGCCAGCGGTGTGGACCTGGCCAACGGCGTGATCCTGCTCGCCGGTGCGGCCACCGCCGCCGTGCCGCTGCGGGCCGGATCCCACGTCCGGGTCACCGTCGACACGCTCGGCACCGCGTCCCTGCGGGTCGCGTCGTGACCCCACACAACGAGAACGGCGCCCGACGCGACCGTCGGCCCGACGGTGTGGTGCCCGGCATGGCCACGCCGCGCGGCCGCTTCCCGCACGTCAAGGTCGTCGGCGACCTGATCTTCGTCTCGGGTACGTCGAGCCGTCGGCCGGACAACACGATCGTCGGCGCCGCAGCGGACCCGATGGGCGTCACCGACCTCGACATCCGCGCGCAGACCCGCGCCGTCATCGACAACATCCGCGACATCCTGCACTCCGTCGGGGCCGACCTCGACGACCTCGTCCAGCTCACCACCTACCTGGTCAACATGAACGACTTCGGCGGCTACAACGAGGTCTACGCCGAGTACTTCGACGAGACCGGGCCCACCCGCACCACCGTGGCCGTGCACCAGCTGCCCCATCCGCACCTGCTCATCGAGATCCAGGCGGTGGCCCGACGGCCGTCCTGACCTCGACCCGGGTGGGTGACCTCGTCGGGCTTGCCGGGCCGGCCGTCCGCAGCCGGCCCGGCACCCGAGCGGTCAGGTGAGGGCGCGGCGGGCCCAGGTGCGGAAGTCCGTGGTGGGCAGGCCGAGTGCCTGGGCGATCTCCGGTCGAGCGGGGGTGCCGTTCTCGTTGATCTGCTCGACGACCTTGACCATGAACGGCGGCAGGCCGCGCGTGACCGCTTCCTGCGGGGTGAGGACCGGCGCGGTGACGGTCCGGCCGGTGACCTCGCTGAGGATCGCGGCGACCTCGGTCATGGTCCGCATGTCACCGGCGAGTTCCACCTCCTTACCGTCCAGCGTGCCCGATCCGGTGAAGGCGGTCGCCGCAGCCGCACCGATGTCGTCGACGGCGATCCAGGCGATGCGGGTGTCCGCGGCGAAGCCGGTGACGATGGTGCCGCTGGACCAGTCGCCGAACAGGAAGGACTTCTCCAGCAGGTTCTCCATGAAGGTCGCGGGCTTGAGGACGGTCCAGCGGGCGAATCCGCTGCTGCGGACCGCTTCGTCGATTGCTGCCTTGCTCTCCCAGTAGTGCCGGTCCCAGCGGCCCTCGGCCCAGCCCGGCTGGTTGCGGTGGAAGTCACCGGCACCGGCGACGCTGCTGTGGACGAACTGCGGCACCCCGGCCCTGCGGGCGGCCTCGACGAGGTGCCGCCCTCGGCGCAGCTCGGCATCGCCCTGCAGATCGGTGAGATCCGGGAAGGGGATGGAGAAGACGCCGTCCGCTCCGCGCGCTGCGGCGAGGAGCGAGGCGGGATCGTCCAGGTCGCCCCGGACCAGTTCGGCTCCTCGGTCGCGGAGGGCGAGTGCGGCCGCGCTGGTGGTGTCGCGGACCAGGGCGCGTACCGCGACGCCCCGGTCGAGCAGTGCCCGGGCGGTGGATCCGCCCTGCTTGCCGGTGGCGCCGATGACAAGGACGGCCATGTCTCCTCCTCGGAACAAGTGGGGTGGCACCCCACTTCCTGTCGGTTACGATATGGGGGGGTAACCCCACTTATTCAAACGGCAGGCGATGAGAGTTGACGCACAACGCAACCGCGCGCTGATCGTCACGGCGGCCAGCGAGGCGGTCGCCCGGGACGGCGCGTACGCGTCGCTGGAGGAGATCGCCCGAGCCGCCGGCGTGGGCTCGGCGACCCTGCACCGGCACTTCCCGTCCCGCTGGGCGTTGCTGGAGGCGGTCTTCCACGACCGGGTCGAAGCGCTCTGTGCCCGCGCCGGTGAGCTGTCGACCGGGCCGGACGCCCGCCAGGCGCTGACGACCTGGCTGTGCGAGCTGGCGGTCTACAGCACGACCACCCGCGGCCTGGTCACCTCCCTGCTCAGGGCGCCCCAGGAGAGCGAGTCCTGCTCCGCGATGCTCGTGACGGCCGGCGAACCGCTGCGGCGCCGAGCCGCCGAGGAAGGGACCGTACGCGCGGACGTCGAGATGATCGACCTGGTGACCCTCGTCAAGGCGATCGCGCTGGCGGCGGAATCGACGAGTGCGGCCGAGGCGGAGCGGCTGGTGCGACTCGCCCTGGAAGGAATGAGCCCGTCCCGGCGGTGAACCCACGCAGAGGACGACGACGCCGCCCGGTGTTTCGTCAGCCGGGCGGCCCGGCCTCGACAGGGCCGCCCGGCTCACCTGCTGCGCGTCGGCCGGACCGAGCCGCCCGATGCTGGTCGCGCCGTCGACGAGGTGACCGAAAGTGCTTCGCGAAGTTGACAGGCGATCCACTGGTTCGTCCATCATGGAGTGTGCTGTTCACCGTGGTGGAGTCGATCGGCGGCGCGTGACCGTGACCGGTGCGGCGAGGGGCGACTCAAGGGGGCTGTCGCGTGTCGTACGAACAGGGACATGCTGGGCGCGCCACGGGCCCTAGCGGGCGGGCTCGCCGGTGTGGCAACATCGGCAGCGGTCATGAGTGTCAGCGTCAAGGCCCCGGCCTGCTGACCGGCAACCCTCGTATATCCGCGGTGGGGTGCCTCCGGGTGAGGACCAGGCCGCCGGCGACCGCCGCAGCGGCAAGCGCGGACCCCCACGGGTCCACTGTCACCTGAGGACCACTGTGCCCACGATCGTTCCCACCGTGCTCGGCGACGACCTGCCGGTCCGCCTCGCCGACGGCACCACCGCCGCGTACGCCAACCTCGACTACGCCGCCACCGCACCCTGTCTCGCCGAGGTCGCCGAGGCGGTGACCGAGCTGCTGCCCTGGTACGCCAGCGTGCACCGGGGTGCCGGTGCTGCGTCGCGCCGATGCACGCTGGCCTACGAGCAGTCCCGTCAGACCGTCGCGGACTTCCTCGACATCCGGCCGGACGACCACGTGATCTTCACCCGGAACACCACCGATGCGATGAACCTGCTCGCCCGGGCCCTGCCACCGCACACCACCGTGGTGACCTGGGCCGGCGAGCACCACGCGAACCTTCTGGCCTGGCCGCGCGTGCACCGCCTGCCGGTGCCCACCGACCTGCCCGAGGTGACGTCCGGGCTGACCCGTGCACTGGCCGCCCTGGACAGCGCGGGGCCGGTGCTGGTGGCGGTCACCGGCGCCTCCAACGTCACCGGAGAGGTCTGGCCGATAGCCGACATCGCGGAGATCGCGCATCGGCACGGCGCGCGGATCGCCGTCGACGCCGCACAGTTGGCCCCGCACCGCGCGGTCTCCATGGCCGGCGCCGACATCGACTACCTGGCGCTGTCCGGGCACAAGCTGTACGCGCCGTTCGGCACGGGAGTCCTGGCCGGCCGAGCCGACTGGCTCGACGCCGCCGACCCGTACCTGTCCGGTGGCGGGGCCACCCGGCACGTCGGTGACGAGCCCGCCGACGTGCAGTGGCAGACCGGTCCGGCGCGACACGAGGCCGGCACGCCGAACCTGCTGGGCGCGGTCGCGCTCGCCGCCGCCTGCGCCACGATCTCCGCCGCCGCGCCGGACGTTCTCGCCCGCCACGAGCAGGAGCTGCTGACCCGGCTGCGCGACGGCCTCGCCGCCCTGCCGCAGGTGGCGGAACTGCGCACGTTCGACGCCGATCACGACCGGGTCGGCATCGTCAGCTTCACCGTCGCCGACCGGCGGGCAGCCGACGTCACCCACCGCCTCTCCACCGAGTACGGGATCGGCGTACGCGACGGCTTGTTCTGCGCCCACCCGCTCAGCCGGAGGTTGCTGGCCGGCGCCGCCGCGCGGCTCGGCCGCCCGACCGACGGGTACGCGATCCGGGCCAGCATCGGCATCGGCACGACCGCCGAGCACGTCGACCGACTCCTGCACGGGCTACGCGAGATCGTGACCTCGCCTGCGGAGCAGTAAGCCGTCCTCGGGGTGTGCCGTCAGGTGCTGAGGTGTGCGGCGAGGCGCAGCGCCAGCGCCGCAAGCGTCAGCGTCGGGTTGGCCGCCGGTGAGTTGGGGAAGACGGAGAGGTCGCAGACGTAGAGGTTGCGGTGGCCCCGGACACGCAGGTTCTCGTCGACCACTCCCGGACGCTGCCGACCGGGTGTGACGCGCCCCATCCGCATCGTGCCGACCTCGTGCGACACCCCGCCGAGCGGAGCCCAGAGCTGCTCGTACACGTCGCCGCCGAAGGCGCGGACGACATCGGCGGCGATCTTGTCGAGAGCGGCCTGGACCTGGTCGGCTCGCGGGCTGGGATGGATGCGGATGGTGGGCAGCGCGGTCGGCTTCGCACCCTCCGGCCGGGACTCGGTCCGGGTCACGGCGTTCTGCTCGACCAGCGGCGCCTCGACCATGAACACCAGCTCGCCCGGCATCTTCCCGTCGATCGTCGCCAGGTCCGCGCCGGTGAACTCCAGGGCGTTGACGAACCGGAACTGGTTGAGGTTCGCACCCAGGTCCAGTGTGACGCTGTACGGGTGGGCGGGGTCGACGTCGGCGGCGTCGGTGAGTTGCCGGGAGACGGTCTTGCTGGAGTCGAACCGGCTGTGCCAGTCGCCGCCCTGCCGCACCCAGAACTTCACCACGTAGATCGGGTGGTCGGTGATGCCGCGCCCGATCAGCGGATCGTCATCGGCGAGGCCGGACGCCTGGGCGACCACTGCGGTGCCGACCGTGCCGGCGGCCAGCACCACCACGCCGTCGTCGGCCAGCCGGTAGGTGCGGTCCCGACCTGCCAGGTGGTCGTACGCGACCACGCCGGTGACCTCGCCCGCCGCCCTCTCGACCCCGACCACCTCGTGGTTCAGGTGGACCCGCAGGTTCCCGAAGCGGTCGTCCTGCATCGCGCGGCTGAGCAGCAGTTCGGCCGCCGACCAGATCCCGGCCGGCACCGCCCCGGGGACCGGTCCGCGGTACTCGATCGCCATCGGCGGATCGAAGTGCCGGAAGTCGGCCAACGCGGGCAACTCCCGCAGCCTGGCCTTGACCATCGTCTGGTACGCCGACGGGACCAGGGGAGTGACGCGGGTCAACTGCTCCGCGCGGTCGTACCAGACGTCGCACAGCTCGTCGCGGACCGTCTCCGGCCAGTCGCGGAACTCCCAGCGGTGCATCCGGGGTGCCGACGCTCCCCAGAAGAGGGTCCGGCCGCCGAGGTTGAGGCCCTGGGCGATCCGCGCCCTGGCGCTCTCGGCGTCGGCGGCCCGCCAGCGCCGCCGACCGAAGGCACCCCAGTGGTGGAAGATGTTCGGGTACACGTCGGGGCCGACCGGTTGGTACCGGGCCAGGTTGCCGGTGTGCGTTCCGAACAGGTAACTGCCCGCCTCCAACAGCAGGACGCGCGGTGGCCGGCCACCCCGCCACGGCGTCTCGGCGAGTCGGTACGCCAGGGTGCCGCCGCCGGCACCGGAGCCGACGACGATCACGTCGTAGCGGTGCGCGGTGTCCGGGTCGCCGGGGAAGAAGTGCCGCGCGACATGTGACTCGCCGACGAGGACGTCGTGGTGCCGCGCGAAGTGGACCCGCCCGTCGAGACAGCAGGTCGGGGCGGCCAGTTCGGCGGAGGTCAGGTGTAGCGGCCCGTCGAGCTGGGGGTCGCCGTCGAGGAGGACGACGACGTCGACACCCTCGGGGTGTGCCGCCGGATCGAGCGGGACCGTCCACTCGTCGGCCTGCCGGTCGTACCGGAGGTCCCGCGTCTCACCGCCGCCGAGCCGCACCTGAAGGTGGTCGTCGGGCCGCAGCGCCGGCATCCGCAGGACCACCGTGCACACCGCCTCCACGCTCACCGTCCGCCACCGCCTTTCGCGGCTGTCGGCAGGCCCTCACGGCCGTGCCACTGATCCGTCTCCGGCTCCTGCGTCCGATGACGCCGGATCTCCTCGACGGCCTGCCGCAACACCCGCACCTCGGTGTCGAAGACCCGCTCCAGGCGGGGCATGGCCTCCACGTCGAACCGGGAGGACCGTCCCTTCTGCTCGTGCCACAGCATCCCGTTGCGCAACGCCACCGCGTCGGTCTGCATCGCACGGCAGTCGTCCACCAGCGGTGCCAGTGCCGGGGCGAGTTCGGCCAGCCGGACGAACCGCTCCGTCATCAGCCGCTTGTGCTCCCACAACACGTGCAGGTACCGGATGTCGTACGCCGCATCGCCGGTGAGGTAGTCGCGCAGATATCCACGGATCGGCGCGTAGGAGTCGACACCGTACGCCCGGTCCCACTCCTCCTGGAGCATGTCGACCCGGCTGCTCGGGTTGGCCCCGGACAGGTACTCCTCGAACGCGCCGCCCACCACGTGCAGCCGCATCCGGTAGCTGGCGTCCGGTCGTACCCGGTAGAAGTAGACCTGGAAGCAGTCGTTCTCCACCTCGTCCAGGCTCGCGTACGCGCGGGCGAAGTCGTCCTGCCCGACCGTGGTGGTCCGCAGCGACCCGTTGGCCGTGTAGCCGTAGACGGTGAACGTGCCCTCGTCGTCGTCCACGCCGCAGACCAGCACGTCGTGGGTCTGGTGCCACTGCTGGTAGGGCGCCCGGCCGGGCAGGTGGTGCTCGTCCAGGTTGAGGTACGGGTAGTAGCCGGCACCGACGGAGTCGCGGCAGAGCGCGACGATGTCCCCGCCGACACAGGCGACCCACTCGCGGCTGGCCCGGACGACCTCCAGCCACGGGCTGATCGCGTAGTCGTAGAGATAGAAGCCGAACGGCACCGGCGAGTCCGGCGCCTTGGGGTCGAAGGCGACGTGGATGTAGTTGCTCAGGATCCAGTCCCGGGCCCGAGCCTCGGTGGCCAGGATCGCCAACGGGAAGGCGTAGAACTGGTAACCCCGGGCCAGCGGCTCACCGAGCGGCAACTGTCTTCTCATACCGATGCCTCTCCTCTCAGCTCCCGGTCATCTCGTACCGGCGGATGCCCATGTTCCAGATGCCGTAGCCGACGCCCAGCATGCCCGCCGCCACCAGCGGCGTGAGCCAGACCAACCGACCGTCCCCGCCGAGCAGGAAGTCCACCGGGATGTACGCGGTGAACGCGAACGGCAGCACCCAGGTCAGCACGGACCGCAACACGCCCGGGTAGATCTCCAGGGGGAACGCGGCGAACTCGGAGAGCTGGTTGGCGGCGTGCATCGCGGGTTGGCTGGTGACCGTCCAGAAGGCGATCGAGGCGAAGATCAGCTTGATCCCGGTGTAGATCAGCGTGCCGCAGACGACCAGACCGGCACCGACCAGGACCAGCTCGGCGTCCACGGTCAGCCCGAGCCGCCGGCCCGCGTACCCGAGCAGCGCGAACCCGACCAGCAGCTCACCGAGCGCGTCGGGCCAGAAGAACCGCTCCGACAGGACGCTGAACAGCGGATTCACCGGCCGGATCAGGTGCCGGTAGAAGTCGCCGCTGCGGATCAACTGCCAGGCGACCACCCACAGGTAGTCGGTGAAGAGCCGGTCCAGCCCACGGGGCAGCAACGCGAAGCCCAGCAGGAACAACACCTGGTCCACCGACCAGCCGCCGACCGTGGGCACCAACTGGAAGATGCTGCCGATCAGCAGGACCTGGACGCCGACCCGGAGCAGGAAACCGACGCCGCCGAGCAGGAAGTCGGTGCGGTAGGCCACGAGCCGCCGGAGGCTGACCCCACCGAGGAACCAGGTCAGCCGCGCGTAACGCAGCGGGGCCCGCCGCGACGCGCGACCGGGGCCGCTCATCCGCCGAGCACCTGTACGCGTCGGACGAACACCCGCCACAGCACCGCGCACGCACCGGCGAGCAGCACCGCCCAGCCCACCTGCCCGGCCAGGATGACCACCGCGTCGGACGCGCCGTCGTACCGGCCGGTCAGCAGGCGGACCGGCGCGTACACCATGGACTGGAAGGGCAGGACCGAGGCGGCGGCGGCCAGCGGCGCCGGCATCAGGTCCAGCGGTACGAGCTGACCGGCGAAGAACACCACGACGCTCTCCTTGACGATGCGGATGCCCCAGATGTTGGTGGTGGCGATGCCGCAGAGCCCGACCAGCATGTTGAGGCTGAACGCGATCACCGCCGAGGACGGCACCGCCGCCAGGAACAGCAGCAGGTCCACCGGGGCCGGGGACTGTAGGGGGAAGAGCACCGAAAAGATCAACAAGGTGGGCAGGCCCACCATCAGCAGATTCGTGATCAACACCGGCAGGGCGGTGAAGATCCGCATCACCGGATAGCTGACCGGACGGATCAGCGCGACGGCGATGTCGCCGCGCAGGATGTCCTGCCCGATCTCGCTGTCGACCTGGTTGGCGTGCAGCACCCCGAGCACCTGGGCGGCGATCAGGTAGGTGGTGATGCCCTCGACGCCGAAGCCGCCGGGTCCCGCGTCGGGACTGGCCGCGTAGACCGCACGCCACAGGAAGACCACCACGGCGGTGCTGGTCGCCGTGGTGGCCAGGCTGACGAAGAAGCTCGCCCGGTACTGCAGCGTCGCCTGTAGACCGCTGACCGCGAACGGCAGGTAACGACGCAGGCGGGGAGAGCGGACCGCGACCGTCATTCAGCCGTGCTCCGCCGGCTGGCGAGCACCGTAGATCTCCCGCAGCACCGTCTGCAGGTCCGGCTCCGGCGCGAAACAGTCGGTCACGTCGAAGTGGTGCAGGACCCAGGTGAGCACCTCCCGGGCGGTGAGCCGGTCGACGGGGAAGCCGATCGTCACCCGCTGTTGGTCGTCGACGGAGACGGTGGTGCCGGTCAGCGCCTCCTCGATCCGGCCCGCCACCTGCTCGGGCGACTCGTCTCCCCGGTGGTCGAAGTGCACCGCCCGGTGGCGGGCCGTGCGCAGCAGCGCCGCGAGCGTGCCCTGGTGCACGATCCGGCCCTGGTCGACCACCAGCACCTGGTCGCAGATGGCGGAGATGTCACTGATGTCGTGACTGGTCAGGAAGATCGTCGTGCCGTGTTCCCGGTTGATCTGGTTGGCCAGCTCCCGCACGGCCTCCTTGAGCACCAGGTCGAGCCCGATCGTGGGTTCGTCCCAGAAGACCACGGCCGGGGTGTGCAGCAGGCTCGCGGCGATCTCCGCGCGCATCCGCTGCCCGAGGCTGAGTTCCCGGATCGGGGTGTTGCCCAGCGCGTCGATGTCGAGCAGTTCCCGGAACAACGACAGGTTGCGCCGGTAGACCGCCTCGTCGATGTCGTAGATGTGTTTGAGGATCCGGAAGGAGTCCGGCACCGACAGGTCCCACCACAGTTGGCTGCGATGGCCGAACACGACACCGATGTTGCCGCTGTTGCGGACGCGGTCGCGGTGCGGCTCGATCCCGTCGACCGTGCACCGCCCGCGGGTCGGGGTCGTCACCCCGGTCAGCAGCTTGACCGTGGTGGACTTGCCGGCGCCGTTCGCCCCCAGGTACGCCACCCGGGTCCCGGCCGACACCTCGAAGGACACCTCGTCCACCGCGGTCACCGTGGTGTGCCGCCGGCTGAACAGGGTCCGGAGGCTGCCCAGGACGCCCGGCTCGCGTTCGTACCGCCGGAACGTCTTGGTGAGCCCCTCCGCCCTGATCACCGTGTGTCGGCCCGGCCGCGAACACCTGTCGTGGCGGCGGATCGGCCCGGTCGAGTGAGCATTGCCAGACGATATGGGGTGGCCGTCGAGCGGGCAATACCCATTGATCGTCGTCCCCGGACCCGGGTGACCGGCGTGAATCGGTTGATCAGGCCCTCTGTTATCGTGACTCGATGCAGGCGGACGCGATGATCGCGGTCGACGAGGCGGAACGGATCGCCCACGCGACCGGGCAACGGGTGGTGCACGCGGTCCGCGTCCGGCGTGGATATTCCAACAACCGGCGCTGGCTCGCCCGCCTCGACGACGGCCGCACCGTCTTCGTCAAGCACGCCGACGACGAGCCGGGCGCGATCTGGCTACGCCGCGAGCACGCCGTCTACCGGCAGCTCCACGCACCGTTCATGCCGGAGCTGCTCGGCTGGTACGACGACGGTGAGCTGCCGGTACTCGTGCTGGAGGATCTCTCCGCCTCGACCTGGCCGCCACCGTGGTCAGCCGAGCAGCTCCGGGCGGTCCGGGACACGCTGGGCGACCTGGCGGCCCGCCCGGCCGTCGACGGCCTGATCCCCGCCTCGCACACCCAGTACGGCCAGGGCGGCTGGCCCGAGATCGCCCGCGACCCGACCCAGTTCCTGGCGTTGCGCGTCTGTTCGCCGCAGTGGCTGGACAAATGCCTGCCCGCCATTCTCGACGCCGCCGACTTCGCCGGAATGGACGGCGACTCGGTCACCCACCTCGACGTCCGCAGCGACAACCTCTGCTTCCGCGGCACCCAGGCGGTGCTGTTCGACTGGAATCACGCCGCCCTCGGCAATCCGCAGTTCGACCTCGCGTTCTGGCTGCCCAGCCTCACCCTGGAAGGCGGGCCGCAGCCCGCCGAGATGCTCACCGACCCCGACCCGACGGTGGTCACCCTGGTCACCGGCTTCTTCGCCAGCCGGGCCGGTCTGCCCTTCCTGCCGAAGCTGCCGCTGGTCCGTGAGTTCCAGCTCCGTCAACTCCAGGTCGCGCTGCCGTGGATGACCACGGTGTTGGGGCTGCCCCCGGCGGAGTCACTCGACTGAGCTGCCGGCCCGGTGCGCCAGGATCTCCTCGGCCCGGACCCGGCCGCGTAGCACCGCGTCGTCCGAGTTGATATAGAGCCACTCGCCGAACCGGCCCGCACAGTGGATCCGACGCCGCTGGAACTCCGCCAGCAGATGTGTACGCGCCTCGACGGTCGCCGACGTCTGCACCGGGTACGCCCGAGGCAGGGTGACCACACTCGCGGCGCTGACCCGGTCGTCGGCCTCGGCGATGCCGATCCGGCGCAGCGCGGCCAGCACCCGGTCCGTCAGGCCCTCCGGGTCGACGCGCTTGTGCGCGGAGAAGCTCACCTCGGCCTGGATGCCGAAGCACGGTCGCGCGCGCAGCTCGGGGTTGGAGTTCGAGTTCAACACCAGCTTGTGGAACGGGATCTCCGGATCGGCGCAGTACACCCGCTGCATCTCGGTCATGGCCGGCCGGTCGAAGACCAGGTTCACCAGATGGAGGCTGTTGTGGCGCAGCTCGCCCGCGGCGTCGCGGCAGCAGTCGTCGAGACCGTCGGTACGCCGCACCAACTCGTCCAGCGGCATGGTGGAGACGAGATGGTCGTAACCGATCGTGGCACCACCCTCGACCCGGACCACCGACTCGCCGGGACGGACCTCGACGACGTCCTGCCGCCGGATCCGGTCGCCGACCGTACGCAGGAAGCCCTGGTAGAGGTTGGCGAAGCCGCCGGTGGCCGGATAGCGCACGACGGCGTTCGGGAAGTCGGAGAAACGGTCCGGGCGCAACGCGCCGCCGACGATCGCCGCGACGTCCGGGGTGACCACCCGGTTGCTGGTCCAACCCGGCGCGATCTCGGTCAGCGGGAAGGCCCACAGCTTCTCGTTGTAGGGCAGCAGGAAGCGGGTCGCGATGCCGGGCCCGAAGGTCAGCTCGATCCACTCCCGCAGGTTCGCCGGTGGCTCGGCGAGCGGCTGCCGACGGGCGGCCTCGTAGAGGCCCACCAGGCACTCCTCCACCACCTCCGACGGCAGCCCGTGCAGGTGACTCTGGAAGGGGTACCGGACGAAGGTGTCGTGACTGTGCACCCACGCCTCGCGGGGCTGTGCGAACACGCCGGGCTCGCAGAGCCGCTCGACCAGGTCCCGGACGTAGTCGTGCTTGGTGAAGAAGGCGTGCCCACCGAGGTCGAAGGTGGCGCCCCCGAGGTCGAAGGAGCGGCAGAGCCCACCCGGCTCCGCCTCCGACTCCAGGACGGTGTACTCCTCGTCGCCGAGGTGGTAGGCCGCCGACAGCCCGGCCGGACCTGCTCCGATGATGACGATCACGAGTCTCGTCCCTCCTGCCCGGCCGGTGCCGGTCGACGTCTCGTCATGGCTGCCACCGTGGCCGGCGCAGGTAGCCGTCGGGCGAGGCGATGGCGTGCTGGAACCAGCCGGAGACCAGGGTCGGGTCGAGCCGGCAGTCCAGCACGTACGGCCCTTCCGGGCGGGCGATCCAGTCGCGGATCGCCACCAGGTCGGAGACGTCGCGGACCACCGTCCCGGCCGCCCCCAACGCCCGGCCGACGGCGGCGAAGTCGGTGGTCGGGAACAGCGCGTCGGTGATCGGCAGGCCGCGCATCTCCAGTTCCCGTGCCTCCGCGCCGTAGGCGCTGTCGTTGAGCACCAGCAGCAGGATCGGCAACCGGTGGCGGACCGCCGTCTCCAGTTCGCCGAGGGCCATCAGCGCGCCGCCGTCGCCGACGGCGGCGACCGTCGGGGCGTCCGGACGGCCCACGGCGGTGCCGACGGCGCTCGCCAGGCCCAGCCCGATCGACTCGAAGTCGAACGTGCTGACCCGCGCCCGCGGCGCGGCCACCCGCAGGTGCCCCACCGCGTTCCCGGCCGCGTGGCTGCTCTCCTGCACCACCGACCGGTGCGCCGGCAGCCAGGCGTCCAGCGTGGACAGTAACTCGGTGAGGTCGACGAAGCCGGGTGCCGGTGCGCCGGTCGCGGGCTGCGGGGAGGGCGGCGGCGGATCCCACGGGCCGGTCCGGAAACCGGTGGCCCGGTGTCCGCCCCGCCGCAACTCGGCGGCGAGCGAACGGGCGGTCGCCGTGGTGTCCCCGGTCAGTCGGACGGTGACCGGAGCCGAGGCGGTCCGCCGGGGATCCACCTCGCAGTGCACGATCTCCCGCACCTGTGGGAACAGGTGCCCGCCCCGGGTGGTGTAGCGGTCCAGCCCGGTGCCGAAGGCGATGATCGTGTCCGCCGTGGCCACCAACTCGGCGGCGTACGTGGTGCAGTGCGCGCCGAGCAACCCGACGTTCCACGGCACACCGGCGAACAGCCCGTCGGCGTGCAGGGTCGTACCGAGCACGGCGCCGGCCCGTTCGGCCAGCTCGATCAGGGCCGCCCGGGCCTGCGGCGCGAGCGCGCCACGGCCCGCGAGCAGCACCGGGCGTCGGCTCCGCCGGATCACCTCCACGGCGGCGTCCAGGCCGGCGGCGTCCGGAAGCGGGTGCGGTGCCGGTTCGGGTGGACCGACCGGCTCGACCAACACCTCGACCGGCTTGCCTTGCACGTCCAGCGGCACCGTCAGCACCACCGGCCGGCGGTCGTGCACGGCGCGGCGGGCCGCCTCGGCGATCTCCGGGCCGACCCGGTGCGGCTCGTCGAGCCGACGGTGGGCGACCCCGACCGCGTCGAGCAGCGGCGCCTGGTCCAGGAACTGGCCGTAGTCGCCGTGCGTCGTGGCGGTGTCCCCGGCGAACAGCAACAGCGGCGTCTGGCCGCGCGCGCTCTCCAGGATCCCGGTGAGCGCGTTGCTGAACGCGGGACCGACACTGACCGTCGCCACACCGAGCCGACCGGTGCTGCGCGCGTACGCGTCGGCCATGGTGACGGCGTTCGTCTCGTGCCGCGCACCGATGTAGCCGATCCCGTGCCGGTGCACCATGTCGAGCAGGAAGCCCATGTTGCCCCGGCCCATCAGGCCGAAGACGTGGCGGACCCCGAGCCGGTGGACCGAGGCCGCGATCGCTTCCTGCACCCGCATTCAGGACTCCCTGACATCGAGGCGGACCGGCCGCAGGGCCCTCCAGGGGGCGGCTCGCACCGGGTTCGGAGGTCTTCGCGAAAGACAGTTCTCGATATGATTGACCTTATGATCCATTCCGAGAAGCTGTCAACGACGGCCCCGACGATCCGCATCGGCGACCGGATCAGGGAGCTGGCCGCCCGGCATCCCGAGCGACCAGCGGTCATTCTGCCGGACGCCGTCGGGACCCGCTCGCTGACCTGGGGCGAACTGGACCGGACCAGTGACGCGGCGGCCGGTCGACTGGCAGCCGCCGGGGTGGGCCCGGGCGTGCTCGTCGCGGTACGCCTGCCGATGGGACTGGACCATGTGGTGGCCACCCTGGCCGCCTGGAAGTTGAGCGCCACGGTGTTGCCCCTGGACCCCGAGTCGACCGAACGGGAGTTCGCCGTCCTGCTCGACACGGCCCACCCGGCCGTCGTCGTGGCCACCGCACCGCACGACGCGGTGACCACCGTGCCGGCGGCGGAGCTGTGGACGGCACCGCCGGTCGACTGCGCGGCGTTCCCCGCCGGCACACCCCGCTCCGCGCACGCCACCGGCGGCAGCACCGGACGCCCCCGGATCATCCTGCGCCGGCCCGACTGGGTGTACGCCGCCGAGGACTTCCCGTCGGCCGGTGACCGGGCGGTGGGTCTGGACGTCGGGCAGGTCCAGCTCGCCATGATCCCGCTGCACCACGCGGGGTTCACCAAGCTCTACCACGGCCTGGCGCTCGGCCACACCGTGGTGCTGGTGCCGCAGGTGGTGCCGGCCCGGATCCCCGAGCTGATCGAGCGGTACCGGGTCAACTACTTCATCATCGTGCCCAGTCTGATGCGTCGGCTGCTGGCCGTACCGGCCCTGCGCGAGGTCGACGTCTCCTCGGTGACCTGCGTGCACCAGAGTTCGGCGGGTGCCCCGCCGGAGCTCAAGCGCGCCTGGATGGAGGTGTTCGCTCCGGAGACCCTCTATGAGGGGTACTCCAGCCAGGAGCGCATCGGCGCGTTGTGGATCCGGGGTGACGAGTGGCTGCGGCACCCGGGCAGCGTCGGGCGACCGGTGGACTGCGAGGTACGGGTGTACCGCGAGGACGGTGGCGTCGCGGCGGCGGGCGAGGTGGGGGAGGTGTACCTGCGCTCCCGCTTCACCCGGCAGCCCAGCTATCTCGGCGACGGGCCGGCCCTGCCCGAGCGCGACGGCTTCATGAGCCTCGGCGACGCCGGCTTCCTCGACGAGGAGGGCTACCTGCACATCGTCGGTCGGCGCGCCGAGATGATCAACGTCGGCGGGGTGAAGGTCTACCCGGCCGAGGTGGAGGAGGTGCTGCGCCAACACCCCGGGGTCGCGGACGTGGCCGTCGCCGCCCGCCCGCACGCCGTCCTCGGGCAGGCGGTGCACGCCGTGGTGGTCCCGGCGGTCGCGGACGCGCCACCGGCCAAGGCGGACCTGCGGCGGCACTGCCAGCTTCTGCTCTCCACCGCGAAGATGCCGTTGACCTACGAGTTCCGGGACGCGATCCCGCACACCGACACCGGCAAGCTACGCCGCTCCACCCTGGTCGCGTCGACCGTCGACACCAGCGGCTGACCCCGGCGTCCGGATCGGGTCGTCCGGCCGGACGACCCGATCCGCCAGCCGCTCCAGGTAACGCGGGTCCAACGGCACCGGAGGCGGCTGGTACCGCGGGTAGCCGTGGTGGTCGCGCCCGGTGCAGGCGGGGATGCCGGTCTCGGCGCAGAGCGCCGCCCACTCGGCGGTGGCGCGTTCGTCGTGCCGGGGCGTGTGCACCTCGATCGCGTCGAGCAGCGGCAGCACCGCCCGCATCCGCTCCGGGCTGCGGGAGCGCCCCGGGTGCGCCCACACCAGCAGCCCACCCGCGTGGTGCACCACCTCGGCGATCTCCACCGGCTCCGGCATCCCCGCGTACGTCTCGGGTGGTTGTCGGGCCAACGCGTCGTTGATGACCTGCCAGACCTGCGGGTGGGTCGCCCGACCGGTCCGGATCACGTCGCGCGCCACACTGTGCGGCATGACGAGGGCGTCGGTGTCGTCGTACGCGGCGCTGTCCGGCACCGTCAACCCGGCCTCGCGCAACGCCGCGCGGGCGGCCAGCGCGTCCCGTCGCCAGATCCGCCGGTTGGTCGCCAGCAGCGCGGCCAGGTCGGCGTCGTCGGCGCGTACGCCGTGCGCCAGCAGGTGGTTGTCGTGCCGTACCGGGGCTGCCGTGATCTCCACACCGACCACGTAGGACACGCCGAGTTCGGCGGCCCGGGCCGCTGCGGCGACGGTGCCGGTCAGCGTGTCGTGATCGGTCAGCGACACCAGTGCCACACCGGCGCGGGCCTGCACGGTGACCAGCTCGGCGGGACGGTTCCAGCCGTCCGAGAGCCGGGAGTGCCCGTGCAGGTCGGCGATGACGCCGACCGGCTCAGTCGGCACGCAGGTGCCATTCCGCCTGGGCCCGCACCCCGTCGCGCAGCCCGACCCGGGGCGTCCAGCCCAACAACTCCCGTGCCCGGTCGATGCACCCGCCGGTGCGGGACACGTCACCCGGGGGCGCCCCGCCGTCGCGTACCGGCACGGAGCGGCCGGTCACCTCCTCGACGAGCGCGATCAGGTCGGTCAGGGACCGCGCCGACCCACCGGCCACGTTCAGCACGCTGCCGGGCGGCACCGGACGCGTTCCGGCGGCCAGCGTCGCGGACACCACGTCGTCCACGTAGGTGAAGTCGCGCAGTTGCCCGCCGCTGCCGTAGACCGGGAACGCCCGGCCCGTGGCCAGGGCGGCGAACATCCGGTGCAACGCCATGTCCGGGCGCTGCCGGGGCCCGTACACGGTGAAGTAGCGCAGCACCACGGTGGGCACCCGGCGCAGGTCGGCGTAGACCCGGCACAGGTGCTCTGCGGCGAGCTTGGTGACGCCGTACGGGCTGACCGGTCGTGCCGGTGCGTCCTCCGGGGTGGGCCATCGGTGCCCCTCGCCGTACACGGAGGAACTGGAGGCCATCACGACCCGTGGAGCCGGGTCGGTCGCGGCGGCGGCCTCCAGCACGCGCTGGGTGACGAGCACGTTGTGCGTCACGTAGTCGCCGAACCCGTCGCCCCAGGAGGTCCGCACACCGGGTTGACCGGCCAGGTGGAAGACCACGTCCACCCCGTCCAGCAGGGGAGCGGTCGGTGTGCCGGAGAGGTCGACGGTCTCCAGGTCGAACCGGGGATGGTGCCGGACCGCGGCCAGGTTGGCCAGCTTCGTCGCGGGTGGGTAGCCGGAGGTGAGGCAGTCGACGCCGCGTACCTCGTCGCCACGGGCGAGCAGGCGTTCCACCAGATGGCTGCCGATGAAACCGGCCGCTCCGGTCACCAGGACGCGCATCGGGGTCCTCGACACCGGTGTCGCCGACCGTTGTAGATCGAGATCATCGGGATCATAATAGTGGAATCGATCGATGCCGTCGACCAGTCCCGGCACGCCGGACCGAAGGATCGGAGCACCGTGGGCGAGCAGCCGTACGACCACATCGTCTTCGTCTCAATCGACACGCTGCGCGGCGACGCGATCGCCGCCAACCCGTTGAACCTCTGGCGTCGGCGCTTCCCGGAACTGTCGGCACCACCCACCGCCGTCCTCGACGACCTCGTCGGTCGCGGCGCGTTCTTCCCGAACACGATCACTGCGGCCCCCTACACCGCCGCCGCACACGGCGCGCTGCTCACCGGGCGCTACCCCCTGCACAACGGCCTGCACGAGTTCTACAACGGTCGGCTGCGGGCACCGTCGATCTTCACCCACGGCAAGCGGGCGGGCAGACAGACCATCATGAAGGTCGACTTCCCGATCATCCTCGGCCCCGAACTCGGCTTCACCCGGGACGTCGACGTCTATCTCGACGAGGACGACGACGCCTTCGTCGACGCCGTCGCCGCCTCCGACGGCTGCGTCGCGCTGGCCCACTTCGGCGGTGTGCACATCCCCTACGGCTTCCACAACCTCCGCTACGGCGGCCAGGCATTCCGCGACAAGGTCGACGAACTGGAGGCGATGCTGCCCGCGGAGAAGCCGGCGTTCGTCGACCGGCTCGTGGAGAGCCATCGCGACCCGGAGGACGCCGAACTGCTGTTCCGCTACAAGCGGGCCGCCGGCCACCTCTACGAGACCGGCGCGTACGACCTGCTGATGCGGCTGTACCTGGAAGGTGTCGCGCACTTCCTGACCACCCGGCTGGAGCCCTTCCTCGACCGGCTCACCCGTCGCGTCGCCGCCACCGGCCGGCGCATGCTGCTGGTCGTCTTCAGCGACCACGGCGAGGAGTTCGACGAGCACACCAACGGGCACTTCAACTCGATGGCCGAGGCGGTGCTGCGGGTGCCCGTCGTCATGGTCGGTGACGGTGTCGCCGCCGGCCTGCACCGGGACCGCATCCGCACGGTCGACATCGTGCCCACCGTGCTCGACCTCGCCGGTCTGTCCCCGGCCGCAGACGACGCCCTGGACGGTCGTAGCCTGGCCGATGCGGCACGGGGGACCGGTGGGCCACCGCCCGACGCGGAGGCCCTCGCCGAGGCGTACACCTCCGACCTCGGCGAGTTCATCGCCTTCCAGGAACGGCAGCGGGCCGGCGAAGCGCAGGGCCCGCTGCGTCACGTCCTGGTCGGGCAGGCCGCCTACCAGGGTCGGCACCGCCTCGTCCGGGTACCCCGCCGGTATCGCAAGTCCTACGCCGGCATCGACGAGGTGGAGACGGTCTGGGTGGAACGGTTCGACGACGATCTGGTGCCGCACGTCGATCCCGCCGCCGACGACCGCGACCTGCGGGCGCTGCTGGACGCCTACACGCTGGCCCGGAGCACCCCGGAGCCGGTGCCCGCCACCGTCGACATCCGCGCCCAGCTCCGGTCACTCGGGTACGCGATCTGACCGGTCCCGTGGCGGCTCACCCGGCCGTGGCCGGGTGCGCCGCCACCCCCTCCCGCGCCAGCTCGTCGAGGAGCCCCACGATCCTCGGCCGGGCCCGGCGCGGGTCCGGTTCGGCGGTGGGCAGCATGGCCAGGCGTTCCACCAGCTTCTCCAGCCGGAAGTTCGTCCGGGCGTCACGCCAGGGGATCAGCGGCGTCTCGTAGTCCTTCTGCCAGAGCAGGTGGACCGCCGTGTCGCTGTTCCACCGCACCTCCTCCAGCGTCTGCCGCCACAACCGTCGCGCCTGGTGGATGTCCATGCCGTTGTGCCGCCAGGAGTAGTCCGGAGTCTCCGGGTCGTCGACCTCGATGCCGAGTCGCTCGGCGTCCTCCCAGACCGGCATCGTCTCGTCCTGAAGGGAGAAAATGCTCAGCGTGAAGTGGCCCGCGTACTCGTCGCGCAGGAACGTGGCCGTCTCGCCGAAGTCGTCCGGCGTCTCCCCGGGGTAGCCGAGGATGAACGAGCAGCGGTAACCCAGGTCGCTGCGGGACAGCAACTGGAACGCACGGCGGTTGGCGGCGGCGGTCACCTGCTTCTTCATCAGCGTCAGCGTCCGGTCGCTCATCGACTCGAAACCGATGGACAACCACCGGCAGTGCGCGGCGAGCAGCCGGTCGACCGTCTCGGCGTCCCGGATGGCGTTGGCCCGGGCGAACGCCTCCCACCCGATGCCCACCTCCGGCAGCAGGTCGAACAGTTCCCGCAGGCGGGTCGGTGGCACCGTGAAGGTGGAGTCGGAGGCCCTGATGTGTCGGGCGCCGTTGACCTCGGCGTACCCGGCCCAGTCGGTGGCGATCTTCTTCGCCGACTTGTACCGCCACTTGGGCGAGGCGGCCGGAAACGAGCAGAACTTGCAACTGAAGGGGCAGCCGCGCATCGACTCGTACGGCACGATCGGCCGTCGCCCCCGCATGGTGGGGGAGGGGTGGGCCTCGATGTCCACGTACCGGAAGTCGGTGTGCGTGATGCGACCGTCGTCGGTGCGTACCACCAGGTTCGGCACGTCGCGCCAGTCCCCGCCGCCCGCGACGGCCCGCAGCAGCAGCGGCAACGCCTCCTCCGCGTCGCCGCGCACCACGCACATGACCTCCGGGTGGGCCGCCATGATCTTCAGGTACTTGAGGTTGCTGTACTGGCCGCCGAGCACGATCGGCACCCCGGGGTAGCGGTCCGCGGCCCACCGGATCGCCCGGGACATCGAGCGGTGGTCCCAGATGAAGGTCGTGGACAGCAGCACGACGTGCACCCGGGACGACGGTGTGACCGGCTCCCGGTCGCCCCGCCACACCCCGGACAGGTCGAATGCCTCGTAGTCCGTGGCGGTGGCGTCGAGGATGGACTCCAACGTGGCCGTGGTCAGGTGCGGAACGGGCGCGGCGGTGATCCCGTCGAGCCCGTCGATCCGCAGGGAACTGGATCCCCGCCCGTGTGCCGGCCGCAGCAACGGGTGTCGGCGGCCGTCGCGTTCGAACCCCAGGTCGGCCAGGGTCAGGTCGGGGTAATAGTCGGTGCGGAGCCGGTCCACGCTGTCCGGATCGAACAGTGTGCCGCGCAGCACTGACTCGTTCAGGAAGGCCGGGCCGAGCCCCGACAGCAGCAGTGCGGTCATCGCGTTCCTCTCGACGGTGGTGCGCCCGTCGGGTGGACGGCGGGCGTACCGGCAGCGGAGGGTCAGCGCACGAAGCGGTCGGTGGGGTCCTCGTGGTGCGGCAAGCAGTACGGCGGCTCCAGTAACGCCTGCTGACGGGGACTCAGGGACTGCCGCAGATCGGCCGCCCAATCCAGGTAGACCTTGCTCCACGCGAGATGCCCCGGCGCGTACTTGAACATCACCGACCGGCGTTCGTGGTCGGCGTGCCAGGGATGGGTGCCGTGCGCCATCGCCCCGTTGAAGATCAGCACGTCACCGGCGGCCATCGGCACGTGGTGCACCGCCTCGGCCCGGTAGTCCCAGGACTTCGGCAGCGGATGGTTGCTCTTGTGGCTGCCCGGGATGCACACGAAGCCGCCCTGACCGGTCAGCATGTCGGTGAGCGCCCAACTGACCGTGATCACGCCGTTGGCCATTTGGCCGTGGTGGAAGTGGTAGAACTCCGACTGGCCGTCGGCCTCGAGCGCTCCACCGTGCAGCGGCAGGCCGGTGGTGCCGGCCCGCATCCGGATGCCGTAGTAGCGGTCCAGCCGGGGCCGCGGCAGCAGCGTGGTCACGATCGGGAAGACCTGCTCGTGGTCGAGCAGGTCGGTGAAGGCCGGCCCCCAACTCAGGAAGCCGGAGAAGATCTGGTCGGCGAACGTGTCACCGGGCGGAGGAAGCTCCTGGTCGTCGATGATCCGATTGACCTCGCCCAGTTGCTCCGGGCCGAGTACCTCGCGGAGGACCACGAAGCCCCGCAGGTCGAACAGAAAGCGCTCCTCATCGGTGAGCACCTCGTCACATCCTCTCCGAAACGCCGCGACAAAGATCGATGGTAGACGAAGTCCGTACGCGGCACGACAGTTACCGACATGGATATATTGCTCTTGCCTCGGCCCCCGCGCAGCGCTGTAGGATCCGCCCTCAGAGGGATGCGGACGGCCCACGGCGTCGCGTAGCCGCACGGCCGGACCGGCAGGGATCGGACGTTCGGGGAGGTTCCCTCTTGGATCCGGAGTTCGTGCCACCGGGACTCGACCTCACCCACAACCGACGGGCGCTGGCGACGATCCGGGACGCCATGGAGCAGACCATGGGGCTCGCCGCGAGCGTCCTGGTCCGGATACCCGACACCGCGCAGAAGCTGGCGCTGTCGCGGGAGATCTGGGCGCTGGCCCAGGGTGCCCAGCTCATCGACGAACGGATCGCCACCCTGCGCACCAGCACCTCCGACGGCGTCGTCCCGGACACCGCACGGGTACGCCTGCTCGACCGCGTGACCCGGATCCCCGACCCGCAGCGGCAACGGACGGCGCTGGTCGGGGTCTGCTACCCCGACCTGCGCGACCAGGTGTTCGCGCACCGCTCCCGACTGCTGACCGCCGCCGACGAGAGCACCGTCGAATGCCTCACCGACGTGCTGCACCGCATCGACGTGCTGCCCTACGAGCCCGCCCTCCGGCAGGAGGTCCTGTCCCGGCTGCCGAGCGAATCCGGCACGGACACCCCCTGCCCACCGCTTCCGGTGATCCCGACGCGGCCGGGACGCGATCCCGGCCTGCGTGAGGGCCGGGCGGTGCCCCCGGACGGGCCGGGCCGCTACGGCACCATCCTCTACGACATGGCGTACCGCATCGAGCTGTGCGCGACCGAGGTGTGTGCGGCGGTCCTGGCACACCACCCCGAGGCGCCGTGGGGCCTGCGCTACGACCTCGCCAAGCAGATCCGCGACGAGGCCCGCCACTTCGAGCTGTTCATGCAACGGGCCCACGAGTGCGGGCTGGCCCCCGGCGACCAGCCGGTGCAGTACGAGGTGTGGGACAAGTTCGTCCTCGGCCGCGACCTCGCGGAACGGCTCATCATCGAACAGCGCATCGGCGAGGGCGCGGCGCTGGACAGCGCGGAGAACGTGCACCGTCGGCTCAAGGCCGACGGCGAGGACCACGTCGCGATGGTGTTCGAGTACATCACCGCCGACGAGGTGACCCACGTGGCCAACGGCAACCGCTGGCTGCGTCACCTGTTGGGCAGCGAACAGGCCGTCCAGGAGGCCGAGGAACGGGTGTACCGGCTCCTGGAGGAGAACGACGCCGGAACGCCGTACAAACACCCGATCAACGCCGACGCCCGCCGGCTCTCCGGCTTCAGTACCGCAGAGTTGGCGCGGCTGCGGCGGCGGACCGGGAACGCGGACCACTGAGCGGCGGCGGCGCGTCGGCCGGCCACCACCGCTCCAGCACGCCGGCCACACCGTCCTCGCTGTTGGCACCGACCACCTCGTCGGCGACCGCCCGGACCTCGGGATGTGCGTTCGCGACCGCGAAGGACCGCCCGGCCCACTCCATCATCGGCAGGTCGTTCGGCATGTCACCGAAGGCGATCACCTCCGACCGGTCGACGCCGAGTTCCTCGGCGAGAGCGGCCAGCGCGGTGGCCTTGGTGACACCCACCGCGGAGATCTCCATCCGGGCGTCACCCGAACCGTGGGTCACCACCGCGAGGTCCCCGACCGCCGGCCGCACCAGCTCGAACATCGCGTCCGCCCCGAGCTCGGTGTGCCGCACCAGGAGCTTCACCGCCGGGCGCGCGAGCACCACGGTCAGGTCCACGATGCTCACCTCGGGCAGACCGATGTCCCACCGGGGCCGGTACCCGGGCTCGTGGACGAAGGCGTCACCGTACTCGGCCGCGAAGGCCGCGTCGGGCAGGATCCGCCGGATGTTCTCGGCGACCGCCCGCAGGCACGCCACCTCCATCGGGTACGACCGCAACACCCGCTGCGTCGGTACGTCGTAGAGCATCGCCCCGTTCGCGCAGACCACCGGCCCACGGTGCGCCGTCTCCGCCAGCACCGGCCGCAGCCAGCGCGGCGGACGACCGGTGACCAGAGCCAACGGCGTGCCCGAGCGGGCCACCGCGGCGAGCGTACGACCGGTGCGGGCGGAGACCGTCTCGTCCGGGCGCAGCAGGGTCCCGTCCACGTCGGTGGCGATCAGGCGAGGCGTCATTCGTGCTCCCTCCCGGTCGCCCCGGTGCGTCACAGCCGTCCGGGCAGCACCACGCCGTAACCGGACAGTCGAAGGTGTATCGCACCGACCAGGATGATCGCCAGCCCGCCCAACACGGCGATGTCCCGGGCGGTCATCACCGGGGTGCGGTAGCTGGTCCGGCTGCCCCGCACCGTGAACCCCCGGGCCTCCATCGCCAGCGACATCATCGACCCGTGCCGCAGCGCGTAGACGATCAACGGCACCACCACGGGCAGGAGCTGACGGACCCGGCGTACCGGGTTGCGACTGTCCGCCACGAAACCCCGCGCCGTCTGCGCCTCGATGACGGTGCCGGTGGCGGTGACGAACGCCGGCACCAGGCGCAGCGTGGTGGAGACCACGAACGCCACGGTGTACGGCAGGCGCAGGTGCACCAGCCCGACGGTGACGTCCTCGGTGCTGGTGCACGAGACGAAGAGGGTGCCGACCATCAGGACGACGACGAAACGCAGCGCCGCGGCGACGCCGTACAGCAGCGCCTCCCGGGTGACGGTGACCGGACCCAGCTCGAACAGCGTGGTGGCGCCGTCGATGGTGAACTGCCACAGGACGACGTTGACCACGAACACCAGCAGGTAGACGTTGCGGAATCGGCGCAGGTTGCCCAGGCAGCCGGCGACGGCGGACAGCCCCAGCACGAGCAACCCGACCGCCGCCACGTAGCGGGGGTCGTTGAACGCGAACGGCAGTCCGGCCAGGGCGAGCAGGCCCAGCAGCTTGGCCCGTGGATCGAGGGCGTGCACCGGCGACGAACGGTTGAGATAGAGGCTCTTGTACACGTCTCACCCGCCCACTCGGACGGCGGCGGCGAGTTCGTCGACCGTGAGCGCGTCCACCCGCAGTTCGTCGGCGAGGTCGAGCACGGGTGGCGGCAGCACCGACGCGGCGGCGAGCACGTCGCGACGCCGGAACACCACCTCGGGCGGCCCGTCGAGGACGATACGCCCGTCGGTCATCACGACGACCCGGTCGGCGTACTCGGCGACGAGGTTGGCGTGGTGGGTGACCATGACCACGGTCAGGTCGGCCCGGTTGAGGCGGCGCAGCAGCCGCATGACCGACTGCTGCTGCCGTTCGTCGAGGCCGGTGGTCGGCTCGTCCAGCACGATCACCCGAGGACCCATGGCCAGCACCGCCGCCACGGCCAGGCGCTGCCGGTCGCCCTTGCGCAGCAGGAACGGGTCGGTCCGGCGCAGCTCGGTCAGACCGACGTCGGCCAGCGCGGCCTCCACCCGGTCGTGCACCTCGTCGTCCGGCAGGCCGAAGTTGCGCGGACCGAAGGCGATCTCGTCCGCCACGGTCGCCGAGAAGAGCTGATGGTCGGGATTCTGGAACACGTAGCCCACCTGGCGGGCCACCTCGGCCCGGGGCAGGCCCCGCAGATCCCTGCCCAACACGTCTACCTGCCCCGAATCGGGCACGAGCAACCCACTGAGGACCTTGGCCAGGGTCGTCTTGCCGGATCCGTTACGTCCCATGACGGCGGTGAACTGTCCCTCTCGGATGTCCACCGACACGTCACGCAGGGCCAGCGTCCGACCGTCGGGATACTCGTGGTCGAGGTGCCGCGCGCTGACCACGGCCGGTCCGGGCTCCGCACGCGCCCGGGTCGGCCCCGCCGAGGGGCGCAGCGGCCCGATCAGCGGCACCGCCTCGGCCACGGTGAGAGCGATCTCGGGCAGCCCGAGCCGGTCGCAGACGTCGGCGACCTGTGGCGGCCGGACCCCGTGCCGGCGAAGCAGCGCGGGGTCCCGCAGGACGGTGTCGGCCGGACCGTCCACCACCACCCGGCCGCCCTCCAGCAGCACCACCCGGTCCGCGCCGGGCCCGCCGGGCGGACCCAGCACCGCCTCGGTGTCGTGTTCCACCAGGAGGAGCGTCCGGGGCCGGCCACCCGACCAGCGCGCCGCGCGGATCACCTCGACGCGACTGGCCGCGTCGAGATCGGTGGTCGGCTCGTCCAGGATCAGGATCTCCGGTTCGAGGGCCAGAGCGGCGGCCAGTGCCAGCCGCTGCTTCTGACCACCGGAGAGCGTGGCCGGTTCGCGGTCGCGTAGCTCGGTGAGCCGGAGCAGGCGCAGGTGGTCCTCGACCCGCTGACGCATCTCGGCCGTTGCGACCGCGAGGTTCTCCAGCCCGAACGCGAGCTCCAGGGTCACGCTGGTCGCGAAGAGTTGACTCTCGAAGTCCTGGAAGACGATGCCGATGTGCCGCGCCACCTCGGCGGCGGTCAGCTCGGTGAGATCCCGGTCGTCGAGGTGCACCGTGCCCTCCCGACGCCCCCGGACACTGCGCGGGATCAGGCCGGTCAGCGCCATGGCGAGGGTGGACTTCCCGGCACCGGCCGCGCCCAGCAGCGCGGTGAACTGCTCAGGTGGCAGGTGCAGGTCCACCCCGGTCAACGCCGCGGTGGAGGACCGCCGATAGGTGAAGCCCAGGTGCTTCGCGGTCAACGAGAGGGACATCGTCCCGTCAGAGGAGGAACGAGCCGAGGAGCACCGCCACGAAGGCGACGCCCACGACCGGGGTGAGCAGGTCGGAACCGCCGAGCTGGAGGCCGACGAGCCAACCGGCGATGCCGCCGACCGCGACGAGCGCCGTGCCCAGCAGCGCGCGTGGCCCTCGGCCCGGTGGCTGGTCGAGATCCATGATCTCGTCCCAGGTCACGCCCATCGCGCGCACCCGTCGGTGCAGGAGGAGGTACAGCAGACCGCCGACCCAGTTGCCGATCACGAAGTTGGCGGCCAGGGTGACCGCGACGACCCGGAACGGCACGAAGCCGAGCAGGTCCAGGCCCCAGGCGAGCACGACCGCGCTCGCCGCCGCCGCGACGACACCGATGGCCAGGTAGGTCAGCACCGGGCGGACCCGGTCACCGGCCGGCGCGTCCTCGGTGTCGGCGTCGTACGGCGCCGGGCGTGGACCGAAGCGGGACCAGAGGGTGAAACCGAGGTAGCCGAGCAGGGCGTTCGACAGGAAACCGAATACCGAGCCGAGTGCGAGACTGCCGGTGAACAGGTCACCGACAATGTTTCCGATGCCGAGGCCCCAGGCTCCCGCCGGGCCGAACAGGATTCCGAAAACCATCGGGAAGATGGTGCGGATCGAGAAGCTGAGCACGCCCGGCACCAGATCGATGCTGAACGGCGACAACGCGATGTACGCGGTCGCGTACAGGGCGGCAGTGACGGCCGTGAGGACCACCATCTGCGGGTATTTCCACATCAGGATGCACGACCGCATTGCGCCCCCCTAAGCCGATGGCGACGAACATAACGCCAACGATGATCACCGTCAACGTGTCGCCGTCGGCGCACTTCCGTGGTCGTCAATGAACGCATCGATCAGGTACGATCTCCCGACTGCCCGTAGCAGCGAGGGGGTTCTCGTGGACCGGCCCAGTGTCCTTTTCGTCTCGCTCGACACCGTCCGCGCCGACGTCGCGTACTCCGGGAGGTTCCCGGGTGTGGAGGGGCTCCGCCGCCGGGGCGTCACGTTCCGCCAGGCCGTGTCGTCCTGCCCACTGACTCCGGTCAGCCACGCCACGGTCTTCACCGGGCTGCAACCACCGAACCACGGCGTCCGTCACCTGTTCCGTGAACAACTGCGCGCCGACGTGCCCACCCTGGCCGAACGGCTGCGCGAGGTCGGCTACCGGACCGGCGCCGTCGTCTCCTGTCCCGGTCTCAACAAGTGGTACGGCATCGACCGTGGCTTCGACTTCTACGACGACGAGATCCCGCTGCTGCCCGACGGGCGGGACCCTCTCGCGGTGGGCGACGTGAAGCTGCGCGGGCTGGCCCTCAAGCGGGCGCCGATGGTCGCCGAGCGGGCCGGTGACTGGCTGGCCGAACAGACCACGCCCTTCTTCCTCTTCGCCCACTTCTTCGACGCGCACTGGCCGTACGAGCCGCCGGAGGACGTCGGCGTGGCCGTCGACAACCCCTACGAGGGCGAGGTCGCCTACAGCGACCACTATCTCGGGGTGCTGCTCGACCGGTTGGCCGCCGCCGGACACGACATCGACTCGATGCTCGTGGTCTGCTTCTCCGACCACGGCGAGGACCTCGGCGGCTGGTACTCCAACGACCACGCGGGGGAGCGCGGGCATCCGTACGAGGAGGGGCACGGCTGCCTGCTGCACGACGCCACCCAGCACGTGCCGATGATCTTCTCCGGGCCGGGGGTGCCGGCCGGTCGGGAGTTCCACGAGCAGGTGCGGCTGGTCGACATCATGCCCACCGTCCTGGATCTGCTGGGGCTGCCGGGGACCCCCGGCGACGGCGAGTCCATGGTGTCGTTCTTCCGGGATCTGACCGGCACGTCGCGGCCCGCGTACTCGGAGACCTACTTCCCCGAGGAGAAGCGCGAGGCGAGCGAGTACCGGGACCTGCGGGCGCTGGCCTCGGTCCGCATCGACGGCCGTGGCAAGACCATCTGGCAGCCGGTCGAGGGCGGCGCCGTCGACTGGTACGACCTGACGACCGACCCGGACGAGTTCCACCCCGTCCCGTTGGTGTCCCCGACGGTCGCCCCACCCGCCGTCCCGCCGGTGGTGGACTGAGCGCACGCCACCCCGGGCCGACGAGGACGCCCCTCGTCGGCCCGGGGACCGTCCGTGCGTCAGCCCCCGGCCGGAGACCCCGCCGCGATCTCGAAGAGCATCCGGTCGATGATCCGCCCGTCGGTCTGCTCCACCGCGTGCAACCGGCGGAACTCCGGTGACATGGACCGGTACACCCGGCGGATCGCCTCCCTGGCGTCCTCGTCGATGGCGCCGTTGTCCGACCAGACGTCGACGTCCTCGACCGAGACGTACCTGCGGGTCTCCACCTCCCCGCAGCCCGCCTCGCGCAGCAGTGCCGCGAGGTCGCCCGGCAGGAAGAAGTGTCGACGTACCGGGTTGCGCAGCCGCAGGATCTCGAAGTACTCGTCCCGGTCGTCGGTGCCGTAGGCGCAGAGGTTGATCAGGACGACCCGGCCGCCCGGTCGGGTCACCCGGGTCATCTCGGCGACCGCGGCCGGCAGCTCCATGAACTGGATGCCCTGCCGACAGACCGTGATGTCGAAGGAGTCGTCGGGGAAGGGCAGATCCTCGGCGGGTGCGAGGACGAGGTCGTCCAGCGACGGCCGGGCCTGCTCCGCCATGGCCGCGGTCACGTCGACGCCGACCAGTCGCGACACCCGTCCGCTGAACAGCCGGGAGACCAGGCCGGTGCCGCAGGCCACGTCGAGCACCGCGTGCTCCGGCCGTGGCGTGGTCAGGTCCAGTACGAGGCGGCCGAGTTCGGTGTCCGTGCACCAGGCGCTGGAGCGGTCGTAGCCCTGGGCCCGTGCCGTGAAGTGGTCGACGACGTCCTGATCGCTAATTGTCACTGTTCCCCCTGTCGTTTCCACAATTCGGGACCGGCCGTGCCGGCGTGGGGCCGCCGGGCGGTCGGGCGGGGCGGCGTTGCGGAACCGGCGCAACGCTCCCGAGCGGCCCTGCCGAAGGCTCACTGACATTGACGTTGGACTCTAGACGGGTGATGGTCGACGCGTCTATAGTTCGAACCACCGGGCCTGGTGAGCCAGGTGGCGATACGCCTGGCCAGCGTTAGACGACTATTCGGGATCGCCGATCCCGCACCCTCTCGACCAATTGAACTCCGAATCCGAATCCGGCGGTTTCCGCTCCGGTCGGCAATACTCTCAAACATTCGGGGGAGTGGAACGAAATAATGAGTGCCCTCACCGAGGAATTGTTCGACGAGATCCGCGCGGCGTTCATCGCCGAAGCATCGACCGTCCTGCGTCTGCAGTACTTCGCCCAGGTGTCCGAGATCGAGGGCTCGCTGGACTCCGCTCGGCTGTTCACCGAACTCGCCGAGAGCGCGGCCTGTGTGGCACACGGGCATCTCGACTTCCTACAGGCGGTGGCCGACCCGGCCACCGGACGACCGCTGGGCGACACCGATCTCAACCTCGCCGCCGCGCTGAGCAGCGAGATGGAGGCCGCGACCGTCCGCTACCCCGCGCTGGTGCAGCGGGCCCACGAGGAGGGACTGGCCGACGTCGCGAGCTGGCTGGAGACGCTGCGCGCCCTCAAGCACGCGCACCTGGCCAAGCTGGGCGCCGCCCACGAGGCGCTGCGCGGCGTACCGGCCGCGCCGCTCGGCGAGCCGGTCACCGGATGACCACCGGCCCGCAGACCGCCGATCAGGAAGTGAGCCAGCCGATGGAGTCCACGCAGGCCGCCCCGACGCCGCCTCCGGTACCCGCCGACAGGTACGACGCCAGCACGATCATGGTCCTCTCCGGCCTCGACGGCGTACGCCGACACCCGTCGATGTACATCGGTTCGGTCGGTGTGTCCGGCTGGCACCACCTGGTCAGCGAGCTGGTCGACAACGCGGTGGACGAGGCGGAGGCCGGACACTGCCGCGACGTCGAGGTCGTCCTGCACCGCGACGGCTCCTGCTCGGTCGGCGACGACGGTCGGGGCATCCCCGTCGACCCGCACCCGGAGCAGCACCGCCCGGCGGCCGAGGTGCTGCTGACCACCCTGCACTCCGGCGGCAAGTTCGAGGCCGGTTCCTACCGCACCTCGGCCGGCTTGCACGGCGTCGGACTCTCCTGCGTCAACGCCCTGTCCGAACGGCTGGAACTGGACGTCTGGCGCGACGGTGCCCACCATCGGCAGACCTACGCGCGGGGAGTGCCGACCGGCGACCTCGCACGGGTCGGCGCGTCCGACCGCACCGGCACCCGGATCCGTTTCCTCCCCGACGAGACGGTCCTGGAGACCGCGCAGTTCTCGGCCGCCCTGATCCGCAGCCGGCTGGAGGAGGTCGCCTTCCTGCACCCCGCGCTGACCCTGCGGCTGCGCGACGAGCGCACCGGCGAGGACATCCGGCTCAGCTACCAGTCCGGCGTCGGCGGGTTCCTCCGACACCGGCACCGCGATGCGGTGTGGGTGCACCCGGATCCGCTGGCCGTCCGCCACGAGACCGACGACCTGGCGCTCGACGCCGCCTTCTGCTGGACCGAGGGCTACACCGAGGACATCCAGAGCTTCGTCAACACCGTCCGGACCGACCACCACGGCACCCACGTGGACGGGTTGCGCGCCGCGCTGGCCGAGGTGATCAACGAGTACGCGACCAGCCGCGGCCTGCTCGACCCGACCGCGGGGGAACGGATCACCACGGTCGACATCCTCGAAGGACTGGCTGCGGTCGTGGCGGTGCGGATGCGCAGCCCCCGCTTCGACGGACAGACGAAGAAGCGGTTGCAGAGCAGCGAGGTCGCCGGATTCGTCCGTGCCGCCGTGTCAGCCGAGCTGACCCGACAGTTGGCGCTCGACGACGACCTGGGGCAGCGGCTGGTCAAACGTACGCTCGACTCCGCCCGCGCCCGGCTCGCCGCCCGGCTGGCCAGCCGCACCGCGCAGGTCCGGCGTCGCCGGATCGAGGTCGACTACGCCGTCTACCAGCGCCAGTTCGGCATCCGCTCGCGCAACTGGCACGACTCCTGCTCCTGGCTCACCGACGAGGGTCTGCTGGCCCAGCACGCGGCGCTGTGCGACGTCGCCCCGGACGCCCGGATGCTCGACGTCTGCTGCGGCAGCGGGGTGGTCGGCAACGCCTTCCGGGGCCGCGTCGGCGAGATGATCGGTCTGGACATCACCCCGGAGATGGTGGCGCTCGCCTCCACCCGGCTCGACAAGGTCCACCAGGGCACCGTCTACGACCTGCCCTTCCCGGACGCCAGCTTCGACCTGGTCGTCAACCGCGAGGTCCTGCACCTGCTGCCGAACCCGGAGAAGCCGGTGTCGGAGGTCTTCCGGGTGCTCAAGCCGGGCGGGCAGTTCATCGTCGGCCAGATCGTCCCGTACGCCGACGAGGACGCGTACTGGATGTTCCGGATCTTCAAGAAGAAGCAGCCGCTGCTGTTCCAGATGTTCCGGGAGCCGGACTTCCGGCGGCTGTTGCTGGGCGCCGGCTTCACCGACCTGGCGATGGAGGAGTACCTGCTCTGGGAGTCGATCGACAAGTGGATCGACACCCACGAGACGACCCCTGCGGCCCGCCAGGAGATCTACCGGCTGTTCTACGACGCTCCGGCCCAGGTGCGGGCGGTGCACCCGTTCGAGGTCGCCGCCGACGGATCGGTACGCGACCAGTGGCGCTGGTGCGTGTACTCGGTACGGAAACCGGTGTGTTGACCGGCACCGCGCCCGGGCTCGCCGGCAACGCCCACCTGGCGGACCGGCTGACCGAACTGCGCGCGCTGCGGCGGCCCGTGGTGCGGGACTTCACCGGCCGGGTCCGGGACCTGGTGGTGCTCGCCTCCAGCTCACGCAGTGGATCCAGCATGCTCGCCGAGATGCTGCGCCGTACGCCCTCGTTGCTGCACCTGCGCGCGGAGTTCAACCCGTACCTGCGGTTGGCCGGCCTGGTGCCGCCGAACAGCGGGACCGGCTCCGACCAGCTCGACGCCGCGCACCTGGCCGCCCTGCCGCCCGCCCGCCGCCGGGTCTTCGACGAGGAACTGTCGCTGGACGTCGGCCGACCGGACCCGAGCGTCGGGCCGGAACAGTTCCTCCTGGACGCGGCCTGGCGGTTCACCATCCAGTGGCCGACGATCGAGATCGACCTGGCCGACTGGCTCGACACGGCCCGTCGGGTGCTGGCCGAGCTGTGGTCGCAGCCCGACTTCGACCCCGCCCGCCTGTCGCACGCGGCCCGTTTCCACGCCCGACTGCACGCCGCTCTCGCCGTGCGCGGTGTGTCCGTCCGCACCGGCTACTACGACATGCCGCCGCACCTCGCCGGGCCGCCGTGGCGCCAGGACGTACGGGGTGCGCCCGGTGACCTGCTGGTGGAGGAACCGCCCTTCGTGCTCACCGTGGGCTGGCGCTACGCCACCGCACACGACCTCGCCACCCGCCCGCTGGTGATCAAGACCCCGAGCAACGCCTACCGGCTGGGCTTCCTGCGCGCACTGTTCCCGAACGCCCGGATTCGCGTCCTGCACCTGACCCGCAACCCGGCCGGATCCATTAACGGCCTCTACGACGGCTGGCTCTACCACGGCTTCCACGCCCACCGGATGGACCGGCCGCTGAACATCGCCGGCTACGGGCGGGACCGCCCCGAGGACCGCTGGTGGTGGAAGTTCGACCTGCCGCAGGGCTGGCAGGACTACACCCGGGCGCCCCTGCCGGACGTCTGCGCCCTGCAGTGGCGCTCCTGCCACCGGGCGATCCTCGACGACGCCGCCGCGCTGCGACTGCCCTACCTGCGCGTGCGGTTCGAGGACCTGGTGCGCACACCGCAGAGCCGGGCGGGCGTGCTGACCCGGATCACCGACTGGCTCGGGGTGCCGATGGACGGACCGCTCCGCACGATCGCGGCCGACGGACTGCGCGACCCGGTGGTCGCCACCGCGCCGCCGCAGCCCGGCCGGTGGCGGCGACGGGCGGAGCTGGTCCGCGCGGCGATCGGCGGACCGGAGCGGCGACTGGCCGAGGAGCTCGGATATGACGACGACGAATCCTGGATCTGAGACCACGGCGCCACCGCGCCCCAGCACCCTCGGTGGTGCCGGCTGGTCGCCCCGGCCGACCAGCCACGAGCAGGAGGTGGCGGCCGGTCGGCTCTGGGCCCGCTGCGGCTACCGGTCGGAGTCCGCGCCGCTGCGGGCGGTGCTGCTCGGCTGGCCGCCGGAGAGTCTGGCCCGGATCACCGATCCGGCCACCGCGCTGATGACCGCGCGGGTGGACCTCGGCGCCATGCGCGCGGAGACCGAGGCGGTCGCCGCGGCGTTCACCGACGCGGGCGTGGAGGTGGTGCTGGCCCGCCCGGCGGCGGACACGCCACCGAACTTCGTCTTCACCCGCGACCTGTTCGTCGCCACCCCGGCCGGAGTGGTGGTGGGCCGGACGGCCGCCGCGCAACGGGCGGGCGAGGAACGGCACGCCGCCGCCGCGTTGGCCGCCGCCGGATACCCGCTGCTGGCCACGGTGACGGGCACCGCCACGTTGGAGGGCGCGGACGCGCTGTGGCTGGACCGCGACACGGTGATGGTCGGGGTGGGGTTCCGCACCAGCGCCACCGGGGCGGAGTGCCTCCGCCGCGTCCTGGCCGACCAGGGCGTGCAGGTGGTCACCGTCCGGCTCGGTCCGGGTGTCCAGCACCTCCTCGGCGCGGTGACGTTCCTCGACGAGCGGTTGGCGGCGGTGCACACCGCCGCCGCGACCGACGATCTGCGGGCGCTGCTGCGTTCCCGGGACGTCCGTGCGGTGGAGTTCGCGCCGGACGACGAGCTGCTGCGGCGACGGGGGATGAACCTGGTGGCGCTGGGTCCCCGACGGGCCCTGATGCCGACCGGAGCGCCGGGCATCCGCCGTCGCCTGGAGGCCGTCGGGGTGACCGTCACCGAGGTCGGTGTCGACCAGCACGTCCGGGCCGCCGGGGCCCTGGGCTGTATGACGGGCATCCTGCACCGGGCGGACTGACGGACTGAGCACGGGAGCAGCGACGTGGGAGGCGAGATGACCACATCAGCGTCGGAACAGAACGTCGGCGGGGATCCGGCCGAGGAGCCGCTGATCCGCCTGGAGCGCTGGCACGCCACCTGGCCGGAGGACGACCCGCACGCCAACTTCCGCGACGAGGTCATGCGGTACGGCATGCTGGACCCGCTGGTGACCCTGCGCGGGATGTCCCGCAACCTCGGTATCCCGGTCGGCGTACTCGCCCGCTACGTGCTGGCGCGCTGGGCGACCGGTGGCAGCGAGGGACTGCTGGAGATCGGCCCGGTCATGGTGCGGCGACTGTGGCAGCCGATCGCCGAGGCGGAGGCCACGGACGACGACGCCCGGCGGCTGGCCGCGTACCACCAGGTGCGACAGATGATCTCCTGGCTGAAGGTCCCCCTCGACGACCCGGGCGTCTACCCGGTGGCCGGTGAGACCGACCGGACCGACGACGAGACGTCGCTAGATCGACAAAGCTCGATATAGTTGTCCTCAATCGCCGGGTGTCCCGACCGGACGGCCCGGCGGCGACGACAGGAAGGTCTCAGTCATGCCTCGTGTGCTATCCCTCGCTCCCGAGCTGTACGCCAACGCCACGAACTCCGTCGACCACCGCTACCAGGAACAGATGCGGGAACAGGACAAGACGCCGGTCCCCACCGACCCCACCCTGCCCCGGTTCACGCTGGTCGTCGGCCCCTCACCGTTCACCATGCCGCGTGGTTGGGAGTTCTTCCTGACGTCCCCCTACGAGGGGGCCTCCTACATCTCCACCGTCCTGCACAACGCCGGCTACCCGGTCCGGATCGTCGACGTCCGGTACACGCCCAACCCTCTCCAGGCCGCCTACGACCAGATCATCGGTCAGACCGACGTCCTGGGCATCTGCACCTTCGAGGACAACTTCCCGTTCTGCAACGAGCTGATGGCCATGGTCCGGGACAACGCCCCCGAGATCCCCATCATCTGCGGCGGCTCGCTCGTCACCTCGGTGCCCAACCTGTTCATGGAGCACACCGCCTGCGACATCGCGGTGATCAGCGAGGGTGAGATCACCATCCTCGACCTGATGGAGAGCTACGCCGCCGGCCGCTGGGCACAGGACCTGCCCACCATCCGCGGCATCCTCTACCGCAGCCCGGAAGGCGTCGTGAAGCGCACGCCGCCGCGCGGACAGATGATGGACCTCGACGCGCTGCCCCGGATGCGCCTGGAACTCTGGCCCCAGGCGCAGAGCCCGATGGGCCTACAGCCGCAGATCATCTCCTCCTACAGCCGTGGCTGCAAGATGGACTGCTCCTTCTGCTACCGCACCACCCCGCAGGTGCGTGCCAAGTCGCCGGAGAAGATGGACGCCGACCTGGCCTGGCTCAAGAGCCGCTACGGCATCGAGTTCAGCTTCTTCGTCGACCTGACGTTCAGCTCCCACCGTCGACAGACCATCGAGATCTGCGACGTCATCAAGGACCACGACCTGCGGTGGACCTGTCTGACCCGGTGTGCCGACATGGACAAGCCGCGGATCGACGCGATGCGTGACGCGGGTGCCGACATCATCCTCTACGGCGTCGAGTCCCTCGGCTCCGAAGTGCTGCGCGAGGCCCGCAAGGGCAACTCGGAGAACATCACCGTCCGGGCCATGCGGACCACGTTCGACGGCGGCGTACGGTTCGGTGCCCTGCTCATCGTCGGCCTGCCCAACGAGAGCGAGGAGTCGCTCAACCACATGGTCGAGTTCGCCGAGACGTACAACCACGTCACCCGGGTCAAGTACCTCTCCGCGATGCCCGGCACCACCGTCTACCAGCAGGCGCTCCAGTCCGGCCTGATGCGCAGCGAACTGGACCACGTCAACTGGCTCTCCATCGAGCAGGCCCTGCACGAGGACGAGTTCCTCAACGTCAGTGGACTCTCCGAGCAGGCGTGCCGCGACGCCTACAAGCGCGTCTACGACGCCTACCAGCCCGGCCCGGTGATGGACTTCCAGCACTGGCCCGAGAACTTCACCCACTTCCACCCCAACCCCGACGACGGGCTGACCCGCTCGACCTCGTACGCCGGCTCGGGCTGGCGGGCGCAGGCCAGCTCCGCGGGCGCGCCGCTGGTCCCCGGCTCGGAGCGGTTCACCCTGGACCAGGTGGCCACGCCGGAGGTGGCCGCCGCCGGAAGCAGCCTGATGGCCTGCGGCGCGAAGAAGGTGACCGGAGGACTGGTCACCGCCGGCGCGGCGTGACCACGGACGGCACCGGGCGGAGCGGACGCACCCGGAGCCCGGTACTGATCATCGGCACCGAACGCTCCGGCTCGAACCTGCTCCGCCTGGTGCTGAACGCACACTCCCGCATCGCCGTCCCACACCCGCCGCACTTCATGCGCTACCTGGCCCCGGTGGCCCACTGCTACGGCGACCTCACCGACGAGGACAACCGTCGACGGCTCGTCCACGACGCCTGCCTCCTGCTCGACCGGCACATCTCCCCGTGGCCGCACCGCGTCGATGCCGACCTGGCGGTGGCCCGGGCGAGCCCCACCCTCTTCGGCGTGGTCGCCGAACTCTACGAGCAGTACCGCGAGGCGGAGGGGAAGGCCCGCTGGGGCTGCAAGAGCACCTTCATGGTCGACCACGTCGCCGACGTGCTGGCCGAGTACCCGGCGGCCCGGTTCGTCTGGCTGGTCCGCGATCCCCGGGACGTGGCCGCCTCCGCCCGCCGGGCGGTGTTCGGACACTGCCACCCCTACCTCACCGGGCAGCTCTGGGCCCGGCAGCAGACCTCGGCCGCCGCCGCGCTGGCCCGCCACGGCCCGGACACGGTCCACCTGCTGCGCTACGAGGACCTGGTGCGGCAGCCCCGAGACATGATCACGCAGCTCTGCGCCTGGTTGGGGGAGTCACCGGAACCAGCGATCTTCGCCCACGACCGCACCCCGACGGCCCGGGCCCTGGCCAGCCTCTCGGAGTCCTGGCGCAACGCCGGCCGACCGGTGACCACCAGCAGCGTCGGCACCTGGCGCAGCCGACTGGCACCCGCCGAGGTCGGCCTGGTGGAGGCCGCCGCCGGGCCGGTCATGGCCGAACTGGGCTATCCCGTCGACGCCGTCTGGCCCGCCGTACCACCTCATCCGGCCCTGCTGCGCCTGCGCGAGGGCGTCCTGCGGGCCGGCGTCGAGTACCGGTCGCTGCGGCAGGACCGCAACGCCGTACGCCGGTGGCGACGCGACGCGACCGTACGCTGGATCCACACCCGCGCCCGCCTCGGTGCAAGGAAGGGTCCCCCGCTAACGCCTACGGCATAGCAGGGGACCCCTGCCAACCCTCGACCGAGCCGCCGGTCAGCGTCGCCCGGCGTAGCCCGCCAACACCTCCAGCAGCGCGTCGGCGTGCCGCTCGAACGTGTACTCCCCGCGCCGGGCCAGCACGTCGGCACCGAGCCGGTCCAGCCGCGCCCGGTCGTGCAGCACGTCGGCCAGCTCGTCGTACCCGTCGAAGAGGAAACCGAGCCCCTCCTGTCGCACGATGCGCTCCATGGCCTCCTGGCCGCCGCGCTGCTGCGCCACCGGCAGCCCGGCGGCCAGGTACGGGACCAGGCGGTTCGGTCGGTTCATCCGCTGGAAGCCCACCTCGTGGGTGCCCTGCGCCACCACGTGCATCAACCCGGCGTCGTACCGGGACCACTCGGCGACGAACCGCTCCGGCGGAATGTGGTCGTGCAGGTGCACGTAGCCGCTCTCGGCGAGCCGGGCGTACTCGGCGCGGGCATGCGCATTGTCCACACTCCAGATCGACTGGGCGTTCGGACCGATGTACTTGCCGCCGTAGATGTGCACGTGGACCCGGCGGCGACTCAACGCCGCACACAGCTCCCGGATGTCGGTACGACCCCGGGTGCTGGACACCCCACCGGCCACCAGCAGGTGCGGCTGACCGTCACGCTCGTGCAGCTTGCCGGTCAGGTCGTCGGTGAAGTACCGCGCCGGCAGGTAGTCCGGGTCCAGCAGGTGCGCCGACGCGTCGCTGACCCCGTACGCCCCACGGAAGTAGTCCAGCGACTCCTGGTTGATGTAGATCTGCCCGGCGGTCTCGGTCAACGCCCGTCGCTCCAGGTCGGCCGACTCGCAGAAGTGCTCCTTGTGATGCCGCACCACCGGCCCGACACCGGCGTCGAGCAGCTCGCCGAGCAACTGCAACGACCCGTCCCACACGTTCTTGAGGCTGTAGACCACGTCGACGCGGTGCTCCGCCGCGATCCGGGTCAACTCCGCGCCGGCCGGTCCCGCCGGCAGCCGGTACTGCGGCACACTCGACGGCAGCACGTCCGGCGTGGGCCGCTGGGCTGGTGCCGGCATCGTGACGTACGTCAACCGGTGCCCCCGCTCGGCCAACGTCATGATCCGCTCCGGATACCGGCCGAGCCGCCCGGCCACCAGGATGTTCACGCCGTTCCCTGCGCCGGGATCGAATCCGACCCGCCCGCACCCGAGGCATCGGCCGCCGTCGGTGTGTCGATGCCGAGCCCGGCGGCCACCGTGCACAGGTCCCGCCACGTGGCGTCGGGCAGCACCACCCCGTCGGCCGCCGCCCGGGCGCGCTGCTCCGGCTCACCCGGCACCAGCACCTCGCCGGAGTCCGGATCGGCCGGCACCGCCTTGAGCCGCCGCACCGTCGCCTCGACGAAGTCGTGCAACCGCTCCGGCGGCCCGAACCGGGCCGGGTCGACGGCGAGCACGAACAGGCAACTCGACCGTTCGGCACCGGCGAACCGGTCACCGTCGCTGAGCCCGACGGCGAGCAACTCGGCGATCACCGCGAGCGCGAAACCCTTGTGGCCCCCGAACGGCAACAGGTACCCGCCGGTGAAGAAGTCCTCCACCCGGGTGCTCGGCGCGCCCTGCGCGTCCAGCAGCCACCCCGGAGGCACGGTCTGCGCCCCGGCGGCGCGCGCGATCTGCAACTTCCCGATCGAGACCATGCTGGTGGCGAAGTCCAGCACCACCGGGGGCCGACCCGCCGCGCGCGGAACGGCCCAGGTGACCGGGTTGGTGGCCAGCGCACCGTCGGTCCCGCCGTGCGGTGCCACCTTCCACGGCCCCTGCCCCTCACCGCCGGTCAACAACCCGATCAGACCGGCGTCGGCGATGCGCTCGGACCAGCCACCCAGCCGCCCGGTGTGGTGCGCGTGCGACATCACCACCGCCGCCAGTCCGCTGTGTGCGGCCTTCTCCACCACCAGGTCCACGGCGTACCGGGCGGCCAGGTGACCGAAACCCCCCGCGCCGTCGACCACGGCGGTCGCGGGCGCGTCGTCGACGACGAACGGCCGGGCGGTCGGCTTCAACCGGCCCTGGGCGATGTCCCGCAGGTACGACGGCAGCTTGAGCACACCGTGCGAGCCGTGCCCGGCCAGGTCGGCACCGATCAGCGAGTCGGCGACGATCTCGGCGACGTCGTCCGGCGTGCCGGCCTGACCGAGCAGTGCGATTACCAGTCGACGGAGGTCTTCGACGGCGATGAGGGCCATGGGCGTCCTGTCGGGTGTCGGGTGTCGAGGGCAGACAGCCTTCTTAACCCATCACCGAGCCGTCCGGCAATCAATGTCCGTGAATGACAGTGATCGACGTCGACCGACGCCCGGTCACGCCCGACCGGCTGCCGCCTCGGCCTCCTGCGGGGTGAGCAGCGCCCGGACCCGGTCGGCACCGAGCGCCAGCAACAGGGTCGGCAGCCGAGGGCCGGTGTCCCGGTGCACCAGGAGCCGGTACACGAGACCGAAGAACGCCCGCTGGGCGGCCCGCAGTTCGGGGGTGGGTGCGGTGTCCAGCGGAAGCCCGAGCTGGCGCTTCGGCACCCCGTAGACCAGCGTGGTCAGCCCGTCCAGCGTCCAGTCGTCCGTCAGCCCCTCGGCGAGCAGCCGCAGGCTCTCCCGCTGCACCGGGTCGAGGGAGCCCAGCAACTCCCGGTCCGGCTCGGCGCGCACCTGCGTACGCTCCGCCGGTGCGACGTGCGTGGCCACCCAGTCGGCCGCGCGGTCGAGCCGGGGACGCACCTCGTCCAACGAGCCCACCGGCTCCTGCGGCGTCATGTCGCGCAGGATCCGCAGCGTCTGCGCCTCGTTGCCGGCGGTGATGTCGTACACCGACGCCAGGGTGCGGAACGACATCGGCCGCGCGGTCTTCGGCAGCTCCACCTCCGCGGTGCGCAGCGAACGGTCGAGCACCACCGCCTCGACCTCCGACGCGGTGCCCGCCCGAACCCGCCCCACCAGGGCGTCCCACTCGTCGTAGAGCCGGCTCACCTCCTGGTCGAAGGCCACCGTGATCGACTGGTTCGGGCGACGCCGCACGTACAACCAGCGCACCAGGGCCGGCTCCAGGATCCGCAACGCGTCGTCGGGTGTCGGGGCGGCACCGGCGGAGCCGCTGAGCTTGGCCGCCCCCTTGGTGCCGACGAACGAGTAGCCGCGATAGACCGGCGCCTTGCCGCCGTACACCCGGTCGACCACCTCGCCTCCGACGGTGTAGCTGGAACCGGGGGAGGAGTGGTCCACACCGGCGGCCTCGAACAGGACCTGCTCGTACGCCCACCGCATCGGCCAGTCGACCTTCCAGACCAACTTGCCCGGGTCCTGGCGGTCCAGCCGGGCCCGGTCCGAGTGCCCGCACGCGCAGGTGTAGTGGATCTCCGTGGTCTCGTCGTCGAAGGACACGATCGTGGTGTCGTCGCGCCGACAGACCGCACAGTAGGCCTTGTACGGGTAGTAGGTGTCGTGGGAGGTCAACCCCTCCTCGGACTCGCCCTGGTCGACCTTCGTGCGGTATCTGCCCAGCACCGAGCCGATCAGCTCCCGGGCCCGCATGGCCGTCACGACCTGCTCGCGGTACCGGCCACCGGTGTACATGGCGGTCTGCGAGATCTCGTCGACGACCACACCGAGCTGCCGCAGCGCCGCCCGGAACGGCGTCTTGAAGTGCTCGGCCCAGTTCTCGTGCTCCCCGCACGGGTCCGGCACCCCGGTCAGCGGACGACCGACGTACTCGGCGAAGGAGGGATCGACCCCGGCCGGAACCTTCCGCAGCCGGTCGTAGTCGTCCCAGGAGAGCAGATGCCGGCTCGGCAGTCCGCGCCGACTCAACTCGTCCGCGACGAAGTGCTGGACCATGATCTCGCGCAGGTTACCCAGGTGGATCGGCCCGGACGGACTGATCCCCGAGGCGCAGACGAGCACCGGTGTCCCGGGCCGCCGCTCCCACTCCGCCACCACGTCGTCGGCCACTCGCGCCACCCAGTCGCCGGCATCAACCTCAGCCACCGAACTCCCCTCCAGCCGTGTCGGCCCACCACCTTAGTGCCGACACGCCGCTGTTGTCCGGACGCACCACGAACACGCTGAGTCGTCGGCGCGCCGCACCCGCCGGAGCGGCGGTCGTGCTCAGTAGGAGCCGGATCGGCCCACCGACGGCCGTACGCCGGCCACCCGCCCCACCTGCCGCATGTCGAGATCGCCGGCCGCTGCGGCGACCAGCAACGACTCGATTCCGGCCAGCAGCCGTCGGGCATCCTCGACACCGAGGTACGCGGTGTCCACCCGCAACTGCATCGCGGCCGCGCCCGGCGCATCCGAGACACTGAGGAACACGGTCAGATCCTGCGCGTCCCAGCCGGTCACGTACTCGATCCGGGTGTCGCGGCACAGCGCGGCGAGATCCTCGGCCAGCTCCGCCGCACCGGAGCGCACCTGCGGCAGGCCCGACCACCGCTGCTGCTCCCGCGCATCGTTGAAGAAGACCCCGATCTGCGGCACGAACCCCCGCCGCGCCGCCACCCGTTGCCGCGCCTCGGCCAGCTCGACGGTGTCGTGGTTGCCGTGCTGATAGGTCAGCATGGCCTGCCGGTAGCAGCGGGTGACCAGATCGGTGAACGTACCCGTGCCCACGTCGACCCGGAACAGACCGTTCTGCACCACCGGGCCGATCATCGTCTGTAGCCGACGTTCCACCCGGCCGCCGACGATCAGGGTGAGGAACATCGGGTCCGCGCCGGTGTGCTGGGAGAGCACCGCTGCCTGGGCGGCGAGCAGGACCGCGCTGGTGCTCACCCGCTGCCGGTCGGCCAAGATCTGCGCGGCCACCGCGACGGCCGACGACTCGATGTCGAGCTGCACGATCCGGGGCGTGTGCGGCGGCTCGGACGACGGCGGCACGAGCGACTCGGGCACCTCACCGAGCAGCTCCTCGCGGAACCGTACCGCCCGCCGGCTGCGCCGACGTCCCGGCTCGCTCGCCTCGTAACCGGCCTGATCCAGCGGCTGCCACCGCGACTCGGTCGGCTCGACCGACGCACCCGCGAGAGCGCCGTGCAGCTCCGCCTTGAGCAGGGCCAACCCGGTCGCGTCGACGGCCGCGTGCGAGACGTTCAGCACCAGCGCGGCGGGCGTCTCGTCGGCCAGCACCAGAGCGAAGCGCACCGGCCACTGCCGGGCCAGGTCGAACACCGTCGCGGTCATCGCCGCGACCAACTCCTTGGCGTCCGCTATCACCCGGTCGGGCGCCGCCGACCAGACCGGCACCGTCAGGGTGCCGGACCCGTCCACCTCCTGCCGCAGACCCGTGGCGCCCATGACCAGCCGGGTGCGGAGCACGTCGACGCGCGCGACGACCTCCTCCAGCGCACGCCGCACCCCGGAGACCGTGACGCCGTCCGGAACCAGCACCATCTCGCGCATGGTGAAGCTCTGCGGCTGATCACCCAACCAGTCGATGACGTCCCAGATCTCCCGCTGGGCCCAGGTGGCCGACGCCTGCGCCTGCCGCGCCTGCCGCACCGTCACCACGAGATCGTGGCCGGTTCTCCGATCCATCCCGGTGCCCCCGTTCCGGTCTGGGCGCCGGCACCACCTGTCCGGCGGTGCGGCTTATGGCCGGAAGGTAGCCTATGAAGCCACTTCGGCCAATGTCAATATCGAGGGGCGTCGCGGTGCGCACCGCACCGTCGGGCCATCGACAAAGGGCCATACTGGTTCCGCCCGCGACCGTGGGTGGCCCCCCGACTGGAGAGCGAGATGACTGAGCTGAGCCCCTCCGCCGCGCCGACCGACACCGAACGCCGACTCGTCACCGAGGTGGTCGAGCCCCTTCTCGGATTCACCCCCGACGAGATGAGCCAGGATCTCATCGCGCTGGGCGCCGACAGCATGCAACTGGTCCACATGCTCGCCCAGGCAGAGGACCTCTTCGACGTCGAACTCTCCGCCGTCGAACTGATGGACAACGTCAGCGTCGCCGGACTCGCCGCGCTCATCGACCGTCAACTCGCCTCCGGCGGCTGATCCTCGCCGGACGGACCGTAGGCGCGGGCCTGCATCAGATACAGCTCCGCGTACAGCCCACCACTGGCCAGCAGCTCGGCGTGTGACCCGGACTCGCGCACCGTACCGTCCTGGAGCACCACGATCAGATCCACCATCTGCAAGGTGGAGAAGCGGTGGGAGACGAAGACGGTGATCCCGCCACGCCGCTGCGCCCGCTGGGCCGACTCGGCGTACCGGACGAAGATCGCATGTTCGGCGGCGGCGTCCAACGCCGCCGCCGGCTCGTCCAACGCCAACAGGAGCGGCTCGGTCCGCATCTGGGACCGGGCCAGCCCCAACGACTGCCACTGCCCACCCGACAACTCCTGCCCGTCGGTGAAACCGGTGCCCAGGTAGCCGTCCAGGCCACCCTCCACCGCGTCGACGACCCGCTGCGCCCCCGCCGAGTCGATCGCCCGCCGCACCGACTCCTCGTCGTCGATCCGCTGCACCGCACCGATCCCGACGTTCTCCCGCAGCGTCAACTCCAACCGGGCGAAGTCCTGGAACATCGCCGACGTCCGAGACCGCCACTGCGCGGCATCCACCTCGTCCAGCGCCACACCGTCGACGAGGATCCGGCCCTGCGTCGGCTGGTACAGGCCGTACAGCAGCTTCACCAGCGTGCTCTTGCCCGCACCGTTCTCACCGACGATCGCCACCGTCTTGCCCGCCGGCAACTCGAAGGTGACGTCCCGCAACACCGGCCGGGTGGCTCCCGGGTAGCGGAAACCCACCCCCTCGAACCGGATGCCCTCGTCGAGCCGGGTCGGTGCCGCCGATCCGGACGGCTCCGACACCCCGTCCGGCACCGCGCTGGCGGCCCGCAGCCACTCCAGCCGGCGTACCGTCGTGCCGAACCCCTGGAGCGTGCCGAGCAACCCCAGACCGTTGGCGACCTGGAGACTCACCTGCACCGCGAGCGTCACCGCCAACACCACGTCGCCGACGCTGCCCCGGCCGTCGGCGACGTCCCGGACCACCAGCCAGAGCGCCGCACCATAGCTGAGGGCGAAGAACGCCTGCCCGGCCGCCCGCACCGCCGCCCCACCCGCCTGCGCCCGCCAGACCGTCGACGTCACCCCCGCCATCGTGGCCTGCTGACGGCGCACCAGGTCCGGACCGGTCCCGAACAGCCGCAACTCCTTCACCGACGACGCCGAGGTGGCCACCTGCAACAGGTGCTGCGAACGCCGGATCCCCTCCGCCGTGTCGTCCTTGGCCTGGTCCACCAGCCGCTGCGCCCGCCGCGCCAACAGCACCGGCGGCACCGCCGCCAGCGGCAGCAGGGCCAACCACGGATTCAACAATCCCAGCAGCACCGTCGTGACCACGAGCTGACCGACCACCCCCGCCAGTTGCAGCAGCCCCTCCACCGGCACCTGCATCGGCGAGATGTCGTCCCGCACCACCTGCAACTCGTCGGCGAACCGGGAGTCGTCGAGCTGGGCCAGGTCCACGCTCCCGTTGGCCCGCTCGATCAGCTCACCGTGCAGCTTCAGCTCCATCAGCTCGGCGAGCTCGAAATACTGGAGATGGGCGAAGTGCGCCATCATCAACTCGACCACCAGCACCACGGCCACCGCCGCCGCCAGCGTCACCGCCACGTCCGTGTGCGCCGCCAACGCCGCGTCGACCAGCCGGCCGAGCAGCACCGCCACCATCGGCGAGGCCAGATAGCCGGCCGCGATCATGACCGCGGCCAGACCCGCCCGCCGCCGGTCGGTCCGCAGCGCCAGCACCACCAGGAAACGTGCGGCCCGCCCCAACCCGCTCATCGGCCGGCCTCCGCGTCGACGAACCGGTCGGCCTGCAACCGGAACAACGTCGCGTAACTGCCCCCGGCAGCCACCAACTCGTCGTGTGTGCCCTGCTCCTGCACCACCCCGTCGGCCACCACCACGATGTGGTCGGCCCGACGGACCGTCGAGAAGCGGTGTGAGATGACCACCGTCGTCAACCCCCGACTGATCTCCAGGAACCGGTCGAAGAAGTCGACCTCGGCGCGTACGTCGAGTTGGCTCGTTGGCTCGTCCAGCACGATCATCGACGCCCCCGCGGCGACCTTGCGCATCGCCCGGGCCAACGCCACCCGCTGCCACTGCCCACCGGAGAGGTCCTGACCACCGGCGTACCGGCTCGACAGCGTCGTCCGCAGACCGGCGTCCAGCCCCTCGACGACCTCCCGCGCCCCCGCCCGGTCCAGCGCCGCCCACAGGGGCGACTCGTCGTCGGGGGCGGCACCCGCCGCCAGGTCGACGTTCTCCGCCGCGCTCAGCTCCAACCGGACGAAGTCCTGGAACACCACCGCGATCCGGGACTGCCACTGCGCCACGTCGTACTCCCGCAGATCCCGCCCGTCCACCGTGATCCGCCCCGCGACCGGGTCGTACAACCGGGTCAACAACTTGACCAACGTGGTCTTGCCGGCACCGTTGAGCCCGACGATGGCCGTCGAGCGCCCCGCGGGCAGGGTCAGATCCAACCCCCGCAGCACCTCCGCACCCTGCGGGGCGTACCGGAACCGCACCTGCTCGAACCGCACCTCCCGCTCCGGGCGGTCGGCCGCCGACTCACCGGCGACCGGCGCCGCCAGCGCCGCCCGCGACCGGGCCGACCGCGCGAAGTCGGTCATCGCCTCGTACGACTGGAGCCCGTACTGCGTCGGCACGTCGCTCTCCGGGAAGTGCACCCCGAAGCGGATCGGGATCAGCGCCGCCTGCACCGCCAGCCCCAGTTCGAGCACGCTGAGCCGCCCACCGGCGGCAGCCTGCGCGATCAACACGAAGACGATCGTCGCCCCGACCAGGCCGACCGCCGCGTACCCGAGGAACGGGCGCAGGTTGATCCGCCGCCGTCCCGCCCAGAACTGCCGCAGGTAGTCCAGGTACTCCGAGCGGTGCCGTTCCCGGACCCAGCCGATCAGACCGAACACCCGGATCTCCTTGGCGAACGCCGCCCCCGCCGCCATCGACCGCACATAGGAGGCGTGCCGCCAGGTGGGGAACAGTCCCTTCAGGAACGCGCCGAAACGTCCCAGCGCCCCGCGTTGACCGAAGCGCACCACGAGCGCCGTCACCCCGGCCACCAGCGACGCCCACGGGGAGAGCGCCACCCAGAGCACCACCACCGCCCCGACGAGCTGCCCGTACCGGGGCAGCAGCGCCAACGCACCTGCGGCGGCGTCACCCGGGGTGGGCATGGTCCGGCCGAACGCCTCCCGGGCCCGGCTCAGCCGATCCAGTTCCGTCGCGTCCTCAAGCGCCGAGATCGGCGCGTCCACCAGCGCCGACGTCATCAGGCTACGGGTGCACCAGGCGTCCACCCGCCAGGTCACCAGATGCCCCAACGCCGTCTGCGCCGGCGCGAGCACCTGCTGGAGGAAGAAGGCCAGCGCGGCGAGACCCAACGCGAGCACCGTCGCGCGCCACGCCTGCTCGTCGCCACCGATCGCCTCGGCGAGCCGTTGCACCATCACGCTCGTGGCCACGATGAACCCGATCGGCAGCAGACCGAGCAGGACGTTCACCGCGAGGGCCGCGCCCAGTGTCGGCATGCCCGCATGCGGGAGCAGACGGGCGATGGACAGCCAACGGTCCAGCCGGGATCGGGCACCGCGCCACACCGCCGAGAACCGTGCCATCCGCATCCGAACCTCCGCAGGCATCGTCAGTCGGCCGATCATATCGACGCTCGTATCGATGTGTGGGTGCCGACTTTGCCTCGCCGTACGCCGCCCTGGTCACCGGTCGAACGCCGGGGATCGTCGGCGGGGGAGGGACGGCAGCTCTCGTGGGGCAGGATGTGTCCGTGATCCTGATGGTCCCCGCGAATCCGATGCGCCCACGTCAACCCGACGACCACTTCACGGCGGAGGCGCAGGCGGCACGTGCCCTCGGATTCACGGTGGCGGTGGTCGACCACGACCTGTTGGCCCGAGGCGGGGACGCGCGCCGCGCGGTCGCCCCGGTCCAGGGCCCCGCCACGGCCGTGTACCGGGGCTGGATGCTGCGCAGCGAGCAGTACACCACGTTCGCCGAGGCGCTCGCCGAGCGCGGCGTGATGCTGCGGACCGACGGTGCGCAGTACCGACGGGCACACGAACTGCCCGGCTGGTACGACGCACTGGCCCCGGTCACCCCGGCCACGGTGTGGACCACCCGCGCGGCACAGGCCGACTTCGACCGCGCGCGAGCCGCACTGGGCGCGGGAACGGCGGTGCTGCGGGACTACAGCAAGTCGATGAAGCACCACTGGGACGAGGCGGCGTACATTCCCGACCTCGCCGACGGCGCGGCGGCGTGGCGCGTCGCGCACCGGTTCCTGGAGTTGCGCGACGACGACTTCGTGGGCGGATTCGTGCTGCGGCGCTTCGAACACTTCACCTCCGCCGAGGTCCGCACCTGGTGGGTCGACGGCGAGTGCGTCCTGATCGGACCGCACCCCGACAGCCCGGACGCTGCCGCGACGGCCGAGGTCGACCTGGCCACGGTCGCACCGTTGGTCGCCGGGCTCGGCCTACCCTTCGTCACCGTCGACCTCGCGCTGCGCGCCGACGGCGTGTGGCGGGTCGTCGAACTCGGCGACGGCCAGGTCAGCGACCGACCCTCCACCGTCGCACCGCAGACACTGATCGCGGCCCTGTTCACCCGGGACCGCTGACCGGCGCGTCTCAGCTTCGGGCCACCGACGAGGACCGACGGTCGGTCGGCGTCGCTCAGCGATGCGAGGTGGAACGAAAGCAGTGGAGCGGTGTTGAGCAAGGATGTGAGCATGCTGTGGCCCGACATCATCCGGCGCGCTGCGAAGCTTGGGACTGACCGGGAACTGGTCGGCATGTACCCACGCCGGGCCGATCTTTCCCGATCGATCTTCCGCGAAGCGATCGCGCGTGCCGAATCCCGGTTGTGGTTCGGTGGCTACACCAGCTACTTCGTGTGGCTGGAAGTGCCCGATGGTGCCGCAGTCCTCGCAGCCAGGGCCAAGGCCGGGGCTGACGTGCGATTCCTGCTCGGCGATCCGGACAGTCCGGTCACGGCTGAACGAGACCGGCTGGAAGCGACCCCGCTCACCTTGGCGACGCGCATCGCGATGACACGGGCTGAGATCAGCAAGGTCGACGCAGGGGTGCCGGTCCGGTTGTCCGATCGCCATATCGCCATGTCCGTGTGGATCTTCGATGATGAGGCCATCGTCGCCACGCACATCGGTGCAGGGCTCGGGCAGGACTCCGTGACGCTGCACCTGCGGCGTGCGCAGGACGGCGGAGTGTTCGACCGGTACGTGGAGCATTTCGAGTCGCTGTGGTCCGACGGAAGTCCCGCCGACGCGCAGCGCTGAGGAAAGGCTTTCTGTCAAGCAGGACGAACCGACGCTGGGCTGCGTCAATGGGTGGGACGGCGAGCCGTCAGCCGTCGACGCATTGAGGTGCTAACGACCGAAGGAGGTTCGATCAGTCGGTGATCTTGCCTTACGGCAGGTGTTCGGCGGCGAGCTGCTCGGCCTCGGCCACGAACTCGTCCAGCTCGGTCGGGGTCAGGTTCGACTCAAGGAGAATCTGTCCGAGGACGAAGATCTCGATTCCCAGCACGGCCTCGGCGGAGAGGTTGTCGATCAGTTCCGGCTCGCCCACGGCGGCCCGGATGACGCCCTCCACCTCAAGGGCGGGTGGGGTCGCACCCTCCTGGTACTGGGAGCGAGCTGACGACACGAAGGCGGCTATGTCGGTGGGGGTGGCGTTGGCTCCGAGGTGCCGATGAACCGCAAGGGCGAAAGCGGCCTCGATCAGCCGCAGGCTGCCGGGTAGGCCGTGCTGCCTGATGTCGGCTGCCACGGCGTCGGCGGCTCCCGGTCGGCCCTGGCGAGAGCCCGAATCAGGTCGCGCAGCGGATTAACGTCCACGTCTTCTGAACCTCGCTATCCGTTCGTTGATCACCGCAGTGACCCTATGTGCCGCGACGCCCACCAGGATGCCGAGGATTGCGAGGTTGCCTGCGGCCTCCACAGCGTCGATCTTCGGCCGGGGCGAGTAGCCGATGTCGCAGAACTCGTCGACATCAGTAGCCGCACGACGCGATCAGCGCGGCCAGGTGGTCGAGTCGGGCTGACGTGGACGAAAGCCGGCCGTCGCGGTGCAGGCTGTCGGCCAGCGGCGTACCGCTCCACCAGGCCGGGTCGGTCCGCGACACCCATTCCACCCGCAGCGTCGGGTCGACCAGACACTGCACGCTCGTGATCACGTCGTCGATGCTGCGGAGCACCTCCTCGTCGCGGTCCCGGTCGGGGACCCGGCGGGACAGCTCCAGGACGACGGCGACCGCCGTGGCGATGACGCCGTCCACCCGTTCGCTCGTGTTGGTGGCACCCGCCAGGACCAGTGCGGCGTAGTCGTCGTACGACAGTTGGCGGTCGAACACCGCGCGAAGCAGGAAGCGGCCGGCGTGGGGGTCGCTCCACTCCGGCTCGCTGCGCGTGAGGTAAGCGAACATCTGCCCGGCCCACAGCCCGGCGACCGGGGGATGCGGGCTCCACGGGTCGGTGACGACCGGGGCGGTCACCGCCTCACCCGGCGGTGCGGTGTCGTCGCGGGCGGCCAGTTCACGCCGCAGGAGCACGGACATCGCGGCGAGTTCCCGGTCGGCCCGGCTCTCCGCCCACATCTCCTCCAGCACCCGGTTGGCGATCCCGCGCCGCGTGCTGTGGGAATCGGCCACCCCGAACTCGTGGCGAACGCGTTCCGAGTCGTGTCTGATCCGGTCGGCCACCTGCCACGGACCGACCTGGTCGAGCCAGGTCAGGACGCCTCCCGGGCGTCCCTCGGCGGTCATGGTCTGTTCGAGCGCGTCGAGCACCTCGGGGCGTACGAGCCGCTCTCGTAGCTCGTCCAGAACGGCCTGCCGCTGCGGCCAGGTGTTGGTGGAGAGCCACCGAGCCAGGTCCCGTGGCAGCGGGGGACGGGCCACCGCCCGACTCGCCTCGACCGCTGCGGTCACCAGGTCGGCGGTCGGTCGTTCCCGGAACAACTCGCGCCGACCGCCCGCACCGCGTAGCTCCCATACCGTGTCCAGGGCCACCCGGTCCTTGTCCACCGGTGCCGGTACCCGCCGCACGGTCACCACCGCCGCACGGTCGAGCCACGCCTCCAGTAGCGAGTCGGCGCGCAGCACCGCCACGACCACACCACGCCCGTCCCACCAGGCGAGCCGGTCCACCGCCTGACGAAGCGCCGCGACGACGGCGGCGTGCTGCGGCTGTAGCCGGGGCGTGTTGACGATCACCACGTGCCGCTGCGCTCCCGCCGCCCGCACCGCCTGCGTCAGCGCGGTCAGCGCCGGCTCGTCGCGGGGGCCCGGCGGGGCACCGGCGAACCAGACCCCGTTCACGGAGGTGATCTCCTCGGGCAGCAGCGGGTCGTCCTGGACAGGGGCGGCGACGTCGACCGCCGGACCGCTGTCCGCGCGTACCGTCGACGCGGCGGACGGTGGGGCCGTCGACGTGGACGGCAGGTCGGCCGGTGTCTGCTCCGCGCCGGTCTCGGCCGCGAGGGACGCGACGTCGTCGTATGTGATCACCGCGCCCGGTTCCACGTCCACGTCCGGCGACGCGATGCTCGGCGTACGCGGTGCGGAGCGCACCGGCGAGGCCGACGCGACGTCCAGCGGGGTGACGCTGGGCGTACGCGGCGGCGGTGTCGGTGTGACGTCCAACGACGCCACGCTCGGTGCACGCGTCGGCGCGACCTCCGGGGCAGGAGGGGGCGGTTCCGGTGCCCTGGGCGTGACCGCCTCGACCGGTGCCGGGGCGGGTGGGGCCTCGGTGGTGCGCATCTCGATGTTGCCGACGACCCACCGCCTGCCGTGGGGACCGTTGACCCGGACCACCGCCACGGCGACGACCTGGTATCCGGGTGTGCCGTCCCCGGCGGCCGACTCCACCGGGGTGCCGAACCGGAGGATCTCGCGGCGCTGCGCCGAACCGCCCACGCCCTGACCGTGCGGCGCGTCGACCCCGAGAATCGGCAGCGTCGGACCACCGGTGTTGGTGACGTCCCGCGTCAGGGGGTGGGCGTCGCCGAAGGTCATCGCAGGGATCACCGACCCGGCGACGGTCGTGGTGAAGCTGTCGGTGTTCGCGTTGATGCCGTCGATGGCCACGTTGCGGCTGGAACTCGCAGGCCGTGGGGAGAAGAGCGCGAACTGTAGCGAGGTGCCCGGCCCACCCGCGCGACCCAGTAGGCGGCCCACGGCGGCGGGTTCCAGCATGGTGACCCGGCCCGAGCGGGCGAGGCTGGACAGGCGGACGAAGATGCCCTCCGCCGAGGTGGAGTTGTGCAGTTGGTCGTCGTCGGCCAGGGACGGGTCGACGGACCGGATCGCCTCGGCGAGCTGCGTGACCGCGTCGAAGTCGTACACCGAGAACGGCCGGCTCGGACGCCAGGGCGGGCCGGTGACCAGGGCCCGAACCGATGCCGGGATCTCCAGGTCGACGACGACCGCGTCGGTGGGCGGGGGTACGACGGCGGTCGGGGCGGAGGTGAGCAGCAGCGGCGAGATCTGCCGCTGGTCACCGAGCGGGACACGAGGCGTCTCCGCCTGGCTGAAACGCAACGTGACCAGGGTCGCGAAGGCGTGTGAGGACTCACCGGCCGCGCGGAGCGTCGGCAGGCTCGGCCAGGCCAGCCGGACGAGCCGGCCCGGGGTGCGGAGTCCGTTGATCGCGGCCCGGCCCACCCGGACGACGAGCGCGTCGTCCAACGGCATCGAGCGGACGACGACGCCGAGCGTGTAGGGGACACGGTCGAACTGGGTGGTGGCGATCGTCCGTTCCCAGGTGCGGTACTCCCGCAGCGACGTCGCGGTCTGCACACGTTGGTGCTGGGCACCGATCGAGAGGGCCGGCTGTGCCTGGTGGCCGTGCTGCTTGACCATCGGGGAGAAGGCGGCGCTGTTGGCGACGACCCGGGTGACGCTCTCCTTGCTCGCGCCCGGGGTCTGTAGTGAGCCGCCTTCGCCGGACGAGTGGGCCAGGATGGTGTCCAGGCCCGCGCTGGACGAGGTCGGCCGGCCTCGCCGCGCGGCGAGCTGCGTGGGGCTCTCCACCGGCTGCGCGCGGAACTCGACCTCCACCAGCCGTGGCCCGAGCCACGACCGGTGCACGAAGTGGAACGAGGCGCGGCCCTCCGGGCCGATGTTGATCAGAGTCCGCAGCCCCAGGGTGGACGTGTGGTCGGTGATCCGCGATCGGACCCCCGGCAGGTAGGCGGCGTGGCCGGGGTGGGTCACCCCCGGTGCCTGGGCCTCGACCATCGCGCGGACGTGGCTACGCAACTGCGGGCGCGGACCTCGGGGGACCACCGCGGTGGCCACGCCGAAACCGAGCCTGCCGCGGCCGTGCACGAACCACGAGGGCAGCGTGCGGTCGGCGATCGCGGCAGTCTGCGGGTCGGCTGGCGTGATGCCGGGGATCTGCCGCAACTCCGGATGGTTGAGCAGGTCGTTCTCGACGAGCAGGAACTCCACGGCCTCGGGTACCTCGACCACGACCTGCCACTCGGCGAACGGCCGACCCGCGAGCGTCCCGGCCACCACGTTGCGGACGCCCTTGGTGACCGTGATCAGATAGACGGCCTTCGCCACGAAGCGGAACACCGAGACGTCGTTCTCCGTGGTGACCCGGAACGCCATCGTGTTGTCGGCGAACGTCGTACGGGTGTCGGTCTGTCTGAGGTGGGTGTACGTCCCGGCCGGTACGAACTGCGTGACGCTGCCGTACGAGCCGCTGAGCGTGGCGGGCAGCTCGTACCCGACGCTGTCCTCCGCCGTCTGCGCCGAGCCGTCGAGGGACTGCAGCCAGCTCTCCATGTCCATGACACCGGGTGCGGGCAGGAGCCGCACGTCGGTGAGATAGCCCTCGACCGTCACCGAGATATCGGTGCCGGACACCATGCCGTGCCCGCCGATGTTCTCGGTCACGTACTGGTCGTTGAAGACCTGTAGGGCGTTGGCCACCAGATGGTGCGGGGAGACCGCCGCGTGCGCCACCTCCTGCGCCATGGTCTCCGGTCGGTCCAGCGGCTCGCCGAGCGTCCGTCGCCGCACCCACGCCCATCCGTGCATCGCCGCCCGGCCGAGCCATCGGGCCGTCCGGCCGCCCCACGGCCAGAACACCCGGTTCTCCGGGGCCGGGGCGTCGTCACCGACAACCGCCATCGGCGCGATCGCCTCGTCGACCGGAAAGGCGCCGGGCATGGTGCGCGGCCGATCCGTGTCGGCCGCACCCGGCAGCCTGCGTGCGGGCCGCACCGGCTGCATCTCCAGGTCGCCGCCGACCGGCGGCGGCGCCACGTCGTCGACCGGGTACGCGCCCGGCATGCGGGGGAGTACGGCGGTGGGCGCCTCGGCCGGTACGACCGGAGGGTGTCCGGCGCCGATCAGGGCCTTGACCACCGCACGGATGACCCGGCTGCCCTCCACCCGGTCCACGTACGCCAGGCTGGGCAGGCGCAGCACGCCGTTGCGGTAGATCGTCTCGTCCGGTTGGTCCAGGCTGGTGCGATCCTGAGCGGTGACAGCCCGTGGTGCGGGATCCCGGTGCGGACGGATCTCCACCGGCTCGGCGAGCGTGCGATAGGTGGGTACCGCCAGTCCGAACATCCCGTCGGCCTCGGTCGGCTCGGGTGAGTCGCCGTGACTCCACGAGATCTCCACACGCAACCGCACCGGCACCTGGAACGCGTGCGACCCCTCACCGGTCGGGCTGAGCGCGTACGACTCCTGGCCGAAGCCGATGGTGGTGTCGGTGATGGTGGCGGGCCGGGAGAAGCGGTTGACGCCGCCGGAGAAGCCCTGCACCGGCCGGTCCGTCGCGGTCGTCCCGGCCGGGTTGGTGGAGGAGCCGGCGACGCCACCGTTCCAGCCGAACGGTGATCGGCTTCGTCCCTCACTGGCGGGCAGGGTCGAACCCGTCCAGTTCAGCGTCTGGACGTCGGGCAGGAACAGGACGTGGACGACCCCTCCCTGGGGGCCGTCGGTGAAGCGGCGTTCGGCGACGATGCGGGCCTCGGCGCGTTGGATCTCGCCCCGGACCGGCAGCTCGAACACGATCGGGTAGCCACCCTCGATCATCTCGTCCACGGCGCCGCGCAGCCCGACGCCGGAGCGGGCCACGTCGAGCTTGCGTACGTTCACCAGGCGCTGCACCCTGGTCGCCTCGTCGGTCAGCGCGTCCGACGCCGATTCGTCCTCGGGCGGCAGGAAGCCGTGCCCGGTCAGCCAGGTCTGCACCGCTGCGAACAACGGGTCCGCACCGGTGACCCGCAACGGCGTGGTGGAGACGCCGATCGACCGGAGCTGCGCGATCTCGGGCGGCAGGTAGCGTGGCGTGGTCGGTCGTCGGGTGACGAGGTCCGCGGACGGTACCCGCAGGATCGCCCGGTGCGGCACGCCGGAGCCCAACGGCGTCGCCGTTTCGGGGCGGGCCGCGGCACCGGTCGCGCGGACCAGCTCCACGTCGAGGATCACGTCGACGCCCTGGGGGATCAGCGGCTTGCGGATCCGCAGCGAGTGCGAGGTGCGTGCCCCACCACCCGATCCCAGCGTGTGCGACACCTGATGCCGCGCACCGAGCTGTCCCCGGACGGCACCGCCGGCCGGCTCGCCGCCCGCGTCGGCCGGTGAGGTCGACATGCCGAAGGTGACGAAGCCGTCGACGCCGACCGCGTTGGTGACCTCTGCGGAACCGTCCACCCGCAGGATCCGCAGCACGTGCGACTCCAGCACGGCGTCCTGCGTGGCCGGACCGGTGACCTCCCGGGCGACCAGGGTCGCGCGCATCCGCAGGTATCCGACGACGAACCCGTCGTCGTCGAACAACAGTGGCGACGGATGGCTGCCCACCCAGGCCAACGGGACGTTCGCGCGCAGGCTGTACTCGCCGAAGAACTCCCACAGGTCCCGTCTCGACGCCTCCGACAACGTCGCGAGGTGCGGCCGGAACGACGCCATGACATCGCGGAAGATCAGGTCGGCGTCCGGTACCGACTGCACCCCGAACAGGGGCACGTCGCGCAGGACGTCCAGCGGCGCGGGTACGAGCGCCCCCGCGTCCGGGGGCGTGGGCTCCACCTGATGCGTCGGGAACCACACCGTCAACCGCTCGGGCGGTGGGCTCTCGAGGTCGGTCCACGGGCGGTTCCCGTCGTCGCCCATGCGGAGCTGCCACCGCATCCGGTAGCGGTACGGCCACGACCGTTCGCGGCTGCGCAACAGCGTCAGCGCCTGCACCGCGCCGGTGACCGTCGCCGAGCTCGACGTCTGGTTGTACGTCATGCTCGGCTGGACCGTCAGCGCCACCCGCCGCAGCATGCCGCCGGTGTCCGCCGGCACCGGGTGCGAATAGGTGAACGGCAGGCGTACGGTCCGCAGGTCGCTGGCACCGCCGCTCTCCGCCACCTCCCAGCCGCCGAACGCCCAGCGCTGGAGCGTCACGGGAGGCCCGTCGGGCATCTGCTCGATGTCGGGGTCCGCTTCCACCGCGTCGCCCAGCAGCACCCGCAGCCACGGGGTCCGCTCGCCGTCGGCGGGGCTCGACAGCGGCAGCCCGGTCTCGCTGCGGACCCGGGGCCACTCGGTGAGCAGATAGTCCGAGGTGAGACGCCGTTCCAGATCCGTGCCGAAGGAAGGGTGCGTGCCACGCGTACCGGCCGCCGCCTTCACCTGCGCGAGCAGCCACGCGACGACGGCCTCGGGCACCGGCGCGATGTGCTCGAGGCCCTGCGTGCCGTCGAACCGTGATCCGTACCGCCGTACCGCCTCGGTCATGTCGCGGCGCGGGGAGGCGGGCGTCGGCTCTTCCCGGGATCCGTCCTGTGGCGACGTCAACCGCTGGTTCCTCCCTTCTGTTCCGACGGTCCGTTCGACGGTTCGTCGCCGCAGGGCGCGACCGATCGACTCGGCCGCGCAATGCGATCGAGGAATGGTCTGTCCGCGCCCGACGAATGCAGGAATCACAGCCGAGGCGATGGGGAACGCCGCGATGTCGAAATCGCGGACGGCGCGACCGAGAAACCGTTCCCGGCTGTGTCGTCGAGCTCAGCCGGCGGTGCTACAGAACCGGAACGGTTCGACGAAGCGGCGTCGAATGGGACACCTGCTTGCACTCATGCCAAGAGGCTAGATCCGGCGGCGGTCCGATGTCAGCAGGTGTGATCCAATACACCTGTTAACCTACCGGTTAAGTGGGAGTTGCGGCACGCTGTACCCGTGCAGAGCGCCGGCCCTCAGGCCGCCTGTGGCCCGGAACGGTGCACGCCGACCGGCGCCGACCGCAGGCGGCCTCGCAGACTGCGCGCGGCCGTGCGCAACTCGCGGACGGTGTGCGCGACCGGCGCCTCGCGCAGCACCTCCGGCGACGCCAGTGCGTAGATCCGACGTTGCGGCCAGTTGGCCAGCGGCCGGACCCGGAGTCGGTTGTCGAGGTGGGCCGAGATCGCCAGCTCGTTCATGAGGGTGATGCCGACGCCGCTGGTCACGAGGTTCTGGATCGTGACATGGTCGTCCGCGGTGGCCACCAGGCGGGGTTCGAAACGAGCCGCCGCGCAGGCGGCGAGGAACCGGTCCCGTACCGTCTCCATGACCCACGGCTCGTCGGCGAGGTCGGCGAAGTCCACCTCGTCACCGTCGGACGTCTCCCGGGCCAGCCGGTGATCGGCCGGCACCACGACGCACCGGCGATCGGTCATCAGCGAGACGCGGCGAAGGCCCCGCTCCGCGTCGGCGGTGCCCTCGTTGCTCCAGTCGCACAGCAGGCCGACCTCGATCTTGCCGGACCGCAGGAGTTGTGCGGCCTCGGGCGGTTCGACCTGCTGCACGACGAGTTGCGGTGGGGGGTCCGCGCCGTCGTCCGGTGTGCTCCGGGCGAGTCGGTCCAGCAGTGAGGGGACCAGTGTGGCGCAACTGCTCCGGAAGGCCCCCAGGCGGACGGTGTCGGCCCGCTGCTCGCTCATCGCCCTGATCTCGGACTCGGCGGCGGCGAGTGCGGTCAGCACGATGTCGGCGTGGTCGGCCAGCCGGCGACCGGCCTCGGTCAGTACGATTCCTCGTCCCGCCCGCATCACCAGGGGCGCGCGGGCAGACCGTTCGAGCAGCCGCATCTGATAACTGATGGCCGGCTGGGAATAACCGAGTGCTCTGGCCGCTGCCGTGTACGAGCCGTGCCGCGCCACTTCGGACAGGATGAGCAACTGATGCGTGTCCAACACGAGCTGAAGCATAAAGAGCGCTTATGAATGCTCGGTGACGTTTTGATTGGACGTTCGGCGGCATCGGCCCGATGCTTTCTGCGCAGCCGAATCCGGCTGAACCTCGCTATCACGTGGTGCCCGACGCGGCCCCTCGCGGCACCTTTCGTCTACTGGCCTGCGTGTATCCGGACCACCCGAATCGCACCGGAAATCCCTGAGGAGAGACACCGTGGAACGACCAACCGCCCTGGCTGCTCGCAGCCGTCGTCGGCCCTCCGGTCGACGAGCCGTCGTCCTGGCCACCGCCGTCGCGCTGGCCACCACCCTCGGCGTGACGGCGGGATGCAGCTCCGCCCCTCTGCCGGCGCCGCCCGGGACCGCCGCCGCCGACGGGGGAGCGGGTGGCGAGTCGATCGAGAAGATCCTGGCCGACGCTCCCGTCGCCGATCCGGCCGACCTTCCGGCGGGCAGCCGGATGGCCACCGTCAAGCAGGCGGGCACCCTGCGCGTCGGCGGCACCACCACCGCAGCCCTGTTCTCCCTCAAGGACCCGACCACCGGAAGGGTGACCGGCTTCGACGCCTACCTGTCCCAGCTCCTGGCCAAGTACATCACCGGGACGCCGTCGGTCGAGCTGGTCCAGGTGACGGCGCAGACCCGGGAGCTGTTGCTGCAGAACGGCACCGTCGACGCGGTCTTCGCCACCTACACCATCACCCCGGCGCGGGCTGAGAAGATCAACTTCGCCGGACCGTACTTCAACTCGGGCACCTCCATCCTGGTCAAGAAGTCGGAGACCGGCATCACGAAACCGTCGGACCTGGCCGGCCGGACGGTCGTGACCCAGGCCAACTCCACGGCGGTCAACACCCTCAAGCAGGTGGTCCCGGACGCGAACCTGCTCCTGCTGGAGACCAACGACCAGTGCGTCCAGGCGCTCCGCCAGGGCCGGGCCGAGGCGTACGTGCTCGACCAGGCCATCCTGCTCGGCAACGCGCAGCGTGACCCGGAGGTCAAGGTCGTCGGCCAGCCGTTCACCGAGGACCCCTACGGGGTCGGGCTGCCGCCCGGTGACGCGCAGTTCAAGACGTTCGTCAACGGGTGGCTGACCAAGATCGTCGAAGCGGGCCTGTGGGAGCGGATCTGGAAGCTGACCGTGGGCACCGCGATCGAGGGCGAACCGCCGGCCCCGCCGGTTCTCGGCTCCGCCGCCGGAAGCTGAGCGCGATCCACGTGTCGTACGTGTCGGAGGTGGTTGGGTTCCCGCTGGTCGACGGCGTGCTCAGCCACCTCGGCCGGCTGGGGGCCGGCCTCCTGGTCACCATCGAGCTCACCGCGGCCTCGTTCGCGGGCGCCATGGTCCTGGGGACCGTGGTGGCGATCATGCGGATCGTGCCGGTGCCGCTGCTGAGGGTCTGCGCCGCGATCTACGTGCAGTTCATGCGCAACACGCCGCTGCTGGTCCTACTCGTGCTGTTCGTGTTCGGGCTGCCCGAGATCGGGATCCTGTACGACCTGTTCTGGACGGTCACCACCGCGATGGCGATGTACGGGGCGGCACTGGTCGCCGAGACCATCCGGTCCGGCATCCGGACCGTACCGCCCGGTGAGGCGGAGGCGGCACGGGCACTGGGCATGACCACGGCCCGCAGTCTGCGCCACGTCATCCTTCCGCGCGCCTTCCGCGCGATGGTCCAGCCGCTGGGCAACATCTTCATCGCGATCGCCCTGAGCAGTTCCCTCGCCGCGGCGGTCGGCGTCACCGAACTGACCGGTGAGACCGATCTGATCAACCTGGAGTTCGCCGACGCCGGTCCGACCTTCCTGGTCAGCACGGCGCTCTACCTGATCCTGACCCTGAGCATCGGCGTGGTCACCGGGCTGCTGGAGAAGAGGGTGGCGATCGAGCGATGAGCGTGTCCGAGCAGGCCCTGTTCGACCAGCCGGGTCCCCGGGGCCGGCGATGGATCCGGCTGGCGACCATCGGCACCGCCGTGCTCCTGGTCGGCCTCTTCTGGGGGGCGATCACCGAGTTCCACGCGCACGGCCAGCTCGACCCGGCCAAGTGGACGATCTTCGGGCAGTGGCCCGTGATGGCCTTTCTCCTCCGGGGCCTCGCGGCGACCCTCCTGGCCGCCGGGGTCAGCGCCGTCATCGCCGCGCCGTTGGGGTTCCTGGTCGCGCTCGGCCGGCTGTCCCGGCGACGGGTCATCCGGTGGCCGGCGGTGGCGTACGTCGAGCTGTTCCGCGCGGTACCGATCCTCCTGCTGCTGTTCGCCTTCCTGATCCTGGCGCCCCGCTTCGGGCTGCGGCTACCGATCTTCTGGCAACTGGTCGTACCGATCGTGGTCTCGAACGTGGCCGCGCTGGCCGAGATCTTCCGCGCCGGAATCCTCTCCGTCGACAGGGGACAGACCGAGGCCGGGCTGTGCGTCGGCCTGAGCCCGGCGGCCACCATGCGGCTGGTGGTGCTCCCGCAGGCCCTGCGCCGCGTCGCCCCGGCGCTGGTGACGCAGTTCATCCGCCTGCTCAAGGAGAGCACGCTCGGCTACGTGGTGAGTTTCCTCGAACTCCTCCACGCGGGCCGGGTCCTCGGTGAGTACACCCACGCCCTCATCCAGACCTACCTCGTGATGACCCTCATGTTCGTCGCGGTCAACGGGCTGCTGTCGTGGTTCGCCACGGTTCTACAGCGGCGTGGCTGACCGCCCGCCCTACCCCGGGAGTAGCTCCATGTGTCGTCTGTTGGGTGTGGTCGGCGCGTCCGCCGGTCGCCTGACCGATCTGCTCGCCACCGAACTGCCCGGCTTCACCGAGCTGTCGGCCGAACACGGCGACGGCTGGGGCGTGGCCCACTGGCACGACGGTGAACTCCGCGTCGACAAGGAGCCGACGTCGGCCCGGACCAGCGAGGGATTCACCTCCGCCCTGAGTCGGATCACCACCGACGCGGCCCTGCTGCACATCAGGCTGGCCAATCCCGGTTCTCCGCTCGTCCTGGCCAACACCCACCCGTTCCGGTCGGCGACGGTCGCCTTCGCCCACAACGGTGACTTCTCCCCGGCCGACGCCGTCGACGATCTGCTCGAACCGGCGATGCGCGAAGCGGCGATCGGCACCACCGACAGCGAACGCTTCTTCCTCCTGGTCCGGCAGTTCCTGCACCGCACCGACCCGGTGACCGCACTCAGCTCGGCGGCAGCGGAGGTACGCCGTCGCGCCACCCGGTACAGCGGCCTCAACTGCCTGCTGCTGACCGAACAGTCGCTGTTCGCCTACGCCGACCACGACCCGGAATCCGCCGTCAGCCGACGTCGTGGCCCCGGCTTCTTCCCCCTCAACTACCTCGTCGAACCCGATCGGGTGGTGATCGCCTCGACCGGCTGGGACCAGCCCACCCCGCCCTGGAACCACCTTGACCAACGGCAGGTACTCGAGGTCCGTCGCGCCGATCTGCGGGTCTCCCGGCACCTGACGAGGCCCGAACTGCCTCCGGTCGCGGCCGTGGAGAGCGGCGTCCGTTGAGTACGCGACCGATGCCAGGGTCGCCTCCTCGTTGCGCGCCACCGTGGTCGGCCTGAGGGCGCTGGCAGAATGATCGGATGTCCGCCGAAGCCGCGCACGCCGCGGAGATCCTCGCCGCGCTCGCCGCTCCCGAGCGCCTCCGGGCGCTGGCCGAACTCACCCGCCGCGGTGAGGACGGGCTCACCGTCCACCAACTGGCCGAGGCTCTGGACATCCCCGCTCCGAAGGCCGGAGCGGCCCTCGCCCGGCTGCACGCGATCGGTGTGGTCACCGGCACCGGCGTCTACCGGGCTCGACTCGACGCCCTGCGGGAGAGCGCCGCCGACCTGGACCGTCAGCAGCCCATCAGCCACCTGCTCGTGATCTATCCGGAGCTGCGGAGCTTCTTCGCGCACGGCCGGCTGACCAGCGTTCCGCCGACGATGTCGCGACGGTGGGAGTTGCTGGCCGAGATGCTCGTCCGATTCCTCGACCTCGACGGCCCGTGCGACGAGGACGAGATCAACCGGCGGCTCTCCGCGGTCACCGACGACGTGGCCGGCGCCCGTCGGATGCTGGTCGACGCCGGCTGGTTGGAACGCGACCGTGCCGGCACCACCTACGGCACGTCGCGCACGCTGCCCGGACGCGAACCGTCCGCCTGATCCGACCGACGCGGGAGCGTGCGGCCGGGACGGTGCCGTCCCGGCCGCACGGATGGATCAGATGTTCGAGATGCGGAACACCGTGGTGGCGGTGTCACCGCGCGCCGCGCGGTCACCGGCGGCCGCTGCCTCCTCCGGGCTGGCGCCACGAGCCATCGCCCTGGCCACGGCCTCGTTGCGCTGCTCCTCGATCTTCCGCCTACGCCGCTGGGTGAACCTGCTCCAGATAGACATACTGAAGATCTTCCCGAGCACCGACGATCCAAACCGGTCTGCGGGATATCGCCGGAACTCGCGCGGTTCGCCTCCGGCCGGACGGGTCAGGGGACCGCCACCGCCGCGTCGTTGCCCGGCATCCGGCTCACGCTGGGCAACTGCGGCGCCGTCCCCGCCGAACGGCTGCTCACGCCGCCGGCCGGGCAGATCGCGGTGATCACGAACGTCTGCCAGGCGATGTCGACCGGATGCGCGCCGGGCAGCCCGATCTGGTAGTGGCTGAGGTTGATCCCGGATGATGCCTGGCGCACGCCGTCCCGGCTGTGCAGCGAGTACGTCAGGTGACCGATGACCGCGCCGTCGTGGCCCCAGAACTCGCCGCACGGGGTGGGCAGCGCGTAGATGCCCAGACCGTAGCCACCGGCCTCCGGAACCTCCGGGACCATCGGCACCCGGCTGAGCATCTGGTCGAGGGTGGCCGGACGGAGCAGGTCACCACGGAGCAGCGCCCGGAAGAACGTGTTCAGGTCCGCCGTGGTCGAGATCATCTCACCTGCCGCGCCGGCCCAGCTCATGTTGAACTCGCTCACGTCGCGAGCGCCGAAGGGGGCGAAGTAGGCGCCACCGTGCGGACCGCGGATCGTCGGATCGGTGCCCGGGAAGGACGTGCCGGTCAGCTTCAGCGGTCGGAGGATCCGCCGCTGCACCTCGGTCGCCGTACTGTTGCCGGTGACCGCCTCGATCAGCATCCCGGCCAGGACGTAGTTGGTGTTGGAGTAGCTGAACCGCCCGCCCGGGGCGTTGGTCGGCGGCATGGCCAGGCCCATCGCGACCAGTTCGGCCGGAGCGTACGTGGTGACCTGCATCCGGTCGATCGCCGCGTACGAGTCGATCATCGCGTTGGTGTAGTTGCCGATGCCGCTGGTGTGGTTCAGCAGCATCCGGACGGTGACCTGGGCGCCGAGTTCACCCGGCACCACCTCGGGCAGCCGCTGTCCGATCGGGTCGTCCAGACCCAGTCGGCCCTCGTCGACGAGCTGGAGCACGGTGGTGGCGACGAACGTCTTGGTGATGCTGCCGATCCGGTGACGCATCTGCGGCTGCATCGGTCGCGGCTTGGTCAGGAACGCCTGGCCGACGGCGGCCTGCCAGTCGTGCCGACCGTCGCGCACGGCGGCCAGCGCGCCGGGGACACCGGCTTCGGGTACCGCCGCGAGCGCGGCTCGCAACTCGGCGCGGTCCACCTTCCCGGCGGACGCGCCGGGCTGCGCCACGGCGGAGGCGGGTACGACAGCGATCGTGGCGACCAGCGTCAGGCTGGTGGCCACCACCTTCAGTGTCCGAAGAGTACGAGACATAGAGATATGATCAAGTTGTTCCCATCGGAACGCATCGTGCTCAGGCGCGAGATTCGACTCCCACTGCGGAGTGAGTCGCATTCGACCAGCGGCCTAACGGGCCTCCGTCGCCCGGAGGTCTGCCACGCAGGCGCCGTCACACACGTCGTGTCACGCATCCCGGCCGGTACGGATGTCCCTGGACGACGGGCGGTCGTCCCTGCCCTCCGGGACATCCCGACCACCAGCCTCGGAACGGTCAGGTTCGATGCGGCCCGGCCCGTCCGGTCCCGGTCTTGGGAGGAACACGTGGTGACGACAGCGGCGAAGGGGTCGGGCAGACCGCCCGGCCGATACGGCAGGCCCCCGGGCCGCCGGGGCAAACTCGGACGGTGGTGTGCCGTCGGGATCGCGGCGATGCTCACCGTGACCATGCACCAGACTCCGGCGCGGGCGGTCGAGCAGGTGCCGTTCGACGAGCACACCGTGCACGGTGCGCTCTTCGCTGCCGTGGTGCAGCTCCACGACAACGGTGCCGCCGGGCTCACCGACGCCCTGCTCACCGCTGAACTGCTGGACTGGCGCACGGCGAACCCGAACGCCGACGCCGCCCAGGTCACGGCACACGCTACCGGCACCCGCGCGGCCGTCGCCATGGTGGCGCCCGACGGCAGCGGGGAGGAGCGGTCCCGCTTCGCCCTGGCGATGGCCCTGCTCGCGCGGCTGGGGGAGACCCCGAGCAGCGGCGCGGTGCTCACCGGCCCGACGGTGCGGACCTTCCTGGACAGCACCGTCGGTGCCGAGGGCGCCAACGTCGTACCGGACATGCTGAACCTGGTCCGGGGCGGCTACCAGGACGCCGCGTGGAACGCGAAGTCCCGCGACGTCGTCCGCGACACCTGGATGGAGCTGCACCGGCGGGCCAAGGTGGACGACCCGCTGACCGTCGGGTGGGACGCCGCGTTCACCGGGCGCACCAAGACGGCGGTCCGCACCCCGGTGGACACGCTGCTGGCCACCCGCATCCACGAACCGCGTCCGGACGGCAACGCCGGCACCCTCGGCCACTACGTGCCGCTGACCGCCATCCGGGACGAGCGCGACGACCCGGCCGCCTTCCGTGCGCTGGTGCAGGATCGGGCGTACGCGGCGCTGGCCGTGCTGGACGCGGGCGGACGGGCCCGGGCCGACGAGGTGGTGGCCAGGGCGGCGACGTACCCGCTCAACGGCGACCCGAAGCCGACCTCGGCGGTCATCGACGAGGAGAAGCGCAAGACCGCCGAGAACAAGACCATCTTCGAGGGGCTCGGCTCCACGGTGAGCGTGCTCTCCACCGTGATGGGGTTCCACGACAAGAAGTTCGGCAAGCAACTGGAGACGATCGGCAAGGCGATCGTCACCTCCGTCACCGCCATCAACACCTACATGACCACCGTGCTCGGCCAGGGGCTGAGCACCGCCGCCGTCGCCATGGGCACCGCGGTGCTCACCGGTAACCTGCTCGGCGCGGCGGTGAGCCTGATCGGTCTGTTCGCCGGTGGCGGAGATCCGAACGCCGCCGTGCAGGCCGAGATCGGCAAGCTCCGGGACCAGATCAACCGCCTGGCCCAGGGCATGGACCGGCGCTTCGACCGGATCGAGGCGGCGCTCACCGAGATGTACGGCAACCTGGTCGCCCAGCTCGACGCGCTGACCCGGTCGCTGGACCAGGTGCACGCCAACCTCGGCCGGATCGCCACCCAGTTGCAGACCATCGAACGCAAGGTCGACGCGATGGCGCTCGCCACCCACGTGGCGTTGCAGAACATCGCCCGCGACCCGCTGAACACGGTCATCACCACCTACGTGCACCACAAGGAGATCACCGGGGAACCGATCCCGGACTACATCAACACCTACTTCCCGAAGGCCGAGTCGCCGACGTTCGAGTTCGCCACGCTGCGCGCCGCCGCCGAGGGCACCTTCACCGTCCCGGCCGGGACGAGCACCGCCGACCCGGTCTCGCAACTCGACCTCTTCCTGCCCGAGGGCTCGATCAACTACCTGACCCAGTGGGCCGGTCAGCGGGTCGGCGGCGCCTGGACCACCGGACCGGTGGCCAACGCCGCCGCCTGGAAGACCGCCGCCCGCACCTACAACATCCTGCAACTGCAGAACCCGCAGTACGCCAGGCGGATCGACACCGGGCGGGCCGAGGCGGTGGCCCTGGCCGGTGACGAGATCAACCAGCGGGTCCGGCAGTTCAGCAAGCCGGGCTCCGGCGGCGCCACCAACGCCCTGTTCACCGCGCTGGTCGACGACTACCGCACCGCCATGAACGGCTGGCGGGACCAGGTCGACAACGTCCGCCGCGCGGTCCTCTGGAACGGCAGCGACGCGATCCCCGAGTACGACATGTGGGGCAGCCCGGACCAGCAGATCGCCGCCGGCAACCGGATCAGCGAGACCGGCTCGATCAGCCCCTGCACCGGGACTCTCGGCAACCGTGCGGTGCCGGCCACGCTGCGGCACAACACCCTGCCGAACCCGTTCCAGTTGGCCGCCCACGGCCTGCCGCCCGCCCACCGGCCCTCCTTCACGAGCTGCTACGAGGCGCAGTTCGTCAACGTGGTGGAGAACCCGGGGCCCCGCTTCCACACCACCAGCGGCGACCTGCAGATCACCGTACGGTCCCGGGTGAAGTGGGCCGGCGGCGACTGGCAGCAGGTCCGCAGTGCCACCCGGGTCTTCCCGATCGGCGTCTTCTGCTCCTGGAGCGTCCGCTCGGAGATTCCCGACGGCTACTGCTACGACGAGCGCAAGTTCCTCGACGAGCGGTGGAACACCACCTATCGGACGGCATTCGAGTCCGCCGCGATCCCGACGGTCGACGCCCAGACGGCGACCGCCCGGGCCAAGGCGGCCAGCATGCTCGCCGGCCGGCAGAAGTACTTCTACCGGGTGATGCTGGCCGGCTCCGGCACCGCCGCGCCGGACCCCGGCACCTGGGACTCGGCGAAGGCGATGTGGCAGCAGGGCAAGAAGGTCTCCGACGCGCTGCGGCTGCTGCAGGCGTACACCGAGCTGGGTTGGGGCACTGCCCTGGAGTCCGACGACGGCCTGCGCGGGCTGCTCTTCGGCAGCCACGGCCTGCCGGCCGACTGGGCCCGGCCCCGCAGCGACGCCGACCAGTCCGCCAACCGGCACCTGCACAACGCCATGGCGCAGGCGCTGGCGAACTACGCCGGCTGCACGCAGCACGACGGCTGGGACCCGTGCGGCGGCGACCAGTCCGGGTTCAACCCCCTGGCCAACCAGGGCCAGTACGGTGCCGGCTGCCCGCAGGCCACGAGCGGCGCACCCCGTGACCCGCTCAGCGCGTGCCTGTTCGGCGCCGCCGAGCTGCGTGCCAACCAGCTCGCCGCCCGGTACGGCCACTGGTCGGGACGGGTGCACGCCGGAGCGCACGTCGAAGGGCTGCCGGACGTGACCGCGACGGTCGACATGACCCGTGCGGCCAGCCGGGCGATCCGGTTGGGCTGACCGGGCGGGCCACGATCCCGCCGACCCGGGACATCCGCCCCGGGTCGGCGGGACACCCGCCGGGTGACGATGGGTAGGTCGGACCTTCGTCGACGAACGCGACACCCGCGACGGTGCCACTGTGGACCACGCGCGTGTCTACGCTTCGCGTGATCCTGAGGAGACCCACCATGACCCTGCCCACTCGTACGCCCGACGTCGCCGCCGCCGGCACCGACCCGCGCATCGTGTTGGTGGCCGGCGACGACACCTTCTGCCACGTCTACCGCAACCTCGCCGAACTGCTCGACGAGCAGAGGCACTACGACAAGCTCGACGGCCCGGTGGAGTTCTTCGACCCCACCGGCCGGCAGTTGATCCCGGTCTTCTCGCAGGACTGGCAGTTGATGGAACTGCACCCGTCGCCCCGCCCGGCCGCGCCGGAGGTCCTGCGCGAACGGTTCAAGGCGGTCCTGGCACACGTCGAGCGGTTCGTCCGGGAACGCCCGCAGGTGCTCGGCGACCACCGGATCGACGTCGAGGAGGTGCTCTCCGAGCTGCCCGACTGCGACGCTCCGAACTTCACCGACGTCGTCGACGCGTTGCCGTGGCACTCACACGGCCATCGGGGCAACCTGCTGCACAATGCCATGCACGCGGCGGGCTGGGCTCGCTGACCCGACACCTTTCCGACCGTCCCGGAGGCTCCCTTGTCGCCGACCCCGCCACCAGTGACCGTCCGCCGTCGGGCCCTGGCGGTGGCGGGGACGGTCGCCGCGCTGCTCGTGGTGATCGGCCACCTGTGGAGCCGGGACGCCGCCGCGCAGGGACCGGTCGCGGTGACCGCCAGCATGGCCGCCGCGTTCACCGCGCTCGGCGCGCTGGTGCTCGCCGGTGTGCCGGGCCACCCGGTCGGCCGGCTGATGACCGCGGCCGGGCTGACGTCCGCCGTGGCCGCCCTGTCGTTGAGCTGGACCGGGATCACCCCGGTCGCCTGGGTGGGGCAGTGGCTCTGGTGGCCGCCGTACGGCCTGGTCATCCTCGCCCTGCTGGTCTTCCCCGATGGCCGGCTGCCCGGACGGCGCTGGCGTCCGGTCGCGTACCTGGTCGTCGTCAGCACCGCCGTGGCCACCCTGGCGCTGGCGGTGGCCGCGCTCAGCGACCCCCGTCGGCTGTTGCTGTCAGCGGAGCCGGCCGCCACCGCGCAGGCCCGCACCCTGGTGCAGATCGCCCTGCTGGCGATCGGCGTCGAGGTGCTGGCGCTGCTGGCGGTGTTGGTCTCGCTGGTCGGTCGCTGGCGGCGTGCCACCGGCGAGACCCGCCAACAGTTGGCCTGCCTGCTCGCCGCCGCAGTGTTGTTCCTGCTCGGACTGGTGCTCGACGCGCTCAACCTCTCCGGGGCCTGGGTGCTCATGGTGATCGCCATTCCCGGGGCGATGACCCTCGCCGTGTTGCGCTACCGGCTCTACGGCCTGGAACAGGTGATCAACCGTACGCTGGTGTGGCTGGTGATGAGCCTGCTGCTGATCGTGGCCTTCGTCGCCACCGTGAGTCTGCTGCGTGACCTGGTGCTGCGCGGCGACACCTCGAACGCCTCGCTGGTGACCACCGGGCTGATCGCGGTGACCTTCGAACCGTTGCGGCACCGGGTGCAGCGCGGCGTCAACCGGCTGCTCTACGGCGAGCGCGACGAACCGTACGCGGTCCTGGCCCGCCTCGGGGACCTGCTGGAACGCACCGTCGAGCCGCAGGCCGTGCTGCCGCTGCTCACCCGGACCGTCGCCGGCTCCCTACAGGTGCCCTACGTCGCCGTCGAACTGGCCGCCGACGGCGACCACGACCCGGAGCGGCCCCCGAAGATGCACGCCGAACACGGCCGGCCCTCCGGATCGGTGGAGCGGTTCGACATGGTCACCCACGGCGAGCGCGTCGGCTGGCTGGTGGTGGCCCACCGTACGCCCGGCACCCGCTTCACGCCCGTCGAGCGACGCCTGCTCAGCGACGTCGCCCTGCACGCCTCGGTGGCGGCGGCGACCGCGCGGTTGATCCGTGACCTGCGGGCCTCCCGCGAGCGACTGGTCACCGCTCGGGAGGAGGAGCGCCGTCGGCTGCGCCGTGACCTGCACGACGGGCTCGGTCCCACCTTCGCCGGCATGTCCATGCAGGTACGGGCCGCCCGCAAGCTCGCCACCGACCGGGAGCGACTGGTCGGCATCCTCGACGGGCTCGCCGAGGACCTCCGGACCTGCACCGCCGAGGTACGGCAACTGGTCGACCAACTGCGTCCACCCGCCCTGGATCGTGGACTGGAGTCGGCCCTGCGGGCGGAGTGCCAGCGCTTCGACGGCCCCGGCCTGTCCGTGCGACTGCGGGTGGAGGACGGACTGGAGCGGCTGCCCGCCGCCGTCGAGGTGGCGGCGTACCGGATCGTCGGCGAGGCCCTGGCCAACGTGGCCCGGCACGCCCAGGCCACCACCTGCGACGTGGTGGTCCGCCGGGGCCAGGCCCTGGTCGTCGAGGTCAGCGACGACGGCGTCGGCATCCGCGCCCGCCGCCCGGGCGGCGTCGGCCTGGACTCGATGCGCGAGCGCGCCGCCGAACTGGGCGGCGAGTGCGACCTGGTCGACCGCGAACCGCAGGGCACCCTGGTACGGGTACGACTGCCGGTCCAGCCGGTCGCATCGACCCCCGTTCCGGTGGATGGACCCGGCTGACAACATGAGGCGGGCCGGTCGAGGCGGTCGGGCCGGAAGTGGGGCGAGGAGATGTCCGGACAGGGACGGGTGCTGATCGTGGACGACCATCCGGTGGTCCGCCGTGGACTACGGATCATGTTGGAGGGGGAGAACTGGGTCACCGCCGTGCTGGAGGCCGCCACCTGCGCGGAGGCGATCCGTCTGGTGATGACCGAGCCGGTCGACGTGGTCGCCATGGACGTGGGTCTGCCCGACGGCGACGGTGTCGAGGCCACCCGCCGGATCGTGCGGGACCGGCCGGCGACGGCCGTGCTCATGCTCACCATGGCCGACGACGACGAGGTGGTGAGCCGGTCGCTGCACGCGGGCGCCCGGGGATACCTGCTCAAGGACACCGACCCCGACGTGATCATCGACGCGCTGCGGACCGTGGCCGGTGGTGGACTCGTGCTCGGCCCCCGGGTCGGCCCTCGGGTGCTGGCCGGCCTGCAACGCCGGCCGGTGGAGCTGCCCGCACCGTTCGACCAGCTCACTCCGCGCGAACGGGACATCCTGCGCTACCTGGCGGCCGGCGAGACCAACGCCCGTATCGCCCGCCGGGTCGGGTTGAGCGAGAAGACGGTCCGCAACCAGCTCTCCGCGGTCTTCGCCAAGCTCGGTGTCTCCGATCGGGTCCAGGCGGCCCTCCTCGCCCGCGACGTCGGACTCTAGGCGGACACCACCCGCCCGGCGTCAGCTCAACGTGAAGGTCACGTCGTCGACGTCGAAGGTCGTGACGCCGTTGCCGGCCGTCTCGCTGGCGACGAAGCTGACCGTCGCGGTGCGTTCGGTCGTCGCCGTCCCGGTCGCCATGGCGTACTCGCGCCACTGCGCCCCACCGTCGAAAGCCAGCGAGAACCTCGTCTTCGGCGGTGTCCCGGTGACCGCCAGCCCGACGTTCAGGTAGTCGCTCCGGCTGGTCTCCGTGGTCGTGGTCCGGGCCCAGAACCGGACCGTCAGGTCACAGTCGGCGGGCACGGTGACGGTGGTACGCAGCAGATCCGACCGGGTCACGTCCAGCCCGGCGAAGGTGGCGTAGGCGCGGCCGGAGTGTGCGGGCCGCGCCGCGTCCCCGAGTACGACGATGCGGGGTCCGGCCGTCCAGCCGGTGGTGCCGCGTTCGAACCCCGGGTTGGCGTGGATCTGCCCGGCGCAGGTCGCGGCGGTCGGCACCGGACCGGCGGGCGCGCTGCCCGTGGCCAGGAACAGCAGGGCCGTAGCCGAGACGGTGGTGACGAGACCCCTCATTGTTCCTCCCCGTGTCACAGCATCAATGGAATCGACCCTGCTCGATGGTCGGCGGTGCGTCAAGGCCTTCCCGCACCCGCTCCGCCCGGTGGCCCCACAGCCGTGTCCCCGCTCAGGTGCCCATCACGAGGTCGGCCACCTCGGCGGCGCACCCCCAGGACAGGGTGACCCCCGCTCCGCCGTGGCCGTAGGCGTGCACGAGCCGGCGTCCCGGACTGATCGACGGGTCCACCTCGACCCGGGGGCCGCCGTGGCGGGCCGGACGCAGCCCGATCCGTTCGCCGAGCACCGGGGCGTCGGCCAGTTCCGGCACGAGTGCGACGCAGCGCCGTCGGATCGCCGCCGCGGTGTCCGGGTCGGGCGCGGTGTGCCCCACTCCCGGCTGGTACGTGCCACCGAGGACCACGTCGTGTCGGCGCGGGTGTACGTAGGTGATCCCGGCCGGGTCGTCCTCGTCGCGTACCGAGACGGTCAGGCCCGGGTTCGCCACCAGCACCAGATGCCCGCGCACCGGATGGACGGCCGGGTCGACGGCGAGTCGACCGGCGGCCAGGCCGGTCGCGTTCACGACCGTGGGCGCGAGGTCGAACGCGTCGGTGAGCCGGTCCACCCGGTGGCGTACCAGCCGCCCACCGTCGGCCGCCAGCCGCTGCCGGAGCCAGGCCAGGTACGGCGTCATCTCCACCGTCGGCGCGGTGAACCGCAGCACTGCCGTGTACGGCGGCGTCGCCGGCTCCGCCACCAGGTCCGCGCACGCCGCCGACCACCACGGCGGCCCGGTGTACGGGCCGCGCAGCAGCATCCGGGTCGGCCGGTCGACCACCCCCGGCACGCCGTCGGCCGCCTGGCGGCTCAACTCGATCCGGGTCCGGCGTGCCCAGTCCGACACCCGGGGATCCTCGTCGGTGTGGCTCGGATACCAGACCGCGGCGGCCACCGTGGACACCGTGTCCGCCGGATCGTCGGCCGACAGCACGGTCACCCGTGCCCCTCGCCGCGCGAGGGTGACGGCTGCCGTCATCCCGACGATCCCGCCGCCGACCACCACCACGTCCGTCGCTGCCGTCATCGCTCGCTCCCGTCTGTCGGACCGCCTGTCTCGAATCGTGGCGGCGACGTGGCGGCGACGTCCAAGACGAAGTGGGCCGGTCGGCGATAAGCGGCGCTTATGGTGGCTCCATGTCCGACGCGCCGACCCTGGAAGCCTGGTCCGACCTGCGCCGACTGCGGTACTTCGCGGTGCTCGCCGAGGAACTGCACTTCACCCGGGCCGCCGCGCGGCTGCGCGTCGCCCAGCCCGCGCTCAGCCAGCAGATCCGGGCACTGGAACGTCAGCTCGGCGTGCCGCTCCTGCACCGCACCAGCCGGGGCTGCACGCTGACCGAGGTGGGCGCGCGGGTCGCCGACGAAGCGGCTCGGCTGCTCGCCGAGGTGGACGCGGCGACCGCCCGCATCCGTGGTCTGGTGCGCGGGCGGGGTGGCCGGCTGCGGCTGGCGTACACCCGGTCGGCGCGCGGCGGTCGGGTCGACGACCTGGTGGCCCGGTTCCGGGCCGCCCACCCGGAGGTCGAGGTGGTCCCGGAGACGGCCTGGACGGCACCGAACGTGGCCGGGCTGCTGGCCGGACGGCTCGACGCGGCGTTCGTCCGCCCGCCGCTCGACGAACCGGCGCTGGCCTGCCGGACGGTCGACACCGAGGAACTGCTGCTGGCCCTGCCCGCAGATCACCCACTGGCCGCCGGTCGCCGCCGGATCAGCCGGGCCGAGGTGGTCGACCTGCCGGCCGTGATGTGGCCCCGGGAGAACGGCCCCGGCATGTTCGACCGGACCATCGCGCAGGTCTGGCCGCGCGGCGGCTTCCGGCTCGTCCGGCAGGAGCCGGACGACGAGCAGTTGCTGCGGGCGGTGGCACAGGGCGACGTGGTCGCGGCCGTCCCGGCCGGTCGGGCGCGCGCGCTGCGGATGCGCGGGGTACGCCTGCGCCGCTTCACCGCCCCGACACCCACCGTGGATGTCGCCCTGGCCTGGCCCCGCGACAGCACGAACCCGGCCCTGCGCCGGTTCCTCGCGCTGCTGGCCCAGCCCTGAACCGCGCGAGGAGCACGGCTGTCGCGGTACTACGGCACGCTGCAGGTGTAGAGCACCGCGGTCACCATGCCGAGCGTGCCGGTGACCTGGGTCGACGTCCAGCCACCGGGGCCGTTCGCGACCAGTTGGAAGGTGCCGCTGCCGATGGAGAGCAACCCGCCGGGCACACTGACGCTGGTGGCGGTGGGGCCGAGCGTCCCGCCGCCGGTGAAGCCGCCGGACAGCGACCACGTGAAGCCGCTGCGGGTGAGGCCGCCGACCGGCAGTGTCCAGGTGAAGGTCGGCGGCGTGAGCACACCCGCGCTGCACTGCAGGTTGGTCGGGGGGCTGACGACGCCGGCCTGCAGCGTGCCGCGGCCGTACTCGGTGTCGGTCCACGCCGCGAGCGTCGACTGCGGCGGTGCGAGCACCCCGACCGTGAAGGCGAGCACCAGGGCGGCCGTACCCGCGATCCATCGTCGCCCGGTCCGCGTCCCGGCCCCTCGGAGCGGGATCCGCGCACGTCTCACGGCTGCCCCACCCGGATGCGGCGTCGGCGTACGGCGAGCACGAGCAGCAGGCCGGCGAGCAGCGCGCCAGCCCCGACGGCCAACGGTGTCCGCAGGTCGGGCCCGGTACGCGGAAGCGGACCGACCGTGCCGCCGGCCGAGGCCCGGTCACCGAACCCGGTCGCGGTGACGACCAGGTCCGCCGACCCGGAGGCCGTGGAACCCGCGAGCAGACTCGCGGTGACCAGGACCCACCGTTGCTGGTCGGCGTGCATCGAGCTGATGGTGATCGGTGCCGTGGTCAACCTGGTGGCCGGACCGTCCGCCAGGACCTGCTGCGCCTGGCCGGTGGGGCAGGCGCCCCTCACCCACCGCTGCGGGCAGACGGCGGCCGTCACCTGGAGTCCGTCCGGCCTGGCGGCGAGCGGACCGGAGGCCGACAGCGAGATGGTCACGGTGCCGGGCTGCGGCGCGTGTGCCGAGACGCCCACCTGCCAGGGCACCGGTTCCTCCGGTGCCATGGTGGTCATCCGCGCCTCGTCGCCGATCGAGACCAGGGTCAGGAACCGGCTCCGGATGACGTCCTCGGCGGGGTCGGCGCGGGCCGGGCCGGGTGCCGCCAGCACCGCAGCGGTGACACCGGGTAGCACCGCCACGGCCAGCAGCAGGCATCGCAGGGTCGGACTCGCGTGCGCGCCCGTCTCCCGGTCCGGCGGCGCCCCGTCCGGCCCGGACCGGCCCGGCCGCCGGTGGCGAGCCGGTGGCCGGGGCTCGCCGCGCGGCCAGAAGGCCCAGGTGACGATCGCGGCGGTGCCGATCGTGATCGCGCTCATCGCGTACACGTTCGACACGGTGCGGACCGCGTACCCGAGCCGGGGCGCCGACCACTCGACCCGCCGTACGTGGGCCACCGCGTACGGTGCGGCGTCGTTGGACTCGTTCGCGTCCCCGCGCATGGTGAGCAGGCGCGTGGACCCGCCGCCGTCGGCGATCTCGACCACCCGGTGGGTGATCGGTGCCAGCGGCGTACGGTCGACGGTCACGACGTCTCCCACGGCGACCTCGGACGCGGGGATCTCGCGTACCACCGCCAGTGATCCGGCGGGAATGCTCGGGCTCATCGACCCGGTCTTGAACAGGATGAGCGAGATGTCGAAGAAGAACGCCAGCGGGACGAGGACGACGCACACCGTCCCGCCGACGGCGAGCAGGGTCAGCACCAGGTCGCCGACCCGCGCGAGGAGTCCGCGCCGCTGACGCGCTCGTCCCACCATCCGAGGTGTCCTTTACGTAGACGTGGCAGTGAATTCCCAGGTGACGGCACCGGTGGTGCCCTGGTAGGAGTTGCCGGCGCCGGACTGGACGCGTACCTCGAAGCAGAACCGCAACGAAGGTGTCGCGCCGGCCGGCGCCGTGATGGCCGACGACACCGGCGAGCCCGGAACCGAGGTGACACCCAGATAGCTGGGCCCGACGATCCACGTCGGCGTACCGGTGAACGCGGCGGCGGCACAGGTGGTGCTGGTGGTGGCGGTCCGCACCGCGCGGTACTCCAGTGCCGGCAGCAGGGCACCGGCGTTGTTGGACGAACTGGTCAGCGCGACCGTGCCGCCGACGTTCGTGGTGGCTGTCGTCCGGATGTCGAGGTAGGCGTAGAACGAGACCGAGGGGGACATCGCCGTCGCGTTGAACGCCAGCGTCGCGGCGTTCGCCGCCGGGGTGTGGCTGGCCCAGGTGCTGGACGCGGTCTGTGACTCGGTGCCGAAGACACTGGCCGCGAACGACCCGGTGCCGTACTCGCCGTCGGTCCACGCGGCGAGCGTGGACGTCGTGCCCAGGCCGATGACCAGGGCGGCGGCGAGTACGGCACGGGTTCGGCGGAGCCGTGGTGTCCCGGCCTGCGTGCGACGGTTGACCACGGCCACCACCTAGACGGATTCGGCGAGGAGCTGCCAGGTCTCCGTCACCGACGTGCCCTGCACCAGACCGGAGCCCGCCGTGACGACGAAGCACAGGAACACCGGAGTGCCGGGTGTCGTGGGCGGGGTGCCCTGGGTCAGGTTGAACGACAGCGCGCCGGTCACCGAGTCGAGCGCGGTGCCCTCGGGGACGATCCAGGTCGGAGTGGTGGGTGTCGGAGCACAGTCGCCGAAGGTCGGCACGGTCGCGATGCCGTAGGTGAGGCCGACGAAGGCGGGCGGCGCGGGGGTGGCCGACGCCACCGTGACGGTCGCGTCGTACGTCGTGGCCGCGGTCAGGCGCACCGCGAACGGTGCGGCGACCACGTCGTCCGGGCTCATGTTGTCGAAGCCGGTGCTGAACGCCAACGCCGCCGCCGTGCCGGCTGTCGGGTGCTCGGCGTAGGTGGTGCCGTCCGTGCTGCCCTCCATGCTGAAGCTACCGGCGGTGAACGTGCCCGTGGCGTACTCGGAGTCGTTCCAGGCGGCGAGGGTGATCGTGGCGCCGAGGCCGAGTGCGAGCCCGCCGGCCAGGATCGCCTTGAGCTTGCGATGACCTCCTCGACTGCTCGACTCGCCCGTCGTCATCCCTGTCGGTCCAGTCAATGTGTCCTCCTCGTGCATCCCCGTAGGCGTGCTGTCACGCAGGGACACGATAGAACTCCAATGCGGACAACTCGGGCATAAGTCCCAAAACTTCACGGAGGTGTATCGACCAGCATCAAGTAAATCGAAATCGACTCGCATTGCCGCTAGCATCGCCGGATGGCAACGCGACTCGTGCAGATCAACATGAAGGCCCGGGACGACTCCGCGCTGGGCGGTTTCTGGGCGGCGGCGCTCGGCTGGGGCATCGCCAGCGAGGAACCCGGTGTCACCAACCTCGAACCCGAGGGCGTCGGCTACCCCGACCCGGTCGCCGTCTTCGTCGACCTCGTCGTCTCTGCCGAACCCAAGACGGCGAAGAACCGGGTCCACCTCGACTTCGCCACCACCTCGACGGAGCACCACGCCGAGACGGTCGCGCGCCTGAAGGATCTCGGCGCCACCCTCGCCGACGTGGGGCAGGGCGACGTCGCGTGGACGGTGATGGCCGATCCCGAGGGCAACGAGTTCTGCGTCCTGGACCCCCGACCGGCGCACCGGGACATCGGACCCGTCGCCGCCGTCGTGGTCGACTGCGCGGACCCGCGCGCCATGGCCGACTTCTGGAGCACCGCCACGGACTGGCGCCTGCACGAGGTCACCGACCGTGCAGCGGTCCTGCGCTCCGCTGCGGAGGTGGGCCCTTACCTGCAGTTCCTCCGTACGCCCGACGTGAAGACCGGGTGGAACCGGGTCCACCTCGACGTCCGTCCGTATCCCGGTGACGACCCGCAGATCGAGGTGGACAGGCTGCGGACCCTCGGTGCCACCACGGTGGACGTCGGCCGCGACGATCTGCCGTGGACGGTGCTGGCCGACCCGGAAGGCAACGAGTTCTGCCTCCTCGCCCCCGGCTGACGCACACCCGGGGTCAGTGGCCCGAACGCTCCCAGCGGTCCCGGTGTACCGCTGCCCGCCAGGGGCGGCGCTGCCGCCAGCCGTGCCGTTCCAGATCGGGCACCTGCTCCAGGTGGGTGACCGGGCCCAGGCACAGCCAGGCCACCGGGCGGACACCCGCCGGGATCCGCAACAGATCCTGCACGAACGGCTCCCGGTAGAACGACACCCAACCCACGCCGAGTCGCTCGGCCGTGGCCGCCAGCCACAGGTTCTGGATGGCCAGGCACACCGAGTACAGGCCGGCGTCGGCGATGGCGTGCCGGCCCAGCACCGCCGGGGACCCCCGGTCGGGGTCGTACGTCACCACGACGGACAGCGTCGACTCCAACACCCCGTCGATCTTGATCCGGCTGAACCGGCGTGCCTCCTCCCCGTGCAGACCGGCGGCGAAGACGTCCCGCTCCTGCTGCACGTGACGGTGGAAATCCGCCCGCAGCGCGGGATCGCGGACCAGGATGAAGTCCCACGGCTGCGACAGACCGACGCTGGGCGCGGCATGCGCGGCGGCCAGCACCCGATCGAGGACCTCGGTCGGGATCGGTGCGCCGGTGAACTCACCCCGTACGTCCCGGCGGGCGTGGATGACCTCGTACACATCGTCGAACATGGGCAGCTCCCCGGTCGGCGCGGCGGGCCCGTGCCGGATTCGCACCGGCTTCCCGATTCTCCCCACCACGGGTGGGGCACCTCGCAACAGTTCGTGCCGCCGAGCACCATACCGGACACCGTCGACCGTCGGCGCTGCCGGAAGATCGAGTCACTAGTCTCGGTGTCGTGACCTCCGAGCCCACACCTCTGCGGCAGCTCACCCTGGATCAGCTCCGGAAGCGCACGAGCGAGAAGTGGCGCGCCCACCCGGGCGAGGTGCTGCCGATGTTCGTGGCGGAGCTGGACGCGCCGTTGGCCGGGCCGGTCGTCGACGCGATCACCGAGGCTGTCCGGCGCGGCGACACCGGCTACCCCGCCGGCACCGCCTACGCCGAGGCGTTCGCCGACTTCGCCCGCGACCGGTGGGACTTCGACGGCATCGCCGTGGACCGCACCACGATGGTCCCGGACGTGATGAGCGGCATCGTCGAGGTCCTCGACGTGATCTGCGGCCCGACCGATGCCGTCGTGGTCAACTGCCCGGTCTACGCGCCGTTCTACCAGGTGGTGGGGCGCACCGGCCGCCCCATCGAGGAGGCCCCGCTCGGCGCGGACGGCCGGATCGACATGGCGGTCCTGGACGACGCGTTCCGGCGCGCGGCGGGACGTGGCTCCCGGCCCGCGTACCTGCTGTGCAGCCCGCACAACCCGACCGGCGCCGTGCACACCGCCGACGAACTCGCCGAGGTCGCCGCGTCGGCCCACCGTCACGGTGTCCGCGTCGTGGCCGACGAGATCCACGCGCCGCTGGTGCTGGCCGGGGCGCGGTTCACGCCGTACCTGAGCGTGCCCGGCGCCGAGAACGGCTTCTCGGTCATCTCCGCGTCCAAGGCGTGGAACCTCGCCGGTCTCAGGGCTGCCGTCGCCGTCGCCGGACCCGCGGCGGTCGACGATCTCGCCCGCGTCCCCGCCTGGGTCAACGAGGGGCCCAGCCACGTCGGTGTGCTGGCCCACGTCGCCGCCCTCCGGGACGGCGTCGGATGGCTCGACGCCCTCCTGGCCGACCTCGACGAGAACCGTCGTCTCCTCGCCCGGCTGCTGGCCGAACACCTTCCCACGGTCCGTTACCGCCCCGGTGAGGGCACCTATCTGGCCTGGCTCGACTGCCGCGCCCTCGGCCTGGGCGACGACCCCGCCGCGACCTTCCTCGATCGCGGCCGGGTGGCGCTCAGTCCCGGCCCCGTCTTCGGCACCGGGGGAGCGGGACACGCGCGATTGAACCTCGGCACCACCCCGGAGCTGATCACCGAAGGAGTACGACGAATGGCCGAGGCGCTGACCTGACGCCGGTGGCACTGCCGGCCCGGCCTGACGACGCCCCGGGTTGCTACCGTGGTGAACATGTATGCACCCGCGGATCGCACCGCGAAGGCGATCATTCGGGACACCGCTCTGGAACTCTTCGGCGAGCAGTGGCCGGCGGCGGCGTCGCTCAAGCAGGTGGCGGAGCGCGCGGGCGTCTCGCAGTCGCTCATCATCAAGCACTACGGGTCGCGGGAGGGCCTCGTCGCCGCCGTGGACGCGCACGTGCTGGGCGTGTTGGGCAACGCGCTGGAGGCGCTCGCCGAGACGGCCGGTTCCGGTCCGCCCGACCGCTTCCTCGCGTCGGCCGACGCGCTGTCCTCCCCGGCGGCCACCCGGTATCTCGCGCACCTGCTCGTCGGTACCACGTCGCGCTCGGTCGAGGCGTACCGCATGGTGCAGGGGTTCGCCGACTCGCTGATGAACCGGATGGCCGACGCGGGCGCGGTCGCGAAGGACGTGGACCGGGCACAGCTCGCGGTCGTGCTGCTCGCCCACGAGCTGTCCATCATCCTGCTGCGCGACCGCATCACCGACGTGCTCGGCGCCGATCCGATGGGTCGCGACGGCCTCCGGCGTTGGTGGGACACCATCGACCGGCTGTACTCCGGCACCGCGATCCAAGCCCCCGTACCAGCCGACGGCTGAGTGTCGCCTCCGGGCCGGGCCGTTTCATACCGGCCCCCGGCGCAGCCCGAACTCGACGGGTGCACAAACGTTCACTATGCTGAGCGATAGTTCACCAATCGTCTCCGAGCGAACGGCAGCCATGCCCACGACCACGTCCCCGAGTCCGCCGCGCGGTCCGGTCTCGCGGCTCAACGACCTGCTCGTCGCGCCCGGAGCCACGCGGGCGGAAAGTCGGCTCAGCTACCTCACCGCAGGTGTCGGCGCGACCGTCGCCGGGGCCGTGGGCGCCGCTGCCGGCTACCCGGTGCCGATCGTCCTCCTGCTGACGGTGCTCGGGTTCGACCTGTTCGGTGGTGCCGTCGTGAACGCCACCGTGTCCGCGTCGAGGAGATTCCACACCGGCGTCGACGTTGTCCGGCGACAACTGGTCTTCGTGGCGGCCCACGTCCACCTGCCCGTCGTCGCGTTCGTCCTGCCCGCGTACCCGTGGTCGACCGCGATCGTGCTCTATGCCGGCACCCTCGCCGCCGCCGTGCTGATCGCCACCGCCGCACCGGCGCTGAAACGCCCACTCGCGTTCGCGGCCGCGACCCTGCTGCTCGTCGCGGCGGTCACGCTCTCACCGGTCCCGACGGCACTCGCCTGGTTGGCACCGATGCTCATCCTCAAACTCCTGCTCGGACACCTGCTGCCCGGCTCCCGGACCACGGAGGGGACGTCATGACCGAGACCGGACAGACCCGCACGCGCACCGATGACGTGGCCGTGTCCGAGCGCGCCCTGGCCCGCACCGGGACCCTCGTCCTCGCCGGCTTCGCCCTGCTCTGGGCGGTCTCCGGCCTGCACCTCGCGCCCGCCGCCGCGCGCATCCCGCTGCTCGTCGCCGCGACCGTGATCACCGCCGTCGTCCTGGCCCTGGGGGTGACCCGGCCTCGACCGCAGGTCACCCGGCGCCTGTCGGCATCCTGGATGCGCCGGTTCAACCGGGTCGGCGTCGTGCAGGGACTGCTGATCGGCGGCGTCTGCCTGGTCGCCGTGCCGACCGGACACCCGAGGCTGATCCCCACCCTCGTCCTGGTCGTCGTCGCGGCGCACTTCGTGCCGCTCGTCGCGATCCTCCGGCAACGCGAGTACGTGGGCACCGTGCTCGCGCTCGCCCTGGTGGCCGTCGGGTCCCTCGTCTCGTACGTCATGGGAATGCCGGAACTCGCGGCGGCCGTCACCTCGCTCGGCGCGGCCGTGGTGCTCTGGACGACCGCGGTGGTGGTCACCCGACCGGTGGTGGCGGTGAGCACTCCGTCGGAAACCGTGAGTCGGGTGTGACGAGAGTCAGTCCTCCCCGACGACGGTGACGTCCTTCCAGAACGCGACCCGGTCCCGGACCATCTCCGCCTCCGGCAGCGGCTCGGGGTAGTACCAGACCGCGTCCACGCTGGTCTTCCCGTCGTGCGCCAACGTGTAGTAGGACGCGGTGCCCTTCCACGGGCAGAACGTGTGCGTGTCGGAGTCGCGCAGCAGGTCGTCGCGGAGCGCCGTACGGGGGAAGTAGTGGTTCCCCTCGACCACGACGGTGTCCGTGCTCTCGGCGAGGACCAGATCGTTCCAGATCGCTCTCGGCATGGTCCCAGACTATGCCGATCCGTGCGCCGGTCCACCCCTCGTCATCGCGGCACCTCGTGCAGTGTCACGGCGTCGAGCCGACCGTGGGCGACCTCGGCGGTGAGGTACGTGGCGTACGGCTGACGCCGCCGGTCGGTCGGCGAACCGGGATTGAGCAGTCGCAGGCCACCGGGCGCCTCGCTGTCCCAGGGGATGTGGGAGTGCCCGAAGACGAGCAGGTCGCAGTCGGGGAACCGGGCCGCGCACCGCCGCTCCCGGCCACCGGCCGGACCGGTCTCGTGCACCACGGCCATCCGCAGACCGCCGACCTCCGCGCGGGCGATCTCCGGCAACCGGGTACGCAACTCGGGACCGTCGTTGTTGCCGAAGACACCGATCAGCCGGGCGCTGCGTCGCTCCAGATCGTCGAGCAACGACGCACTGACCCAGTCTCCGGCGTGGACGACGAGGTCGGCCGCGTCGACGGCCGCCCACAGCCCGGCCGGCAGATCCCGCGCACGTTTCGGCAGGTGGGTGTCCGCCATGATGACCAACCGCACGCGGCCAGCGTAGCGTCGTCCGCGCGCGGTGACCGGCCGGAGCGGCTAGGCGAAGCGGTCGGCCAGTCGCGTCAGCTTGGCGAGGTACTCCGGCCACGGATAGTCGGTCGGGATGTTGGTGTTGTCCTGCCGTAGGCCGATCGCCGTGTCGAGCTGCTCGCGCATGATGTCGGCGTGACCGGCATGACGCGTGAGGTCCCAGATCACGTGGATGATGACCCGCTGCAACGTCACCGCCTGCCGCTCCGGCCGCCACCACGACACCCGTCCGGGCGCGTCGAGCGGCAGCTCGGTGATGGTCTGATCCGCGAAGGCCGCGACGCGGCGGTACAGGTCGATCAGGCCGTCCTGCGTCTCGTCCTCACGCGCGTACCAGTCCGCCTGCGGGTCCTCGTCGAAAGCCGACTCGGAGACCAACTCCTCGGGGGGTCGGGAACGCGCGACCGAAGGTGGGCCCGAAGTAGCCGGCGGCGGGAGGCCAGGACCTCGTCCCTGGTCCACCTGCACCGCCGTCGGAGTGCCGGGCTCGTCCACGTGCCGCTGCTCCTTCACCCGCACCGCTTACCGGCCCAAGCCGGTCGGGGCCGACCGCCTGTTCGGCAGCACGTCAGCGGGGCAGGGTCTGCCGGGGAACCGGCCCGGTCGATGGCGGGTCGATCGTCGCTGCCATCTGTCCTGCGGACTGCGCGAGCCGGCGGTGCTCGCTGGGGCTCACCCCATGGACCCGTTTGAAGGCCGTGCTGAAACCGAAGGCGTCCGAGTAGCCGAGTCGACGCGCCATGGCGGCGACCGTCACGGTGGTGTCGGTCAGCATGTCGGCGGCGAGGGCCATCCGCCAGTCGGTCAGGTAGGTCAGTGGCGGCTCACCCATCAACTCGGTGAATCGTTTCGCCAGCGTCGTGCGGGACACCCCGGCCCGGGCCGCCAGGGAGGCGAGCGTCCACGGCTCACCCGGGGCGTCGTGCATGGCGCGGAGCACCGGGCCCACCGTGTCGTCGCCCAACGCCCGATACCAGTGGGGTGCCGCCGCGCCGGGTTGGTCGAACCAGTCCCGGATGGTGCAGACCAGCAGCCAGTCCAGCAGGCGGTCCAGCACGATCTGTCGACCCGGGCGGCATCCGCCGAGCTGGAAGTCCAGGTAGTCGCGCAGCGACGAACAGTCGTGGTCGTCCGGTACGACCAGCACCGGCGGGAGCACTCCGATCAGCCGCTGCGGTGCCTGGCCCCGGACGTGGTAGGCCCCGGCCAGCAGCAGCATCTGCTCGGCCGTGCCCGGCTCCGCCGTCGGTGTGCCCGGCGGCTGGTGACAGTCGACGTCGCGCACCTCGTCGGGCCGGAACGTCGACCGGGGCTCGGCGGAGAGGACGAAGGGGTGTGGTCCCCGCACCACGACGGCCTCGCCGACCCGGACCCGAACCGGCTCGTCGCGTTCCGGGTGGACGATCCACGCCTCGCCGCGCAACGGAACGCAGAGCGTCAGAGGTGCGCCGTCGGTGAACCGCAGCGCCCACGACGGCGAGAGCACCGACCTGCCGAAGGCGGCGCCCTCGGCGCGGACGTCCCGCAGCAGGGTGTCGAACGGATCCATCGCTTCACCCTAGGGGTGCGGACGATCGCACATGCCGCGCGTACGACGAGCCATGTCCTGCCGACGGGAGGGCGGGTTGACTCGTGGCCATGACGAAAGAAACGAACGAGATCCTCGTCATCGGGGGGACCGGGAAGACCGGACGTCGGCTGGTGCGGGCGCTGCGGGCGTCCGGCGAGCGGGTACGGGCGGCTTCCCGTTCGGGCGAGGTGCTCTTCGACTGGACGCAGCCGGACACCTGGCAGCCCGCGGTGGCGGGGGCGTCGGCCGTGTATCTGATCGCCCCGGCGGACCCGGCGGTCGCCGACGACTTCGTGTCACGAGCGGTGACGTGGGGCGTCGGCCGCTTCGTGGCGCTCTCCGGACGCGGGATCGACAGGATCGACCGCGAGTTCTCGCCGAGCATGCTCGGCGCGGAGGAGGCGGTCCGTGCCTCCGACGCGCACTGGACGATCATCCGGCCGAACAACTTCCACCAGAACTTCGACGAGGACCTGTGGCGGCAGCCGCTGGTCGAGGGTCGCCTCGCCCTGCCGATGGACGCCACACCGGAACCCTTCGTCGACGCCCAGGACATCGCCGACGTCGCGGCGACCCTGCTGACCGAGGACGGCCACCACGGGCAGGTGTACGAGCTGTCCGGCCGCCGGGCACTGACCTTCGCCGAGGCGGTGGCGACGATCGCCGAGGTGTCCGGTCGGGCCATCCGGTACGTGGAGTTGACGCCGGAGGAGTACCGGACCGAGGTGCTCGCCGAGGGCTGGTCGGAGGCGGACGCGGCGGCGCTCAACCTGATGTTCGCCGGGATGCGGGCCGGCTACCTCGCCCAGCCGACCGACACCGTGCGGCGGCTGCTCGGACGTGAACCGATCGACTTCGACACGTACGTCGAGCACGCCGCGTCGGCCGGTGCCTGGTCGTGACGCGGCGCCGCCGTCGGGCCGCTCGAACGTGACGGTCTTCCCGACGCCGCGCGTCGCCGCGCTACCCCTCGGCCCAGACGCCCAACTCGTTCCCACTCGGGTCGGTGAAGTGGAAGCGACGGCCGCCCGGGAACTCGTACGGCCCCTCGACGACCTCACCGCCGGCCCTCCGGACGGCCTCGACGCTGCGGTCCAGGTCGGCCGAGTAGAGCAGCACCAGGGGGCCGCCGGTCCGCACCTGCTGGTCCAGGCGCAGACCGCCCACCTCAGGCCCGGAGGTCGGACCGTGGATGCCGGCGTACGCCGTCCCGTAGTCGGTGAACTGCCAACCGAACGCCTCGGCGTAGAAGCGCTTGGCGTCGGCCAGGTCGGTGACGGTGAGCTCGACGTAGTCGAGGGCATGGTGCCGGTGCGAGGTCTGCTGGGACATGCCCACCATTCTTCACCGGGGGTACGACTCAGGTGTCGGCTTCCTGTCGGCGCCGGTACTCCTCGTTCTGCCGGCGGGCCTCCTCGAGCTGGTCCTCAAGGATGATGATCCGGCAGGCGGCCTCCAGTGGAGTGCCCTGGTCGACCATCTCCCGCGCTCGGGCGGCCAGGCGCAACTGGTAGCGGGAGTATCGGCGGTGCCCGCCGGCCGACCGGGACGGGGCGATCAGCTTCGCCTCGTCGAGCCGGCGCAGGAAGTCCTGTGACGCGCCGGTGATCTCCGCGGCGCGGCCCATCGTGTAGGCGGGGTAGTCGTCGTCGCCGAACATGTCATCGGGTTGGGCCATAAACGAATCTCTCCATGACGAGGGCCCCGGCGCTTGTGCGCCGGGGCCCGGGATTACGGGTTGGAAACACCATCTACCGACTGGTCCGTCGGGTTCTCGTATCCGCACCTGCCGCCGTCGGCGTGGGGCGCGAGGATCGCATAAGCGTGACCGGAGACCACCTTTCGTTCGATGGAACCTGCGGTGTCCGCGCCAGTGGTGCAACCGTTTCCTGGCAGCGGGCGATCCAACGGTGTTCAGCCCTCCCTTTCCTCTACTTCCACCATGTGTCGTGCTGCCCGCCGGTGTCGGAGCCCACGCGACTTCATGGCCCCGCACACGTGCGGCGAGCTGTCCTGCCGGGTCGGGGAAACGCCCCGCCCGTGTTGCCCCTGACCGGGAACTGCGTCAGGTCCTGCTGCGGTGCCGTGTCGTGGCGCCGCTGTGCCGAGCGGGCCGCGATGGTTCCGGGCCCTGCTTGGTGCTCGGTCTTACCCGTCTGCGTCTTCCTCGGACCTCATCTGTCAACACCAGGAACACTAGCCAGATCGGATGCGAATGTCTAGTGCTTCGAGCATAGATTTTCTCGTTCACCCCCCGAGATCGTGAGATCGCGGTCAGTGCGGAAGGCTCCGGGGGTGCGGGAGTGGGGGAATTCGTCGCGGAGCGAGTGGGCGCGGGTGATCACCTGCCACCCACCGGTGGTGGCCGACGACGCGGCAGGATCCGTCAGCGCCCGATGATCGACTATGCGGCGGATCCGTACCGAGCCCGCAAACTCACCGTCCTAACAGGAATCTGATGAGTGGTCCGGATGATGCTTCTACGTCTTGATCGTCTGATGTGGAGGTCTGATGAGAGGACTGAAACGGGTCGGTGCGGCCGGGCTGGCCACCGCTCTCGTGCTGGGGCTGGGGCAGCCCGGCTGGGCTGTGCCGGGCGGGGGCGGTACGCCCGGTGGTGGTGGACCCGGCCTCGGCGGCGGGGCGTCGGCCAGGGCCGACCACCAGCCGGCGACGGTCACGCTGATCACGGGGGACCGGATCACCGTCGACCGGGGCGGTCGGGTGACGATCCGTCCGGCGAAGGATCGCGCGGACATGCGCTTCCGGTCCCACCGGATCGACGGCGAGTTGCACGTCGTACCCGCGGACGCGGTGCCGCTGATCGCCTCCGGCGTGCTGGACCGTCGGCTGTTCAACGTCAGCAAGCTGATCGAGTACGGCTACCACGACGCCGCCCGCGACCGGCTGCCGATGATCATGGCGTACCCGGACGGGGCCGCAGCCCGACGGGGCGGCTCGCCGGTGCCCGGTGGCGAGGTCCGGGTGGACCGGGCGCTCCCGGCGATCGAGGGAGCCGCGGTCAGCGCGGACAAGGCCGACCTGGCCGACGTCTGGACGGAGCTGACCGGAGCCGAGGAGGTCGCCGACCGCATTCCCGGCGTCGAACGGATCTGGCTCGACGGGAAGCGCCGCCCGGCGGTGGACCGGGGGGTACGGCAGATCGGGGCGCCGGCCGCGTACGAGGCGGGCTTCACCGGAGCCGGGGTGACCGTCGCGCTCCTGGACAGCGGCGTCGACCTGACCCACCCCGACCTGGCCGACGCGGTGAGCGAGGCGGTCACCTTCGTGCCGGACACCGACCCGGTCGACCGGCACGGGCACGGCACGCACGTGGCCTCGACCATCGCCGGCCGGGGCACCGCCTCCGGCGGCAAGTACCGGGGTGTGGCGCCGGACGCCGACCTGGTCTCCGCCAAGGTCTGCGACGACTGGTGCGAGGACTCGGCGATCCTCGCGGCGATGCACTGGGCGGCCGTGGACAAGCAGGCCGCCGTCATCAACATGAGCCTCGGCCGGTGGGACGGGCCGGAGATCGACCCGACGGAGGAGGCGGTGAACACGCTCACCGCCCAGACCGGCGCCCTCTTCGTGATCTCGGCCGGCAACGACGGACCGGGTGCGCGTACGGTCGGCTCGCCGGGCAGCGCGGACGCCGCGCTCACCGTCGGGGCGGTCGACCGGGACGGAAGTCTCGCGGACTTCTCCAGCCGAGGCGCGCGGGTCGGTGACGACGCCGTGAAACCGGACATCACCGCTCCGGGCGTCGGGATCGTCGCCGCCCGGGCGGCCGAGGGCGTGATGGGCGTACCGGTCGACCAGCACTACGTCGCCGAGTCCGGCACCTCGATGGCCGCGCCACACGTGGCGGGCGCGGCGGCGCTGCTCGCGCAGCAGCACCCCGACTGGGACGCGACGCGCCTCAAGTCCGCCCTGATGGGCTCGGCCAACCCACGGCCGGGTGACACCGCGTACCAGCAGGGGGCGGGCCTGGTCGACGTGGCGCGGGCCGTCGGGCAGGCGGTGACCGCCGATCCGCCGAGCGTGTCGTACGGCCGCACCCAGTGGCCGCATCACGACGACGACCCGATCACCCGGACGGTCACCCTTCGCAACGACGGGACCGAGCCGCTCACCCTCGACCTGACCTGGCAGATCATCGGGCCGGACGGCAAGGCCGCCCCCGTCGGCATGTTCCGCACCGCAGCACCGCAGGTCACCGTGCCGGCCGGTGGCTCCGCCGAGGTGGCCGCCACGGTGGACACCAGCGTCGACGGAGTGGACGGCTACTACAGCGGGCACCTGGTCGCGACCGCCGGTGAACGCCGTACCGTCGTCCCGGTCGGGGTGCACCGCGAGGTGGAGAGCTACGACCTGACCGTCCGACACCTCGACTCGACGGGGGCGGCAGCCGACACGTACTGGACGCTGGTCAACGGGATCGACGGTCCGGCGTACGAGGCGCTCGACGGCACGTCCGGCGGGCCCACCACCATCCGGATCCCCACCGGCCGCTACGCCGTGACCGGCCTCGTCGAGGAGTTCGGCGAGCGGGAGCGCAGCACCGTGCTGAGCCGACCGGAGATCGACCTGAACCGGGACCTGACGGTCACGCTGGACGCCCGGAAGGGCAAGCGGATCACGGCGACGGTGCCGGAGCGCACTGCCCGCCCGGTGCTGGTGCAGGCCGGGGTGCTGGTCGACATGTACGAGAACGCACCGGCGAAGATCGACGTGTGGGCCGGCGGGTTCGACGCCCTCTACACGGCCCAACTCGGTGACCGGGCGACCCACGACCACATCAGCGGCTTCGTCGCACACCAGTGGGCCAGGCCGGACGGCGACGGCGGTTTCGCCGGTAGCCCGTACATCTATCACCTGGGTGAGGGGTTCCCCGGCCGGTTGCCCACCGGCTACCGCAAGGACGTGCGGCGCGCGGAGTTGGCCACGGTACGGCACGAACTGCGCGGCGAACGCCTGGGCGACATGGTCGAGCGGAGCATGACGGCGGAGTTCGACGGGGTGTACGGCTGGACCGCGAGCGCGTCGGTGCCGGTCGGCGACGTCTGGACCGAGTACCACAGCACCACGGACACCGCCTGGTCGGGTGCGGTCAGTGTGGCGCAGAGCGGCGACGGGGAGCTCGACGAGGAGTTCCGGAAGATCCTCTACGGCGCGTCGGAGCGATACCGGGCCGGACGCAGCTACCGGGACGTGTGGAACGCCGCGCCGATCGGGCCGACCCTGCTGCGCAACGACACCCCGTTCAGCAGCGCGAGCCGGATCGAGGACTTCATGCGGATCGACATCCCGCTGCACGGCGACGCGGCCGGGCACGGTGGTGTCTCCAACGGGGACACCGGTCGGACCGCGCTCTACCGGGGCGACGAGCTGGTCGAGGAGTACACCGGGGCGCTCGACGCCGGTTTCGGCTTCTTCGAGGTGCCGCCGGCGGCGGCGTCGTACCGACTGGAGACCTCCTCCCGGCGCAGCTTCACCGAGTTGTCCACCGAGGTCGCTCTGAACTGGCGGTTCCGGTCCGCCCGGCCGGCCGGGGACGACTGGGAACGCCTGCCGGTCATGGTGGTGCGGTTCGATCCGAAGCTGGGCCGCGACGCCGCCGCGCCGGCCGGTGGGCGCCTGGACATCCCGCTGCGTGTGCTCGGCAACGAGGGGGGCGCGGTGACGCCGAAGAAGGTCACCGTGCAGGTCTCCTACGACGACGGCAGGATCTGGCAGCCGGCCACGGTCCGGTCTGTCGGCTCGACGTGGACCGCGACGGTCCAGCACCCCCGTTCCGGCGGGTACGTGTCGCTGCGCGCCTCGGTCACCGACCGGGCGGGCAACAGCGTCGACCAGACGATCGTCCGCGCGTACCGGCTGCGCCGGGGGTGACCTCGGTCGACGGCTGCTGCGGCGGCTGACCGCGCACCGTGCCGCCCGGTCGATCCGACCGGGCGGCACGGCCGGTCCGTGAGGCGACCGGAGTTCGGGGTGTCGTGGGATCAGTGCGCGGTGAGCGTCCCGCTGATCTCGTTCGGGGCCGACGGCAGTTCCACCGAGCCGACGATCGTGCCGGTGGTCAGGTCGAGCCGGTGCACCTTCCGGGTGGCCGGTTCGGTGACGTAGGCGGTGTCGCCGCGGACGAACAGGGCCGGGCGGGGCTCCTGCCAGTTCATCGGCTCCTGCCAGGCGGCGACCACCGGCCACGAGGCGGTGAAGGTGCCGGTGGCGGGGTCGACCACGTGCAGCTTGCCGTCGGTGCCGAGGATCAGGCCCGCACCCTTCGGGCCCCGGGCCAGCGACCGGAAGCTGTAGCTGACGCCCTCGGGCATCGGCACCACCTTCAGGGCGTTCGCGGCGGTGTCGATGAGCGCGAACTGCTCCGGGAACTCCCGCTCGGCGTCCGGATCGATCTTGTAGTCACCGAGCAGGACGGGCGAGTCGTCGCTGCCGACCTGGGTGCCGACGGCACCGTACGCCCGGTCGCTGGGAACCTTGACGAACGCGCCGTTCTTGAACAGCAGGACGCCGTCCTTGCAGCCGAACGCGACGACCTCGCCCTGGGCGACGGCCTCGCCGTGAACGCCGGGGCACTCCTCGCTGCGGGCGAACTCCCTGCCGTCCTTGTCGAGCGCGATCGCGCCGGGGCGGGACTCCTCGGTGCCCAGGGTGACCACGAGGGTGCCGTCGCGCAGTTCGACCGCCACGCCGTGGTGCGGCTGCGCGGTCCGGTACTGGCGTGCGGCGGGCTTGCCGTCGGTGAGGTCCGCGGAGGCGAAGCTGTGCACCTCACCGGTGCCGTCGGTGAACAGGATGGTGCGGTCACCGTGCAGGACGACGTGGCCGGGCTTCGCGCCGGGGTAGCTGATGTCGGTCATCCTGCCCGCGGCGGCGTCGAGCACCTGGAATCCGGCCTCGGTCGAGACGAAGACCCCGGTGGCGTTGCCGGCCGGGTTCACCCGGTTGAACCCGTCCAGAGCGATGGTGTGCGCCACCCGCAGGGTCTCGCCGTCGAGCACGTAGATGCCGCCCTCGTAGGTGATCGCCACCGGATCCTGCACCGAGTCGGTGCCGGCGGGTGCGGGCGATCCGCTCTCCTCCGTCGTCTCGGCGGCGCATGCGGTGAGTGCCAGCGATGCGGCCAGCACCGCGGCCAGACCACGGCTTCTGCGTGGAGTCACGATCGTTTCCCTTCTAATGAAACTGACAACCATTTCCAATAACTGTACAGAGGTGTGCCCGGACCGGACGTGCCGGGGGTCAGCCGCTCAGGCCGTCGACGATCGCGTCGACGTTGAACCGCATCATGTCCAGGTAGGTCGCCGCGTCGCCGTCGGCATCGCCGAGCGATTCCGAGTACAGCCCGACGACGCGTACGGTGATGCCGGCCTCGTCGGCCAGGACCTCGGCCAGGCGTGCCGGTTGCGCGGTGTCGGCGAAGACGGCCGGCACCCGGTGGGTCTCGATGGCGGTGACCAGCGAGGCGAGGTCGGAGGCGCTCGGTGAGGCCAGGGTCGTCCCGCTCGGGATGATCGCGCCGACGACGGTCAGGTCGTAGCGCGCGGCGAGGTAGCCGAACACGTGGTGGTTGGTGACCAGGACGCGGCGTTGCGCCGGCACCCCGGCGAACCGCGCGGCCACCGTCGCGTCCAACTCGCCGACCCGCTTCGCGTACGCCTCGGCGCGCTGCCGGAGGGCGTCGGGGTCCACACCGTCGACGTGCGCGACGATCTCCTCGGTCAGCACCCGCACGGCGGCGACGACGCGGACCGGATCGGTCCAGAAGTGTGGGTCCGGCAGGCCAGCCGCGTCACCGTCCTGATAGTCCATCGGTTCGACCCGCGCGCCGACCTCCACGGTGGGCACCCCCTCGGCCTGCGCCGCCCGCACATGGTGCAGCACGCCCTCCTCCAACCCGAGACCGTTGAAGACGAGCAGGTCGGCCGTCTGCATGGCGTGCGCCTCCCGGGCGGAGACGGCGAACGAGTGCGGGTCGGCGTTCGGCTTCATGAGCACGGTGACCCGAGCGTGGTCGCCGACGATCTCGCTGACGACGTCGCCGAGGATGTTGGTGGTGACCACGATGCGCGTCCGCTCCGGCCCGGTGCAGGCGAGACCGCCGACCATCAGGACGGCCACCGTGGCGAGCGTACCCAGGACTCTGCACACCCTCACCGGCCGACCTCCACCACGAGATCCGGTCGCTCGGTGACCCGCAGCGTCCGGGCGGTCCGCAGCCCGTCGCGATAGTCGATCTCGTGGACGATCCGGGCGGCCGGTTCGGCGAGGTAGGCGCGGTCGACGTCGAGCGTCAGGCTCGCCGCCGGCACGGCCGACCGGGCGAGTTCCCGCCCGGTCTCCAGGTCGTAGCTGACCAGCGTGCCGGTGGTGTCGAGGGCCAGCACCGTACGTCCGTCGGCCGGTGAGGCCGCCGCCACGAGTCGGCGGTCGTCCACCGGCAGGTAGCGCAGGACGGCCTTGGCCGCGTTCACCGACCAGATCCCGGCGCGGTCCGCGACCGCCGCCTCGTTGCTGCGTGGTCGGTATCCGAAGACTCCGGTGGCGACCGGGGTGCGGGGGCTGTCCAGAGTGGTGGCGGTGAGCCGATCACCCTCGTGCCTGACCCGGACGAGACCGTCCGCGCAGGCGATGACCGCGCCGCCGCGCAGCACCGCCGATCCGCGTGGGGCGGCACAGGCGACGTCGAGCCCGCCGGCCGGTTCGCCCCGCTCGTCCATGGACACGATCCGGTCCGCCGGCCGGTCCGGATCGTCGCCGACGGCGACGAGGAGATGCTCCGCGTACGGCACGGCGAGCGCCGTGGCACTGCCGGTGGGGATCGTGGCGAGGCGGGTCACCTGGCCGGCTTCGAGCGCACGCCGGTCGAGCACCGTGACCCTGCCGTCGGTGGTGCCGATGGTGGTGTGGGCCTCGAAGCCGACGACCGTGGTGATCGGCGCGTCGAGCGTCAACGAGCCGACCGGACGGGCCGACGCGCGGTAGTGGTGGACGTGGTCGGTGTGGTCGACCGTCCAGACGCCGGTGTCGACGATCTCGACCCGTCGGTCCCCGTCGTCGACGTAGACGAACCGACCGTCCTCCGTGATCCGTTCGGCACCGACGGAGAGGTCGACCCCGCTCTCCGACTCGGTGATCAGGTCGAGCAGGTGCAACCGCTGGCCGCCCCGGGGCGCGTACGCGATGGCCGACTGCGGCTCGGGTGTCTCCTCGGCACCGGCGACGTAGCCGTGCGGTGTCTCCTCGGTCCCCGGTGGATCACCCGACCCGCAGGCGGCCACGGTGAGCGTGAGGCCCAGGGCGAGGACACGGGCCGACAGTCTGTCGGTTCTTGTCACGGACGTCCTTCCAGCGAGGGGGCGGCGACGGGCGCGGGCACCGGGGACCGGAGACGCCGCACCGTGGTGGCGATCCACCGCGCGCCGAGAATGGTGAAGAAGATCAGTACGGTGACGGCCGCGATCGTGGCACCGGCGGCGGTCGCGGCGTACCAGGAGCCCCAGAGGCCGACCACGGTGGCCACCGAGCCGATCAGGAAGCTGGTCAGCATCAGGGCGGGCATCCGCCGCGCGACGAGCATGGCCGCTGCCGACGGCGCGATCAGCATGCCGAAGGCGAGCAGTGTGCCGACGACGCTGAAGGCCACCGCCATCGTGATCGTGAGTAGCGCGAGCATCACGGCGTTGGTCAGGTCGGGGCGCAACCCGAGCGTTCGGGCCTTGCGCGGGTCGAAGGTCAGCGCGAGGAACGGCCGGTAGCACGTGACGGTCACCGCCGCGACCACCGCCACCGCGACGCCCAGCATCACCAGGTCCGACCAGCGGATCGCCAGGACGTCGCCGAACAGGAACGCGGTCAGGTCGGTCGCGAACGACCGTGAGTGCGACACGATGATGACTCCGACCGAGAGCATCCCGACGAACAGCAGCCCGATCGTGGTGTCGCGTCCGAACTCGCGGCTGTGCCGGAGCGCGTTGACCCCGGCCGCCATGGCGAACGCGCTGGCGGCGGCACCGACGACGAGGTTCCCGCCGAGGATCGACGCGACCGCCACGCCGGGCAACATGCCGTGGCTCATCGCCTCACCGAGGAAGGTCATCCCTCGGGCGATCACCCAGACGCCGACCAGCGCGCACGCGCCGGCCAGCAGCACGCCGCCGACGAGCGCGCGGACGACGAACGACACCGTGAACGGTTCGATCAGGGACGACATCACCCGACCGACTATACTGAAACGAAAACCGTTGCCGATAAGGGGTTGCTGTGGGTCCCGTCGTCCTGACCGCCGAGAGCGTCGGCTTTCGATACGCCGACGTTCCCGTCCTGCGCCATGTCGACCTGCGCGTCGAACCCGGAGCCGTGATCGCGCTGACCGGCGCCAACGGCTCCGGCAAGAGCACGCTGCTGCACCTGCTGGCCGGCGTCGCGCAGCCCACCGAGGGGCGCGTCCACCGTCGGCCCGGCGCCCGCCTCGCCCTGCTGCCGCAGCGCACCAGCGACATCGACGCCACCCCGCTGACCGTCGCCGAGTGCGTCCAGATCGGGCGCTTCACACCGCGCCGCCGCCTCGGCCGCGACGATCGCGTCGCGGTCGCGCAGATCATGCGGCGACTGGACATCGCGCACCTGGCCCGACATCGGCTGCGCGAACTCTCCGGCGGCCAGCGACAGCGCACGCTCATCGCCCAGGCGCTCGTCCAGGACGCCGACGTCTACCTCCTCGACGAGCCCACCGCCGCCCTCGACACGCCCAGCCGACAGCGGGTCCACGAGCTGCTCGCCGAGCGCGTCGCCACCGGCGCGGCCCTGGTCGTCGCCAGCCACGACCCCGCCGAGACGGCGCTCGCCGACCGCGCCGTCCACCTCGACGGCGGCACGCGCGGCACCGTCGTCACACGGTGACGACCCCTGCCCCGGCCGCTCAGTGGCCCTTGGTCACGTCCAGTCCCTTCGGGGTCAGGGCGAACACCACGACCACCGACACCAGCATGATCGCGGCACCGATGCCGCCGACCAGCATCAGCCCACGGGTGAACGCCTCCTGCGCCTGGGCGGCGGCTGCGGCCCCGGCCGGACCGAGGCCCTCCAGGACGTGCAGGGCGCCGCCGAGGGACTCCTGGGCCACCCCCACCTGCTCGGCAGTCAGCCCTGCGGCGGCCAGCTCCGAGGCCGGGAGTTCGGCGCGGTACCACGCCGCCGCAGTGCTGCCCAACACGGCCACGCCCAGCACCGCGCCCAGTTCGTAGGAGGTCTCCTCGATGGCGGCGGCGCTGCCCGCGTGCTCGGCCGGGGTCCCGGACATGATGATCGCCGAGGCGATGGCCAGCGAGCCCATCCCGGCCCCGAGCAGGGCCAGGAAGACCCCGACCGGGGTGTACCCGAGTGGCTCGGGGGCCACCGCCAGGACCGCGAAACCCAGACCCGTCAACGCCAGGCCCCCGACCAGGACGGTACGGGCACCGATGCGCTGGGCCAGCGCCGGTGCCAGCGGCGAGACGACCGTCGCGGCGACGGCCAGCGGCAGCAACGCGACACCAGCCTGCAACGGCGACATGCCCCGGACGAGTTGGAGCCACTGGGCCGAGAGCAGCAGTGCCGACCCCATGGCCAGCATGGTGAACAGCGCCGCCAGCGTGCCGGCCGTGAACGAGGGGACACCGAACAGGCGTACCCGCAGCAGCGGCGAGTCGCTGCGCAGGCACCGCAGCACGAACCACACCAGCAGGGCGAGTCCCGCCGTCAGCGCCGTCAGCGCCAGCAGGTCGGTCGGTCCCTCCTTGGCGATGCGCTTGATGCCCCACACCAGGGCGGTCATGCCCGCGATGGACAGGGCGGTGGCCAGCGCGTCCCAGCGGCCCGGGTTCGGGTTGCGGGCCTCCGGCAACAGCAGCACCGCCGCGACGATCGCCGCGACCATCCAGGGCACGTTCAGCAGGAACGCCGCCTGCCAGGCGAAGTGCTCCAGGAGCGCGCCACCCACGATCGGTCCCACGGCCGCGCCCAGGGAGGCCACCGCCGCCCAGATGCCGAGCGCCTTGGCGCGTTCGGCCGGATCGGTGAACAGGCTGCGGATCATCGACAGGGTCGCCGGCATGATCATCGCGCCACCCACGCCCAGCAGGGCGCGAACGGCGATCACCATCGGAGCCGACTCGGCCACCAGGACCAGCAGGGACGCGCCACCGAAGACCGAGAATCCGGTCAGGAGCATCCGCTTGCGCCCCCACCGGTCGCCCAGCGTGCTCATGCTGACCAGCAACCCGGCGAGGACCAGCGAGTAGATGTCGACGATCCACAACTGCTGGGCGGCGGTCGGCGACAGCGCCGCGGCCATGTCGGGCAGCGCGACGTTGAGGATGGTCATGTCCATGACCACCACCAGCAGGCTGGTGGAGAGCACGGCCAGGGCGGCCCACCGGCGTCGGGCGGACAGGTGCCCGGCGGTGGCCCCGGGTGCGTCGGAGGTGTGCGTCGTACTCACTGGTCCTCCGGGAGGGCCGTGCCCATCAGGGCTGTGATGGCCATGCGCAGGGCCCGCTCGTCGACGGGCCGGTCGTGCAGCAGGGTGTAGAGGATGACGCCGTCCAGGTAGAGGGCGGTGGCCTGGGCGGCCTCCGGGGTGGCGTACGCCGAGAGGATCTCGGTCATGCCCCGGATCCAGCGCTGGGCGTACGGACGCAACTCGGGCTGCTGGACGCCGGCGTAGTAGAGCAGGTTCTCGGCCTGTAGTCGCGCGTGGTCGCTCAGGTAGTCCATGAACAGCGCGGCGAGACCCTCGGCGCTTCCCCGGCAGGCGTGCACGGCCGCCGCGACCTGCCGGATCTCCTCGTCGGCCTGGGCGACGACGACCTCCAACGCGCTCGTGCGCAGGTCGTCCAGGGAGTCGAAGTAGTAGGTGGTGGCGCCCAGCGGCACCTGGGCCAGCTCGGCCACCCGGCGGTGGGTCAGCGCCTCCCAGCCGTTGTCGATCATCTCTTTCGCGGCGACGTCGAGCATCGCGCGCCGCCGTCCCTCGGGGTCCCGGCGAGAGGTCACGGGCGCTCCCGGTGTGCGGGTCGTCCGGTGGTCATGCGTGACTCCTCGTTCTGGTACGTCCGTACAAGTACAAACGTACTAGACGGCGCGCGCCTGTCGGCGTGACCCGCGTCACCGCGCCCGGGCCGTGCGGGAAAGGAAGGGCCCCCTGCTAACGCCTGGTGTATTGCAAGGGTCCCTTCCTTGCATCCGGTCGGCCTCGGAAAGAATGCCGCAATCATCGACAAGCATCATTGCATTGTGCTGTGTTCAAGTGATGGCGAGCGGCGTTTCTCCTGCTCAACTGAGGTTGACAGCAAGAATTGTCCGGCACGGCGCGGGCGAGATCGTGGCCGCGATCGCCGCCCGGGTGCCGGTGGTCGACCTGCGGATCGACGAGCCCTCGATCGAGGACGTGGTCCGCCGGGCGTACGCGGGCGAACTCGGTCAGCCGACGGTGGGAAGACCGACACGAGGGCGTACCGGACGCTGGCCCGGACGGCCTGGTCGACGGTCCTGGTCTACCGGGGCGAGTTCCTGCTCCAAGTCGCCGGGGTCGCGGTGCAGACCGTGGCGCTGTTCGCGGTGTGGCGCGCGTTGTTCGCCGCCGACCCCGGCGGCGAGATGGCCGGCCTGACCTGGGAACAGATGAAGGCGTACCTCTTCGTCGCCTTCCTGGCCGGCACCCTGCTGTCCAGCTTCACCGACGGGCAGGTCGCCCTGCGGGTGCTGGACGGCTCGGTCGCCATCGACCTGCTCCGCCCGATCGACTACCAGGTGGCCCGGTTCGCCGAGACGATCGGCTATCTCGTCGGCGAACTGCTGGTGGTCGCGGTGATGGGCTCGGTGCTGCTGCTGGCGTTCGGCGGGATGCCGTTGCCCGACCCCACCCAGGCCGGGCTGTTCCTGCTCAGCCTGCTCGCCATGGTGTCGCTGAAGTTCGCACTGGTCTACCTGGTCGGCCTGGCCTGCTTCTGGACGGGCAACTTCCACGGGCTGAGCATGTCCCGGATCGCGATCACCAACATCCTCTCCGGAGCACTGGTGCCGATCGCCCGGTATCCCGACTGGCTCCGGACATCGCCGCGGCCGTGCTCGGCCAACTGGCCGGGCTGATCTTCGTGGCCATGATCTTCCGGCAGGTGCCCGTCCTCGACGGCTGGACACAGTGGGAGGTCCTCTGCGTCTGCGCGATGGTGATGCTCGCCGAGGGCACCTGGCACCTCAGCGGGATGGTCAACCTCGGTGCCCTGGACTATCTGCTGGTCCGCCCGTACCCGGTGATCCCCCAGGTGACCGGTCCGGGCCGTCGCGGACGCGACGGCTCCGATCCGGACCGACCACCCGGTGGACCGGTTCGTCGTCGACGACCGGACCGACCGGGTGCAGGACGCGGCCCGCCGCTCCCACCAGGAGGGACGGGACTTCCTTCCGGTCCATCCGACGCCGCGCGGTGTCCGGGTCGGCCCGTACGTCACGGCCGGGCAACCCGGCTGCCACCACTGTGTACGTGTCCGCGAACGTCGGGCCCGCGTCACCGGGACACCCCAGCGCTCGGCGCACTGGCGCGCCCTGTACGAGGGATCCGTCACCGCCCCGACCCCTGTCCTCGGCCCACCGGTTCGCGCCACCGTGGCCGTGCTGGTCGCCGACGAACTCGCGCGGGTGGCACGCGGTGCCACCGCCCGGTGCGCGGGCGCGGTGCTGGAGGTCGGCACCGCCACCCTGGCGGTCAGCCGACACCGGTTCATCGCCGAGCCCGAGTGCCCGTCATGTGCGACCCTGCCCGACGACGGTCCCGAGGCGGGCACCCTCACGTTGGTGTCCCGGCCCAAGTCGGCGCCGGACAACTACCGCGCCCGTAGTCTCCCCGCCGAGCACGAGCGGCTGCTGGAGACCATGGTCGACGTCGAAACCGGCCTGATCTCGTCGATGACGCTCCACCACAACCACCCGATGATCCTGGCCGCCGCCATCGGCGGCCCGGCCTGCTGCACCGAACTGTCCGGATACGGGCGCACGTTCAGCTTCCCGGCCAGTGTGTCGGTCGCCCTCGCCGAGGCACTGGAACGGCTGGGCGGCACCCTGCCCCGGGCCCGCCGGACCCGGGTCCGCGCCTCGTTCCGCGAACTCGGTCCGGACCGCGCCGTCGCACCCCCGGCGCTGGGCCTGCCCGACTCGCCGCCGCACCACAACGCCGCGCGCTACCATCCGGACCTACCGCTGATGCTGGTGGACGAGGACGACCGGGCCGGCGAACCCAAGGCGTTCTGCGGCGCGGGCGCACACCTCGACCCCGAACGGGCACTCTGGTCCGGGTTGGTCGAACTGGCCAGTGTCGCCGACGCCACGAAGGAGATGGTGGCCGCCGACACCACGGCACCCGGCTTGGTCGTCGACTCTGACCTGGTCCGGTCGATGGAGGACCACGCGCTGGTCGCCGCCGCCCCGCCCCGGCTCAGGGAACTCCCGGTCCGGCTGGGGTACCGGTCCACGCCGCTCCCGCCCGAGGAGATCAACCCCTACCCGCACCCGTTCCCCTGACCCGCACCGCGACGGTCGGCGGTGACGGCTGATCCCGGCGGGCAGCAGGTCATTCCGACGCCTCGGCGTCGGCGGTGGCCTCCGGCGGCAGGTCGGGATCGGGATCGGAGCGACGGGGGCCTTCCGGACCGTCGTCGTCGAAGCGGAGCAGGGTCTCGACCCGGGTGATCCGGAAGCGACGCTGCTCGACGGTGATGTCGTCGGTGCGGCCGGCGTCGAGCGCGTCGGTGGCCTGCTGGTACGCGGTGGCCTGCGCGTCGGTGAGCATCCGGGTGCGCGGTTCGAGGTGCCGGAAGGCGTAGGCCAGTTCGTCGCGGGCCTCCTGTGGGGTCGCGACCGCCCGGCTGACCGGCTGCCACGCGCCGTCGACGCGCTCGGCTGCGGCGTAACGGGTGGGCAGCAGGGCGGCGTGCGGGTGGGTGCGTACGGCGGCGACGCTGTCGGCGTACACGTCGGCCGGCACCTGGGCACGGGGGTAGTGCGCGGTCAGCAGGTCGACCTTCAGCATCGCGGCACCGACCCCGGTGGGCGCGGCCGGGTCGGCGATCACCTCCGCGTCGAGGAAGCTGTCGTGCTCACCGTATTCGGGCGGGTCCGGGTCGGTGGGACGCGGCGGTTCGGGCCCGTCGGGGCCGAACCGGGCGAACGTGTCCACGCGGACGACCCGGTGTGCCTGTCCCGCGACCGCGACCTCGTCGACCTTACGACGGTCGAGGATCCGCGCGGCGGCGGTCACCTCGGCGGCCAGCGCCGCGTCGGTGGTGTCGAGCAGCCGTTCCCGCAGCCGGTGCGCGAGGGTGGTCCGCGCCTCCTGCGGGGTGTCGCTGAACAGGGCGACGACCTGCCACCGCCCGCCGCCGAGGTCCACCGCGTGCCCGAACATCGGAGCGCCGATCCGGACGATCGGGTACGCCTGCGCACGGGACACGGCGTCGTGATCGGTGACCGCGCCGACGGGGTCGGTGCGCCGCTCGACCCACACCACGGTGGACGGCCGGGCCTCGTCGTTGCTCATGGGCATCATTGTGGTGCGCCATCGTGGCGACTGTCAGGTCGGCACGCGGCATCCGGTCGCGATCCCGGCCCATCGACCGGCGTGGCCGATCGGGCCGCAGAATGCGGCCCAGGGTCATCGGCTGCCCTGGTACGCACACCCATTCGTTCTCGCCACGCCGGCACCGATGGGGAGATCGGTGACCGGACGTCGATGCGATTCATGCACCACCGGTTAATGGCCCGTCACGGTGCGCGTGCCCCGGCTGTGCAGAGGCTTCACCGCACCGGTACGAGCGTTTCGTCCAACCGCGCGAGATGAGTCGTGCGGGCGGTCAGCGACCGGCTTTCGCGTGGTACTCGTCCACGATCTCCTGCGGAATCCGGCCCCGGTCGGAGATGTCCTTACCGGCCTTCTTGGCCCACTCCCGGATCGCCTTGTTCTGCTCCCGGTCGGTGCTGGCGGAACCCTGACCACGAGCAGCCCGGCCGCCCACGACCACGCCGCCGCGCCCCACCTTCGTGCCGTGGGCGACGTAGGAGGCGAAGGCTTCCCGCAACTTCGCGGCATTGCTGCTGGACAGGTCGATCTCGTACTGCACGCCGTCGAGAGAGAACTTCACGGTCTCGTCGGCGTCGCCACCGTCCAGGTCGTCGACCAGCTTATGAATGATCTGCTTAGCCACGTCTGAGCACATTCCCTTCCAGTGAGGACAGTTCCACGAACGTGGTAGTCACAATAGCGCCTGCGTTACTTGCCGCGTCAACGGGATCCGCATAACGGCCCAGGTATTGACCGATCCGATCGCCCGGGTGGATCTGCCCGGCCCGAGAGGGCCGAAAATGTGCGGTGCGGTAAGTGGACGGCGACTATGTGTCGCGGCGAAGGGTGGCCGACCACCCGCCGCCGCGCGATTCGGGGCTCCGGCCGGGGGCCGGGACGGTGCTCGCCCGACGCGGCCCCGGCCCGTCGTGAGCGATTGCGGCCCGGGCGGGTGCGGTCCACGCCGTCCGGGCCGCCTCGACGCGGTCGACGGCGGTGCGCGGTTCCGGTGCGGTTCCGGTCCGCCGGGTCGCTGCCGCCGCGCGATCGGCAGGCATTACCCCGATCTCGCCCGACGGCGTCCGGGGAATCGTTCGCGGAACGGTCGGCCGAGTCGGCGGGGCGAATTCGTGGGAGCGCCATTTTCGACTGCGTTCGACACCGGACGCACCGCTGCTCCGGTCCGGAAGTGGTCCGGGCCGGAGCAGCGGCGAAATTGCCGACCTTACGGATCAGACGATGTTGATGTCGCTGCACCACATGTAGGTCTGGTCCATGTGCGACGCCTTCCAGATCACGAAGAGGACGTGCTGTCCGCTACGGCCGGAGGTCGAGACGTTGAACGAGATGTTCTGCGTCGGCGCGTACCGCCCGGTCGTCTGGATCAGGTCGATGTTTCCCCACCCGACCTGCTGGGTGGCCGGGTTGAACCCCTGCCGGGTCAGGTACACCCGGAAGAAGTCGGCGCCGTGGCTGGCCTGGTCGTAGAACTGGAGCGTGAAGCTGCGGCTGACGGTGGTCGCCTTCCAGGCGCCCGGCTGGTTCAGGGCGTTGTTCCGGGAGAGGGCGTTGCTGCACAGTTGACCGTCGGGCGTACGGGCCTGGAACTGCCCACCCAGGCCGTCCCGCAACTGGCTCATCCAGTTCCACATGGTGTCGGGGTTGGCCTGGAAGGCCCGGTAGCACATCGGGTCCTGCGTCTGCATGGCCGGATCCATGTGCCGGTGGCCCCAGTTCTGCCAACACTGGTAGGCGCGGGTCGCCGGGTTGATCACGGTGCCGTGGGCCTGGGCGGCACCGGCCCAGGGCAGCATCGCGACGACCATGGTGAGCGCCAGGGCGAGCGCCTGAAGAGGTCGGTGGACGACCGACCGGGATTGAGGGGGGTGGTGTGAACTCACGGTGCATCCTCCGTTCCGAGCGCTCCGGGGGACGGTGTGGGAGCGCTTCCAACGAGTGTTGCATCGAGGGTACCCTATATCAATGATCGTCTATTGATTTTCGGAACCGCACCATTCACCCGGCACGACGAACTCGTCGATCGTGTCGCCGCTCATCTCGTGTCGTACGGGGAATCGGATCTCTGCGCCGTCCGCGTCGGTCCCGGGACTCCGACTCCATGGCACCGTCGACTGACCTTCCACTCAGTCGCCGCCGTCCCCGGCACGGGGGCGGCGGCAGGGCCACGCCCGGTGAGCGGGCGCGTCGTCCCGTAGGTTTGGCGGTGCGGCAACGGGAACCACGGCGAGGGGCGGAGCACACATCATGACGGCGGTATCGGGTCGACGGCCTGCTGCTGTGGGTCCGGCGGTGACCACGCCCGCGGCAGAGGACGACCTGCGTACGTTGTTCGGCCAGTCCATCGCCGTGTTCGCCGCGCTGGCCGGGCCGACGCACGTGCTGGAGGCCGCGAACCCGGCGTTCTTCACCACGATCGGCCAGGAACGCGCACGCACCGGGGTCCCACTGGCGGACCTGATGCCCGAACTCGCCGGTCAGGGCTTTATCGACCTGCTGGACCAGGTCTACCGCGCGGGGGAGTCCTACACCGGACGTGACGTCCGGGTCGAGCTGGGCACCGGCCCGCAGGCCCGGGAGACCTTCTTCGACTTCACCTACGAACCACGCCGCGACACCGACGGTACGGTGATCGGCATCCGGGTGATCGGCGTGGAGACCACCCAGGTCAAGCACGCCCAGTGGCTGATGGCCGAACATCGCGCCCTGCTGGAGCAGATCGCCCGACAGGCGCCCCTGACCGAGGTGCTCGACGGGATGGCCCGCTGCATCGAGAACCTCGCTCCGCAGGAGGTGCTCGTCTCGGTCCTGCTCGCCGACACCGACGGCCGGCACCTGCGCCACGGGGCGGCACCAAGCCTGCCGGACTTCTACAACCAGGCCATCGATGGCATCGCCACCGGCGAGGGTGTGGGTTCCTGTGGCACCGCGGCCCACCGGCGGCAGCCGGTCGTCGTCACCGACATCGCGACCGACCCGTTCTGGAGCGACTTCCGCGAGTTGGCCGACCGGGCCGGGCTGGCCGCCTGCTGGTCCACGCCGATCCTGGCCCGTGACGGCGGACTGCTCGGCACCTTCGCCATGTACCACCGCGTTCCGCGCGTCCCGCAGGACACCGACCTCGCCATCGCCCGGCTCTTCGCCGGCACCGCGGCACTGGCCATCGAACGCCACCACATCGAGCAGGCGCAGAAGGCCGCCGAGGAGCGCGCCGCGGCAGCCCACGACGAACTGGCCAAGGCGGTACGCGCCGAGCGCGAACTCCGCGCCGAGGCCGAGCAGCGCGCCGCCGCCGCTGCCGAACTCAACGCCCGGATGCGGTCCGCCGCCGCCGCACAGGTCGCGGTGCCGCACCCCGATCACTGCCAGCTCGGCGGCACGGCCGGATGCGCCGAACCGGCCGAGATCAAGATCGCCGACTCCTGGGGCGACGCCGCGTGGGGCTGCCCCGCCCACGTCGAGGAAGCCATCATCAACGTCCGTTCGGTGTTCATCGCCAACGAGGAGCTCGGTGGTCTGGCCGCCTACCTGGCCCGCTGACCCCTGTCGGGGCGGACCGGAACGACGCCGGCACCGACGACGGCGCGCGGCAGGCGGTGTGGGATGGGCCGACGGCAACCATCGCGCGCCGCCATCGCGGACCACCTCGCCCCGACCCTGCGGGCGTACACGCTCACCGTCGATCCGGCCCGGTGGGTGACCCTGGTGTTGCCGCCGGACCGCTACTGGCAGGAGCGCGCCGCGCTGCCCTGGATCTGAGGCCGTCGAACGCCACGAGCTGAATACCGCGGTCGGCGCCGTGACGTCAGCTCCCGCCCCGGGATCGGCGCGGATAGCCGCCGGTCGACCGGCCCGCGACGAAGGTGATGGCCGTCACAGTGATCCGGGACCCGATCGTGGTCCGCCCATCGTCTTACCCGGTGTGAGTACCGGCATGGACGCGGCGGACGAGGGCGAACTCGTGCGGCGCGTCGCCTGCGGAGATCGGCGGGCCTTCGACGAACTGTATCGGCGCACCGCGCCGTGGCTGGAGGTGCGGCTGCGCCGCCGGTGCGCCGACCCCGACGTCGTCGCCGAGGTTCTCCAGGACACCTATCTCACGGTCTGGCGGGCCTCGGGCACCTTCGCCGGAGTCCGGACCGGAGGGGGCGGGGCGCGGGGGACCGCCGTGGGCTGGCTGTGGACCATCGCCGCCCACCGACTGGTCGACGCGTTCCGTCGTCGGGCCCGCACGGCGCGACTGCCGCAGGTGCCACTGATGCCGACCACGGCACCCGCCGCCGAGGACGAGGTGATGGCGGCGCGGATCGGACAGGAACTCGAACAGGCGCTGCTCACGCTGCCGCCCGAGGTCCGGGCCGCCCTGCGCGCCACCGTCCTGGACGGCCTCTCGCCGCGAGAGGCGTCCGTGCTGCTGGGGGTACCCGAGAACACCGTCAAGTCCCGTGTCCGCCGGGCCCGCATCGCGCTCCGGGAGGCCCTGTCATGACCCCCCATCCGACCCTCACCCAGATCGAGCGGTACGCCACCGCCGACCCCCGCCTCGACGAGCCCAGCGTCTGGGCCATCGAGGTGCACCTGGAGGACTGCGCCGACTGCCGGGCCCGGCTGGCCGGCAGCACCACCGTCGACACGCGTACCGTCCTCGCCCAGGTCGCCGCCACCCTGGACCGGGAGATCGCCGCGTCCCCGGCCCCGGCCGCCCGCAGCCGGTCCTGGACGGTGCTGCGCCGCCGCTGGCTGGCCGGCACGCTCTTCCCCTGGCTGGCCATGACCGCCGCGGTACTCGCCTGCGCCGTCCTGCTCAGCGAGTTGTGGACCGAGTTGCCGTCGCTGGTGCTGCTGCTCGCGCCGCTGGCCCCGTTGCCCGGCGTCGCGGTCGCCTGGCACCGGCGGGCCGATCCCGCCTGGGAACTGATCGCCACCACCCCCGGCGCCGGCCTGACCACGCTGCTGCGACGCACCGCGACGGTGCTGGTGGTCGTCATCCCACCCCTCGCCCTCGCCGGCTACGGCACCGGCGTGCCACCGGCGCTGACGCTGTTGCCCTGCCTGACGTTCACCGCCGCCACGCTGGCGCTGGGCAGTCTCGTCGGCGTCCGTCGGGCCGCGATCGGACTGGTCGCGGTATGGACGCTCGCGGTGATCACACCCAGCATCGCCGCCGCCCGTACGCCACTGGTGCTGACCGAGGAGAGCACCGGCATCTGGGCACTGACCACGGTCGCCCTGACCCTCACCGCGCTGCTGCGGGCCGACGGGCTCCGACGACTCGCCCAGCAGTAACACCTTTCCGCCCACCGGACGCGCGACGCCGCGTCCCGCTCCACCGACCCCGAACGAAGGAGGATGCCGATGCGTGCCCTGAGCGCGGCCGAAACGGCCGTCACCACCCATCCCTGGGCTGTCCACGCGGAGGGACTGCGGGTCCGCGCCGGACGACGCCTGGCGGTCGACGGCCTCGACCTGGCCCTGAACATCGGGGTCCACGGACTGCTCGGCCCCAACGGCGCCGGGAAGACCACGCTGATGCGGTCCCTGGCCACCGTCCTCGCGCCGGCCGCCGGGCGTCTGACGCTGCTCGGACACCCGGTCGACGGCCGCGCCGACCTGCGGGCGGTGCGCCGTGGCCTGGGCTACCTGCCGCAGCACTTCGGCTTCTACCCGCGCTTCACCGTGCGGGAGTTCGTCGGATACATGGCGTGGCTCAAGGAGATGCCCAAGGCCGCGATCCCCGCGGCGGTCCAGCGGGCCGTCGACCGGGTCGGCCTGACCGACCGGGCCGACGCCCGGCTGAAGACCCTCTCCGGCGGTATGCTGCGCCGCGCCGGCATCGCCCAGGCCATCGTCAACGACCCACAACTCCTGCTGCTCGACGAGCCCACCGTCGGCCTCGACCCGGAACAACGACTCGACTTCCGCGAACTGCTGCGCGACCTCGGCACCGACAGTTGCGTCCTGGTCTCCACCCACATGGTCGAGGACGTGGCGGCGGCCTGCACCGACGTGGTCATGATCAACGAGGGGCGCCTGGTCTGGCAGGGCACCGCCGAGGCGCTCAGCGCCCAGGGCGACCAGAGCCACCCGGGCGACAGCCCGACCGAGCGCGGCTATTCCGCCGTCCTGCGCCGGCACCGGGCGGAGGCCGCCCGATGAGCATCCTGGGAGTCGAACTCCGCCGCTCCGCCGCGCTCGGTGCCGCGCTGATCACCGTGCTCGCCGGGATCGGCGCACTCTATGTCGCCCCGGCCCGCTGGTCCGGCGGCTGGATGTCGCTGGCTCTCATCACCCGCGAGTACCTGCTGCTGATGTGGCCGTTGGCGCTGGCCGCCGGTGCCTGGCAGGGCCGTCGGGAACACCGGTCGAACGTCGGCGAACTCTTCGGCACCACCGCCCGGCCCCGCGCCCAGCGGATGGTGCCCGTCCTCGGCGCGATGGCCCTCACCCTCGGCACCGCCTACCTGCTGGTGACCGTGGCGGGTGCCGCCCGGATCGCCACCAGCGCCGGCTATCTGCCCCTGCTCGGCTTCGCCGTCGTCACCGGCGTCGGCGTGCTGTCCCTGATCGCCGCGGCCTGGCTCGGTCTGGGGATCGGGCGTCTGCTACCCGCTCCGGCGACCGCGCCCGCGTTGGGCGTGGCCGGTGTCCTGCTCGTGTCGGTCAGCATGTTCCTCCGACCGGACTGGCTGGCCGCAGCGGTGTCACCGATCTATGGCACGAGCCAGTTCCACGCCTATCAGACGATCGACAACCGGGTCAGCGGTGCGGTGGCGATCTGGCTGGCCCTGCTCGCCGTCGCCGGACTGATCCTGTTCGTCGCCGGTGGCTGGCGGGCCCGTACGGCGGCGCTGGTGCCGGTGCTGCTCGGGCTCGCCGCGGCAGTGGCGGTCGTGCCCCGGGACCCGGCCGTGCTCGACGCGCCGGTCGACCCGGTCGCCCGGGAACTGGTGTGCACCGACGACGCCCCGACGGTGTGCGTGAGCCGGGTCAACACCAGGGTCCTCGACGACCTGACCCCGCTGGCCCGTGAAGGTCTGGCGGCGTTGGCGAAACTCCCGGACGCCCCGACCGCCGTGCACGAGGACACCGCCACGTACGGGCACGGCGAGGCCACGCCGTCCCGCGACGACGTCGTCGAGGTGCCGGTCCGGATCGACAGGTACGGCGGACTCGCGCACCCGGGCGTCGTGGCCGTCGAGGTCGTCCGAGGGCTGGGCGTCCCCATCGACCTCGAATGCCGGCAACACCACGAGGCGGTCGAACGGGCGGCGGGGTACTGGCTGCTGGGCCGCGAGCCGCAGTCCGACGTCGGGCTCATCCCCGGCATGATCCAGGAGGACCCCGAACTCAACGCCGAGGCGCTCGCCCTGTGGCACGGGCTCCGCGAGGTCTCCGCCGACGAGGCTCTGGCCCGGGTGACGGCGGTCCGTGACGCCAAACGCGCCTGCGAGGACCCGACGGGACTGCTGTCCCGGAGCCCCCGGTGACCTGGACGCTGCTCTACCTGCGCTCCCGGCGCGTACCCCTGGCCCTGGCCGTGGCCCTCGGCGGCGCGGCGGTGATCTGGACGCTGTGGCTGACCATCGCCGACGAACGGGACGTCGCCCCGACGACGGTCGTCCTGACGGTCCTGCTGATGGTCGCGGTGCTCTCGGCCACCCTGGCCGCCCCCGACGAGAACCTGGACCGGACCGCCTCGGTGCGGTGGCCGCCACGGCGCGCGGCACACCTGCTGGCCGGTCTGCTGGTGGTCCTGCTGGTCCTGCTCGCCACCCGCTACACCGGGGCCCGCTTCGGGCCGGCCACGCTGGTGTTCCGCGACGCCACCGGCCTGCTCGGACTGACGGCGCTGTGCGCGACGGTGGTGGGTGCCGGTCGATCGTGGTTCCTGCCGCTCGGCTGGACCGCCGTCGCGGTCATGTATCCCCTGGAGGGCACCAGGGGAGCGGTGCTGACCTGGCAGGCCCAACCCACCGACAGCACCGCCGCGACGGTGACGGCGGCGGTGCTGGCCCTCGGCGGGCTGATCGCCTACTCGCTGGCCGGCCCGGCCCGCAGGGAAGCCACCGAGTCGATTCCCTGAGGCGTTACAGGAATCGGCAAGCCATTGATATTCTTCGAGCAGATCCAGTTCGTGCCGCTCGTCATGGAGGTCGTCATGCGCCTGCGCCGCACGGTCGTGTCCCTCGTCCTGCTGGCCGCCGCCGGGGTGGTCGCCACCCTCGGTCTCGACCAGGCCCAGGAGATCTCGCACCTGGCGGGATTCACCTGGTCCAACTGACCCGACCGCACCTGCTCGTGATCGTGGACCTCCGACGAACGCGAGCAGGTGCGTGTGTCACCGGTCCGGTGCACCCGGGGTGCGAGGCGACCGGGTCACCGCCACGGTGAGCGCCGTGGACAGGCAGACGGAGGCGCGGGCGATGGGCATCAGCATGACGCCGGAGCAGCATCTGCGGGTCAGTGGCGCGCAGTTGTACGAGTCGATCGGGTCCGCGTACCCGGCGACGCGGCGCACCGAGCCGCGCATCGCCGCACGGGTCTGGGAAGCCCTCGGTGACGCCCGCACGGTGCTCAACGTCGGGGCGGGCACCGGCTCGTACGAGCCCACCGATCGTGAGGTCACCGCGGTGGAACCCTCGGCGATCATGAGGGCGCAACGTCCCGTGGACGCGGCACCGTGCGTGGCCGCCAGCGCGGAGAACCTGCCTTTCGAGAACGGGGCGTTCGACGCCGCGCTGGCCTTCAGCACCGTCCACCACTGGCACGACCCGATCGCCGGGCTGCGCGAGATGCGGCGGGTGGCCCGTCGCGTCGTGGTGTTCACGCACGACGCCAGTGACACCGGTTGGCGTCAGCGGTTCTGGCTCAGCCGGGACTACCTGCCCGAGGTCGCCGGCCTGGTGGTCGGCCGCCCCTCGGTGGACGAACTGGCCCGCGCCATCGGGGCCCGCACGGAGCCGGTGCTCGTCCCGTGGGACTGCGCCGACGGCTTCTTCGAGGCGTACTGGCGCCGACCCGAGGCGTACCTGGAGGAGCAGGTCCGCCGGGCGGTGTCGGTGTGGACCCGGGTCGGGCCGGCGGCCGAGCAGCGCGCCGTACGCGCTCTCCGGCAGGACCTGTCCTCGGGCCGGTGGGCCGAACGCAACCGCGAACTCACCGACCTCGACGCCGCCGAACTGGGCCTGCGACTTCTCGTGGCCTGAGGCTCACCACCCGGAGTGGGGATCGCTCAGGTCGCGGTGAAGACGACCGCGCGTCCGGCGGCGGCGGCGCGCTCGTAGAGGGCTGTGATCTCGGTGAAGCCGTCCCAGGTGTACGCGAAGTCCGCGTCGTCCTGGGCACCGAGGTAACTCGGGTCGTCGACTGCGTCGAACCGTCGGCGCAGCCACGCCGGTTGGACCTCGCGCAGGGCGTCGGCGACATCCCGCACCTCGGCGGCGCTGACGTAGACGACGTAGTACTGGTCGTGCAGGTGCCGCCCGCCGAGCACCGCGTGGGACAACGGGTACGTGCCGGCGTCCGGGTCGAGGGTGCCGTCGGTCAGGCAGCGGTGGACGGCGTCCCACGCCTTGTCGGTGTCCGCCGTCAACTCGCCGTCGGTCCACGACTCCTCGATGCCTTCGAGGATGTCACCCACACCGCCGCTGTCGCCTCGATCGGCGGCCACGAGCAGTGCGCGTTCCGTGTCCGCCGCGACGGCGAAATGCACTCCCAACATCCCGGGATCGTACGGGGGCACCGCACCGTCCCCGGTCGGTGCGGCGGGTGGGCACCCGGCTGACGCCGGATGCCCACCCGTTTCCCCGTCGGACGGTCACCGACCCGAGGCGAGGGGCGGTCCGGATGTCAACGGCGCAGCAACGCGTCCGAGACCTTGAGGTGCGAGATCACCTCTTCGATCTCCGGCGGTCCCTCGACGTAGTCACCGGCCTTGAGGCGCTGAGACTGCACCCGGTACTGCTCCTGTAGGGCGGCCAGACGCTGGGTTGCCTGGATGGCCACGCAGTCGCCGACCGGATCGCCCGGCATTTCGGGCACCGTCACGGCCGGGCAGTCCACACCGAACTGCGCCGGAGCGTGGCCTCGCGGTGAGAACCAGTCGTTGTACGCGCACGCACCGCCCAGCGTCTCCGGCCGGCACGCGTCGTACGCCTTCAGTGCGCCCGCCATCGCCTCGGCGAGGTGATCGGAATCGCCGGTACCCGGCAGGGTGAACGCGCCCGGGAGGTGCTGTCCGCCGAAGAGCAGGCTGTTCAGCGTCTCATTGGTGCGCAGCGCCTTGGCCCAACCGACCTGGCTGTACGCCTGCAGGAGCAGCAGGGTGTCGTTGAGCTTCGTGTACGCCCGAGCGAGCGGGGTCGCCGGAGAGTTCAGGTCGGTGAGCACCCGCTGGTAGTAGTACTTCTGCCGACCGTGCAGGGCTGCGGTGGCCCGCAGCCAGGCGTCGTCCTCGCTGGCGGCGACGTTCGAGATCTGGGCGTGCCGTTCCACGCCCGTCCGCAGGCCGCTCGCCCAGAGGTTGGACACCGCCTCGTCGGGGGCGATGCTCCGGCCGGACCCGGTCTTGGAGTTGTACCACTCGACCTTGCCGGCGGAGCCGACGTGGACCAGTCTGCGTGCCTCCCGCCACTCGCCACCCGGCCACTGGACGTGCAGCCGGATGGTGACCCGTACGTCGGCGGTGGTGCCGGTCTCGTAACCGGCCTCGTAGTACTCCTGGTTCTCGTAGACAGCGTCGAAGCAGGTCTTGAACGACGGCTGCGCCGCCTGCGGCAACAGGGTGTACGCGGTGTGGTACGAGTGCGGCAGGTTCGCCGTCACCCCGTTGCTCGGCACCGGCAGGGGCCTGGCATTGGTGGCGCAGGTGCGCATCGTGTCGACCGCCGCCACCCGACCCGGGGGTGCCTGGTTGGCGTGGCCGAACGGGTCGTACCTCCCGTTCATCCCGACCTCTTTGCGGATGTCGCCGAGCGCACCCGTGAGCGCCGTCAGGTCCGTCCCGTACGACTGGGTCAGCTTGGTGAACAGGGTATTGGTGCCACCGGCTTCGGTGGGACCGCTGAAGCTGCGGGCGACCGTCAGGATGTCCTGGCCGGTGTTCTGCAGGTCGATCGCCCGCTGCGGTGTGCCGGTGCGGGCGAATGCGGCGTTCTGCTCGGTCATCGCGATGTAGGCGCGGGAGGCGGCCGACCACACCCCGGCGTTCGGAACGCCGAAGCCGGTCTGCACGGTGGGCATCGGGAACTGGGGGTCGTACCCGCGGGCCAGCCGGGCGAGCAGCAGCATCGAGCCGTTCGGCGTGTGGGTCCTCACCCCGTCCACGCCGAGGGAGCCGACATCCTTGGTGGTGACGGCGAGCCCGCTGGCGGCCGACTTCTCTTTGCCGTAGTGGAAGAAGGCGGAGACCGCCGGCCAGTAGAAATCGAAGTTGTCCAGCGGGCGGCCGGATTTCGCCTCGTACCCGAGATAGGTCTCGGCCTGCAACTTGAAGTCGTGCATCGCGTTCTCCTCGAACGCGGCGTGGGTACTGACCGCCAACGCGCTGACCTTGGCGTCGAGCCCCAGCAGGATGGACTGGATCGAGTCGAGGCGGGCGCGGACGTCGCGGATGTCGCCCCGGAGCCGGTCGAACTGGACCAGCATCTCGTCGAAGATGACGACCAACGCCTGCTCGATCGCGTCGAACCGGACCTCCATCCGGGTGCCCAGCTCCCGCATCTCCTGACGCATGGCGGCGATCTGGTCGAGGATCATCTGTTCCGGGCTGGGACCGCTGCCGAAGAAGACCGACGTGAGTGACATCGCGGCGCCGAGCAGGTTCCCGGCGAGAGCAGCGGTCCCGATCGAGCTGAGCGCCTCGAAGACGTCCAGGCCGGCGACCTTCGGGATGTACTCGTTGATGGCGGTCGCGATCGTCAGCGCCGCGCCGCCGACCGTGGAGATCTCCTTGGCCGCCTTCTTGTCCGCGAACCCGATCAGGGTGGCGACGAAGTTCAGCGCGGCGCCGGCGCCGTCGATGGCGACCTGCCGGTCCTCGGCCTCGGACAGGGCCCGGGTGTAGTCCGCCGGGGTCGGCTTGGGCCCGGGGCCGACTGGATACTTCACCGACATCCGCGCCAGCTCCTCGCGGAGCGCCTCGGTGTCGGCGTTGATCCGTGCGAAGCCCTGCCGCGCCATGTCGAGCAGCTCCGTGGTGGACGCCCGCTGCTGGGACATCATCTGGTTGAGCGCCTCGGCATTGATGAAGGAGGCGAGCAGCGGATCGGCGAGCATCTCGCCCCACGTGGCGTTCAGCCGGATGCCGACCCGGGCGCCGATGAACCCGTCCCAGGCCTCGGCGAAGGCCGGATCCTGCTGCCCGAGTCGGGTGATCTCGCCCCACTCCCGGTCCTGCACGGTGTAGAACCGTTCCAGGTACAGGTAGTTCTGGTAGGCGCCGGTCACCTGATGCCGGTAGAGCTGTTCGGAGGCGAGTTGGTCACCCCAGGTGCTCTCCAGCAGCACCCGCAGGGCGGGGGCGACGAAGCTGACCCCCGGGAGCCCGGAGATCGCCTCGATTCCCTTGATCACATAGCTGTATGCGGTCGACTCTGTGCTCGGCATGCCGGCGTACTCGTTGCTGACCGCGGTGTTGAACCGGATGATCATGTCTCGGAGCTGGGCGGCGGTCGCCTGCGGATGGCTCGCCCGCCAGTCCCGCAGGGCGGCCGAGACGATCATGTCCTGGATGCCCTGCTGGCCCCGGTCGTGAATCCGCATGTGCAGCGAGAAGAGACGGTCGCGGGCCTGTTGCGGGTCCCAGTCGCCGGTGTCGTCGGCGCGGGCGACGACGGCGCTGCCGAGGAGCAGCGAGAGGACGGTGACGAAGACGACGGCGAGCCGTCGCCGCAGGGCGGTGCCTTTTCTCATGCTGACGCGCGACGGCGGGATCTTGCCGCCGGCCCACGTGGTGGGTGACACGTTCACTTCCCCAATCTGCTGTGGACAGCGTCGACCGCACATGGTCGGTGCGGCCGGACGCGAACGTCCCACCGTGACGGCCGGCGCTGCGAGACTGATGGGAAGTCACTGGGAAGCGGTCGGCACGAGCCCTTCGTCGACGAGCAGGCCGGTCAGGCCGGACCAGGTCAGACCGGTGCCGCGAGCGCGAGCGGCCCGGTAGTCGGCCGGGTCCATGGCGGCGGCCACGGCGGCGGTGTTGCCGGGCGCGTCATGCGGATCCATCTGCTCCGGGTGGTAACCGATGCTCGCGCCGAGGGTCTCGACGGCGCCGAGCAGCACCGCCCCCGTACCGGCCCGGCCGGTGCGGCCGAGCGCGCCCGCCACCGAGTGCACCAGGGCCAGCCAGCTCGACCGGTCGTGCCGGGGGTCCGCCTCCCGGAGAATGTCGGTCAGGATGTGCAGCGCCCGGTCCGGCTCACCGAGGTCCACACTGACCTTGGCCTGCATCCACGCCGAGGAGAGCATTGCCCACTGATGACCGCAGGAGCGGGCCAGTGTGTTGGCCCGCGCCAACTCGTCGCGCGCCCGGGGAAGGTCACCGCAGGCGCGGCTGAGCTGACTCCGGACGGTCAGCGCCTCGGCCTGCGCCCACGGTTCGCCGACCAGGTCCGCCAACCGCACCGCCTGGTCGGCCAGGGGAAGGGCACCGGGGACGTCGCCGCCGATGGCGGTCACCGATGCCAGGTAGATCACGGCGGTCGTGTGCGGGTGCCGGGCACCGACCTGGGCGCACAGTCGCGCGGACTCACCCAACGCGGCCACGCTACCGTGGTGGTCACCGCTGAGGTAGGCACAGCCACCGATCGCCATCAACAGCCGGGCCCGAGCCAGCGTCCACTCCGCCGAGCCGGACGCGGCCCCGTCCGCACGCGCGTCCAGCGCGGAAAGGGTACGACCGCCCCAACGTAGCCCTTCCGCGATCTGGCCGGTCCGGTACCAGAACCAGGCGAGCGCGCCGCAGATCCGCGCCGCGAGCAACACCTCGTCGGCGGCCAGTGCGGACGTCAGCGCGGCCCGGATGTTGTCGCGTTCCGCGCTGAGCCGCGACAGCCATCCGGTACCGTCGGCGGTCGGCAGCCGTTGTTCTCCGATCTCGACCAACCCGAGCAGCCACCGTCGGTGTCGCGCCGACGCCCGGTCCCGTTCCGCCTCGGTGAGCGCCGCGTTCGCGTACTGGCGAACCAGCTCCAACATCCGATAACGGCGCGGGGTGGTGTCGGAATCGGCGGTAACCAGCGATTTGCGGACCAGCGCCAGCAGGACCGGCACCGGGTCGGGCACCTCGGCGTCGCCGCTGACCTGCCGGACGGCGTCCAGGTCGAAAGCCCCGTCGAAGACGGCGAGCTGTCGAAACAATGTCTGCTCAGGCCTGGTGAGTAGTTGGTAGCTCCAGTCGATCGCGTTTCGGACGGTGGCGTGCCGGTGGTCCTCGTCGGGCGACCCGCTACCGAGCAGAGCGAGCCGGTCGTCCAGTTGAAAAGCGATCTCTCGCAGGGACAGCGCCCGGCACTGGGCGGCGGCCAACTCGATCGCCAGGGGCAGACCGTCGAGGTCGCGGCAGACCTGCGCGGCCAAGAGCCGGTCTGGCCCTTTGCCCGGATGCGTCAAGGTGGCTGCGGCGATTCGATCCGACAGCAACTCGACGGCGTCGTCCAGGCCGAGCGGCGCCAGCTCCATGACCGCCTCACCGGGTACGCCGAGCGGTTGCCGGCCGGTGACGACCAGGCGTAGCCCCAGACACCCTCCGAGCAGGGTACGGGCCAGGTCGGCGACCGCCGCGACGAGATGCTCGGCATTGTCGACCACCAGCAGCGCCTTCCGGTCGGCGAGCCGCTGAGCGAGGTGCTCGGCCGTGCTCACGCCCGGCAGCGCGAAGACGTCCGACACCGCACGGACGACCTCGGTGGGATCGTGCAGACTGGCCAGCTCGACGAGCCACGGACCGTCCGGGTCGGTCCGTTCCCGGCAGTGCTCCAACACCAGCCGCGTCTTGCCGACCCCACCCGGCCCGACGACCGTGACCAGACGATGACCGGTGACCGCCAGTCCGAGGGTCGCCAGCTCGCCGCGTCGGCCGATGAAGGACGACAGCCCGGCCGGCACGTTGCGTCGGGGTGGTGCCACGTCCGGCAACCTGCGGGACGGCGTCGGTCGCGGATCGAGGGACGTGTCGTTGCGAAGGACCTCAGCCTCCAACCGGCGCAACCCCGGGCCGGGGTCCACACCGAGCTCGGACACGATGCGCTCACGGGCCCGACGCAGGGCGGCGAGCGCGTCTCCCTGCCGTCCGGCCCGGTACAACGCCAGCACCAGCAACTCCCAGCCCCGCTCACGCAACGGCTCGTCGAGTACGAGCGCCTCCAGGTCGCCGACGGCACTCTCATGGTTGCCGCCGGCAAGCACCGCCGCCAGGCGCTGTTCGCGGGCCATGGCGTGCAGTGCGTCGAGCCGCGCCACCTCGGTCACGGCGAACTCGGAGTCGACGAAGTCGGCGTAGGCCGGACCTCGCCACAATGTCAGCGCCTCGCCGAGCACCGCCGTCGCGGCGTCGTGGTCGCCGGCCGAGGTGTGCCGGTCGCCGCGCATCACCAGAGCGGTGAACCGTTCCGCGTCGACGAGACCGGCCGGCACCCGCAGCGCGTACCCCGGGCCTTCCCTGACCACCACCTGCGCCGGAGTGCGGGCCGCCCGGCCTGGTTCCAGGGCCCGCCGCAGACTCGCCACGTAGCCGAAGAGGGTCGCCTGCGTCGGGGTGACGGCGTCGTCCCAGACCTGGTCCATCAACCGGTCAGTGGGAACGATCCGACCGCGCGCCGCGACCAGACAGGCGAGGACCTTGCGTTGGCGGAATCCGCCGAGGTCGACGGGGACCCCGTTCAGTCTCGCCTGCAGGGGGCCCAGCACCCCGAACTCAAGACGTGGTGGCACTTCCCGACAACCTCCACCGGTCGACCATTCCGAACCAAGATCATCATCGATGGTCGACCGTATCACGGGTTTCCACCCGTCGGTCGACACGTGTGAGGTGTCGAGGGGCTGAAGCGTAACCCATAAGTTACACTTCATTCGTGGACGAGGTGGCTGCGGCGATCGCCGACCCGGTGCGCCGGGAGATCCTGCTGATGCTGCGCGGCGAGTCGCTCTCGGCCGGGCAGATCGCCGACCGGTTCGTGATCAGCCGACCGGCGGTCAGTCGTCACCTGCGCGTGCTGCGGGAGGCCGGTCTGGTGCGCGACACGCCCGACGGACGTCGACGGGTCTACGCCCTGACCACCGCGCCCCTCGACGAACTGGTCGGGTGGTTGGGGCGGCTGATGCGCCCGCCCCGATGGCAGCAGCACCTCGACGCGTTGGAGACCGAGGTCTTCCGCACCCGCCGCGAGCGGCGCACCACCACGACCGCGCAGCACCCATCGACGAGGGAGACCGCGTGACACCGACCCCGACCGGCCGACTGTTCGACCGCGACCTCGTGCTCACCCGCACGTTCCGCGCACCCATCGCCGACGTCTGGGCGAGCCTCACCGAGTCGTCACGGACGGCGCGCTGGTTCGGCCCGTGGCGGGGTGACGCGGGGCCCGGCCGCACGATCGAGGTGCAGATGGCGCACGAGGAGGACACGCCCTGGATGGACATGACCATCGAGGCGTGTGAACCGCCGAACCGACTCACGGTCTCCGCGGTGGACGAGGACGGCAGTTGGCATCTGGACATGGCGCTGTCCGAGAGCGCGGGCGTGACCGAGCTGCGGTTCACCCACCACCTGACCGCCACCGACCACGTCGGCGAGTCCGGGTCGGGGTGGGAGTACTACCTCGACGCGCTGGTGGCCGCACACACCGGTCGGCCGAGGCCGAACTTCGACGACTACTACCCGGCGATGAAGGAGCACTTCGAAGCGCAGCGATGAGCAGCTTCCGGCGCGGGTGCTCCGCTCTGCCAGGACACGTTTTCCCGAGATGTCATGACATCGGCGGCTTCGCCGACCCATGGCGGCGGCGAGTGGGTCGACAATCCTCCATGGACTGGCGATCGGAGTCGCCTGGGGGAGGGTGCGGGATGAGTGGACCGGCCGGGCAGGCGCAGGCGGCTCTGGCCCGGTTCGTCGACGACCTCAAACGCCTGCGGCAACACTGCGGATCCCCGTCGCTGAACACCCTGGTGGCCGTGTCGACGGCGCTGGGGTCACCGCTGGCCCGCTCCACCCTCAGCGACAAGCTCAACGCGAAGTCGTTGCCGGAGTGGCCGTTCGTCGTCTCCTACGTCACCACCTGCCTGGCCCACGCCGAGCGGGCCGGGATCCCGGTGCCCGCCGAGATGGCGGAGCTGAGCCGCTGGGACGCGGCGCACTGGCGGCTGTTACGCACCGTCGACGCCGGTCGCGCGGAGGACCGCCTCCGAGCCGCCGCCCGCACGCAGCTCGCCCGGCGCACCGAGGACACCACCGTCGGGACGGCTCCGCCGGTGACACCCCGGCAGCTCCCGGCGGCGGTACCCGGGTTCGTGGGACGCCGTACGGTGCTCGCCGAGCTGGCGGCGCTGCCGGCACACCGGCACGCTGCGCCGGGCACCGTGCCGGTGGCGCTGCTCAGCGGTACGGCCGGCGTCGGCAAGACGGCGCTGGCACTGCACTGGGCACACCAGGTCGCCGACCGCTTCCCCGACGGGCAGCTCTACGTCGACCTGCGCGGGTTCGACCCGGACGGGCCGGTACCGGAACCGGCGGAGGTGCTGCGGGAGTTCCTGGAGGCGTTCGGGGTCTCCGCGCCCCGCATCCCGGCGGGTCTGTCCGGCCGCTCCGGGCTGTTCCGCAGCCTGCTGGCCGACCGGCAGGTCCTGGTGCTGCTCGACAACGCCCGCGACGCCGCGCAGGTGCGTCCCCTGCTGCCCAACTCGCCCGGATGCCTGGTGCTGGTGACCAGCCGTAACCACCTGCCGGGACTGGTCGGCATCGAGGCCGCCCGACCGTTCGTCCTCGAACCGCTGTCGCCGCCGGAGGCGTACGAACTGCTCGCGGTCCGGCTCGGTCCGCAGCGGCTGGCCGACGAGCCGCACGCGGCGGCACGGATCGTCGCGGCGGCGACCGGACTACCCCTGGCGTTGGCCATCGTGGCGGGACGGGCCGCCACCCGGGTCGGCCTCAGCCTCGGCCACCTCGCCGACGAGCTGGCCGAGCCGGGACGCCTCGACGGATTCACCGGCGGCGACCGGACCCTCGACATCCGGGCGGTCTTCTCCTGGTCGTACCGAGGTCTCGACGCGACCACCGCATCAGCGTTCCGCCTGCTGGGGCTGCATCCCGGACCGGAGGTCACCGGCGCGGCGCTGGCCAGTCTCGCCGACCTGTCCGCCACCCGGGCCGGGCGGACGCTGGCGGCCCTCGCCGACGCGAACCTGGTGTCCGAGCCACGGCCCGGCCGGTACGCCCTGCACGACCTGCTGCACGCCTACGCGGCCGAGCAGACGACCGGACACGACCCCGACCCGGTACGCCGGGAGGCGCTCGGTCGTCTCCTCGACCACTATCTGCACACCGCGTACGCTGCGGCCCTGCTCCTGTACGACCACCGCGACCCGATCAGCCTCGTCCCGGCGCGCGTCGGGGCGGTGGTCGACCCGCCGACCGACCGGGCCGGGGCCTGGCACTGGCTCGCCCGGGAACACCGGGTGCTGCTCGCGCTCGTCGCCCTCGCCGCACATCACGGCTTCGACACGCACGCCTGGCAGCTCGCCTGGACCGTCAACACCTACCTGGACCGCATCGGCGCCTGGTCGGAGCAGTTGGTCGTGCAGGAGCTGGCGTTGGTCGCCGCGGCGAGGGTGGGCGACCGGGACGGTCAGGCCCGTGCCCACCGCAACCGGGCCGTGGCCTGCCTGCGGCGCGAGGACCACGAGCAGGCCCGGTCCCATCTGGACGCCTCGCTGGCGCTCTACACGGCCCTCGGCGACGCGGTCGGCAGCGCCCGGGTCCATCTCAACCTCGGCATCCTGGCCGAGCGTGAGGGGCGACTGCGCGACGCCCTCGACCAGGCACGGCAGGCGCTGGAGCTGTTCACCGCGGCGGGGAACGTCAGCGGTCGGGCCAACGCGCTGAACAACATCGGCTGGTACCACAGCCAGCTCGGCGACTACCCGCAGGCGTTGGCGCACTGCCAGCAGGCGTTGGCGCTGCAACAGCAGGTCGGCAACCGGTACTGGCAGGCGCACACCTGGGACAGCCTCGGCTACGTGCACTTCCGGCTGGACCGGCAGCCGCAGGCGATCCGGTGCTATCACCGGGCGCTGGCGCTGTGGCGGGAGGCGGCGGAACGCTACTTCGAGGCGACCACGCTGACCCACCTCGGCGACAGCCACCGTGCGGCCGGCGAGCCGGACTCGGCCCGTACCGCCTGGTGTCGGGCGCTGGAGATCCTGGAGCAACTCGACCACGCGGACGCCGCGCAGGTCCGGGCACGGTTGACCGCCGCGCCGGCCCGGTCGGCCTGACCGAGCCGGCGTGGATCGGCTGTGGGCGGCGGTCACCGCCACTGCGCGTAGTTGGTGAGAGCCTGCTGCGTCAGTCGGGTGACGACGCTGCTGGTGTGGACCGGTCCGGTGCCACCCACGCCGCTGCTCAGGATGCCCAGGGCGGTGAGCGTGGGCGGGCAGGGGCAGGGCGGCTTCGGCCAGGGGAAGTCCAGTCGCGGCGGCAGCGGGCACCAGTCCTCCGGGTCGGGGGTGTAGGCGACGGGGCTGCCGTCCTGTCCGCCGCTGAAGCTGTGTGCCGCGTAGAGCTGCGTGGCGGTCTCGGCGCGGATGCGGTCGGTGCTCGCCCACTGCCCGGTCCGGTCCGCCGGATACCCGTGGGTGACGGTGCACGAGCCGGTCAGGGGCTGGGTGGTGGATCCGAGGTCGTACCAGCCGGTGCTGTTGCCGACGGCGCAGTTGAGCTGCACGGCCCCGTAGTCGTGGGCCGGGTCGCCGCCGCCGGGTGCGTAGATGGAGCCGGTCCAGTTCTGCGGGGCGAAGAGGCGGGTCGCCGCACACGAGCCGAAGGGCGCCGTCGTCCCGTTGTGCCCCGGGTACGCGACGATGTTCGTCCGCCAGCCACCGCTGGAACCTCCGGTGTGCACGCAGTGTCCGGCCGTCGCCACCGTTCGGGCGCTGATCATGAAGCCGGTGCACCTGCCGCCGGGGAACGTCAGCAGCACGGTGGCACTGGCGGGATACGTCGTGGTCGACGTGACCGGAACCCGGTTGTCCGGTCCGGCGCTCGTGGTGGCCGCCGCCGGTGCCGCCGCGAGGACCGTGGACGCGAGCGCCACGGCGGCCAGGGCGACGACCGCCCCACTTCTTCTCAGCATCGGATCTCCTTCGTCGGGGGGCGGTTGCCCGGTGTGCACGCCCACGGTGACCCGGTCGCCTGCTGTCCGGCCGGTTCCCGGACACCGGCCCGGCCGGACGACGGGGACCCGGTCGCGCGGCGTCGGCGGGTGCGGCTCTACAGCGGCGGTGTCGCCGGGACGGAGGTGCGACGTCGGCGGTGCGCGACGTCGAACAGGGCGATCGCCAGCAGGACCAGATTGGCGCAGATCACCGCGAGCAGCGGGGTGAGCGCCAACGCGACCGGGGCCAGCGCGCCGAGAAGCGCGATGCCGGCCAGCAGCGGCCAGGCGACCCGGCCGAAGACCTCGTACTCGAAGCGGATCCGCCCGACGAGGAAGATCGCCGGTCCGCCGACGACGATGGCGAGCAGCTCCGGCTCGACCGTGCCGGTCGGCTCGGTGATGATCAGTTTGGCGCTGGCGGCGGCCGTCACCACCCCGCCGATCATCAGCAAATGGGTGTACGGCGCGGACCGCGCGAACCGGCCGGGTTCCCGGGCCTTCTCGATGGCCCGGGTCAACTGCGCGGCGGCCCGGTGCACGTAGATCCGGAACAGCAGCGTCGCGCTGGCGAACGCCACCACGATCGCCGCGGTCCGTTCGGCGGTGACCGGGTGCGCGCTGTACGTCAGGCCGGCGACCAGGATGATGTCGCCCAGGGCGATGATGAAGAACTGGTGGTACCGCTCGGCCATGTGTTCGGCGATCGGGTTGAACTGGGCCGCGCCGATCCGTCGCCGACCGGGGAACGGGTAGCCGAGCGCGAAGGCCAGGTAGTCGACGGCTGCCGCGCCGCCCCACCACCACAGGCGCGCCGTGCTGTCGGCGAGGGCACCGGCGATCCACGCGACGGCCGAGATCCCGAACCACGCCCAGATCCGGACCGCGCGTCGGCGCGGGATCGGCTCGTGCAACGTCAGGAAGAAGAGGAATCCTCGACCGAGGTGACTGGCCACGTAGGCCCCGGCGAAGATGGCCGCGCGGTCGGCGAACGCGGACGGCAGGGCGGCGGCCATCATCAACGCGCCGAACATGACGCCGATCGTCACCACCTGGATGACCCAGCTGTCCGGGTTGTAGAGGTCGGCGACCAGCGTGGTCAGCACCCACACCCACCAGACGGCGAGCAGGACGACGACGGCCTCGGCGACGCCCCGCCAGGTCAACTTGGTCACCAGGGTCTCGGACAGCAGCGCGAGCGCGACGACGAAGACGAGGTCGAAGAAGAGTTCCAGGAAGGTCGCCCGGCGCGGGGTGGCGGCACTGCGGAGCAGGCTGTTGGCGGAGGTCATCGCGGCACCCGGCCGCAGGCCGACGCCACCACCGCAGACTGTCCTCTGGTAACCATACGGGCTATATCGTAGGAATGTCCTGGTGGCCAGGTGCGTGGTCCGTGGAGTACGTGCCCCCTCTGCGTCCGAGGCCGGAGCGTCTCCGGATTGACCTTGCCCCAGGGGCCGGGCCCACGATGAGACGATCCACAGCGTCGGGCCGGAGGAGAACCATGAACGACGACCTCACCGCCGGTGAGTTCCAAATGATGACCGGCTTGTCGGCCAAGGCGCTGCGCCTGTACGCGGAGCGCGGCATCCTGGCCCCGGCGTCGGTCGACCCGCACTCCGGCTACCGGCAGTACGCGCGCTCGCAGGTGCGACACGGGATCATGGCGGACCTGCTGCGCCGTGCCCAGGTGCCACTGTCGGAGTTGGGCGAGGCCGCCGACTTCCCGTTCGCGCAGTGGCGCGACAGCGTCATGATGCGGCGCAGCTTCGAGGACTTCTTCCTCGCCGTCGCCGAGCGCATCGCCGGATTCGACCCGACCGACCTGACCGCCCACCGTCAGCACGCACCGAGCCTGGACTGGGTGGGCGTGATGCTGGATCTCGACATTCCCGACGACGTGGAGGGCACGATCGGGCGGATGTCCGAGATGGCCGCCGTCACGCCCGAGATCGACCAGGCGTTCGGTGCGGCCCTCGCCGACCTGGCGGTGCCACCGGCCGACCTCTGCTGGTCCGCCGCCCCGCAGTCGGCCGGGGCCGGTGCGGGGGCCGCCCGGATGCTGCTGGCCCGCCCCGGGCCCGCCGGCCTCGACGGGGCGTCCCGCGACCTGATCGAGGAGCGGGTGCGCGCCCGGACCGGCGAGTCGGTCCGCGTGGTGACCGGGACGCTGCCGCCCCGGCTGGAGATCACGTTCACCGCCACCGCGGTCGGCGACCTCTCGCCGGTCGACGAGGCGGCGGCCGGTTACCGGCACCTGCTCGCCTTCGGGGAGTTCACCACCCGGCATGGCCTGACCGCGTTGTCCCCGATGCCCCGGGAGGTCAGTCACGGCCCGTCGCTGTTCTCCGACGACCCCGAGCACCGCCCGGTGAGCGTCTTCGACGCCCGTCCCTGACGAATCCGACCACGGTCAGCGCAGACATCCATCGTCTGCTATATATGGGAACGCTTCCACAGGCGGTCGACGGACTCTGGTCCCGCCTGGGCACCCGTGACGTACCGACGGTCGGACGCCGGGTGCCCGGCGGCGGACCGCTGCCGTGGCGACCAACGGAGGACAGGCATGCGCACACTTCTCGCCGCGGTGACCGCCGCGCTGACGCTCGCCGCTACGGCCGGCAGCGTCCCGTCCGACGCCGCGAACGCCTCGCAACGCGGCTCCTGCACCCGACACATGCTGTTCTGCGAGGACTTCGAGCGCCTGCCGCGCGGCGGTGCCAGCAGCCTGAACTGGGGCATCGACACCCGCAACGGCACCCTGACGGTGGAACGCACCCACCGGGGCAACCAGGTGCTGCACGTACACACCGTCGACAACGGACGCGCCTTCCTGCGCGTCGACGACTTCGCCGCACCGGGCAACCGCTTCTACGGCCGGATGCGGCTGCGCGTGGACGCCTTCCCGACCGCCCCCGACTGGGCGCACTTCACCCTCGTCGAGGCCACCGGCACCGGCAGCGCCGAGATCGTCCGACCGGTCGGCGGCCAGTACGCCCCCACCGTCCCCGGCATCTTCTGGGGCGTCGGTGCCGACGGCGGGCCCACCGGCGACTGGACCAACTGGCGCGAGTCCGCCCCGGTGGTGGAGGACACCTGGCAGTGCGTCGAGTGGAAGCTCGACCCGACCGACAACCGCGTCACGGTCTGGATCGACGGGGTGGCCAACCCGGAGCTGACCGCCTCCACCACCGAGCACGGCGGCAACGACGTGCCGTTCGTCCTGCCGACCGTGAACACCGTGAAGATCGGCTGGCAGCTCTATCAGGGCGGCACCACGCCGGGCGTCTTCGACCTCTGGATCGACGACATCGCGCTGTCCAGTCGACGCCTCGGCTGCTGACCGCCACCGTTGCGTGCAGGTCCGGTGGGAGCCCGGGTAGCCTCGGGCGGGTGCGGATCATCGCGTTCCTGGCAGTCCTCCTCGTCGTGCTGGCCGCCGTTGCGCTCATCGGAGCGGTGCTGACGGCCGGTGCCCGACGTCGCCGTCACGCTGCGCAGGTGTCGGCGCGGTGGACGGTGCGCCACTACGCCATCCCCGGTCGGGGGCACACCGTGGTCGGTGTCAGCCTCACCGACGCCGACGGTCGGATCCACGGTGAGAACGTCGTCGCCCGCATCCCGGACGGCGCTCCCGACTGGCAACGCGACTTCGTCGCGGCCCGGCAGGAGGCCGAGGAACGCGCGTTCCACCTCAACAGCGACCGCCCGCCGATGCTCGGGAGCTGACGCCGTCGGGTCTCGCGGGTGCGGCACCGGCGGCTGGGCTAGCCTGCCTGCTCATGGAGGCCACCGACGACCGTCTCGACCTGGTCGTCGACCCGGCCCGGCCCACCGGTCGCACGCTCCTGGCCGGTGGCGTCGAGCAGTCGTACGTGGATCTCGCCGACCCCACCTACCTGCACTTCGAGTACGTGCGCCGGATGGCCGCCGTGGCCGACCTCGCCGCACCGGCCGGTGATCCGCTCGACGTGCTGCACCTGGGCGGCGGCGCGTTGACCCTGCCGCGCTACGTCGCGGCGACCCGGCCCGGCTCGGCGCAGGTGGTCGTCGAGCGGGACCCGGCCGTGGTCGACCTGGTGACCCGGGAGCTTCCACTGCGGCAGCCCGGAGTCGAGATCCGGGTGGACGACGCGCGGCAGGCGGTCACCGCAGCGTCCGCCGACGCGTACGACCTGGTGTTCGCCGACATCTACCGGGCGGCCCGGATGCCGCCGCACGTGGCCACCGTGGCGTTCGCCGCCGAGATCGCCCGGCTGCTGCGGCCGGACGGCGTCTATCTGGTCAACGTCACCGACCTGCCGCCGCTGCTCCTGGCCCGGGTCCAGGCGGCCACCCTGCGCGCGGTCTTCGCCGACGTCTGCGTCGTCGCCGACCGGCGGATGCTGCGCGGCCGACGGTACGGCAACGTGGTACTCGCGGCGGCCACCCGCCCGGGTCGGCTGCCGGTGACGCGCCTGGCGGCGCGGGCGCGGCGAGACCCGGTGCCGGGCGCGGTGCTGCACGGGCCGACGGTGGACGCCTTCGTCGGCGGCGTCCGACCGCGCACCGACGACACCGGGCGCTGAGCAGGCCGCCACACGTCCCGCTGACGCGTCGATCGCCTGGCCGACGCGGTGCTGGCGTTAGACTCGCCGGCCATGGGACGGATCGTCTTCAGCCTCAACCTCACCCTGGACGGTTGCGTCGACCACCAGGAGGGGATCGCCGACGACGAGACGCACGCCTACTTCACCGGCCTCATGGACGAGGGCGGAGCGATGCTGTGGGGTCGCGTCACCTACGAGATGATGGAGAGTTCCTGGCCGGCCGTCGCCCGTGGCGACGTGGAGGCGCCGCCGGCCCTGCGCGAGTGGGCGGTCAAGCTGGAGGCCAAGCCCAAGTACGTGGTGTCGTCGACGCGCACGGACTTCCCGTGGGCCAACAGCCACCACATCGCCGGCGATCTGCGTGCGGGCGTGCAGAAGCTCAAGGACGCGACCCCGGCCGGAGTCCTCCTCGGCAGCGGCAGGCTCGCGACCGCGCTCGACCGGTTGGACCTGATCGACGAGTACAAGCTGCTCGTCCATCCCCGGATCGCCGGTCACGGCCCGACGCTGTACCAGGACGGGCTGCCGGGTACGCGTCGACTCGAACTGCTCTCGGCGCAGCCGATGCGCAACGGCGCGGTGGCGCTGCACTACCGCCGCGCGCACTGAAGCCGGAGTCCATCGCCGCCACCGGCCACGTCGGGCGGGCCGGCGGGGCTTGCGGCGCGCACGTCGCCGAGTAGGTTCATCGACGTGGATCTGGAGGAGATCGCCGTCCGGCTCGGCGTACCCGTCGACGACGTCGCACGCGTCCACCGGCTCGCCGGTGACCGCCCGTCGGCCCCGTTGCCCGCGAAGGCCGACGCGCCCGCGCTCCTGGACCGGCTGGCGGTACGCCCAGACGACGCCGCCGAGATCTTGGCGGGCTGGCCCGATCCCGACTCGCCGCTGTGGACCCCGGAGCTGCGGTGGCTGCTCGACCGCTCGATCGCCCTGGTCCGCGCCGACCTCGGTGGGTACGACTGGCTGCCGCCGGGCCCGGAACTGCCCCGCGAGCGTGGCCCGGCCTGGCGGCACCTGTACGTGTACGCGTACCTGGCCCTGCTCGACGTGGTGCGGGCCTTCCACCGCGACCACGGCGTCCCCGACGCGGTGTCCTGGACGACCCTGGCGGACCTGGGCCGCAACCTCGCGATCGACCGGCGGATGCACCGTGAGGGCTGGCCGGTCATGCAGAGCTGGTTGACCCTGCACGCCCGGGGCGGCCTCTACGAGTTGGGCCGGTTGCAGCACCACCGTGGCGAGGGCAGCATCGGCCTGCACGTCCCCGAGGCGGGGCCGCTGACGCCCCGGGCCGTCACCGACTCGCTCGACGCGGCCCGTGCCTTCTTCCCGCGCCACTTCCCCGACGAGGAGTACGCGACGTTCTCCTGCGGCTCCTGGTTGCTCGATCCGCAATTGCGGGAGTACCTGCCGGAGGACTCCCACATCGTCCGGTTCCAGCGCCGGTTCACCCTGGAGCCCTACGAGGAACCGGACGGGCTGGACGCCGACGTCGAGGTGCTGCGGTTCGTGTTCCGCAGCCTGAGCACGCCCGTGGACGAGCTGCCGCGCCGCACCGCGCTGCACCGCGCGATCGTCGACCACCTGCGCGCCGGTCGCCACTGGCACTGGCGTCGAGGCCACTTCCCGATCTAGGGCCGGGGCCATGACCGGGGCGTGTCCGGAGAACCTCGGTGTGGCTCGGGCGCTCTAGCCTGAGGGCATGTCCGGCTTACCAGCTTCGATCGAGGACACCGCAGAGGAGATCGGATTCGGCCGGGTGGAGCGGGCCTTCCGGCCGAGCTACTCGCTCAGCGTCTCCTCCGCCTTGTTCTTCCTCCTGTTGGGAGTGCTCTTCGGCGTCGCCACGACCGCGGTCACCACCACGGTCGGGATCGTGGTCATGGGCGGCCTGACCGGTGCGGCGGTGCTGCTCGCCGGATGGGGTGCGGTGGACACCCGGCGGCTGATCCGGCGCCGGTTCTATCTGTGCGACGGCGGCCTGTTGGCCGCCGAGAACCACACCCGACTCACCCACGCGATCGCCTGGGCAGACATCGCCGAGGTCTGGCGCTACCACCTCCGCATGTACAGCGAGAACGGCGCGACGACGATGCACCGCTGCCGGTTGCGGCTCACCGACGGCACCAGGGTCAACCTGGAGAAGCCGCCGCTGGTCGACGGTGCGGACCTGGGCGAGCAGGTGGAGCGCCGGGCGGCCTCGGCCCGCCTCCCGCAGGTGCTCGCCGAACTGACCTCGGCCGGCCGGGTCGAGTTCGGTCCGCTCACGGTGACCCCGGACGGGATCGCCTCGGCCGGCAGGTACGCGTCCTTCTCCGACATCGCCGTGGTGCGACTGCGTCGGGTCCGGCTCAAGATCTGGACCCGCGACGCCGCGAAGCCGGTCTCGGTCCTGGTCCGCCGGGTGCCGAACCTGTGGATGCTGGTACTCATCCTCCAACGCCACGGCGCGCCGACCGACATCGAGCTGTACCGGCCGGCCTGAGCACCGCGCGTCCACCGAGCCGAGCACGGCGGCCGACGGTGGCGCCCGTCCCGGTCAGCCGGTCGGCCGCTCCGGAGCACCGGGCTGCGCCGCCTCGGGCCCCGGCACGGCCGTCCGTTGGCCGGGTACGTCGGCCGGGGCGGCGCTGCCCGCCGACCCTTCGGACCCGGCGGCGGCCGGTGCGACCGGAAGCGCCGTCTGCTCGCCGGCCTCCCGCAACGCGGTACGCGCCACCACCTGCTGCAACGTCACGGTCCGCTCGGAGCGGCCCCGCCCGATGAAGCTGACGAACCAGTGCAGTACGGCGGTGACCCGATTCTTGAAGCCCACCAGGTACAACAGGTGCACGGCGAGCCAGAGCAGCCACCCGGTCAGTCCGGCCAACCGCAGCCGCCCGACGGTGGCCACCGCCGAGAAGCGCGAGATGGTCGCCATGCTGCCCTTGTCGCGGTACCGGAACGGCTGTCCCGCCGGCTCGCCCCGCAGCCGCCGCAGGATCTGCCGGGCCGCGTGCCGCCCGCCCTGGATGGCCACCTGCGCCACGCCCGGCAGCCGGTCCAGGGCCATCAGGTCGCCGACGACGAACACTTCGGGGTGCCCGGGCAGGGTGCAGTCGGGCTCGACCCTGACCCGACCGGCCCGGTCGGTCTCGGCGCCGGCCCGCGCGGCCAGGTGCGCGCCCAGCGGCGAACCCGACACCCCCGCCGCCCAGATCTTCGTCTTGCACTCGATGCGCCGTCGCTGGCCGTCCCGGTCGGCCACCTCGATGCCGTCGTCGTCCACGCCGACCACCGTGGCGCCCAGCTCCACGTCGACGCCGAGGCGGTGCAACTGCCGCAGCGCCTTGCCGGAGAGCCGGTCGCCGAACGTGCCGAGGACCGAGTCACCGGCGTCCAGCAGCACGATCCTGGCCTTGCGCGGGTCGATGCGCCGGAACTCGCCCGGCAGGGTCCGGTGCGCCAGCTCGGCGATCTGCCCGGCCATCTCCACGCCGGTCGGTCCGGCACCCACCACCACGAAGGTCATCCACCGCGCGATCGCCGCCGGGTCGGTCTCCAACTCGGCCAACTCGAACGCCCCGAAGATCCGCCCGCGTAGTTCGAGCGCGTCGTCGATGCTCTTCATGCCCGGCGCGTGCTCGGCGAACTCGTCGTGCCCGAAGTACGACTGCGTCGCCCCGGCGGCGACGATGAGACTGTCGTACTCGACGCGGAACGTGGTCAGCGGCGCGTTCGCGGTGACGGTCCGGGTCTCCAGGTCGATGTCGGTGACCTCGCCCAGCAGCACCTCGGCGTTGCGCTGGCGGCGCAGTATCTCGCGGGTGGCGGGCGCCACCTCGCCGGGGGAGAGGATGCCGGTGGCCACCTGGTAGAGCAGCGGCTGGAACAGGTGGTGGGTGGTCCGCGCGACCATGGTCACGTCCACCGGCGCGCGGCGCAGCGCCTTGGCCACGAACAGCCCGCCGAAGCCGGATCCGATGATCACCACCCGGTGCCGCCGGTCACCGGTGCCCGTGCCGTCGGTGCTCCTGTCTCGGTGCATCTGCGCCCTCCGTCCCGGTGTGAGCCACGCCCTTCGGCGTCTGCACGTCATCCTCAAGCGCGCTCCCGGCCGGACGGAACCGGCGGCTCGATCAATCTGATCTGATTTCCGGTACGTCGGCGGCGAAACCCGTGCCTCGGCGGCTCCGCGTACGGCCGGACCAGAGCGCCGTGTCCGGCGGCCCGCGCCGTACGTTGCCTCTGTGACGGCGCTCACCGGTCCCGGCCGCCGGCAGGTCGGCGCCGAGGCGTGGACGGACCGTGACACGCGCGTGCGGAGCGTCAGCAAACTTGATTGATTCCAAAAGAGTGGAGTAGGTTGGCCGGCATGACGTCCGACTTCGAGGCCCAGCTCCGTGCGGTCTCGTTGCGCGTGACCCGGCCCCGACTGGCGGTGCTCGCGGCGCTGCGGAACCACCCGCACGTCGACACCGACGCGGTGACCCGGCTGGTCCGGGCCGATCATCCCACCGTGTCCCACCAGGCCATCTATGACGTGCTGCGGGCTCTGACCGACGCCGGTCTGGTGCGTCGCATCCAGCCTGCCGGGGCCGTCGCCCGGTACGAGTCCCGGGTGGGGGACAACCACCACCACGTGGTCTGCCGCTCCTGCGGCGCGATCGCCGACGTGGACTGCGCCGTCGGTGACGCCCCCTGTCTCACCGCCTCCGAAGACCACGGTTTCGTGGTCGACGAGGCGGAGGTCGTCTACTGGGGCACCTGCCCCGACTGCGACCGCACGCACCACCAGTGACACGCACCACCAGTGATCCGCCAGGTCGGAAGGAAGCAGCACATTGAGTAACGCACAGCACGACGGTCCGACGAGCGCCCAGGGCGTGGACAAGAAGGCCGAGTCCGGCTGCCCCGTGGCCCACGACTCGGTGACCGCGCACGGCAGCGAGAGCGAGAACCCGGCGATCGACTCGCCCACCCCGAAGACCGGCGGTCGCCCGCGTACCAACCGGGACTGGTGGCCCAACCAGCTCGACCTCTCGGTGCTGCACGCCCACTCGTCCAAAGGCAACCCGCTCGGCGCCGACTTCAGCTACGCCAGGGAGTTCGCCAAGCTCGACGTCGAGGCGCTCAAGCGGGACATCACCGAGGTCCTCACCACCTCGCAGGACTGGTGGCCGGCCGACTTCGGCCACTACGGCGGTCTGATGATCCGGATGAGCTGGCACGCCGCCGGCACGTACCGCATCGAGGACGGTCGCGGCGGCGCCGGCGACGGCGGCCAGCGGTTCGCCCCGCTCAACAGCTGGCCGGACAACGCCAACCTGGACAAGGCCCGCCGCCTGCTGTGGCCGGTCAAGCAGAAGTACGGCCAGCAGATCTCCTGGGCCGACCTGCTCGTGCTCGCCGGCAACGTGGCCCTGGAGTCGATGGGCTTCAAGACCTTCGGCTTCGGCTTCGGCCGCCCCGACGTGTGGGAGCCCGAGGAGATCTTCTGGGGCCCGGAGGACACCTGGCTCGGTGACGAGCGCTACGTCTCCGAGCAGGAGATGGCCACGGGCGTCGGCGCGACCGAGATGGGCCTGATCTACGTCAACCCGGAGGGCCCCCGTGGCAACGCGGACCCGCTCGCCGCGGCGCACTTCATCCGGGAGACCTTCGCCCGGATGGCGATGAACGACGAGGAGACCGTCGCGCTCATCGCCGGTGGCCACACGTTCGGCAAGACCCACGGTGCCGGCATCGCCGACGACCACGTGGGCCCGGAGCCCGAGGGCGCCCCGCTGGAGACGCAGGGCCTGGGTTGGCTGAGCACGCACGGCAGCGGCAAGGGCGCCGACACGATCACCAGCGGCCTCGAGGTCACCTGGACCGACCGGCCGACCGAGTGGAGCAACCGCTTCTTCGAGATCCTCTTCGGCTACGAGTGGGAGCTCACCACCAGCCCGGGTGGGGCCAAGCAGTGGGTCGCCAAGGACGCCGAGGCGATCATCCCGGACGCCCACGACCCGTCGAAGAAGCACAAGCCGACCATGCTCACGACGGACCTGTCGCTGCGTGTGGATCCGGCGTACGAGCGGATCTCCCGCCGGTTCCTGGAGAACCCCGACGAGTTCGCGCTCGCCTTCGCCAAGGCCTGGTACAAGCTGCTGCACCGCGACATGGGCCCGGTCAGCCGCTTCCTCGGCCCGTGGGTCCCCGAGGCCCAGCTCTGGCAGGACCCGGTGCCGGCCGTCGACCACGAGCTGGTCGGTGACGCCGACGTCGCCGCCCTCAAGACCAAGGTCCTACAGTCCGGGCTGAGCACCGCCCAGCTCGTCTCCACCGCCTGGGCCTCGGCCGCCAGCTTCCGCTACACCGACAAGCGGGGCGGCGCCAACGGTGCCCGGATCCGCCTCGAACCGCAGCGGAACTGGGAGGTCAACCAGCCGGAGCAGCTCGCCGCCGTGCTCAAGACGCTGGAGGACATCCAGCGGGAGTTCAACGCGGCCGGTGGCGCGAAGATCTCCCTGGCGGACCTGATCGTGCTGGCCGGCTCCGCCGCGGTGGAGAAGGCGGCGCGCGACGCCGGGGTCGAGATCACCGTCCCGTTCCACCCGGGCCGCACCGACGCCAGCCAGGAGCAGACCGACGTCGAGTCGTTCCGGGTCATGGAGCCGCGAGCCGACGGGTTCCGCAACTACCTGCGCCCGGGTGAGAAGACCCAGCCGGAGGTGCTGCTCGTCGACCGGGCGTACATGCTCAACCTGACCGCGCCCGAGATGACCGCCCTGATCGGCGGCCTGCGCTCGCTCGGGGCCAACGTCGGCGACAGCCGCCACGGCGTCCTCACCGACCGGCCCGGCGTGCTCACCAACGACTTCTTCACCAACCTGCTCTCCCCGGGCACGCGGTGGAAGGCGTCGGAGACCGACGAGCACGTCTACGAGATCCGCGACCTGGCGACCGACCAGGTGAAGTGGACCGCCACCGCGGTCGACCTCGTCTTCGGCTCCAACTCGCAGCTCCGGGCGCTCGCCGAGGTCTACGCCAGCGACGACGCCCGCGGCAAGTTCGTGGCCGACTTCGTCGCCGCCTGGACCAAGGTGATGGAACTCGACCGGTTCGACCTGGCCTGATCCGGGTCGTACCGAAAGGGGCTCCGGTCGATCGTCGACGATCGACCGGGGCCTCCCGTCTGTGGGACACCGCGCCGACCTCCCGTTCCCGGCAGGCCGCGCGGTGTCCCTACGCGGTGCGGCGGGCGAGCACGAAACCCGCCCCTGCGGCGACGGCGACGAAGACGACCACCACGCTCAGCGCCTGGTTCAACGTCGCGCCCGCGCTCTCCGGCGAGGACCCGCCAGCGGCGGCAGGCGGCGCTGCGGTCGCCTCCGGCGGGTTCTCCAACACCGCGTTGGTCGCGATCAACCTCGGTGCCGGGTAGTCGCTGTCGGCGGTGCGGTCGATCCAGTCGAGTGAACTGCCGTCGGCACACCGTTGCAGCACCGGGAAGTGCAGCGTGTCGCCCGCCTGGGCGGCGATCCGGGCGGTCACGCCCACCTCGGCTGTCTCCAGCCCCGGTCCGGTGAACGTGACGCGGTCCCCGGAGAGCGCGGCGGACCAGCCCTCCGGTTCCACGGTGCCGGTCGCGGTCACCCCCTCGGGCAGGGCGACGACCAGTTCCGTGGTGGGGGAGTCGTCGCAACTGTGGTCGTAGGCGAACGTCAGGGTCGTGCTGCCGTCACCGTTCGGCTGCGCCCCCGCGACCTCGACGTGCGCCGAGGCCGGCGCCGTCCCCAACGCCAGGTACGCGACCACGCCGCCCGCCACGGCGGCCGTCCGGATCCACCGTCGCGGCGTCATCCGACGTCCACCGTGACCCGGGCGACCGGACTCTCGTACTTCGAGGTCCGGACGCTGACCTGGACCACCCACGAGCCGGCGAGCGGCAGGTCGACGACCGCCTCGTACCGGCCGGGTCCGGTCGGCGACAGCGTCCGTTCCAGCGGCCCGACGTCCATCGCGGGCAACTGGACCGTCAACCTGGGGTCGTCGACCGGCTCGACGGGCCGGCCCGTCGCATCGAGCAGATTCAGTTCCATCGAGTTCACTCCCACCACCCCGGGGGTCAGCCGGACCACGGCCCGCCCCGACCCCAGCGGAGCCTCCACCAGGATCGGACGCTCCCCGGCATCGGCCGCCGGACGCGTACCGGCCTCGGTGACCGGGCTCTGCGTGACCAGGAACCCGGTGGCGGCGACCACCCCGACCAGCAGCGCCGCCTCCCACCGGACCGCGCGCCGCAGCAGCCGCCACGCCGCCGGAGCTCCCTCGTCGCGATCGATGGCCACGACGCGCGGCACCAGACGGAACCGGTTGTGTGCGGCCACCGCCAGCACCACGACGGTCAGTCCCGCCTTGGTCAGCAGGGCCAGACCGTAGGCCGTGTCCCAGAGCGCCTCCCAGGACCCCAGGATGCGCCATCCGAGCAGTACCCCGGCGACGCCGAGCAGGGCGACGAGGACGGCGGCGACCCGCGAGAACGCGGACACCGTACGCGCCGCCGCGCCGGGCGGCAGTTCGGCCGACCGGGTCAGCGTCCAGGCCAGGGCCACCAGCCCGCCCAGCCACACCCCGGCGGTGACCACGTGCAGCACGTCGGCCGGGACGACCAGCCAGGCCGGACCGTAGGTCCGGGTGTGGCCGACCAGGGCGACCGCCCCCCAGGCGAGGACCACACCGGCGAACGCCACCGCGGTCAGCGGCGCCCGCCGGTCGGGACCGGTGGCCCCGGCAACCGGCGAGGGCTCGGCCGCCTCGACGGTAGGCGGAGACCCGGCCGTCGCGGTGGCCCACCAGGCGGCACCCAGACCCAGCATCACCAGCAGACTGCTCAGGGACTCCTCCGCACCGAGGCCGGCGGTCCACAGCGCGGGATCGACCAGTCCGTCCAGGTTGCGGCCGTCCTGCCAGGCGGGCACGGCCGGCACCAGGACCAGCCGCGCCACCACGGTCAGCCCCACCGACCAGGCGGCCAGCCGCAGCAGCCGTCGCCGCAGCACCGGCGCGTCGGCGCGCAGCAGCACCAGCAGGAAGACCAGGACGCCCGCGCCGACCAGCAGGCCGAGGTACGCGAGCGCCTCGGTGACCTGACGCAGGACGTCCAGCCCACGTCCCGGACTGCTCTCCGGCACCGCCACGGTGGAACTGCTCGGCGCCCCCACCGCGAAGCTGAATCCGCCCGAGACGGGGTGGCTGTCGGCGGAGATCACCCGGAACGTGACGATGTAGGTGCCGCCGGGCAGCTCCGGCGGCACGGTCAGGACCACCGTGGTGTCCACCGACCGGCTGTCGCTGGACAACTCCGCGCCGGCCGCGTCGAGCAACCGGACGCCGCCCGCGCGTACCGCCACCGGCTCGTTGAAGGTCAACGTGATCTGGGCCGGCGTGGTCGCCAGCACGGCGCCGTCGGCCGGGTCGGTGCCCAGCAGGACGGCGTGGGCGGCGGCCGGCGCCGCCGGCACGACGGCCGCCAACAGGCCGAGCAGGCCGGCGAACGCGATGGACCACACCCACCGCGTTCGCCCGCCTGCTGCCGTCCGCCGTGCCGCGAGGCCGCTACGGGACGTCACCTGCGTTGCCGCCCGTCAGGCCGTCCTGCGGGTACGCGCCAGCGCCAGCCCGCCGGCCAGCAGACCCAGCGCGCCGAGCACCAGGCCGATCCACCCCACCGCGCCGCTGCCGCCACTGGACTCCGTGCTGGTCCGGGCCACCGGCTGCACCGCGGCGTCGCCGTCGGCCTCGGCGGTCAACACGAACTTCGGTGCCGGATACTCCAGCTCGTCGGCGTTCTGACCGTCGGCGGGCATCTGCACCCAGGGCGTCTCACCCTGCTCGCAGGTCTGCACCGAGGGGAACGCCAGCGTCTCGCCGGCGGCGTCGGGCAGCTTCACCGACAGCTCGAAGGTGTCCCGCAGGTCGGCCGGCAACGGCGTCCTGGCGGTGTAGACCACCTCGGCGACCCGCTGGGTGACCTCGTTGCCGTGGCTGTCCTTGACCGGCGGATTCAGGTCCGCCATCACCTTCTCCACCGTCCAGTTCGGATTCACCGTCGGCGTGACGGTGACGATCCGCTCGGGGATCTGGATGGACACCTTGGTGGTGGCGGAACCGTCGCAGCCGTGCGGCACACCCATCGTCAGCACGGCGTACGAGCCGGCGGTCGTCACCGACGGGCTGATCGTGACGTGCGCGGCGGCCGGTGAGCCGGCGAGCGCCACGGTCGCGGCGGTGAAGAGCCCGAGAGCGCCGAGCTGGGCGACCCGACGACGTGTGAGGAACATGTGTGGACGACCTTCCGGGAGGGGTGCGGCGACCGGTGCGTACGCACCTCGCTTACCTGGTCGGGCACACCCCGCCCGGAGTTCCCTGCATCGTCGAGGATTTCTGCCGTGGTCAGGAATCCGCGCGGGTGCCGAGGGCGAACCGGATGGTCGTGGTCAGCCGGAGGCTTCCGCCGTCCGGGGACAGCACGTCCGCCACGTCGGCGAGGGCGGCGGGCAGCCGTTCGGCCGGGATGCTCTCCAGGATCGTGCGGGCTCCGTGGGACCAGACCCAGGCGACGAAGTGGTCGCTGTCGCGGAACCGGCTCTCGAACGGTACGTCGTGCACGGTGACCTGGTGGTAGCCGGCGCGGCGCAGCAGGTCACCGGTCGACTCGCGGGTGGCGAAGTCGTCCTCCCGGCCGGTCGCCGGTGGTTGGCGGCGCTCCGGCGGCACGTGCCGGGCCAGTGTGCCGAGCGCCGCGGTGAAGCGCGGGTCGTAGGCGGCGAAGGTGGTGACGCCGAGCCGCCCGCCGGGACGCAGCAACCGCCGGTAGGCGCTCAGTGCGGACAGCGGCGCGGGTAGCAGGAACACGACGAGTCCGGCGAGCACCGCGTCGAAGGCGGCCTCGGGCAGGGGCGGGTCCTCGGCGTCGGCGACCTCCACCCGGACGTGCGGGAGGCCGGCGGTGTCGGCGCGGGTCAGGTCGACCATCGTCGGAGCCAGGTCGATGCCGACGACACCGCCGGTGGGGCCGACGGCCTGTGCCGCGGGCAGCAGGACGGCACCCCGCCCGCATCCGACGTCGAGGACCTGTTGTCCCGGGCGCAACCCGGCCCGGCGTACCAGTTCCCGCCCCATCGGGCCGAAGAACTCCACGCCGACGCGGTCGTAGGTGGCGGCGCTGCGGTCGAACACCGCCGCCGTGTCGTGGCTGGCGCGAGTCGCGCCGATTCGGTTACTCACGGGCTTCCCCCTGGGTGTCTGGTGGTGCCGTCGAACCATCCATCGTCGTGCCTCTATACCCAGCCCACCCGGACCTTAACGATCACGGTATTCGTTCCAGCCTCCGCGCGTCGCTCCTTGGCGAACTCGGTTCGAAGAAACGTCCTCGCTGAAGCGCCACCGATATGAACTATCTTAAGATCTGGGCGTTGCGAGATTAAGAAAATCAAGCTACAACTAGTCCTAGGTACGTCGTCGACGGCAGGGGGCCGCAGGTGGACTGGCAGGAACTGACGGATCTGACCCGTGGGCAGTCGTTCGTGGTCGAACGGGTCCGCCTCACCGGCAGCGGCATCGCGGTCGAAGGACAGTTCGAGCCGCCGCAACTCGCCCAACTCGGCGTCGACGACCAGGTGTTCGTGGCCGCCTTCGTGCGGTCACACGGCTCGATCAAGGAGATGGAGCGGATCTTCGGAGTGAGCTACCCGACGATCAAGTCCCGCCTCAACCGGATCGCCGCCCAGCTCGACTTCGTGGACACCGACCCAGGGCCCACCGGCGCCGACGTCGTCGACCGCCTGCGGCGGGGAGAGATCGACGTCGCACAGGCGTTGACCGAGCTGGAGAGTTCACGGTGATCCCGCAGTTGGTGACGATCCGTCACCGCCGCCCCGACGGCCGCTGGCGGCGGCGGTACGTACCGGTCCTGCCGGTCCTGCTGCTGCTCGCGCCACTGCTGCTGATCGCCCTCCCGGTCGGCCTGATCGCCTGCCTCGTCGTCCGGGTGAACCCGGTGGCCGCGTCACGGGGGGTGGGACAGGTGCTGTGCGCCCTGCCCGGCACCCGGATCGAGATCGGGCAGGGCGGCAAGGCCCTGCTGATAAGCGTGAGATGAGTCGAGGAAGAGGACCGACATGAACGAGCAGCGCCGCCAGATCCTCCAGATGCTGGCCGACGGCAAGATCACCGCTGACGAGGCGGAACAGCTCATCAGCGCCCTGGAGCGTGAGCAGGTGGCGTCGCCGACGGCGGCCCTGCACCGCCCGAAGGCGCGCCCCAAGTATCTGCGCGTGCTGGTGACCTCGAACGACGACGACGGTCCCGGCCAGGTCAACATCCGGGTCCCGCTGCAACTGCTGCGCGCCGGGGTACGCCTCACCAGCCTGGTCCCCCCGCAGGCGCTCAGCAAGGTCAACGTCGAGCTGGCCAAGTCCGGCGTACCCATCGACCTGACCCAGCTCAAGCCGCAGCACATCGAGGACCTCGTCGAGCAGCTCGACGACCTCACCGTCGACGTGGACCAGCCCGAGGCCAAGGTGCAGGTCTTCTGCGAGTGACCCGCACGTCCCGCAGCCGGGCCGCGGGGTGTCGGGCAGCGCGGCCCGACACCACGCGTCACCTGTCGGACAACAGTGCGGCGACCGCCTCGGCGGTGCTCGGGTGGGTCTCCACCAGGGTCGCCGCGCCGCCACGCGGTGTGTGCCAGCCGTCCGCGACGCCGAACAGCTCGGCGACCGCGTCCACCGGTTCCGGATGACCGGCCAGCAGGGCGTGCACCGGCCCGGCCGCCGCACCCGGGACACCCGCCGCGACGGTCGGGGTGGTGGGGGCGGTGGCCAGCCAGGGCGGCACCCAGGAGTCCAGCTCGGGCAGGGTGCCCGGGAAGGTACGCCCCGCCTCCCGGACCAGCAGCGGCACCGACTCGGCGCCGTGCTCCCGCAGCGTGGTGACCAGATTGGGTAGCCAGGGCAGCAGCACCGGGTCGGGCAGCCGGGCGAACGCGGTCGACATGGTCTCCACCACGAACGGCGCGAGCCCCGGCACCGGTTCCAGCGCGTGCACGAACCCGGACAGGTACTGCGGGAAGGCCGGCACCACCAGCGGGTTCGCCAGCAGCTCCCGGCACTGGGCCCGCAGCTCGGTCAGGGGCAGCAGACCGAGCTGGTGCCGGGCCGCCCAGAGCAGGGCCACCTTGGCCGGAGCCTGCGGATGGGACTGACCCACCGCGAGTTCGAGCTGGGAACGTTCGCAGCCCAGGGCGAGTGCCAGGCTCTCCAGGCTGAACAGGAACCCGAGCATCGCCCCGACCTGCCGTACGCCGGTCTCCTCCTCGACGAAGGCGGTCGGCAGCAACGTGCAGTAGTGCGCGTACCCGGTGGTCACGAACGCCGCGCACCAGGCCGGCAGCGTCGGCGCGGTGGCCTGGTGGTGAGCGAGCAGCCGACGGATCCGGCGCAGCACGTGCGGCGCGTCGTCGACGGTACGTTCGGCGGCGAGCAGCTCCACCGCCCGGTTGCCGAGTTCCTCGACCAGCCGAGGGCTGTCCAGCAGCCGGATGGCGTCCTCGACGGCGGTGAGCGCACCGACGGCGGTGGCGTCCGGGCCGTGTGCCGCCCGACGCAGGCGCTGTTCCAGCACCTGTTCGACGGTCACGCCCTCGTACCCGAGTTCGATCAGCGCACGCTGGTGACGGCCCAGCGCCAGGTCCCAGCTCTCCTGGATGGACCGGTGACCGAGCCGACGTTCACCCATGATCGGACGGACCGCACCGGGCGGCAGCACGTGCCGCAGCATCCAGAGCAGATCCGAGCAGCCCGCCAGCTCCGGGCTGGCCGGTAGATCCAACAGCGCCCGCTGCATGGTCCGCTTCTCCAGGTCCAGACCGAGCGGCTGGAGCCGGTCCAGCACGTCGCGGGCCAGCGGCGGCAGGGCGTCGTAGCCGACCTGCCCGATCCGGTCCCCGCCGAGCAGGATCTCGCAGAGCCGCCGCACATCGCGCCGACCCGGCACCACGTCCTTCTCGATGCACGTCACCGCCGCGTCGGCGAAGTCGTACGGGGTGGGTCGGGCCCGGTCACGCAGCCCGGCCAACAGGATCGAGGTCTCGAACACCGCGATCGCGTCGGCGGTGCTGGCCAGGTAACCGTTGCGCCGGGCCAGCCGGACGATGTCCACACACCACCGGCGCAGCTCCGCCTCGTCGAGCCCGTCCAGGGTGGGGGGAGCGGCGAGGAACCCGGAGAGCCGGTCGGTGACCGCCTCGGCCGGTGCCGGATCCGGCTCGCCGCGTCCCCGTCGGCCCCGGGACGTGCCGCCCCGCTGGCCGTCCAGCCGGTACGGCGTCACACCCGACCCGCTCACCGCCCTGGTCCAGCTCGCCGCCGCGATCGACACCGATCCGGGCGCGAGACCGAACTGTGCCTCGATCGCCGAGTGGCTGGACGGGATCAGGCCGTACCGCCACCGGGTCGCGGTGCGCGGCGAGATGTCGAAGTCCGGGGCGGTGGAGTCCAGGCCGAACTGCTCGACCCGGCTGGCGGCGTGGAAGGCGCCGCAGACGTAGAGACAGTCCTCGGGTGCCGCGCCGGAGGCCGCCAGGTGCTGCCGGATCCGGGTCCACATGTAGCGTTCCCGGTCCTCGTCCCGGTCGGTGCGGTCCGACCCGGCGGGACGCAACCGCCGGAACAGGCTGCCGATCAGCACCATCACCTGACGGTAGGTGTCGTGGTCGGCGACGGTGAGTGGCCGCTCGACGTACTGGTCCCACCACTCCGACCAGTGCCGCACCTTGCCGTGGTGCAGCAGGTGCGCCTCCAACTCGGCGAACCGGGGACGCAGGTCGCCGATCTCCACGCCCACCGCGTCGCCGTGCAGGGCCGCCTGTTCGCCCGCCTCGGCCCCGCTCTCCGCGCCGGGCACCTCGCCCGGTGGTGGTGTCTCGGCACGGGGCGACCACTGGAAGACGTGATCGGTGGAGCGGTCGACCAGCACCAGTTCCACCCCGGGCGTCTCCAACGCGTACGCGATCGCCTGGTATTCGGCGGACGCCTCGGTGACCGGCGCGATCACGCTGAGCGGACCCCACGCGGCGGGGAAACCGTCGAGTTCGGAGGCGAACGCCTGCACCGCCACCGGCAGCCGACAGTTGCGCAGTTCCCCCAGCAACGGCCGCAGGTCCTCGCAGAGCTCCAGATAGATCACCCGAGGCTGCCTGCTCCGCAACCGACGCACCATGGCCAGCGCGGAGGCCGGCGAATGGTGGCAGACCGGGAAGATCTCCAGCCGCTCGCCCAGGGCCCGGTCCACGTCGTCGACCATCCCGGCCAGGATGTCGGCCAGCGCGTCCGGACCGCCCGCGAACGCGGCGGCCGCGTCGGTGAGCTGCTCACGCAGGGCACCGAACGCGCCGACGGCCGCCGGGGCGCTCATGACAGGGCGGCGATCGCCTGACGGCCACCGTCGAGGAAGCCGCGCCACTCACCGCCGTCCTCGGTGGCCCGGGGCTCCACCACCGCGTGCAGGTACTTGTTGAGGATCGCCAGGTCCTCCGGGCTGCGTCGGGCCAGCGATCCCATCAGCGAACCGGCGAGCGTCTCGGCCCGCAGGGTCCGGTCGCCGAAGAACTGACTGTGCAGGATCGCGTCCTCCAGCACCCCGATCTGCTCGGCGGTGGACAGCGCCGACTCCAACTTCTCGTCGTCGCTGGTCGCCGACGCGGCGGCGGCCCGCAGGTCGGCGAAGCTCTGCAACAGGATGTCCAGCAGCGTGGGCGGCACGTCCAGCTCCACATGGTGGCGGCGTAGCAACTCCTCGGTCCGGAACCGGACGATCTCCGCCTCGCTGCGTTTGTTGGTGACCACCGGGATCCGGACGAAGTTGAACCGTCGCTTCAGCGCGGACGACAGGTCGTTGACGCCCCGGTCCCGGCTGTTGGCGGTCGCGATGATGGAGAATCCGGGCTGGGCGAAGACGATGTTGTCGTCGTTCAGCTCGGGGATGGAGACGTACTTCTCGGACAGGATGGAGATCAACGCGTCCTGTACGTCGCTGGTGGACCGGGTCAGCTCCTCGAAACGGCCCACCACGCCCTGCTCCATCGCCGTCATGATCGGCGACGGGATCATCGACTCACGCGACTGGCCCTTGGCGATGACCATGGAGACGTTCCACGAGTACTTGATGTGGTCCTCGGTGGTGCCGGCGGTGCCCTGCACGACCAGCGTGGAGTTGCGGCAGATCGCCGCCGACAGCAGTTCGGCGAGCCAGCTCTTGCCGGTGCCCGGGTCACCGATGAGCAGCAGGCCCCGGTCCGACGCCAGCGTCACGATGCTGCGTTCGACGAAGCTGCGGTCGCCGAACCACTTCTGCGGGATCTCCCGGTCCAGACCGTCGGCGCGTTCCGAACCCAGCACGAACAGCCGGACCATGCGCGGGCTCAATCGCCACGAGTACGGCTTCGGTCCGGTGTCCACCGACTCCAGGAAGTCGAGTTCGTCGGCGTACTTGACCTCGGCGGGGGCACGCAGCATCTCGGACATCAGGGGTGTCTCTCCTAGGTGAGGAAGCTCTTGAGTTCGAAGACGAGTTTGCGGATGTGGCCGGAGACGACCGGGGTGCCCAGGTCCTTGAAGCGCTGTCGGAACCACGGATTGACGCTCTGCTGACCGGAACTGCTGACCGAACCGACCGGGATGAACCGCACCCCCGACCGGTGCACCGCCTCGATGCCGTCGAACAGGGGCTGGGACCGGCCGAACTCGTAGAAGTCCGAGATCCACACCAGCACCGTGTTCCGCGGCTCGACGATCTTCGGGCGGGCCATCGCCATCGCCACCGGCCCGTCGTTACCGCCGCCGAGCCTGGTGCGCAGCAGGACCTCGAACGGGTCGTGCACCCACGGGGTCAGGTCCAACGCCCGCGTGTCGTACGCGATCAGGTGCACGTCGACCTTGGGCAGCCCGGCGAAGATCGACGCCAGGATGGTGCAGTTGACCATCGAGTCGACCATCGACCCGGACTGGTCCACCACCACGATCAACCGCGACGGCGTGGTCTTGCGTGCCGTCTGCCGGTAGTAGAGCCGGTCGACGTAGAGGCGTTCGTCCTCCGGGCTCCAGTTGGTCAGGTTCTGCCAGATGGTGCGGTCCAGGTCGAGGTTGCGGTAGGCCCGCTTCGGCGGCACCGACCGGTCGATGCCGCCCACGCTGGTCTGCTCCACCTGGGTCCGCAACACCTCGGCGACCTCGTCGACGAAGCGGCGGATCAGCGCCTTGGCGTTGGCCAACGCGGTGCCGGACAGGTTGGCCTTGTCCCGCAGCAGTTGCTCGATCAGCGACATGCTGGGCGTGAGCTGACGGGCCAGCACCGGGTCCGCCAGCACCTCCCGCAGGTGCATCCGCCGGACCAGGTCGCCCTCGATGCCGGCGAGGGTGCCGCCGAGGCCGGTGCCCTGTCGGCGCAGCTCGCCGGGGGCGCTGCCGAGCGCCTGCTCGAACCAGCCGGCGTCGGCCTGCCAGCGGGCCAGTTGACCGGCGCTGACCGGCCCCGTACCGGTGGCGAACACGTTGAGCAGCACCTTCGACACCAGCGCGGCCCGCCGGACCTCGGCCTCACCGGGCTGATACGACCCGTCGCCCGTCGCGGCCTCGGGGTCGGAGAGCAGTCCCCGCAGCTCGTCGGCCACCTCGGGGAAGCGCTGCACCACGGTGTCCACCGACACCGACGGGTCCAGCAGGGCCGCCGGCAGGCCGAGGTCCTCGACCACGGCCATGCTCGCCGACTCCAGCGTGGGCTGCTCGTCCGGGTCGAAGATCCGGCCCAGCAGCCGCCAGTAGAGCACCTGCCGCCGGTTCGCGGCGGCCTGGTCGTCGGGGGAGTGGGTCATCGGCGCAGCAACCGTCCCGCGCGTTCGCGCAGTACGGCCACGGCGTCGCCCGCCCTGGCCTCGGACTTGGCCACCTTCGGGTCGGTGACGCCCTCGGCCCAGTCGCCGTTGTGCGCCTCGACGGGCGCGCGTTTGACCGTGGCCTGCACCGCCAGAGGCTGCACCCACCACCGTCCACCATCCCACCGCGCCAGACCGAGACAGCAGGTCGAGGCGGCGACCAGTGCGGGGGTGAGTGGACCGGCCGCCGGCAGCCGTTCGACCGTGACGCCGATCGACTCTCCGTCGCGCTCAAGGGTGAGGCCGTCGCCGTCCTTGCGTACCCGGTAGCCCTCCATCAGCACCGGTTCGGCGATCACGGCCGGATGCCGGTCCAGCGGGGCGGTGGCCGCCGCCGTCGCCTCGGCGAGCAGCAACCGGCCGGTGGCGAACGGGTCGGCCGGCTCGCCCGCGCGGGCCTGCGAGTCGCACCAGGTCAGGTCACCGCCGCGCACCGGCAGGTCGGTGACGGCCACCGCCCGCCGCTGGGCCACCGCCGCCAGCAGCACCGGGTACGCCGCCAGGAGCCGCCACACCGCCGGCCCGGTGATCGTCTCGACCTTCCCGGCCGCCACCGCCGTACGGACCAGTCGGGCCGGTCCGCCGTCGGAGGGCTCCAGGACGGCGTGCACCTGCACCTGCACCGCCGTGGCGTGCTCGTGCACGTCCACCCCGAGCGGGAGCAGCCGCCCGGAGACATGCGTGACGTCGTCCACCGGGCCGGAGCGATCCCGCGTCAGCAGCACGGCGCGGGTCCACAGGTCGGCCCAGCGGCGGGCCGGCACCTGCGGCATCGTGGCCACCGGCAGGCTCGCCCGCAGCTCGGCGGCGAGTCCGTCGAGCAGCACCGCCAGCCGGCGTAGCCGTGGCTCGGCCAGGGCGGCCTCGACCGGTGACCCGACGGCGGAGAGCATCTCGTGGTCCACGCCGCGCCAGCCGGCCACGGCCACCTCGTGCAGCCAGGCGGCGGCTGCGCCGCTCGCGGCGGAGATCTCGGCCGGTGCACCGGCCGGGGCCGTCCACGGTGCCCGGTCCCGCCCGACGGCGCTGTCGAACCGGTCGAGCAGCGCGTCGTGCGCCGCACCGAGCAGCGCCGACCGGGCGCCGGCCAGGACGGCGAGGTCGTCCGGCCCGAACCCGCCGGAGGTCACCCTGCCCACCGCGTCGGCCACCCGGGCAGCCAGCGGGGTGCCCGCCACCGCGTCGGCCATCGTCGCCAGTGCTGCGGCGGCCTGGTCACCGACCCGCGCGAACCCGCCCACCAGTGCCTCGTCGAAGCCGACCACCACCGTGTCGACGTCGGCCAGACCGACCGGACCATCCTGCGCCAACTGCGCCAACTGGGTGCCGAGCATCAGCGACCCGCCCCGGTGGCCGGGAACCAGTGCAGCTCGGGCAACGCGGTGCCGCTGTCCGGTAGTTCGAGGTAGGCCAGGTGACGCAGGAACCGGCTGAACACCACGGCGGCCGGGGTCGGCTCGTGCCGGGTGTCCATCCGGGCCAGCAGGTCCGTCCCGCTGCGCACCCCGTCACCGCCGTCGACCCGCAGGTACCGGCCGACCCGCTCGACGCCGTACTGGAGGACGGCCTCGTCGGCGAGGGAGTGCAGATGCTTGCAGGGCGCGCCGCGCAACCCGCCACAGGGCCGGTTGTTGTTGGTGCTGCAGTGATAGGCGTGGGTGCCGGCGGTCACCGACGAGACGTAGACCCGCTCGATGTCCGAGCCGCTGGAGACGACGCCCTGTAGTCGGCCGTCGGCCAGTTCGACGAAGGGCACCTTCGCCAGCTTGCGCGGGCGGGCCGGCGGCATCACCGCCAGCACGCTCCGCCGCCGCCACGCGGCCTCGTCGGCGTCCGTCACCGCAATCCTCCCGCCCGCCGCGGACTCGACGTCCGCCGTGGTGATGTCGCGCCGACCGGTGTCGGCGTCGTGCTGACAAGATCCTTGCCCACCGGTACGACATCCGATCGTGCGGGCTGACATGCCCCGCCGCCCGTCACCCATCAGTCCATCCTCCTAGGATGCTCTACGGGGCGTGTCAGCCGACACGAACCCCGACCGAGGCAACGGGCGATGGACCGCGATCAGGGGACGACCGGTGGTGGCCGCATGGGACTGCTGCGGTCCGCCTGGCTACTGACGGGCGCGGTGTGCCGCGCACTGGCCCGCCTGACCCGTCGGCAGCGGGCGATCGTGGTGCTGCGCTACGTCGAAGACCTGTCGGTGGCGCAGATCGCGGCGGTTCTCGGTTGTCCGACCGGCACGGTCGAGGCGGCGACGCACCAGAGTCCCGCACCGGACCGACTCGACGCGGTGGAGCACCGCGTCGAGTCGTGATCCGGATGTGGCACCGGCGTCGCGCTCCGCTCCCTCAGCGGGATGCCGGCTGGGCCGCCGGTCCTGCGCTGCGCCTGCCGGCGGCGACCGACGGCCGGTGGGGGCCGGTCACCTCGCGCGCGATCGACGCGGTCGGTCCCGGGAGGTGCTCCGGCGTCCGCAGGACGTGGTCCGCGCCGCTGAGCGCGATCACCCTCGCCGCGCTGCTGGTGGCGGTGACGGTGACGGTGATCCGCTGGCCCCGCGTGGCGGCGGTCTCCCGGACCACGAGCAGCGCGGAGAGCGCGGCGCAGTCGAGATAGCGCAGCGGAGTCAGGTCGAGCACCAGATGGGTGACCCACGGGGGAGTCAGGAGTTGCCCGAGGTGGTGCCGGATGACCGTGGTGGTCGCCAGATCGGCCTCCCCGGACAGGGTCACGTGCCGGGTGCTCGGTCTGGCGTCGTAGTACTTGAATCGCAGAAGGTCCTGGTCAGTGACGAGATTCATGCGAATGCTCAGTCCCTGCCCTGGCGAAGGGCACTGGCGCGGCCGGATGAGGTTGCCACCATCGATCCGGCGCCGGGGAGGACAGCGCGTGGGTGCCGACCTCGACGTGGCGCGTAGGGCGCCTCCCTCGACCGTACCCGTGGCCGGCGACCGGTGCCATCCCCGCCGATGCCGGCGTCGACGCCGTCGGCCCGGGTCCGCCGTGCCTCGGCCTGCTCGTCGCCGCAGGTCAACCGTCTGATACCGGGGTGACCGGTTCGAGCTGCCGGACCGCGTCGACGATGTCGGGGAACGCGTCCACGAACGCGTCGACGTACCGGGGCTCGAAGTCCGCGGGCGTCCGGATCCGACTCTGGAGGCAGCCGATGAAGTGCAGTCCCGCGCCCCCGGCGGCCAGGGCGTCACCGGGGGAGTCCCCCACGTAGACGCACTGTGCCGGCGGCAGTCCCGTCGACGCCAGCAGTTCGTCGAAGGTACGCGGGTCCGGCTTGCGGAACCGCGTGTTCCCGGCGTGGTAGACGCCACTGACCCGGGTGGCCAGGACGTGGTCGGGTGCCAGCATGTGCCGGACCTCTTCCTCGGTCCGCGACGTCAACAGGAACACCGCCCGGCCGGACAGTACGAACTCGTCCAGCGCCCGCAGGTTCTCCGGCGGGATCACGTCCAGCCGGCCGTCGGCGATGTGCCGTTCCAGTGCCTGCTGGTGCAGCGCGGTGAACCGGGCCAGGTCGAGGCCCGGCGACCGGATGGGCATGGCGTCCAGCAGCGGCGCTCCCCACGTGGACAGGTGCACGTGCGGAGGGATCGGAGGTCGGCCCATCCGTGCCAGCACCTCGTTCTCCAACGCGAGCGCGGCGGCCTGGGTGAGGCACAGGGTGTCGTCGACGTCCACGATCACAGCCCGGATCACACGCCCAGCGTAGACCTCTCTCGAGTCCGTGCGAGGGACCGAGGAGGTGGCACCCGTGACTGTTTGGAGATGGGCGTTCCTCTCCGGGGCCACGGTCGGGCGATAGGTCGTCCGGAAGCACAGGCCGCCACGGACGCGCTGCTGCCGCTGCCCGAGTTCGGCGACGGCCGCAGCGCTGTGGTGACCCTGAATGGCCCGGGGCGTGCGCCGCCCCGGGCCACCGGCGCCAGGGACGCGGGCGTACGGCTGCGGAGGACGACGAGCCCTGAGCCCGCCTGCCGGTCGCCCGGGATGCGGCAACGCACGCCGCGACAGCCTGCGTTTCCCCGTACCGCTTCCACCACTGACGCGCGTCACCCGACACGTCGATACCGATTCGACATCTGCCGGAGTCCGTGGATGCCTTTGGGTATCGGGCGGTGTCCGCTACGGTGTCACTGCCACAATAGTTGTCAGGTGCAACTCAGTAGAGCACAGCGCCACGCCGTTCAGCAACTATTGTGGTCGTCCCCAATCGGGGTGCGGCGATCGTCGCAGGTGGATCGGAAGGATGGTCATGGCCGACGTTGGTGGCACCGACGGGCCGACCTCGTTCGCCGCCCGGTTGCGGCACCTGTTCGAGACGCGTCTCAAACCCGGCACCGACAGACCGTTCACGCCGGACGAGGTCGCCAAGGCGACCGGTCTGTCCACCAGCTACGTCAACTACCTGCTCCGGGGGGAGCGGGACAATCCGTCGCGATCGGCCATCCAGCAACTGGCCAACTTCTTCCGGGTGGAGCCGAACTTCTTCTTCGACCGGGTCGCCGACGCCGAGTCGGTGAGCGACCCGGACCTGGAGACGATCACCGTGCTCGCCCGCCGGATGCCGCCCGGCGCGCCACGGGCCAGCCTGCGGGCGATCGTGGAGCAGGTCGCCGCGCTGGAGGCACAGAGCAAGGAACGCCGGGACCGGTCCGACCCGTAGCGCGGATCCCGCTCACCGAAGGGCGAGGAACGTCGGCACGGCGACGAGCACTCCCACGACGGTGCCGGCGACCACCTGGGCGACGGTGTGGTCCCGCAGCCGTACGCGCGACCAGCCGACCAGCGCCACCAGCGGTACGGTGACGACGAGTGCGGGACCGAACGCGACCACGAGCACCGCGGCCGAACCGGCGGCCACCGCGGCGTGGATGCTGAGCTTCCAGACCAGGTTCACCGCGGTCACCGCCACCCCGAGCAGGAACATCACCACGACGATCGCGACGACCGGTCGGGGCGCGTCGAGGCCGATCATCAGCGACAGTCCCACGAGTACGGAGAGCAGGCCGTACAGCAGCGGCGTCCGGCGCTGCTCGCGGACCCGGATGTGGTGGTCGGTCAACCGCCCACGGCGGACGTCCCACCAGATCAACGCGTTGGGGATCGCCGAGCAGAACAACGCACCCACGAGCGCCCACCCGAGGCCGTCGACGAGGGGGGACACGCTCGTCACCCCGATGACGACGGGCATCGCCGCGGCCAGCAGCGCCGGTGCGAACACCTCGGTCACCACGCGTGCGGACCGCAGCGCCGGTCGACCGGAGCGGACCTCCCTGGTGTCGGACACTCCCGCATTCTGCCCGGCCCGGCCGGTCCGTCGCGGCAGGGGCGCGCGCCCGCGCGGGGATCCCACGATCGACGCCGGTTGGCTATGCTGCCCCCTTGTGCCACCACTATTGTGGCGCAGCGCGAGTCTCGACGGACCGGACGTGGGGATCAGGACGAGGACGGACGACAGGCACGGGAACGTCTCGGTGGAGGCTCGCACGGGGGGAGCGCGGGGGCGATGTGGCGGCACCGACGGCAGGTCCAGAGGCTGATCCGCCAACTCGTGGTCGACCTGCCGGCACCGTTGACGCTCCCCGGCATGATCTCGACCCTGGCCCAGGCCCGTCGCCGGGACATCCAGGTCCTGGCCATGACGATGGGTGAGCAGGCCGGGCTGTGGGTGGCGACCGCGGAGACGGACTACGTGCTCTACAGCCGCGACTCGTCCCCGCTCGTGCAGACCCAGACGATCCTGCACGAGTTGATGCACATCGCGCTGCGGCACACCGGCAAGGTGCTGCTGCCGTCCACCGTGCCGGAGCCGACGGACTCGGCCGGCGTCCGGGCACTGCTGGCCCGCTCGTCGTCGACGTTCCACGACCGCCAGGAACACGACGCCGAGCTGCTGGCCACCCACCTCGGCGCGCAGATGGCCGCCGTCGGCCGGGTCGGCGGCTTCGACGATCTCGCGGACGAGACGGCGGCGGTGATGTACCGCATCGCCGCGACGCTGACCGACTAGCCGGGAGGTACGCATGCTGGTGGCGGCGGGCCACGTCGCGGCGCTGGTGGTCGCCGTCGCGGCGTTCGTGGTGAGGCTGGGCGCGCTACGACGAGACCCGTCGAACCCGAGGATCCGGGCCAGCCTGGCGATCTGCCTCGGCTGCGGCGTCGCCGTCACCGCCGGGTGGGCCCCGGTGCACAGCGGGATCGACGGGATGTCCGGGGTGCCGAACCTGGCCAAGCCCGTCGAGCACGGCGCGGCACTGATCACCGCCACCGCGATCCAGTTCCTCTTCCTGCATCTGGGGGATCCGCAGCGGGCGCGTCGGTCGATGCGACGGCGATGGCTGTTCTTCGCGGTGGTGGCCACCGTGATGATCACGATGTTCTGGGCCGCCCACGTCCCCGAGTCGGAGCCGATGCACTTCGCCGAGCGCTACGGCGACCGGCCACAGGTCATCGTCTACATGCTCGCGTTCCTGGCATACCTGGGCGTCTCCGTGGTGGACATCCTGCGCATGTCGCTGGGCTACGCGCGCTTCGCCGGCACCCGGCTGAAGGTCGTCATGCGGTTGTTGAGTGCCGGTGCGTTCTTCGGCGCCGCCTTCGTCGGGCACAAGGCGCTGTTCCTCGCCTGGAGACTGGCCGGCTCCACGCCTCCCTGGCCCGAACCGGTCGCGTCGCAGTCGCTGGTCACGCTGTCGGTCGTGCTGATCTGTTCGAGCTTCGTGCTGTCCGCGGTGTGGAGGACCGTCGACGGTCTGCGCGCCTGGCCGCGCAGAAGGGCGCTCTACCGCGACCTGCATCCGCTGTGGTTCCTGCTCTACCGGGCCGTTCCGAGCATCGCGCTGCACCCGCCCCGCAGCCCGGAGCGCAACCCCTGGTGGGTGTGGGGCGTCGGGCAGCGACTGTACCGGCGGTGCGTGGAGATCGGTGACGGTCTCCAGGCGGTGGGGCCGTCGGATCCGCAGGTGGTGGCGCGGGCCCGGCGGCGTGCCGCGACGGCAGGATGGGACGGGGCCCGGGTGGCTGCTGCCGGGGAGGCCGCCGGGATCCTGGTCGCCGTCCGGCGGTACGTGCGGGGACAGGTGGCCGACGCCACGGTGGAGCCCGGTGTGGAACCGCCGTCGGGAGACATCGCACACGCCGACGTGGAGGCCGACGCGCGGCGCCTCGCGTCGATCTCCGCCCTGCTGGGGGACCGGTTGATCCACGACACCGCCGTCGAGCGCCTCGACACCGGCTCGACCTAGTCGTCGGTGAGGACTGGCGCCGACCCGTGTGGTGATGAGAGCGTATGTGCCGCAACCAGATGACTTGTCCGGGCGGGCGCGTGCGCGGGAAGCGGCAGGAGATCACCATGTCCGAGAAGGGCACCAATCAGCCACGCCTGCGTATCGGTGGTTGGATCTCTGCGCCCGACACGGACACCGCCCCGACAGCGTCCCATCGGTCGGGCCGCGGCCGACCCGACCGGCCTGGTGGAACGCCGCACCGGAGCACGCCGTCCCCGGCCTTGCCCCGCATCGTGCTGTCCGCACCCACCCGGCGGAGCCGTACTCCCGCCGAGGCCGGTCCGGGTCGTCGTCCCGGCGACGGGTCCGCCACCGTACTGCTCCCGCCGTCCGGTCGGTCGCATCCCGGCGCGGCCGCCGACGTCCGGCGTAAGTTGCTGCTCTGTGGGGTCGCGGTGGTCGCCGTGAGCACCATCGTCGGCGTGACGGCACTGTACGACGGGTCCACACCCGAGCCGGTACGCGGCGAGTTCGCCGCCGCGGTGCCCCGCCCGGACCAGCCCGGCGACGGACTTCCGATCGGTCCCGGTGCTCCCGGTTCCGACACGCCTTCGGCTGTCCCCGCAACGCCCACCCTGTCGCCGGGGGCCACCCCGACCGTCGACGGTGGTGGAGCGAGCGTGTCCCGCCGGGCGACTCCGGGCCCCACGTCCGCACACCCCGTCCCCGTCCTGCCGCCGCCGGTGGCGAGCGACCCCGCGCGTCCCTCGTCGACGCCACCGGCTCCGACCGGCACCGCCCTGACTCCGGGTGCCCGCATCGGCCTGGAGGCAGCCGCCCTGCCCGGCCGCCGGGTGCGGCACGCCGGGTTCCAGGCTCGCGTCGACGCCGTCGACGCCGGCAGCAGCGCCAGTTCCAAGGCCGACGCGGCGTTCGTCGTCCGCACCGGCCTCGCCGGGGCCTGCCTCTCCTTCGAGTCGGTCAACTTCCCCGGTCACTACCTGCGGCACCACGAGTTCCGGGTGTTCCTGCACCGCGCCGACGGCAGCGACCTGTTCCGCGCCGACTCGACGTTCTGCCAGGTCACCGGCATCAGCGGTACGCACACGTCGCTGCGTTCCTACAACTACCCGAACCGTTACCTCCGGCACGACGGGCAGCGTCAGATGCAGGTGTCCCCGATCGGCGACGGTGCCTCCTCGTCGTCGGCGACCTTCGTCGTCCGTCCCGCCCTCTGACGCCCCGCGTACCCCCGGCTCCGTCCCGGTAGTCCGCGCCGCGCCGACGTCGCCACCAACCGGGTCGCGGGCCGTCGGGCCCGACCGAGGAGACGGATCGGCGGATCGGAGCGACACCCCCCGGGCCGCCCCGATCCGCCACGCCCGCGTACCGCCGATGAGTGTGCCGGTCCGGGCGTCCCGGTTGACAGAGGCCGGTATCCCGACGGCCGGGACATCGGCCCGATGGCCCGATTCGGCCTACGGCCGCCGCTTCCGTGGATGTCCGAGGATCAGCGCACCCGATCCTGCTACTGCGCGGCGTAGATCTGTTGCAAGATAGTGGCAATAGCAAAGTCATCGCAGAATGACGTGGAGGAACTTCCTGATGGCGGTCTACACCCTGCCCGACATGCCCTACGACTACGGCGCTCTGGAGCCGGCGATGTCGGGGCAGATCCTGGAGTTGCACCACAGCAAGCACCACGCCGCGTACGTCAAGGGGGCCAACGACGGCCTGGAGCAGCTCGCCGAGGCCCGTGCCAGGAGCGACTTCGGCACGCTGGTCGGTCTGGAGAAGACGTACGCGTTCAACCTGTCGGGGCACGTCCTGCACACGATCTTCTGGGGCAACCTGTCGCCGGACGGCGGCGACCGCCCCGACGGTGAGTTGGCGGCGGCGATCGACGAGCACTTCGGCTCGTTCGAGGCGTTCGCCGGCCAGTTGTCGGCGGCGACCAAGAGTGTCCAGGGCTCCGGCTGGGGCGTACTGGCCTGGGAGCCACTCGGGCAGCGGCTGATCGTGGAGCAGGTCTACGACCACCACGGCAACGTCGGACAGGGCACCACGCCACTGCTGGTCTTCGACGCCTGGGAGCACGCCTACTACCTGCAGTACAAGAACGTGCGACCGGACTACGTGGACCGGCTGTGGAACCTGGTCAACTGGTCGGACGTGATCGCCCGGTTCGACGCCGCCCGCGCCGCCACGCCGACGATCTGAGCGGCGTGACCGGCCCAATCCCGGCCGTGGCGGAACTGGTGCAACGCGCCGCCGGGGTGATCGCCGCCAAACACCGTGGTGACCTCGCCGGTGCCGAGGAACTACTCGCCGCCTTCGACTCCGAGCAGGCCAGGACGCTCGGCTTCTATCTGCTGGCCGACCTCAGCCTCGGACTGCTGCGGACGCAGAGCGGCCAGTCCCTGGACGACCTCGTTCGGGAACTGTCGCTGCTCGTCGCCGCCACCGCCGGACGGCCCGAAGCCTGATCGGCGGAAACGACACTGGCGGCCCTGTCCCACGGGTACGGGACAGGGCCGCCGAGGCGCTCACCCCGGCGGGCCTGTCGTGGGCCCGCCGGGCGTGGATCGGTGGGTCAGCGTTGCAGGGTGAGCAGTCCGGGGCGGTAGGGCAGGAGGCCGTAGTCGCCGCCGGAGTTCGGTGCACGGCCCTGGTACAGGAACTGGAGGTTGCAGGCGTTGACGGTCATGGTCTGGTCGGCGTTGGTGCGGATGAGTTCGCCGTGGCTGATGTCGTTGGTCCAGGTGGCGCCGCTGTTGGCTTTGCCGGCGAAGGGGTTGTTCTCGGTGGCGGCCTGGGGGGTCCAGGTGCCGCCGAGGCTGGTGGCGGTGAAGGAGCGGAAGTAGCGTCCTTGGGAGCCGATGGCTTCGACGAGCATGAGGTACCGGTTTTCGCCTTCGAGTTTGTAGACCTGCACACCTTCGAAGAGGTTGTTGGTGGTGTCGGTCATGATCGTCGTGTAGTTCGAACCGAAGTTGCCGGGGAAGTTGCCGATGGGCATGCTGGCGCGGTAGATGCGGCCGTTGTCGCCGGCGAAGAAGAGGTACATGTTCTGGCTGTCGCCGATGAGGGCCTGGTCGATGGGGCCGGTGCCGGAGTTGGTGATGGATCCGGTGAACAGGGTTTGTGCCGGTCCCCAACTGTTGACGTCTGCCGGGTTGGTGGAGGTGCGGTAGGAGAAGGCGGGGCCGCCCCACTGGTAGGCGAGGACCCAGATGTTGCGGGGGGCGAAGTAGAACAGGGAGGGGGCGACGGCGGAGAAGGGCATCGGGTTCTGGCTGGCGGAGCCCATCTGGTTCCAGTTGGAGAAGAGGCCGAAGTTCATCGAGCCCCAGCTGGTGCCGGTGTCGTGGGTGGTGGCGTAGACGAGTTGCTGGCCGTTGTAGGGGGCGTGGGTGAAGTCCTTCAACGACACCCAACCCGCACGCGGCTGCGCCAACGCGCCGGTCGAGGACCACCGGTACGACGACGGCAGCGAGCAGGTACCCGACGGCGGCGGAGTGGTCGGCGTGGTCCCGCCGTCGGCGCGGACGAGCTGCCACTGCTGGTTGGTGCCGCCCCAGTCGTCGTACTGCACGATGTTGCCGCCGTCAGCGGTCGAGGCGCCCTGCACCTCTACCGCCTTGTTGCTGTTGCGGTTGATCAGACGAACGTAGCCACCGGCCGAGTCGGCCAGCCGGAACTGCTGGTTGGTGCCGTTGCCGTCGGTCCACTGCACGATGGACGCGCCGTTGGCGGTGGAGAAGTTGTAGACGTCCAGCACCTTGCCGGACAGCCGCGACTTCAACCGGTAGTAGCCACCGCCGGAGTCGACGAACTGCCACTGCTGCTGATTGCCGTTGTTCCTGGTCCACTGGGTGATCCGCGCACCGTCGCTCGTGGCCAGGTTGTACACGTCCAGGGCCTTGCCGCTGTTGCGGTTCACCAACACGTACCACGCGTTGGTGTCGACCGTGGCCGCAGCGGCGGGCGTCGCCAGCACCGCGGCGGCGGCACCACTGACCATCACCGCTGCCACGCCGGCAGCGATGACCCGCGGCAACCACCGGCGCCGCCGCGACGGCGGTGCGATCGATGGAGATCTACCGAAGGCAGACATGATCCTCCTTCAATGACCAACAGATGAACGGTCCGCCCGGAGTCGGGCGCACCGTGACGCACGGGTCGAGCGCAATCGCGGTATGGCAGCGCTAACATGATCGCCGCTATAGCTGGGCGCGCCCGATCCCAGATCCGGCGCAGCGGGCTTGCCCGGTAAGCCGCAGGCGCCGTCCTTAGGCATCGACTGTGAGCGATAACATGCCGTTCGTCAAGTCGTAACGTTTCCGACTCGGCACTCCGGTGCCGGGGCTGCCGGACCGACGGTCAGGGGTGGCCGTGCGCGCCGTCCGGGCCCGACGGGGTGAGCCTGCGGCTTCCCGTCATCACGACCCTGGGGGATCGACCCGCCGTGTCGCTCGGCGAGCCCCCGCATGCCGCGCAAAGCTGCGGGTTGCGGCGTAGCGCGTCGCCGGTGCGCAGACGTTCGAGGCAGGTCGTCGGTGGGCACATCGGACAACGGCCATGGTGACCCCGAGCCTCCCGGCCGGACCTCCACGCCGCCGTCGATGTCGGTGCCCACCGTCTGCTCGCCTGCTGCCACGCACGCCCGCCACGCTGGCGGATGTCACCGCGACGCGCAGTGGCCGGAGGCAACTGGGTCTGGGTGGGCAGCGGCGGCGGCTCCGCCGACGCAACGGCGGCTATCATGATGGCCCGACGGCGAGCCGCTGAGACTCGCGTCGCCGGCCCCGGGGTGAGCTGCGAGGCTGCCGTGTCGGCCCGAGGCCCCGGACGAAGGGGAGTGGCGATGGCGATCAAGTCGATTCCGGGCGCTGCCCGCAACACCAGGCAACGGGCCGAGGTCGTCGGGCTGCTCGACGAGTTGACCGAGTTCCGTAGCGCCCAGGGACTGCACGCCCAGTTGCGGGACCAGCAGGCGTCGGTCGGCCTGACCACCGTCTACCGCACCCTGCAGGCGTTGGTGGACGCGGGTGAGGTCGACACCGTGCGTCTGCCCTCCGGCGAGCAGTTGTACCGCCGGTGCAGCCGCAGCCACCACCATCACCTGGTCTGCCGCGAGTGCGGTCGCACGGTGGAGGTGGTCGGTCCGGCGGTGGAGGAGTGGGCCGAGGGCGTCACGGCGCAGCACGGGTTCACCGATCTCAACCACACGCTCGAGATCGTCGGTGTCTGCGCCGACTGCGTGCGCCGATAGGGCGTGCGAAGCCTCCTGCACGGACGGTGGCGGCTGACGGGCATCGTGGTGGCTTTCCGTGTTCGGGCATTGACGCGTGGTCACCGACATGGTGTGCTCAGTCTAACGAAAGCGAAAACCGTGATCGTTAACTGAGGAGGACCATGTCTCTCACCGTGCCGCCCGACCTGTTGCGGGCCGCCGAGTCCGGCCCCGTCGACGACGAGGAGTTCGTCGCCTGCGTTCGGGAGTCGTTGCCGTACGCCTGGCAGACTGTCAGCCGGGTGGCGTCGGACCTGGCCGGCTCCGGCGAGGAGTTCGCCGACAACGTGCTCCCGCCGCCCAGTGAGGCGGAGCGGGGGCAGTTGCTGCGGGCGCTGGCCAGCGACGCCATCCGGTCCAGCCTGGAGCGCCACTTCGGCGTCAAGCTCGCCTTCCAGAACTGCCACCGGGTCGCGGCCTTCCGGCCGTCGGCGGTCGACTCGGACACCTACCGCCGGTTCGTCTCCACCCGGGGCCAGTTGCTCAACCAGTCGCCCGAGCTGCGTGACTGCTGATCCCCGCCGCACCCGGCGGGCGGAACGGGACGTGCACGCACACCTGTTCCTGCTCGCCGGGCAGCGGCCCGGCCACACCCACACCGAGGTGCTCGCCGACGCCCACCGGTACGGCAGCGCGGCGGAGGCCGCCGGCTTCGACGGGGTGTGGATCGCCGAGCACCACTTCATCCCCTACGGCGTCTGTCCCTCTGCGGTCGCCTTCGCCGCGCATCTGCTCGGCGCCACCCGGCGCATCGCGGTCGGCACCGCCGCCTGCGTGCTGTCCAACCGGCATCCGGTGGCGCTCGGCGAGGAGGCGGTGCTGCTGCACGAGCTCTCCGGCGGTCGGTTCCGGCTGGGCGTGGGCCGTGGCGGTCCCTGGGTCGACCTCGAGGTCTTCGGCACCGGCCTGGACCGGTTCCGACAGGGCTTCGGCGACTCGGTGGAACTGCTGCTGCGGTGGCTGTCCGGGCAGCCGGTGGTGGCGGGTAACGCGCGCTTCCCGTTCCGGCCCGTCGCGGTGGTGCCGCGTCCGCGTGGCCGGGTGCCGGTCTGGGTGGCCGCGACCACCCCGGGGACGGTCGACCTCGCCGCCCGGCACGGACTTCCGCTCCTGCTCGGCCTGCACGCGGACCTGGCCGAGAAGGCGGAACTGGTCGCCCGGCACGCGCGGGTGGCCGCCGCACACGGGCACGACCCGACCGGCATCCACCACGCCAGCGCCCACCTCGCCCAGGTGGCGGCGACCGACGACGCGGCGGCGCGGGCGGTCCGCGCCGGCCTGCCGCCACTGCTGGCCGGCACCCGGGAGTACGTGCGCCTGGACGGTGCCGCAGGTGGGCGTCGCGATCCGGAACGCTATGTGGACCATCTGATCGACATCCACCCGGTCGGCTCGCCCCGCCGATGCCGAGAGGCGGTGGCCCGGGCGGCGGCCCTGCCCGGCGTGCGGCATCTGCTGTTCATGGTCGAGGCGGCCGGCGGCCGGGACGCCACGCTGGACACCATCCACCGGCTGGCGGCGGACGTGCTCGACCTCCCCGCGCAGGCCGAGCCGGAGAGGGCGTGACGAGCCGGCGACAGCGCGCCGGAGGCGATGACCTGGTTCTGACGCAATCAGCGGGTTGTCCGCGGCGGGTGCCGCACCACCCGTTACCATCGCGCTCATGGAAACGGTTTCCGTTGGCATCAAGGGGTGGTCGCGGTGAAGGTAGCGTTCGTCGGCAAGGGCGGTAGTGGGAAGACCACGCTCACCGCGCTCTACGCCCGCCACCTCGCCGCCGCCGGCCGTCCGGTGCTGGCGATCGACGCCGACATCAACCAGCACCTCGCGGTCGCCCTCGGCGGGCCGGAGCCCGCCGCCGCTCCCGTGCCGCTCGGCGCTCACCTGCCCGCGATCAAGGAGTACCTGCGCGGCGGCAATCTGCGGATCGGCTCCGCCGCCGAGATGGTGAAGACCACCCCGCCGGGCCGGGGTTCCCGTCTGCTCCGGGTGGACGAGGAGAACCCGATCTACGCGACCTGCGTGGCCCCCGTCGGCGCGGTGCGACTCGCGGTGACCGGCGAGTTCACCGCCGAGGACCTGGGGGTGGCCTGCTACCACTCCAAGGTCGGTGCAGTGGAGCTGCTGCTCAACCACATGCTCGACGGCCCCGGCGAGTACGTGGTGGTGGACATGACCGCCGGTGCCGACTCGTTCGCCTCGGGGCTGTTCACCCGCTTCGACCGCACGGTGCTGGTCTGCGAGCCGACCGTGCGCGGGGTCGGTGTCTACCAGCAGTACGCCGGCTACGCGCGGGACTACGGGGTGGCGCTGTCCGTGGTCGGCAACAAGGTCGAGGACGCCGCCGACGTGGAGTTCCTGCGCGAGCACGTCGGAGACGACCTGCTGACCTGGGTGGGACGCTCGGCGTACGTGCGCCGGGCCGAGCGTGGCGACCTCGGGCCGTTGGACGAGGTGGAGCCGGAGAACCGGGCGGCGCTTGGTCGCCTGGCCGAGGTCGTCGACACCACCACCCAGGACTGGGCGGCGTTCACCCGCTGGGCCCACGAGTTCCACCGGCGCAACGCGATGGCCTGGGCCAACGACCGTACCGGCGTGGACCTCACCACGCAGATCGACCCGGACTTCCGGATGGGGCCGGCCACCGTCCCCGCCTGAGCGCGGCAGTGGACCCGGCGGCTGAAACCCCGTCGTCCCGCCCGGTGTCCGGTGCCGAGGCCGGGCGGGCGCGGGTTGTCGGAGGAGCGTGTGAAGATCCTCGCCATGACCGAATGGATCTACAACGAGCGCCCGGCGGGCGTACGGTTCCTCACCGAGCGCATCGGGGAGCCGGGACGCGACGAGATCGAGGCCGAGATCTGGGCCTGGATCGTGCGCGGCGACACCGACGCCGACGAGTTCGTGGACTTCTTCGACCAGGACGGTCAGCGTCACGGCGCTACCGACGACGAGCTGCGTGCCGCGTACGAGACGGCGGTGGCGGCGCGGCGGGAGCAGCAACGCGGCTGGGGTGAGGTGAGCGGCAACCTGACCCGCGCCTTCGCCGAACTCAACCGGCGTGGAGTGGTGGCCAGGGAGAACTTCACCTGCTGCGGCACCTGCGCGGCGGGCGAGATCCACGACGAGCGGGACGACTCCCGGCACTGGCACGGCTACCTCTGGTACCACCAGCAGGACACCGAGTCGCTGGTCGACAGCGAGGACGGCCAGGTCTGGCTCGGCTACGGGGCCTATCCGCCGGTGGACTTCGACGAGGCCGCCTACTCCGCCCTCTCCGAGGCCGAGCAGCAGGCCGGATACCAGGCCGACCTGGAACGATTCCTCGACGATCTCGTCTTCCCGGTGCTGCGCGAGCACGGCCTGCGGGTGGAGTGGAACCGCCAGCAGTCCCAGCGGATCAGCGTCACCGGGGCCCAGTGGTACGCGTCGGTGCTCTGAGTTCGCCCCGGCCCGCCCCGGCCGGGAGGTGGCGACCCCGACCTGCACGGGGTGACCGTCGAGGCCGCTGACGCCGGACTGCGCGACCCGGTGTGTCGCGAGACCGAGCCGGCCTGACGACGCTCCGTCAGGCCGGCTCGGCCGCTGACGTGTCGCCTCCCGGGCCGGGCGCGCGGTCGAGGAGACGGCGCAGGTTGGCGCCGAGGACGTCCGCCCGCTCGGTGGGGGAGAGGTCGTCCAGCCCGACGGGTTCCAGCGTCTGCGTGAACGACACATGGTCCAGGCTGGGCGGGAAGTCCGAACCCCAGTACAGTCGCCGGCTGCCGAAGCGGTCCAGGAGCAGCTCGACGAAGGGCCGGGCCGCCGCGTGCGGCCAGGCGTGCGACGGCTCGCTGACCGCGTACAGGCCGGAGATCTTCACTCCGACGTGCGGCAGTCGGGCGAGGTCGAGCAGCGCCGCCAGGGTCTCGGTGGCCTGCTGTGGAGTCGGGGGCGTGGGCCGACTGCCGGGCAGCCCGAGGTGGCTGAACAACACCGGACACCCGTCGAGGGCGGCGAGCGCGGGGCCGAGCCGCCGGGTGGCGGCCGGGGTGGCGTTGAGGCTGAGCACCGCACCGGCCGTGGCGAGGTCGGCGGCGCAGCCGGTCACCCAGTCGGCGAAGCGGTCGGCGGCCTCGGGTTCCGCCAGGTAGGCGGCCACCCCGACGAAGCCCGCCGCCCACCAGCGGGCCAACTGCCCGTCCGCCGGTCCACCTGGTGGAACGTAGGCGACCGGGGCGATCCAGGGGTGCCGGGTGGCCAGCCCCGCCAGGTAGTCGTTGTTCCCGGCGAAGCGCGGCTCGCCCTCGTACCCGACCACGAGGGCCCGATCGATGCCGTGTACGCGACGGATGTCCTGATACAGAGCGATCTCCTGGCCGCCTGCCGGGGAGCGTCCGTACCGGCCCGGGTAGCCGTCGGCGAACAGGTGCAGGTGGGCGTCAGCGCGATCCATGGTCACGGACGATAACCCAAATTCTGGCTGGTTATTGACGCGGCCACCCCCCTGACTTAGGTTCTTGTCTCAATTAGGTCCGGATTGCAGGTCGCGAGCGAAGGGTGGGCCGGGTGGCGCGGGGACACGACGGGGTTGATGAGCTGGTACGGCTGAGGCGTCAGCTCCATCGCCACCCCGAGCTGCGGTTTACTGAACACCGCACGGCCGGGACGTTGGCCGAGAAGCTTCAGCCGTTCGGGCGGTTGCGCACCGGCATCGCCGGTACCGGACTGGTACTCGAACTCGAAGGTCGCCTCCCGGGGCCATCGGTCCTCCTTCGGGCCGATATGGATGCCTATCCCGTGCAGGACGCCAAGACCGAGCCGTACGCCTCGACGTCCGCCGGGGTCTGCCACGCCTGCGGACACGACGTGCACATGACCGTCGCGTACGGTACCGCCGCCCGGCTCGCCGCCGACCCGCCGGCCCGGGGCTCGGTCACCGTCCTGTTCCAACCCGCCGAGGAGATCCCGTTCGGCGAGACCTCCGGCGCCGCCGCCGTCCTCGTCGACGAGGCGCTGCGCGGCCGGCGCTTCGACGCCGTACTCGGCCTGCACTGCTGGCCCGACCTGCCGGTCGGCACCCTCGGCGTGGACCGCACCACCGCGATGGCGGCCAAGGACGCGTTCCGCATCGAGGTCCTCGGTCGGGCCGCGCACGCCGCCACCCCGGCGCTCGGCCGCGACGCCATCCTCGGACTGAGCGGCATGGTGAACCTGCTGCACGCTGCGGTGGCCCGATCGCGCAACGCCGACGAACTGATGGCCTTCAACATCGGCACCATCTCCGGCGGAGCCAGCCAGAGCCAGGTCGCCGGTTACGCGGAGGCCACCGGCACGCTGCGCACCCTGGACGAGGGCGTCCGCGACCGGCTCAAGACGGTCATCGAACGGGTCGCCCGCCAGCAGGCCGCCGCGCTCGACCTCGGCGTCCGCTTCACCTGGGCCAACGAGATGCCGCCGGTACGCAACGCGGCCGAACTCGTCGCACTCGCCCACCGCGAGCTGCCCGACCTGGTGCAGGTGGCGGACCTCGCGGTGCCGCCGCTGACCACCGACGACTTCGCGCTGCTCGGCGCGCTCGGCCCGAGCCTGTACGTCAAGCTCGGCGTCACCGGCGAGCGCGGGGGCGCGCCCCTGCACTCCGGCTCGTTCGACGTCGACGAGCGGTGCCTCGACGTCGGCGTGACCGCCTTCGAACGGCTCACCCGAGCCGTACTGGACGGGCGACTCCCTGCGGCTGCCCCCGGTGTCGGGACGACCGTACCGGCACCCGCCGGGCCGGACGCGGCCGTCGCGGCGGTGACGGCATGAACCGCGTCGTCGACCGCACCGTCCCGGTGCCCACCGGCGGCACCCGGGCAGGCGCGGCATGAACGCCGCGCCGGAGGTCGCCGTCATCGGTGCGGGCGCGTTCGGGCTGCGGCACGTCGCCGCGTACCGGTCGATCGGCGTACCGGTGGCCGCGCTCGTCGACCCGGACCCCGACGTGCGGGACCGGGCCGCCGCCGCGCACGGCGTCGCCCGTACCTACGGCACCGTCGCGGACCTGCTCGCCGCCGGAGCCCCGCAGGCGGCCTCGGTCTGCGTACCCGGACCCGCCCACCGGGAGGTCGCGGTCGCGCTGCTCGCCGCCGGAGTGCCGGTCCTGGTCGAGAAGCCGCTCGCGGCGACGGTCGCCGACGCCGCCGCGATCGTCGCGGCGGCCCGCACCCACCAGGTCCTCTGCCAGCCCGGACACATCCTCCGTCACAGCGCCCCGCACCGGGCGCTGTACGACGCGGTCCGCGCCGGCCGGCTCGGCCGGGTGCTGGCCGTCTCCTCCCGCCGGGACCGCCCGCGCGCGCTCAGCCGGCTCTTCCCCGGCGAGCATCCGGCCCTGCTCACCGCCGTGCACGACGTCGACCTGGCCATCTGGTACGCCCAGTCGCCGGTGGTCGAGGTCCGTGCGACCGCCCGGACCCGACCGGGACCGACCTCGCCGGTCCTGGTGTGGGCGGAGCTTCGGCACGCCAACGATGTCGTGTCGTCGATCCGCAACAGCTACCTCCTGCCTGACACCACGCCCAACCACACCTCGGACCTGGTCGAGGTGTACGGCACCGACGGGGTCGCCCACGTCGACCTCGGCCACCCCACGCTGCTCGTCCAGGCCGAGCAGACCGAGGCGCCGGACTGGCTGCTCTCGCCGGCCGACGGCGGCGGCGCGCTCGCCGCCGAACTGCGCCACTTCGTCGGTCAGGTGACCGGCACCGACTCGTCGGCGGTCGTCCCGCTCGCCGACGGACTGCACGTGGTGCAGGTCGCCACGGCCATGGCCGACAGCGCCGCCGCCGGTGGCGAACCCCGTCGGATCTCCCTCGAACCCCTCTCCTGACAGGAGCTTGCGCCGATGTTTCGTCGTAGATTGACCGGCGTCCTCGCCGCCGGTGTGGCCACCGCCGCGATGCTGGCCGGATGCGGGGGCGGTGGCGACGCCGCCGACGGCCCGGTCACCCTCAAGGTGCTCACCTGGGAGCCGGGCGGCTCCGAGTACTGGCAGCAGGTGAAGACCACCTTCGAGGCCAGCCACCAGAACATCAAGCTGGACCTGCAGTCGGTCCCGTTCGACAAGTACCCCGAGGTGCAGGGGCCGTACATCACCTCGCAGTCCGGGCCGGACGTGATGGCCAACAACGCCGGGCTGGAGCTGTTCGACCGGCGGGGCGCGTACGTGCCGCTGGGCGATCGGGCCGCTGAGATCAACAAGGACCTGGTCACCTACAGCGGCGCCTGCGAGGGCTTCGACACCAGCAAGGCCTGCTTCGGCGTGCCCTTCTCCTACCAGGGCAACGTCCTGTACTTCAACAAGGACGTGCTGCGCGGCGCCGGGCTGGACCCGGAGAACCCGCCGGCCACCTGGGACGAGTTCGGTGCCGCCTGCGAGGCGATCAAGAACTCCGGCAAGACCTGCCTGGCGCTGGGGTTGTCCGGCACCTTCCCGGCGTACTGGGACTTCCCGGAGATCGCCCGGAACTACCTGACCGAGGACGACATCCGCGGTCTGCTCGCCGGCACGCTGTCCTGGAAGGACCCGAAGCTGGTCCAGGTCCTGGAGAAGCTCGCCGAGATCACCACCAAGGGCTGGACGAACAAGAACGCCCCGTCGATCACGATGCTGCCCGACGGCGCGGACATCTTCCAGCGCGGTGACGCCGCCTTCGCCGGCACCATCATCTCCGACGCGGTGAACTGGGAGGCGTTCGGCAAGGCCCTCGGCGACGACAAGCTCGGCGTCACCCGGTGGCCGGTGATCAACCAGTCCGCGCCGCTGGCCGGCAAGTTCTCCGGCATCGAGGGCGCCGTCTACGGCGTGACGCAGTGGAGCGAGAAGAAGGAAGCCGGCCTGGAGTTCATCACCTGGCTGGCCGGCAAGGAGAACGGCGAGCTGTGGGTGAAGCACGCCAAGGGGCAGCCGTTGAACAAGAACGTCGACCCCGCCCTGCTGCCGTCGTCGCCGGCCTTCAAGAAGATCCAGGAGTTCGTGGCCGAGCCGACCCTGCACGCCGGTGTCATGCTCTCCGGCCCCGAGGCCGACGCGCTGGCCCGAGGCTGGCAGCAGATCACGCTCGGTCAGCTCACCGTCGACAAGTGGGCCGACCAGATGCAGCAGGCGCTGGAGCGCAGCCCGACGAAGAAGCAGGGCAACTAGTCGCACCGGGTGGGGTGGCCGGGCGCCACCCCACCCGCCAGCCTCCGGGGAGGACAGCCCGATGAGCATCTCCACCGCGTCGGCCGCCGATTCGGCCGTCGCGACGAACCCACCCCCGCCGGTACGCCGCACCCGGCGACCCCGGCACGCCCGGGAATGGTGGCTCGGCGCCCTGCTGGTGCTGCCGGGGATGGCCCTGGCGGTCACCTTCAAACTGGTGCCGCTGATCCGGGGCGTCATCACCAGCTTCGAATCCTCCAGCGGGTTCGGCGACAGCTCGTTCGCCGGCTGGGACAACTACACCCGGATGTTCGACGACCCGGTGGTGCTGGCCAGCTTCCGCAACGCCCTGCTGGTGGTGGCCACCCTGCCGGTCTGGATCGTGCTGCCGCTCGTCCTGGCGGTGCTGATCCACCAACGGGCACCGGGCTGGAAGTTCTTCCGGGCCGTCTACTTCGTCCCGTACACCATCGCGCCCATCGTGGTCGGCATCATGTTCCGGCAGATCCTCAGCCCGGACGGACCGATCAACGCCCTGCTGCGCGCGGTCGGGTTGGAGCCGCTGGCCATCGAGTGGCTCAACGGGCAGAACAGCGCGCTCTTCTCACTGGTCGCGGTGGCGCTGTGGAGCTTCTTCGGTCTCGGTGTGATGACCTACCTGGCCGGGCTCGCCACCATCCCGGACGAGGTGCTGGAGGCCGCGTACCTCGACGGGGCCAACTTCTGGCGGCGGCTCTTCTCCGTCGTGGTGCCGATGCTGCGTCCCACCGTGGCGTACTGGAGCGTGCTCTGCGCCTCCGGCGTGCTGATCTGGCTGTTCCCGCTGATCTACGCGTTGACCCAGGGCGGCCCCGGCGACGCCACCATGCTCCCCGAGTACCTGGTCTTCCTGACCACCTTCCAGTTCCTCGACCGGGGGTACGGCTCGGCCATCGGCATCGCCCTGTTCGTCTTCGTCGCCGTGTTGTCGATCTTCAGCGTGCGGCACATGTTCAAAGAGGGGACCCGGAAGCCGCGATGAACCGGCGACACTCCGCCCAGATCGGGCGCTACCTGTTGGTCTTTGCGTTGGTGGTGGTCGCGGTGGCGGCGCTCTATCCGCTGCTGTTCACCGTGGTCAGCTCGCTCAAGACGCAGACCGGGTTCGCCCGGGACCCGCTCGGGCTACCGGCCGGGATCACCTTCGAGAACTACGTCGAGGCGTTCAAGCGGATGAACATGCCCCGGCTGCTGCTCAACTCCATCATCACCACGGTCGGTGGCCTGGTGCTGTCGGTGCTGGCCGCGATGCTGATCGCGTACACGGTGACCAAGCTGCGTTTCCGGGGCGGCAAGCTGGTCTTCCTGTTCATCATCATCACCCTGACCATCCCCAGCCAGGCGATCATCTACCCGCTCTACCAGACGGTGCTGGACCTGGGGATGTCCGGCGAGTACCAGGGACTGATCCTGGCGTACGCGGCCTTCGGCCTGCCGCTGGGCACGTACCAGCTCGCCGGCTACTTCCAGCAGGTGCCCGACGAGCTGATCGAGGCCGCCCGGGTCGACGGGGCCGGACACTTCACCATCCTGTTCCGGCTGCTCGCCCCGATCGCCACCCCCGCCCTGGCGGCGCTGGCCATCTTCAACTTCGTCTGGATGTGGAACGACCTGCTGCTGCCACTGGTCATCATGGGCGGCTCGGACTCCAAGACGCTGATGGTCGGCGTGTCCCTGCTCAGCGGCCAGTACGACGTGTCGGTGCCGCTGGTCAGCGCCGGCCTGATCGTGGCCCTGCTCCCGGTGCTCATCATCTACCTGGTGTTCCAGCGCCAGCTCGTCTCCGGTGCGCTCGCCGGCTCCGGCAAGTGAGCACACCGACCGACCGGCCCGACCCGGATACTCCTCAATGTCCGAGCGCGGGTCACCCCGGTCCCGTCCCCGATCCCGGCACCGGATCGGGGACGGGACCGGCCCGCGGGCCGGGCGTGCAGGTGTGCCACCTGTACCGCCTGCGTCCCGGGGCGGAGGCCGAGTACGAGCGCCGGCACGTCGAGCTGTGGCCGGAGATGGCCGCCCTGCTCGACGAGGCGGGCGTGTACGACTACCACATCTACCGGCACGGTCTGCTGCTGATCTGCGTCCTGCAGACCCGGTGGGGCTTCGACCACGCTGGCCGGGTCACCGGCGCCTCCGAGGTGCAGGCGCGGTGGACGGCGTCGTTGTCGCACCTGTTCGCCGAGATCGCCGACGCCGACGGCGAACCCCTGTGGGCGTACCCCGTCTTCCACCATCCCGGCCGCCGGGTGTAGGCACCGGGATGTAAGGAACGGCTGTAAGGAAGGGTCCCCTGCTATGCACGAGGCGATAGCAGGGGACCCTTCCTTACAGCTATACGGCGTAGGCGATGGAGCCGTCGGCGCGGTGGGGGATGCGGGTGAGCGGGCGGCCGGTCAGGTCCAGCGGGGTCTCGTCGGTGAGGTCCAGGGTGACGCCGAGACCGGGTTCCTCGGGGATCGGCAGGAACCCGCCCTCGCGGCGGACGCACGCCCGGGCCGGACCGTCGGCGAGGGTGTCGTCCAGCGGGGAGTACTCCTGCGTCACGAAGTTCGGGATCGCCGTGTCCAGGTGCACCGAGGCCATGGTGAGCAGCGGTCCGAGGCAGTTGTGGCTGACCACCGCCGCGTGGTACGACTCGGCCAGCGCCGCGATCTTGCGGGCGTGGCTGATGCCGCCGGCCAGGCCGAGGTCGGGCCGGACGTACTGGGCCCCGCCCTGCGCCAGCAGCTCCTTGAACTCCCAGATGGTGTGCAGCCGCTCGCCGTTGGCCATCGGCACCCCGAGCGCGCGGCGGCTCACCTCGGCCTGGCTGCTGACGCTGTCGATCTGGATCGGGTCCTCGACCATCAGCGGGTGCAGCCGACCGACCGCCGGGATGACCGCCTCGGCCTGCAACGGGGTGAGCTTGCGGTGCAGCTCGATGAGCAGGTCGACGTCGGGTCCGACCGCGTCGCGGACGGCGGCGGTGGTGGCCTGGGTGTCGCTGACCAGCCGGGCCAGCGACAGGTCGCCGTAGTCCGCCGGCAGCGGGTCGAACTTCACCGCGGTGAACCCGTCGGCGACCGCCGCCGCGGCCTGTGCGGCGAGGTCCTGCGCGCCGGTACCGGGCAGCAGCAGGTGCAGCCGGATCCGGTCCCGGACCCGACCGCCGAGCAACTGCCAGATCGGTACGCCGAGTCGCTTGCCGAGCAGGTCCCAGAGCGCCAGGTCGATGGCGGAGACGGCGGCGGTGAGCACCGATCCCCGGAACGGTCCCATCCGGTACAGGTGGTGCCAGTGGTGCTCGATGCGGCTCGGGTCGGCGCCGAGCAGGTGCGGGCGGAACGCCTCCACGACCGCGTGTACGGCTCCCGGATACCCCCAGCAGGCGGACTGCCCGACGCCGACCAGCCCGGTCGAGGTGTGCACCGCGACGAAGTGCGCGTCGCCCCGCACCACCGACTCGACGGCGGTGATCTCCATGCTGCCCCCAAATTAGAGCCCTATAACGGCCACAAACTTGCTCATGCACTCTTCCATAGCATGATGTCCCTGGTCTAGGCTCCAATCCGAACGAGCCGGAATAGGGCTCTAATTCATCTATGGGGGTGTGATGGGTCTGCCGGACGACTACCGGGCGATGGCCCGGATCCGCCGGTTCGAGGAGCGGCTGGCCGCCCTCAAGGACGACGGTGAGATCCCGGGCTCGATCCACCTGTGCAACGGTCAGGAGGCGATCCCGGTCGGTGCCGCCCGCGCGCTGCGCGACGGTGACCACGTGACCGCGACCTACCGTGGGCACGGCTGGGCGCTGGCCCGGGGTGTGGACATGACCGGGCTGTTCGCCGAGATGATGGGCCGGGACTCGGCGGTCAACGGCGGCCGGGCCGCCTCGCCGTACCTCTCCGATCCCGGACGCTGGTTCATGGGGGAGAACTCCATCGTCGGCGCCGGAGTGCCGATCGCCACCGGTGCCGCGCTCACCGCGCAACGCACCGGCAGCGGCGCGGTCTCGGTGGTCAGCATCGGTGACGGCGCGATGAACCAGGGCAACGTGCACGAGGCGATCAACCTCGCCGCCGTGCTCGACCTGCCGCTGGTCCTGGTGGTGGAGAACAACGTCTACTCGGAGATGTCCCGCATCGAGGACATGGTCCGCATCCGCCAGCTCGCCGAGCGCGCCGCCGGGTACGGGATCCCCGGCCGGGTCGCCGACGGCAACGACCCGGACGCGGTCGCCGAGGCCGTCGCCGAGGCGGTCGCCCGCGCCCGGGAGGGCTCCGGCCCGTCCATCGTGGAGGCGATGACCGAGCGCCTGGTCGGCCACTACAGCGGCGACGTGCAGCACTACCGCCCGGCCGGTGAGATCGCCGCCGCCCGCGAACGCGAGCCGCTGGTCCGGATCCGGGCCGCCGCCGACGCCGAGCTGACCGCCCGGCTCGACGCCATCGACGCGGAGGTGGCCGCCGAGGTGGAGGCCGCCGTCGTCGCCGCCCGCGAGGTGCCGTTCCCCGACCCGGCGACCGTCAAGGAGTACGTCTATGTCTGAGTCGCTGCGGTACATCCAGGCCGTCAACGCGGCGCTGACCTGGGCGCTGGACAGCCGGTCCGACACCGTCTACTTCGGTGAGGACGTCGCCCTGCCCGGCGGCCCGTTCGGTGCCACCAAGGGGCTGCACAAGCGGTTCGGCACCGAACGGATCTTCGACACCCCGATCTCCGAGACCGGCTTCCTGGGCATGGCGCTCGGCGCGGCCATGACCGGCCTGCGTCCGATCGCCGAGATCATGTACGCCGACTTCTCCTTCGTGGCGATGGACCAGATCGTCAACCAGATCGCCACCATCCGCTACTCCAGTGCCGGTCGGTGGAAGGCCCCGCTGGTGATCCGGATGCAGCAGGGGTACTCACCCGGTGCCTGTGCCCAGCACTCGCACTCGGTGGAGGCGTACTTCGCGCACACGCCCGGCCTTCGGGTGGCGCTGCCGTCCACACCGGACGACGCGTACCAGATGCTGCGCACCGCGGTGGTCAGCGACGACCCGGTGGTCGTCGCGGAGGCCCGGATGCTCTACCCGACCCGGGGCCCGGTCCGCACCGACGCGCCGGTCGAGCCGATCGGCGGCGCCCGCGTGGTCCGCGACGGCCGGGACGCCACCGTGGTGGCCTGGTCCCGGATGGTCCCGGCAGCCCTGGCCGCCGCCGACCAACTCGCCGCGGAGGGGATCGAGACCGAGGTGATCGACCTGCGGTGGCTCAATCCGCTGGACTTCGACACGGTCGGCGCGTCGATCGCGCGCACCGGCCGCCTGGTCGTCGCCCACGAGGCGAACCTGACCGGCGGATTCGGTGCGGAGATCGCCGCCCGGGCCGCGTCCGAGTGCTTCGCCGACCTGCGTGCCCCGGTGGCCCGGGTGGCCGCCCCGGACGTGCCGATGCCGGCCGCCCCGGCGTTGCAGAAGGCCGTGGTGCCCGAGGCGGACCACGTCGCCGAGGCGGTCCGCGGGACGGTCCGGCGGTGACCGGCGTCGCCCCGGCGGTCGGCCTGCTCACCGGCCGCCGGGTGGTGGTCGTCGGCGGTGCCTCCGGCATCGGGCTCGCCACGGTCCGGGCCGCCGTCACGGCCGGCGCGGCCGTCGCGGTGCTCGACGCCGACGCGGACGGCGCCGCCGGTGCCGCCGCGCAGGCCCGTGCCGCCGGGGCGACGGCCGTCGCCCACGCGGTGGACGTGACCCGGGAGACGCAGGTCGCCTCGGTGTTCGACGCGGTCGCCGCCGACCTCGGCGGCATCGACGCGGTGCTGCACGTCGCCGGGATCATGCGCGGGCAGGGCACCGACGTCACCGACCTGCCGCTGGAGCTGTGGCAGCGGGTGATCGAGGTCAACCTCACCGGACCGTTCCTGGTCGCCAAGCACGCCGTACGACACCTGACCGACGGGCACGGGGTGCTCGTCCTGGTCGGTTCCAAGGCGGGCGTGTTGGCCGGATCCGGCTCGGTACCCTACGGCGCGAGCAAGGGAGGACTGCACGGCCTGGCACTGACGCTGGCCCGGCAACTCGGCCCACGCGGGATCCGGGTGCACACCCTCTGTCCCGGCGACATCGACACCCCGCTGATGCGGCGGTCGCTGGACGAGGCACGGGCCAACGGCACCGACGGTGCCCAGGTCGCCCGGATCGAGGCGGCGCTGGGCCGTCCCGAGGACGTGGCGTCGGTGCTGACGCTGTTGGCGGCACCGGCCAGCGCCGGCATCGCCGGCACCGTCTACACCGGCTGAGCAGCCCGAGGCGACGGCGAGGCGACGACGTGGAGGCGGCAGCGTGATCGGGATCATCGGCCCGGAGGACTCGATCCGGCTCGTGCAGGAGGTGGCGGCCGGGGAGGGGCGCGCGGAGGAGGTGACCACCCGCGCGTACACCGACCCCGAGCAGGCCCCCGAACTGGCCCGCGAGTTGGACGACCTGTGCCAGGTGCTGCTGTTCACCGGGCGGATCCCGTACGCCTTCGCGGCGGCGGGCGGTGGGCTGCGCGCCGAGATCGACTACATCCGGCACGCCGGGATCGACCTGTACCGCACCCTGTCCCGGATGCTGCTGGCCGGTGGCGGGCGACTGCCCCGGGTCAGTGTGGACACCATCGAGGCGGAGACCGTCCGGGAGACGTACCACGACATCGAACTGACCCCGCCCACCGACATCCTGCCGATCGCCGACTCGTCCGGCCTGCTCTTCTCCGGCCTGGCCGAGATCACCGCCTACCACCGCGAGCGCTACGAGTCCGGCGCCGTCGAGGCCTGCCTGACCTGCCTCGGCGCGGTGCACCGGGAACTGCGTGAGCGCGGCGTGCCGGTCTGGCGCGTCGAGCACACCCGCGCCTCGGTCCGCGACGCGCTGCGCCGGGCCTGGCTCGCCGCCGAGGTACGCCAGTCCCGGGCCACCCAGATCGCGGTGATGATGATCGAGGTGGCCGAGTCGGCGAACCGCCCGCAGGACCCCTACCAGGCGGAACGACAGCGCCTGCGGTTGCGCGAGGCACTGCTGGAACACGCCGAGCGGATGCGCGGGCGACTCAACACCATCGACGACCGGACGCTGGTCATCACCACCAGCCGGGGCACGGTGGAGAGCGCCATCGCCCGGCACCGGGCCGGGCACGCCTCCCTGCTGAGCCTGCGCGGCGTCGACGGCGACCACACCGTCGGTTTCGGCGCCGGCACCACCATCGCCGCCGCCGAGGCCAACGCCCGCCAGGCGCTCGCGCTGGGCCGGGGCGGTGAGACGCACGTGGTCTTCCCGGACGGGGAGATCTACTCCACCCGGGAGAGCGCGGTCAAGCAGCGGCTGCGCGAGACCGCCCCCGGTGTGCTGCGGGTCAGCGAGCAACTGCGCCTCGGACCGCTGTCCACCCGGCGGTTGCTGGAGGCGCTGCACCAGATGGACCCCAACCAGGTGACCGCGCGGGGCCTGGCCGACGCGTACGGGGTGGAGACCCGTTCGGCCCGCCGGCTGCTCAAGGCGCTGCGCGCGGCCGGGTTCGCCGAGGAGGTCGGTGTGCACGTCAGCACCGGCGCGGGTCGGCCGCAGAGCGTCTACCGGGTGGCCCTGCAACGCCTGGTCGGGGCGATCGGGGCGGACACGTGATCTTCGAATCGACCTTCCTGGTCACCGCCACCTTCGCCGCCGACGCGGCGCAGCGTCGCGAGCCGTACCGGGCGGCCCACCTGGCCCACGTACGCGGACTGCTCGCCGACGGCACCGCCCTGCTCGCCGGGGCCCGCGCCGACCTGAGCGCCTCCGTCCTCGTGCTGCGGGCACCCGACGCGTCGGCCGCCCGCACCCTCGTCGAACACGATCCGTACTGGCGGCACCGGGTGTGGACGGCTCTCGACGTCGTCGACTACCTGGCCGCCACTCCGCAGTCCCTCGGGAGGTCATGATGTCGTACCGCCAGATTTCCGGCGTCCGGGTGCACGGCGCCGAGCACGCGCCGTTCGCGGCCACCCTGCTGGCCGAGTCGCTGGGGGAGGGGGCGGAGCCGGTGCGGTTCGTTCCCGACCCGACGCTGCCCGAGGGCGGTTTCCGGGTCGAGGTGCCGGCCACCGGGGAGATCCGCGTCGTCGGCGACCCGTTCGCCGGCCTGGTCTACGCCGTCCGGGACCTGCTGGACCGGGCCACCCCGGCCGGGCTGCCCGTCGGAGCGCACCAGAGCGCCCCCGGGCTGCCGCTGCGTACACTCTGGACCTGGGACCACTCCACCAACTGGGACCTTCGCCAACTCGGCCAGCAGGAGATCGGCGCGCTGAACCCGTACGCCAAGGGCGGCGACGCCTTCGGCGCGGACTACCGACGGCTGGTGGACTTCTGTAGCGCCGAACGCATCGGCGGGATCGTGGTGTACGGGCTGCTGCGCGACGCCCACGGCGGCGTCGAGGCCGCCCGCGACCTGTGCGAGTACGCCAACGCCCGGGGCGTACGCATCATCGCCGGGGTGGGCGTCAACGCCTACGGCGGCATCTACTTCGACGGCCGGCACCGGTACAACCTCGCCACCTGGCTGCGGCAGCGCCCCGATCTGGCCGCCGAACTGCCGAAGAAGGTCGGCTTCGACATCGACGAGTTCGGCGACCTGCACTTCCCGGCCAGCGAGTACATGATGGCCGCCTGCCCGTCGCAGCCGGAGAACCTGGCCTGGCACCGCGACGCCATCGACTGGCTGCTGGACACCCTGCCGGTCGGCGGGATCAACTTCGAGACCGGCGACTACGGCAGTTGCGCCTGTGCGCGGTGTGTCGAGCGCACCGGTGGCGAGCGCACCTCCTGGTCGTACGAGGCGATGCGGTCGGTGTACCCGACCCTGCTGGACACCGCCCGTCGGCCGGGTCCGGCCGGGGTGCCGCTGCGTCACCTGGTCGAGGTGTACTGGGACAACATCTTCGACCTCGACGCGCAACGGCCGCTGGCCGACCTGCCCGACGACGTGGCCTACCAGTACTGCGTCAACCGGGGCTTCTGGTACGACAACCGGGACCGGCTGACCGCCGCGCACGTGGCGGCACTGCCGCACACCACCAACGTGCTGCGGACGCACGCGGGGTCGCAGTGGAACCGGCAGCGGCACTCCTGGGTGCCGGAGATGTACACCGACATGGCCACCCGGGCCGCCGCCGCCGGCATGCGCGGGTTGACCATCTTCGCCGAGGCGTCCGCGTACCACCCGACCAACGAGGTGAGCTACCTGGCGTACGCCCGGTTCTCCTGGAACCCCGAGTTGACCTGGGGCGAGTTCTGGCGGGACGAGGTCGCGCCCCGGTTCGGCGGGTCGAGCGAGGCGGAGGCGTTCCGCGACGGCGCGGCGCTGCTGGACGACCCGGCGGCCGAGGCGGAGGCGTTGCGCAAGGTGGGCGGCGACGCCCTGTCGATGGTCGCCGCCACCAGCGGTGAGGTGCAGCGTCGCTGGCTGTGGCTGGCCGAGCGGACCGCCCGGCACGCCCACTCGGTCGGCTGAGCCCGGCGGAGCGTGGCGGACTTGACAGGCAAGTGACAGCTTGCCTATAACTGTCCGGGTGGACGCGGAACCGGACCTGTTCAAGGCGCTCGGTGACGCGACGCGACGCATCATCCTGGACGAGTTGGTCGACCGGGACGGCCAGACCCTGTTCGAGATCTGCGGCCGGCTGACCATGAAGCACGGCCTGACCTCGTCGCGTCAGGCCATCTCGCAACACCTCGCGGTGCTCGAACAGGCCGGGTTGGTGCACGTCCGGCGAGAGGGCCGGTACAAGTTCCACCACATCGACACCGGCCCGCTGCGCGCGATCGCCGAGCGGTGGCCCACCGACTGAGAGGAAGCGACCGTGCTCCGCATCAACATCACCAGCGTGTTCGTCGACGACCAGGTGAAGGCGCTCGCCTTCTACACCGAGAAGCTGGGCTTCGTGAAGAAGACCGACGTGCCGGCCGGTGAGGCGCGCTGGCTCACCGTGGTGTCCGCCGCCGACCCGGACGGGGTGGAGCTGCTGCTGGAGCCGGACGGCCACCCGGCGGCCCGACCCTTCAAGGAGGCGCTGGTCGACGACGGCATCCCGTTCACGCAGTTCGCCGTCGAGGACGTCCACGCCGAGGTCGAACGCCTCAAGGGGCTGGGTGTGCGGTTCGTCCAGGAGGCGACCGACCTGGGGCCGGTGGTCACCGCCGTGCTCGACGACACCTGTGGCAACCTGATCCAGATCGCCGCGATGAAGTAGCGCGAACGCGGCGGCTCCGGCCCGGGACGGATCCCGGGCCGGAGCCGACGCCGCAGTGGGCGGGACTACCGGATCAGCCGAAGTTCACGTCGCTGCACCACATGTACGCCTGGTCGAGGTGGGATGCCTGCCAGATGACGAACACGATGTGGTGTCCGGTGTATCCGGACGTCGAGACGTTGAAGCTGATGTTCTGCGCCGGGGCGTAGCGCCCGGTCTGCGTGATGAAGTCCAGGTTCCCCCAGCCGAGGGTCTGGGTGGCGGGGTCGAACCCGTTCTTGCTGACGTACACCCGGAAGTAGTCGGCGCCGTGGCTCGCCTGGTCGTACAGCTGGATCGTGAAGTTGTTGCTGACGTTGGTCCTCTTCCACGCCCCGGGCTGGTTCAGGCTGTTGTTCCGAGACAGGCCGTTGCTGCACAGTTGCCCGTCGGGGGTGCGGGCCTGGAAGTTGCCGCCCAGCCCGTCCCGCAGCGCGCTCATCCAGTTCCACATGGTGTCCGGGTTGGATTGGAACGCCTGCCAGCACATGGGGTCCTGCTGCTGCATGGCCGGGTTCGTGTGGTTGCTGCCCCAGGTTTGCCAGCACTGGTACGCCCGGGACGCCGGGTTGATGATGGTGCCGTGGGCCTGTGCGGCACCGACCCAGGGGATCATCCCGGCCGTCATGGCGAGCAGCAGTACGAGCGCCCGAAGCGGCTGGCGGGCAGCGGACCGGACTCGCGAGCCGGACTGGTCGGGCTTGTGTGAACGCACGTTACGTCCTCCGTTCGGCGATCGGATCGACATGGGAGCGCTTCCAAGCCCCAGCATTACACCGATGTTTCCGATTATCAACGATGGTCGATGAATGATCGATCTGGATGGACTGGATGTGGTTGGTCCGAGTCGCCCACAATCGCAGCTCAGCGGGGCTTTCGGGATGGATGGACCGGGCTCGCCGATCGCCCGAAATTAGATTTCCGGAAGTCGATGTGTGCCTGGTTCGCCCCGGTTGGTCGGTTGAGGTGGGCCGCCGCCCTCACCCGGCGTACGCGGCGAGCAGCGACAGTCGCTCGGCGGCGGCACTGCCCGGGGCGGCGGTGTAGGCGATCAGGATCGGCCCGGTGCGCCCCGGCGGTGTGTAGGCGTCCCAGTCCAGGCGCAACTCGCCGACCTGGGGATGCGCGAAGACCTTGCTGCCGTGGACCGACTCGCGGACGTCGTGCCGGGCCCAGAGCCTGCCGAACTCCTCGCTGCGGATGGTCAACGTGCCGACGATCTCCTGTGCGCGCGGGTGCTCCGGATCGGCGGCCACCGCCGCACGCAGGAAGCCGAGATAGTCCAGGACCGTCTCGCGCCACCCGGCGCACCGGTCCCGCGCCTCGGCGTGGGTGAACATGTCGATCAGCACGTTGCCCGGGCCGATGCCCGGATACAACGCGGTGGCCATCCTGTTCCAGGCGAGCAGGTCCAGGTGACGGCTGATCACCACGGCCGGGGTGTGCAGGCTGTGCAGCAGCCGATGGATGCTCTCCGGAACCGTCTCCCGGGTGCGGCGCCGTGGCGTCGGCGGTCGCTGGGCCCGACGCGCGAGGGCGTGCAGGTGGCGGGTCTCCTCGGCGTTGAGGGCGAGGGCCCGGGCGATGCCGGTCAGCACGTCGTCGGAGGGGCGGACGTCGCGGCCCTGCTCCAGACGCTGGTAGTAGTCGGTGCTGACTCCCGCGAGCAGAGCCAACTCCTCACGCCGTAGGCCGGCGACCCGGCGGCGCGGTCCGGGCGTCAGGCCGAGGTCCTCCGGACGCAGCCGGGACCGCCGGTTGCGCAGGAAGTCCGCCAACTCGCGGGTGTACGCCGTGGTGGTCACCACCCGAGTCTGCCGGGTCGGTCCGGCCGCAGGGTAGGTCCCCCGGTCCCAGGTTGGCGAGGTCTCTCCGGGGGCCCGGAGCACCTCCTAGCGTCGACGGACATGCCGAACTGGACCGAAGAACAGATTCCCGACCAGCAGGGCCGCCGAGCGGTGGTGACCGGCGCGAACTCGGGCGTGGGTCGGGTCACCGCCCGGGAGCTGGCCCGCCACGGCGCCTCGGTGGTGCTCGCGGTACGCGACGTCGCGGCCGGTGAACAGACCGCCGCCGACCTCCGACGACAGGTGCCGGGAGCCGAGGTCGAGGTGCGCAGACTGGACCTGGCCTCCCTCGACTCCGTACGCGCCTTCGCCGCCGCCCTGTCCGGGCCGGTCGACCTGCTGGTCAACAACGCCGGGGTGGCACTGACCGGCGCCCGTCCGGCCCCGACGGTGGACGGCTTCGACATGCAGATGGGGACGAACGCGCTCGGCCCGTACGCGCTGACCGGCCTGCTGCTCGACCGGTTGACCGGCGGACGGCAGCCTCGGGTGGTCACCGTCTCGTCCATCGTGCACCGACGGCGCGGACTGGACCTGGCCGATCTCAACTCCGAGAAGTCCTACCACGGCCCGACGGCGTACTCGAAGGCCAAGCTGGTCGGCACCATCCTCGGCCTGGAACTGGACCGTCGACTGCGGGCCGCCGGGTCGCCGGTGATCAGCGTGCTCGCCCATCCCGGGATGACCCGCACCAATCTCACCCCCCGCGCGCTGGCCAACCGCAACGTGTTCCTACGCGTCCTCGGCCGACTCAGTCCGCTGCTGATCAGCCGGGTCGAGGCGGGCGCCCGACCACAGCTCTACGCGGCCACCGCGACCGGCGTACGCGGTGGGCAGTTCTTCGGGCCGCGCGGGTTCTCCGAGATCCGTGGGCCGGTCGGTGAGGTGCGGCCGAGCGCGCCGGCACAGGACCCGGACAACGGGCGACGGATCTGGGCGGAGGCCGCCCGGCTGACCGGCGTCCGATATCTGTGAGGTCGCACGTTCGTCCGCAATTCTGCTGACCCGACGGACCCTGCTGGGGAAGCGGGACATCACCATCGCGGAATGAGTGGGACAGTGCCGTCCCCGCGAGAGAAGACCGTCCGGGTGTTCGTGGCCCGGGCGTTTTCTCGTACCGCGTACGGGTCGACGACAGCGCCGGACATCGCCTCGGTGCCTGGGCGGAGTCGACGCCCGAAGGCGGTCACTCCGCCCAGGGCAGCGGCCCCTTGTTGTCGCTGTCCCGCCATTGCGGCCCGTCTGGTGACGGTCGGCGCGTAGTCACCCGCGTGAATCGCCGAACGTGCACCCCCACAACCTTCCGACCGGGCGGTAGGATGGCGGGACATTGACGGGGTACGGAAGGCGGAGTCCACAGATGGCGCGTACGACGTCCAGCCGGCCGGCGACGACCCGACGTCGGCAGCGGTGGCCCGACGGCTACGACCCGGAGAACACCCGTCGATCACTGATCACGAGCGCGCTCGAACTGTTCGAGCGTCGGGGCTTCGACCGGACGTCGGTCCAGGAGATCGCCGACCAGGCGCGGCTCACCAAGGGTGCCTTCTACCACCACTTCGAGAGCAAGGACGACCTGCTGCGGCACATCCAGGAGGAGTACCTGGAGGCGCAGCTCGCCGCGATCGAGCGGATCGAGAGCGGCAGCGACGACCCCAAGGTGCGGGTCGCCGAGCTGATCCGGCTCAGCCTGACCAGCGTGGCCGAGTACCGCGCCCACGTGACCATCTTCTACCAGGAGCGGCGCTACCTCACCGGTGACCTGTTCGCCGAGGTGACCCGCAAGCGCGACCGGTTGGAGGCGGCGTTCGCCGGTATGATCCAGGACGGCGTGGCGCGGGGCGTGTTCCGGGCCGACGTCGATCCCCGGATCGCCACCTTCGGGCTCGTCGGCATGTGCGCGTGGGCCTACCAGTGGCTCAACCTCGACGGCCCACTCAGCATCGACGACGTGGCGCGCCAGTTCAGCGCCATGGTGCTGGAGGGGCTGGTCTGAGTCGCCCGGCCCGGTCGCCGCCGAGCAGCGACCGGGCCGTCACGATTCAGCGCGCCGTCACGACTCAGTCCTTCAGCAGTTGGCGGGCCATCACGATGCGTTGGACCTGGTTGGTGCCTTCGTAGATCTGGGTGATCTTGGCGTCGCGCATCATCCGCT
>NZ_JBITKM010000007.1:0-57591 GCF_044461025.1 Micromonospora sp. NPDC049900
CGTCCAGCGGTTGGGGCACGGTCGAACAGATCACCGACCCCGAATACGCCACCCTCGCCTTCCTCAAGGGCCTCAAGCAGGTCGACGGCTGGCAGGACATGCCGCTGACCGTCGCCGCGCAGACCGTGCAGGTGTCGGCGTTCCCCGACCACTACGCCCAGTGGGAACAGCAAGCCGCCGACCTCGTCGCCGCACACTGGAACAGCTGACCCCCACCCGAACACGAACACGACGGCCGGCACCCCCAGCCCGGGGGTGCCGGCCGTCAACGACTCCACCGCGTTAGGAAGGGCCCCTGCCATACACCACGCGACAGCAGGGGACCCCTCCTTCCATCAACTCAGGTGGCGCTGATGGTGCCGGTGAGCAGGAGGGCGAACACCAGGGTGCCGACCGCCACCCGGTAGAGCACGAAGACGTACAGGGTGTGGTGCGCGACGAAGCGCAGCAGCCAGGCGATGGCCGCGTACCCGACGGCGAAGGCGATCAGCGTGGCGACCACCATCTGCGCCACGGTCGGCGCCGAGGTGCCCGGGGCCGCTGGCTCGAAGACGTCCCCGAGGCTGAAGATCCCGGACATCACCACGGCCGGGATGGCCAGCAGGAACGAGTAGCGGGCCGCCGTCTCCCGGGTCAGGTTGAGGAAGAGACCGAAGGTCAACGTCGCACCCGACCGGGACACGCCGGGGATCAGCGCCATCGCCTGGGCGAAGCCCATCACCACGCCGTCGCGCATCCGGAAGTCCTTCAACGTCCGGGTCTGCCGACCCCAGTACTCGGCGAAGGCGAGCACGAAGGCGAACACGATCAGGGTGGTGGCCACCACCCACAGGTTCCGGGCGGTTTCCCGGATCTGGTCCTTGAACAGGAAACCGAGCGCCCCGATCGGGATCGAGCCGACGATCACGTACCAGCCCATCCGGTAGTCGAGGCTGGAGCGTACGGAGGAGTCCCAGATGCCGACCGTCCAGGTGCGGCCGATGCGCCAGATGTCCTTGGCGAAGTAGAGCAGCACGGCCGCTTCGGTGCCGAGCTGGGTGACCGCGGTGAACGACGCCCCGGCGTCACGGTCGAAGAAGATCGCCGAGGTGATTCGCAGGTGCCCCGACGAGCTGACCGGGAGGAACTCGGTCAGACCCTGGACGATGCCCAGGACGATGGCTTCGATCCAGGTCACTCCCCGACTCCCGAGAGTTCCAGTGCCTCGGCCACGGTACGCAGGGTCTGCACCCCGGTGTCCCGGTCGCCGGCGAAGAGGGTGACCGACAGGGTGGTGACGCCGGACTCGGCGTACTGGCGCATCCGCTCGGCGATCCGTTCCTTGGGACCGAGCAGCGAGGTCCGGTCGATGAACTCCAGCGGCACCGCCGCCGCCGCGTCGCGCTGCCGCTTGGCAAGGTAGAGGTCCTGCACCTCGCGGGCGGCGTCGCCGTATCCCATCCGGGTCGCCAACTGGTTGTAGAAGTTCTGCTGCCGGCTGCCCATCCCACCCACGTAGAGGGCGGCGTACCAGCGCACCAACTGCGCGCACGAGTCGACGTCGTCGCCGACCACGACCGGCACGGACGGCACCACGTCGAAGCCGGCCAGTTCCTTGCCGACCTTGGCCCGGCCGGCGCCTACCGCCGCGAGCTGTTCCTGCGCGAACTCGGGGGCGTAGAAGACGGCCAACCAGCCGTCGGCGATCTCGCCGGCCAGCTCCAGGTTCTTGGGACCGACCGCGGCGAGGTAGATCGGGATGTGCTCACGCGGCGGGTGGAAACCCAGCCGCAGCGCCTTGCCGGGACCGTCGGGCAGCGGCAACCGGTAGAACTCGCCGTCGTAGGCGACCTCCTTGCGGGCCACCGCCAGCTTCACGATGTCCACGTACTCCCGTGTGCGGGCCAGCGGCTTGCCGAACCGTACGCCGTGCCAGCCCTCGGAGACCTGTGGGCCGGAGACGCCCAGGCCGAGCCGGAACCGGCCGCCGGAGAGCGCGTCGAGGGTCGCCGCGGTCATCGCGGTCATCGCGGGCGTACGGGCCGGGATCTGCATCACCGCGCTGCCGATGTCGATCCGCTCGGTCTGCCCGGCCATCCAGGAGAGCATGCTGGGTGAGTCGGAGCCGTATGCCTCCGCCGCCCACACCACCGAGTAGCCGAGTCGGTCCGCCTCCTGAGCCATGGCCAGATGATCCGCCGGCGTGCTCCAGGCTGTCTGGTATCCGAGGTTTAGCCCGAGTCGCACAGAGTCCTCCCCCATCCGCAGTCGCATCAGGTTACGCAATGCCGCCGAGAGCGAGGATCACCGGCTCACCCGAACCGCCGTGCGTCTGGGCAGACTCGACGGGAGCGAGGATATCGGTTCGGCCCTCGTTCGAAATAAGGTTCACCCATGCAACAGCGACCGCTCGGCCGAAGCGGGCTGGCGGTTTCCCGGCTCGCGCTCGGCACCATGACCTGGGGCCGGGACACCGACGCCGACGACGCCGCTGCGCAACTGAAGAGCTACCTGGACGCGGGTGGCAACCTGATCGACACCGCCGACGTGTACGGCGACGGTGACGCCGAGTCGGTGATCGGCTCGCTGCTGGGCACGCTGGTGCCCCGCGACGACCTGCTCATCGCCACGAAGGCGGGGTTGCGCCCGGGTGGCCCCCGCCGCCGTGACGGCTCTCGGGGACACCTGCTGCGTACGCTCGACGCCTCGCTGCGACGCCTGGGAACCGACCATGTCGACCTGTTCCAGGTACACGGCTACGATCCGGTCACGCCGCTGGAGGAGACCCTGGCCGCGCTGGACCACGCGGTGGCCAGTGGGCGGGTCCGCTACGTCGGCGTGTCGAACTTCTCCGGCTGGCAGACCGCCCGGGCGGCGGCCTGGCAGGCGGCCTGGCCCGGACGCGCCCCGGTGGTCGCCGCCCAGGTGGAGTACTCCCTGCTGGAACGGGGTGTCGAACGTGAGGTGCTGCCGGCCTGCGAGGCGCTCGGGCTGGGCGTGCTGCCCTGGTCGCCGCTGGGTCGGGGGGTACTCACCGGCAAGTACCGGCACGGGCGCCCGGCGGACTCCCGGGCGGTGTCGCCCCATTTCGAACGCTTCGTCGCCACCTACCTGGAGCCGCGCTGCTCCAGCATCGTGGAGGCGGTCGCCACCGCCGCCGGTGGCCTCGGGGTCTCCCCGCTGGAGGTGGCGCTGGCCTGGATCCGGGACCGGCCCGGCGTGACCGCGCCGATCCTCGGCGCGCGGACCTCCGGGCAACTGCTCGGCGCCCTACAGGTGGAGCGGATGACGCTGCCGGAGGAGATCACCACGGCGCTGGACGACGTCTCGGCCCTGGAGGTCGGATACCCCGAACGCGACGGGTGAGGTGCCCGACTTCCGCCGAGGGTGGCGCGCGGCGGCTCCGAATGGGCAGCATAGGGCTCATGGACTACGAGTACGCGCCGCTGCGGTTACCGCCGAACGTCGACCGGTTGACCGCCGCCGCGCAACTGGCGATCCAGGCCGAGTTCAGCGGGTGGGAGTTGGCCCGGGTACGGCTGTTCCGTGACGGCACCCGTCAGGTGGTGCTGCGCCGCCGCCTGGCCAACGGCTCCCCGCAGCCCGGCCTGTCCTACTGACGGGACGCGGCCAGGCCCACCCGGCGGTGGGTAGATCTGTCGCTGCTCCGGCGACGACAGACGTACCCACCACCGAAGGACACGTGGGGTCAGTGCACGTGGTCGTGCTCGTCGTCGAGCTCCATGAACGGGTGCTCGTCGAGTCGGCCGACCAGCCGGTCGTCCGCCGCCGGCTGGAACGGGCCCACCGGGTCGTCGTCGTCGAACGACTCCAGGTCGACCGGGGTGCCGACCTCGCTGACCATCACCACGCCGTCGAGCGGCTCCAGCTCCGGCACGTCGAGCGCGCCGAGCGAACCGTCGCCGCTCTGCAGCAACTCCAGCACCGCCTCGCCGACGCCCTCCACCGGCGGCACCTGGTCCTCGCCGGGGGCGCCCTCGCGGCGGGCCGCCTCGGCGACGCGGATCAGCGCGGAGACGCTGGGTACGCGGTAGTCGCGGCGCTGGCGTACCGAGATCACCTGCGGGTGCGGGTCGGTCGGCTCCACGCCCTCGGCGCCGCCGAAACGCTGGTCGGCCTCGTTCGGGTCGATCGACTCGACGTCCCACGGAGTCACCTCACCGAAGGCGTCCATGAGTTGCTCGTCGTAGGCGAACGACGCGTTGTTCAACGCGACGTACGCCTGCCAGACGTCGTCGTCGTCGATCCGGCCCTCGGCGGCGCGGACGGCGGCCAGGTGGTGGCGGGCCGCTTCGATCACGCGCTCGAGTGCGGCTTCCAGCTCACCGTGCTGGTCGGTCATGAGGTGTCCCTCTCACTTACTAACAGGTGCGCAGGAACCGGTCGAGAACCCGCACGCCGAACTGTAGTCCGTCCACCGGTACCCGCTCGTCGATGCCATGGAACAGCGCGGAGAAGTTCAGGTCGGCCGGCAGCCGCAGCGGCGCGAAGCCGAAACACCGTACGCCGATGTGGGCGAACGCCTTCGCGTCGGTGCCGCCGGAGAGCATGTACGGCACCGGCCGGGCGCCCGGATCCTCGGCGACCAGCGCGGCGGACATCGCCGCGACCAGATCGCCGTCGAAGGTGGTCTCCAGGGCGGGCTGGCGCTGGACGTACTCGATGGCGATGTCCGGGCCGACCAGCTCGCGTAACTGCCGTTCCAGCAGCTCGGACTGGCCGGGCAGGCTGCGGCAGTCGATGGTGGCGCTGGCCCGGCCGGGGATCACGTTGTCCTTGTAGCCGGCGGCGAGCCGGGTGGGGTTGGCGGTGTTGCGGATGGTGGCGCCGATGATGTTGGCGATCGGGCCGAGCTTGGCGATGGCGGTCTCCGGGTCCTCCGGGTCCAGCTCGATGCCGAGCACCTCGGAGACCTCCTCCAGGAAGGCCCGTACGGTGTCGGTGACCACCACCGGGAAGCGGTGCCGGCCGATCCGGGCCACCGCCTCGGCCAGCGCGGTGACCGCGTTGTCGTCGTGCACCATCGAGCCGTGCCCGGGCCGACCCTTGGCGTGCAGCCGCAGCCAGTCGATGCCCTTCTGCGCGGTCTCGATCAGGTAGAGCCGCCGCGACTCGTCCACCGTGTACGAGAAGCCGCCGACCTCGCCGATGCCCTCGGTGCACCCGTCGAACAGCTCCCGGTGCCGGGTGACCAGGTAGTGCGCACCGTACTCGCTGCCGGCCTCCTCGTCGGCGGTGTACGCGAGCACGATGTCGCGCGGCGGACGGACGCCGGTGCGCTGCCAGTGGCGCACCACGGCGAGCACCATCGCGTCGAAGTCCTTCATGTCGATGGCGCCCCGGCCCCACAGGTAGCCGTCGCGCAACTCGCCGGAGAACGGGTGCACCGACCACTCGTCGGCGTCGGCGGGCACCACGTCCAGGTGGCCGTGCACCAGCAGCGCGCCCCGGCTCGGGTCGGCGCCGGGGATCCGGGCGATCACGTTGGCCCGCCCGGGGGCGGACTCGTGGATCTGCGGGGTGATGCCGACCTCGGCCAGCTTCTCGGCGACGTACTCGGCGGCGAGGCGCTCGCCGACGCTGGTGGCGTTGTCGCCGGTGTTGGTGGTGTCGATGCGCAGCAGGTCCCGGCAGAGGTCGACGACCTCGTCGGTCGGCGCGGGGAAGGCGGGGTGCGCGTCGCTCGTCATCGCCCCTTCATACCAGCCTGCCGTTTCGGCCCGGGTGAGTGCGGGTACTGCGCGCGCGTCCGAATGCCATATCATCGTCGCTCCGCCCGCCCAGCCGAGGAGGGACCGTGTCCGTCCACCTGCCGCCGCTGCCACCGTCGACCGGCGACGGTTATCAGCCCGCCGGGCAGAGCATCGCCGCCACCATCGCCGAGGAGCACCAGCAGTTGCTGAGCCTGACCCGGCGGCTGGTCGAGCCCGGCCCGGATCCGGCGCACGGTCGGGAGATCCTGGTCGCGGCGCTGTCCCGACACCTGGCGGCCGAGGAGCAGTGCCTGCTGCCCGCCATCCGGCAGGCACTGGAGGATGCCGACCAGCCGGTCGCCGACGTCCTGGCCGGCGACGCCGCGCTGCTGATGGCGCTGCACGGGCTCGACGACGACCGGCTGCCCATGGTCGCCAACCTGCTCGACGCGCACGTGGTGGCCGTGGACGCCCTGGTCGAGCGGCTCTGCGCGGCGGCCACCGAGGAGGAGCTGATCCGGCTCGGCAACCGGTTGGAGATCGCCGAGGAGGCCGCGCCGACCCGGCCGCACCCGGGGATCCCGCACACTCCGCCGTGGAACCGGATCGTCGAGCCGGCGGTGGCGCTGGTCGACAAGTTCCGGGACGCGGTCACCGGCCGGCACACCCAACTGAGCGAGGTCGCGGAGCCGCCGCAACGCTGAGTCACCGCCGACATGTTCATGGTCGTTGATCCGTCCGGGCCCTTCCGCCGGATGCTCCGTGGCCCTACCGTCACGCTATGAATCTGGAGTTGCGGCACCTGCGGGTGGTCTGCGCCATCGCCGAGACGGGCAGCGTGACGAAGGCGGCCTCCACGCTCGGCCTGGCGCAGCCGGCGCTGACCGCCCAGCTCCAGCGCATCGAACGAACCCTGGGCGGTCCGCTGTTCGAACGGGACCGGCGCGGCGCCCGGCCGACCGCTCTGGGCGAGCTGGTGCTCGCCCGGGCGCGGGTGCTGCTGCCGGCGATGAAGGGACTCCAGGACGAGGCGGCCCGGCTGGCCGGGGCCGGCGACGCCCCCCGCCGCTACCGCTTCGGCGGGGTGAACAGCCCGATCCTGGGTCGGCTGGTGCACCGGCTGGCCGCCGAGCAACCCCAGGCGCAGATCACCACGTACGCGTCCTGGTCGGTCGACGAGTTGGCGCAACTGGTCGCCGGTGGGCGGCTGGACTACGCGTTGACCGGGGTGTGCGGGGACTCCACCCCGTCGGCGGACTACGGGTTGAGCTGGCGGGAGGTGGCCGTCGACCCGGTGATGGTGCTGCTGCCGGAGACCCATCCGCTGGCCGGGCGCAGCGAGGTGGCGTTGGCCGAGCTGCGGCACGAGCAGTGGGTGGCGGCCCCGGGAGACGGCTGCTTCGGTGACTGTTTCGCCGCCGCCTGCGCCCGGGCCGGCTTCACCCCGCGCAAGCTGTACGAGGCCGACGTGCGCGGCTGCATCGACCTGGTGGACGCCGGGGAGGCGGTGGCGTTGTGCCAGGCCACCTTCCGGCCGGTGGCGGGCCTGGTGACCCGGCGGCTGGCCGGCAGCCCGCTGCGCTGGCGGCTGATGCTGGGCTGGCACCCGGAATCCCCTGCCGCCCGAATGGCCGATCTGGTGCTGGACACGGCGCTGGTGGCGTACACCGACGCGTTGGCGCCGCATCCGGCGTACCTGGCCTGGCTGCTCGGCAATCCGGCCTTCGGGGTGCGCCGGCCGGCGGCGACGGCGGACCGGGGGCTGCGAAGCGCCTGACGGGTGCGAACCGGCCGACGGCGGGTATGCGGCGCGACATGACCGACCTCTATCCCGCCGCCGACGACCGTGAGGTGCTGCGCCGGGCCGCCGCCGCGCACACCGCCGCCGTCCGGGAGGTGGAAGCGTTCCTGCGCCGGGTGCCGGAGGTGCCCGACCCGGCGGACCTGGCCGAGTACGCCAACCTGATCACCAGGGAGGAGCAGACCCGCGCCGAGCGGCAGGCCGCCGGGGAGGCCGTCGGCCTGACCATCGGCAGCCTGGAGAGCGAGTAGCGCCCGGCCGCGCAGGTGTGAAAGGAGGGATCCCCTGCTAACGCCTCCGGTATAGCATGGGACCCCTCCTTTTCACCACGCGCACCCCGCGCGAACCGGCGTCAGCGTTCGACGAGGACGTCGTGTCCGAGGTCGAGCAGTGCGTGCCGCCACTCGTCGTCGGCGTTGCCCCGGCGCGGCTTGTCCGCGGCCAGCGACCGGATCCGCTCCACCGCCTCCCGCATCACCTCGACGTCGTCGGGTGTCAGGTCCACCTTGCGTTTGCGCAGCACGGCGAGGATCTGCCGACCGGGCTCGGGCAGGTTCAGATCCGGGTCCGGGCCGAACGCCTCCTCGCCGGACCCCCGGGTCAGCAGCCACTGCCGTAGCTGTTCGGAGGGCACGTTGACCTCGGCGTGGAAGTCCTCCCAGAGCACCTCCACCTCCGGGTCGAGCCGCTGCTCGCGTGCCATCACGCCTCCTCTCCGGGTGGCGACCCGGCGTCGTCCGGGTGCCCCTCGTCGGTCTGCCCGCCCAGCCCCTCCGCCGGCACCTGCACGCGGGCCGGGTTGGCGGTCGGCGGCGCCAGGATCGGGTCGCTGCGTTCGTCGTCCCGGGCCTCGTCCGGTTCCGTCATCGCCTAGCCCCTCCGATCGTCGGTTCCCGGCCGGTCAGCGGGGGTGGGTGGTGCCGGCCGTGGCGTGCCCGCGCGCGCCGGCCGCCACGTCGAAGGCGAGCCGGCCGTCCCGGGCGTCCACGGTGACCTTCTGACCGGGCGAGAGCTGCTGCTCCAACAGCATCCGGGACAGGTGGTTGTCCACCTCCCGCTGGATCACCCGGCGCAGCGGCCGGGCACCGAACTCCGGCTGGTAGCCGTGTTCGGCCAGCCAGTCCACCCCGGCGGTGGTGAAGTCCACCTCGATGTCCTGGGCGTGCAACCGACGTCGGGTCTCCTCCAGCAGCAGTCCGGTGATCTGCCGCAACTGCTCGGCCTCCAGCCGACGGAAGATGATCACCTCGTCGATGCGGTTGAGGAACTCCGGCCGGAAGTTCTCCTGGAGCCGACGCATCAGCCGCTCCCGCAGCTCGTCGCTCTCCTGTTCGCTACCGGGCTCGCCGGTGCCGAAGCCGACCGCGCGTTGACTGCCGGTGATCAGCTCCGACCCCAGGTTGCTCGTCATGATCAGTACGGTGTTCTTGAAGTTGACCGTCCGCCCCTGGCTGTCGGTGAGCCGCCCGTCGTCGAGCACCTGCAACAGGATGTTGAAGACGTCGGGGTGGGCCTTCTCGATCTCGTCCAGCAGCACCACCGCGTACGGGCGGCGGCGCACCGCCTCGGTGAGCTGACCGGCCTCCTCGTACCCGACGTAGCCGGGCGGGGCGCCGACCAGCCGACTGACGGTGTGCCGTTCCTGGAACTCGCTCATGTCCACCCGGACCATCCGGTCGGCCTCACCGAACAACGCCTCGGCCAGGGCCCGGCCCAGTTCGGTCTTGCCCACCCCGGTGGGGCCGAGGAACAGGAAGCTGCCCATCGGCCGGTTCGGGTCGGCCAGGCCGGTCCGGGAACGGCGGACCGCCTCGGCGACCGCCTCGACCGCGTCGTCCTGCCCGACGACCTTCTCGTGCAGGTGCCCCTCCAGGCGCAGCAGCCGGTCCCGTTCCTCCTCGGTGAGCTGGCTGGCCGGGATGCCGGTGGCCCGGGAGACCACCTCGGCGATCTCGTCCGGCCCCACCTCGGGCACCTGGCTGTCGTTGCCGTCCTCACCCCGGGCGCGCTGCACCTGCCGTTCCAGCTCGGAGACCCGGTCGCGCAGCGTGGAGGCGCGCTCGTACTGCTCGTCGGCGACCGCCTGTTCCTTGTCCCGGCGTACCTCCTCAAGCTGCTGCTCCAGGTCGCGTACGTCGGCGGCGGGCGTCCGTGTCCGCAGCCGGACCCGCGCGCCGGCCTGGTCGATCAGGTCGATCGCCTTGTCTGGCAGGAAGCGGTCGGTGACGTACCGGTCGGACAGCTCGGCGGCGGTGACCAACGCCTCGTCGGTGAACCGCACCTGATGGTGGGCCTCGTAGCGGTCGCGCAGGCCGCGCAGGATGGAGACGGTGTCCTCGACGGTGGGCTCCGGCACGAAGACCGGCTGGAACCGTCGGGCCAGCGCGGCGTCCTTCTCGATGCTGCGGCGGTACTCGTCCAGCGTGGTCGCACCGATCACCCGCAACTCGCCCCGCGCGAGCGCGGGCTTGAGCATGTTGGACGCGTCCATCCCACCCTCGCTGCCGGCGCCGCCCGCGCCGACCAGGGTGTGGATCTCGTCCAGGAAGATGATCAGCTCGTCGCGGTGCGCGCGGATCTCGTCGATCACCTTCTTCAGGCGTTCCTCGAAGTCGCCCCGGTAGCGGGTGCCGGCGACCAGCCCGGCCAGGTCGAGCTGGACGACCCGCTTGCCGAGCAGGGTCTGCGGCACGTCGCCGTCGCAGATCCGCTCGGCCAGTCCCTCCACGATCGCGGTCTTGCCGACGCCCGCCTCGCCGATCAGGACCGGGTTGTTCTTCGTCCGTCGGGACAGGATCTCCACCGCCTGCTCGATCTCGTCCGCGCGCCCGATCACCGGGTCGATCTGGTCGTTGCGGGCCAGGTCGGTGAGGTCCTGGCCGTACTGGTCCAGGGTGGGCGTGCCCCGGTCCGGGCGCGGGTTGGTCATCGGGCCGCGTTCGGCGTTGGCGGCCTGCAACGACTCCGGCTGGATCCGGCCGGCGGCGAGCATCCGACCGGCCGGCGACTCCGGGTTGAGCGGCAACGCCATCAGGATGTGCTCGGGACCGATGTAGTTCGCCCCCATCGCCCGGGAGAGCTGGTGGGCGTCGAGCAGCGCCCGCTTGGCCGCCGGGGTGAGCGACAGGTTGGGCGGCACGTCGCCCTGCGGGGCGCCGTCGGCCCGCCCGCCCAACGCGTTGAGCAGCGTGTCCGGGTCGGCACCGGCCCGGCGTACCAGGTCACGCAGCGGCTCGCGTTGCAACGCCGCCCACAGCAGGTGGTCGGTGTCCAGGTCGCTGCTCTGCTTCTGGGCGGCCCGGCGTGCCGCGTCGGCCAGCATCTCCCGGGCGTCGGCGGTCATCAACCGGGTGATGTCGACCCGGTGCGCGGGGCGTCGCCCACCCTCGCCCCGGCCGAAGTACCGCGCCAGGAACTCGTCCCACGGGTCGGAGCCGAAGTCGCCGGGTCCCATCATCTCTGTCCTCCGCGGTCGGCGCGAGACGGTCGGCACGGGCTACCCGGCCCCAGGCCGGACAAACGCCACCGGCGGGCACCGGCGGGACGGCCACGGGTGGCGGCACGGGACGTCGCCGGGCGGCGGGACCACGCGAAACGCCGACCGGGCGTGCCGGCGGGCGGGGCGACCGCCCGAATGGCAGGGTGAGCGGATGGAGACGACGACCCCGCTGCTGATCGTGGACGCCGCCAACGTCGTCGGGTCCCGCCCGGACGGCTGGTGGCGGGACCGGGCCGGGGCCACCGCCCGACTACGGGACACGCTGACCCCGGTGGGCGGGCGCGGCGTACCGCCGGAGCTGTCCCCGCCGGTCGAGGTGGTGCTGGTGGTGGAGGGCGCCGCGCGGGGCGTACCCGGCGTCGACGGGGTCCGGGTGGTCGCGGCCGACGCCTCCGGTGACGACGCCGTGGTCGAGCTGGTCGCCGAGGCCGGCGACCGACGGCGCCTGGTGGTCACCGCCGACCGGGCGCTGCGGGAGCGGGTCACCGCGCTCGGCGCGGAGGTGTACGGGCCCCGCTGGCTGCGCGGCTGACCGGGCGGGCACGGCCCGGGACGATCGCCCTGCGTGATCGTCCGACCCCGGGTCCCACGAATCGGACTCGCCGCGCCTGCGGTCGACAACCGGTCAGTAGGGCAGCAACACTGACAGGGTATGTTCGTCCCCCGACCGGCATAGGCTCTAATGGAGTCCTCCCCGCCCCCAGGAGGTTCCGCGTGGCGAGCGTCGCCGAGCTCAAGGCAGCCATCGATGTCGCGCTCCAGCAGATCGGTGACGGCCAGAGCGCCGTGCAGGCCGCCGGCGAGAAACTGGCCGAGGCGCAACAGACGCTGGCGGGCGCGCTGGAGGGCAGCGGACACACCACCGTCGAGGCGGCTCAGGCGTCGTTGACGCAGGCCAGCCAGGAGTTGGAGGAGTGCCTCGCCGCGACGCTCGTCGCGGTCGAGCAGGCCCAGCAGTACGTCGCGACGCTGTAGGGGCGGGCGTGTCCATCGTCGAGGACGTCGGCGCGCAGGTCCGGGCCGCCGCCGAGGATCTTCCGCTCGGCCTGCTGGGGCAGGCGCTGGAGAAGTTCGGGCTGGCCTCCGAGCGGCTGCGCTGGGTACGCCAGGAGTCGGCCAACCCGATGGGCGTACCGGAGTTGTCCGCCGCCACCGAGCACGCCGAGACCGCCGGGTACGCGCTGCGCGTCGCCCAGGAGCAGCTCACCGCGTACCTGGCCGCGATCGGGCTGGCTCCCGACGGGGCCGCGCCGCCGCCGGTCGGTGACCAGGAGCGGCGCCCGGCGCACGACGCCCCCCGGAGCGCCGAGCCGGTGGCCGACGCGCCGGAGGCGCCCGGTGAGGTCCGGCTGCGCCGCTGGTGGTCGGTGCGGGTGGCGGAGCTGACCGGCGGGCGGGAGGGCCCGGCCGAGGGTCCCGACGAACGCATCTCCGACTCCCAGGAGCTGCTGCGCCGGGTGGTCCGCGGAGTCCGGTCCGGTGACCGCGACGGGCTGCACCGCGACCTGCGCGGCGCGCACGCCGACGTCGGACTGGGGTTGGCCGCGGTGGCTCCGCCGCTGCTGCGTGACCTCGCCGCCGAACTGCTCGGCCATCCGCCGCGCAGCGACGATCTGTCCCGGCTGCGCCGCGAGCTGGACGGCCGGGTCCGGGACCTGCTCCCCGGCCTGCCCACCCCGGTGCTGGACACGCTGCTGACCCGGGTCTGCCGGATGCCTCCGCCGCGTCGGGGCGAGGACGAGCAGCCGCACGCCGCCGACCCGGCGGTCACCGCCGGGGTGCTCACCGGCGTCCTGCTCGACCGCCTCGGGCGCGACCTGCCCGCCGACGATGGTGAAAGGAAGGGCCCCCTGCTAACGCCTGAGGTAGTAAAGGGGTCCCCTCCTCACACCGGCAGCACAACCCGCACGAGCGCGCCCCGCACGAGCGCGCACGGCGGTTCGGGCGCGGACACACCCGGCGCACGGCCGTTCGGCGGGCCCCCTCCGGGTCGACCGGGACGCGGTGTAGATGGCTGACCGGCGCAGCCAGCTGGTCGCCCGGGTCCGGGAACTGCTCGCCGAGGCCCTCGGCGCGTCCCGCACCCGGTCCGCCACGGCCCAGACGACGCTGGCCACCGCCCGGGACCGCGCGGTGCGGATCCGTCGCGCGGCGGCCGGCGTACCGGAGCGGGTGGGTGCCGAACGGGACAAGCGGCTCGCCGAGATCGACGCCCGGCACGCCTCGCGGCTGGCCACCCTGGCCCGACGGGCCGCCGAGGCGGCGACCCGGGAGGCACCGGGCGCCGGGTCGGCGGACTGGCCGGGTTGGCAACCCACCCCGGCGACCCGTGGCGAGCCACCGGGCGCCACCCGGGTGGGCACCATCCGGCTGCCCGACGCCGAACCGGTGCCGGCGCTGGTGTCGCTGCTCGACGGTGGGCACGTGGCACTCGACGGCGACCCGGACGGCTGTGCCGCCGTGGTGTCGGCCCTGCTGCTGCGCAGCCTCGGTCGGGCCGCGCCCGGCAACGTCCGGGTGGTCGGCTACGACCCGGACCAGCTCGGCGGCGGGCTCGCCGGGTTCGCCCCGCTGGGCACCGCCGGGCTGCTCACCTTCGTCGGCCCGGGTGGCCTGGGCCGCCTGCTGGACGATCTGGTGGAGCAGATCCGCCGGATCAACGAGACGGTGCTCGCCGGTGAGCACGCCTCGCTGCGCGAGCTGGCCGCCGCGACCGGCCGCCGGCCGGAGCCGTGGCGGGTGGCGGTGCTGCTCGGCGGCGACGAGTTGTCCCGGCACGAACGCGGCCAGCTCGACCGGGTGGTCCGCGCCGGGGTGGCGTGCGGCGTCCATCTGATCGTGCGCGGCGTGCCGCTGCCCGACGACGCGGCGCTGACCCGGATCGCGGTCACCGCCGACGGCGCCCGGGTCGGCACCCTGCCGGTACGCCTCGACCCGCAGCCACCGGCCACCCTGGTCACCGAGACCTGCCGGCAGATCGCCTCGGTGGTCAGCGCCGGTCCGGCCCCCACCCCCTTCACCGACCTGCTGCCGTCACCGGAGCAGATGTGGCAGGAGGACTCGGCGACCGGGTTGACCGCCCCGATCGGCGAGGGCCCACAGGGTCGGCCGGTGCTGCTGACCCTCGGCGACTATCCGCCGCACGCGTTGATCGGTGGCCCGTCCGGCACCGGCAAGACCAATCTGATCTTCGCCTGGATCGGCGCGCTCGCCGCCCGCTACTCCCCTGCCGAGCTGGAGTTCTACCTCCTGGACTTCAAGGAGGGGGTGTCCTTCGCCCGGTTCGCCAAGGGGCGGCGGGACCCGAGCTGGCTGCCGCACATGCGGCTGGTCGGCATCAACGTCAACACCGACCGGGAGTTCGGCCTGGCGTTGCTGCGCTTCCTCGCCGAGGAGTTGCGCCGTCGCGCCGACGCGGCGAAGAAGCACGAGGTCACCAAGCTGGCCGAGTTGCGCGCGGTGGACCCGACCGGGCACTGGCCGCGGATCGTCGCGGTGGTCGACGAGTTCCAGATGCTGCTGGCGGGCCGGGACGCGGTGGCCCGGGAGGCGGCCGACCTGCTGGAGGACCTGGCGCGCCGGGGCCGCTCGCAGGGCATCCACCTGGTGCTGGCGTCGCAGGACGTACGCGGCATCGAGGCGCTGTGGGGTCGTCCGGCGCTGGTCGCCCAGTTCACCCTGCGCATCGCGCTGCCCAAGGCGCTGCGCATCCTCGCCGAACGCAACGACGCCGCACAGTCGCTGCCGAAGTTCCACGCGGTGGTCAACGCCGAGTCGGGGCTGCCGGAGGGCAACGAGGTGGCCCGGATCCCGTCGGCCAGCGAGTGGGAGACCTGGAGCGAGTTGCAGCACCGGCTGTGGCGGATGCGCCCGGCCGAGGCGGCGCCGGCCCGCCTCTTCGACGGCGACGCGATCCCCCGGTTGGCCGAGGCGCCGGACTTCCGGGCACTGACCCCGCCGGAGGTCGGTACGCCACGCGGCCCGGTCGCGCTGCTCGGCGAGATCATCGACGTGCAGGCCCGGTCGGCGGCGCTGCGGCTGCCCCGCGCCCCCGGACGCAACCTGGCGGTGCTGGGTACCCGGATCGACGAGGCGTGTGCGGTGCTGGACGCGGCGGCCCGGTCGCTGGCCCGGCAGCACCGGCCCGGCACCGCCCGGTTCTCCATCGCCTGCCTCGACCCGGACGCCGACCCGGCGGCCCGGGCGCTCTACGAGGACCTCGCCGACGACGCCGCCTGGTACGACGAGGAGACGGTGGCCGAGCTGATGGCCGAGACCGCCGAGGGCATCGGTGGACCGGGCACCGGCAGCGTCCCGCACTACCTGCTGCTGTTCGCCGTCGACGCGGCGTCGGGCGCGCTCGCGGCGCGGGCCGGCAGGTCCACCGGTCTGGAGCACCTGCGCCGGATCCTGCACGACGGCCCGGAGCGGCGTACCCACGTGCTGGCCTGGTGGCGGGGGGTGGCGCGGATGAAGGCCGACCTGGGCGGCACCGGCGCCCGCACCGACCAGATCGGCGCCTGGGTCGCTCTGGACACCCACGGCGGGGACCTCAGCGGGCCGTTGTACCCGGGCAGCGGCGGGCCGGACTGGTATCCCCGACCGTGGCGGGGACTCTTCTTCGACCGGGCGGTGCACCGCACCGGGCAGACCATCATCCCCTACGGACCGGCCCGATGAACGAACCGGTGACCAGTGAGACCTATGCGGCCCAGCTCCGGCGGCTCGCCGAACTGACCGCCCGCGTGCAGGAACAGCGGGCCGAGGCGAACGCCTGGTACGACCAGCAGTGCGCGGCGGCGGACCGGGCGGTGGCCGAGTCGGCCGACGAGGTCAACCGGGCCGAACGGGAACTGGCCGCGGCCCGCGAGTCGCAGGAGTTGGTGGACGCCGAGTCGGCGGCGCTGTGGCAGGAGCTGAACAGCCGGCTCGGCGGTGGCGGGCGGCGGGCGGGCACCCCACCGGCACCGGCCCTGGACGCCACCGGCGATCCGATGCCGCTGCTGGACGCGGCGCGGGACCTGCTGCGCCGCACCCGCCAGCCGGGCGAGTTGCCGAGCAGCGTGAACCCCCTGCTGGCGCTCTGCGGGGTGGGCGGCGCGGTGCTCGCGTACGCGCTGGGCGCAGCCGCCCGGGCCCTGGGTGGCCGTGCCGACGGTGAGCTGGGCGTGGGCCTGCCGGTGCTGGCGCTGGTGGTGACGCTGCTCGGCCCGGTGATCGGGCTGGTGCCGGCCCGGGTGGTGGCCGACCGGCGGCACGCGGTGCTCAGCCCGCGCCCGGTGATCGTGGTGGTGGTCGCCGGCCTGGTCACCACGCTGCTCCTGCTGATCGTGACCTGACTCGGTCGGTGGCCCCCGCCGCGCCGTGACCGGGCCCGGTGGCCCCGCCGCGCCGTGACCGGCTCGGTGGCCACGGCGTCGACCGGGGCCGGCAGCGTGCGGTGCCGGGCCGGTGCGATCAGGCGGGGACGAGTACGGCCTCGCGCAGCAGGCGGCGGGTGAGGGTGAGGCGGTCGGCGTCGTCGTCGAGGCCGGGCAGGTCACCGACCCGGACGACCGAACCGGCGAGCAGGACCCGCAGCGCCGCCGCGCACTGCGCGGGCAGCGTGACGGTGCGGTCGAACAGCCGCAGCACCACCTGTTCGCCCTGCTCGTCGAGCTGGCGCCGCAGTCCGGGACGGACGGTGACCCGACTGTCGGCGTCCAGCGCGGCGATCGCGGCGGCCTGCGCCAGCGGCCGTAACGGGGCCGGACGCGACGCCGGCCAGGCACGCTGCCGCAGCCGGGCCGCGACCTCGGCCGGGTCGGCCCGCAGCAGCCAGTCGCGCAGCGCCTCCACGGTCTCGGTCAGCTCCGGCTCGATGGCGTCCGGGTCGGCCAGGTCGGTGCCGAGCGGCAGGGTGGCCCGCAGCCGTCGGTCCTCGGCGGCCAGCGCGAGCAACTCCTCGACCATGGCGTACCGGGTCAGCGCGCGGATGCCGACGGTCAGGTGCAGGGAGCTGGAGTCCTGGGCCTGGGCGCTGTGCAGCCAGCCCCGGGGCAGATAGAGCGCGTCACCCGGTTCGAGCACCACGTCCAGCGCGGGCTCGCCCTGCGCGGTGGCGGTGACCTCGTCGGCCCGGCCGCCCCACTGCTGGCGTTCCAACGGGTCGGGCAGCACCGGCGGATGGATGCGCCAGTGCTTGCGGCCGTCGACCTGGAGCACGAACACGTCGTGGGTGTCGTAGTGGGTGGCGAACCCCTGGTTGCCGGCCGGCGTCAGGTAGGCGTTGACCTGCATCGGCTGGCCGACGGCCAGGCTGAGGTCACGGGTGAAGTCGATCAGCGCCGGCCAGGTGCGGTGCAGGCCCTGGAGGACGAGGGTGGCCCCGTCGGCGTACAACCGCATGACCTTCTCGTCGAGGACCTGGTCGCCGATCTCGGCGCCGGCACCGCCGCCGCCGGTGTAGCGCGCCGCCGGCAGCACCTGGCCGTCCTTGGCGACCCGCAGGAAGGGGGTACGCAGGCCGCGTCGACTGAGCAGCTCGTCGGCGTCGGCGGGGCTGAGCAGGTCGGTGAAGCCCGCCGGGTTGGGCAGCTCGGCGGCGCGGGACAGCAGCGGGGTCTGGCCCCAGTGCGCGGCGGCGAACTTGGCCGGCTCCACGCTGACGCAGCGGGCCAACGCCGCCTCGGCGGTCGACGCCGATCCGCTGCCGGGGGCCGCCGCCTCGGCGACGCCGTGCGGGGCCGCAGTGTCGCGGGGTGCCGCGTCCGGGGGTACGGACGGGACCGCCGGGCGGCCGTGGCCGCCCGGCGGGTCGAGTCGCGTCATCGCCTATCGCGCGGCGCCGTCGGCGCCGCCGTCGTGCTGGCCCGGAGTCGCTCCGCCGTCGGCGGGACCCTCGGCGCTGCCGTCCGCGCCACCGTCGTGCTGGCCCGGAGTGGCCCCACCGTCGGCGGGACCCTCGGCGCTGCCGTCCGCGCCACCGTCGTGCTGGCCCGGAGTGGCCCCACCGTCGGCCGGTCCCTCGGCGCTGCCGTCCGCGCCACCGTCGTGCTGGCCCGGGGTCGCTCCGCCGTCGGCCGGACCTTCGAGCCCGCCGCCGCTGGTGGTCTGCATGTCATCGTCGTTGAGTGGCATCGTGCTCCCTCGGATCAACCCGCCCCCGCCGTTGGTCGGGTGCGTCGTGCGGCGGGTGTTACCCCGCGCCCGATCTTCTCTAACCACACTGCACCCCACCGTAGACGCCGGAACCGGTCCACACGTGCCGTTCCTGGGTGCGGCGGGTGGCAGGATGGACGGACCCGACCGGATGGAGGTGCCGATGGACACGCCGTTGAGCCCGGTGACCGAGGACTGGCAGCGGGCGCTGGCGATCGTGGCGCACCCGGACGACCTGGAGTTCGGCGCCGCCGCCGCGATCGCCCGCTGGACCGGCCAGGGCAAGCAGGTGGTGTACTGCCTGGTGACCAGCGGCGAGGCGGGCATCGACGGGATGGCACCGGAGCAGGCCCGCACGGTACGCGAGCAGGAGCAGCGCGCCTCGGCGGAGCTGGTCGGCGTGGACGTCGTCGAGTTCCTCGGCCTGCCCGACGGGATCCTGGAGTACGGCGTACCGCTGCGCCGGGAGCTGGCGGCCGTGGTGCGCCGGCACCGCCCGGAGATCGTCATCACGAACAACTTCCGGGAGACCTGGGACGGCGCGGTCACCCTCAACCAGGCCGATCACATCGCGGTGGGTCGGGCCACGCTGGACGCGGTCCGCGACGCCGGCAACCGGTGGATCTTCCCGGAGCAGCTCACCGACGAGGTCGAGCCGTGGGGTGGCGTCCGTCAGGTGTGGGCGGCCTCGTCGCCGCGCTCCGAGCACGGGGTGGACACCACCGAGACGTTCGCCCAGGGGGTGGCGTCGCTCCAGGCGCACGAGGCGTACCTGACCGGGCTGGGTGACGGCAGCTTCGACGCCGAGGAGTTCCTGGAGGGCGGGGCGCGGCCGGTGGGGAGCCGGTTGGGCGTACGCTACGGCACCTCGTTCGAGGTGTTCCACTTCGACCTCTGGTAGCCGACCGGCCCGACCTCTGGTAGCCGACCGGCCCGACCTCTGGTGGCCGACCGGCCCGCTCCACGCGTGGTGGGGCGGGCCGGTGTCGCCGGTGCACGGGTCAGGGCATGATCCGGGCGAGGTCGTCGGGCATGGTGTCCTTCACCTCGTCCCACTCGCCCTGGGTGACGTGCCGACGCAGGGTGTCCAGCACCACCTGGACCACCCGCTCCGGGCCGCCCTGCACGTCGTACGGGAAGCCCTGGCGGACCTCGTAGAGGAAGTCGTCCCGGTTCAGTTTGATCGGCACGTCGGACGGCTGCCAGCCCTCGAAGTAGATGCCGCGAACCACCATCGGCAACTGGGCGGAGAACTCCACGCTCTCCTGGACCGGCATCCGGTCCCGCAGCAGGTGCAGCACGGTGCGCAGCGCCGCGTACGACTGGTTGCGCTGCTCCTTGGGCCACCCGTACGCCCGCTCGATGTCCTTGAGGATCAGGATGGTCTTGTCCATCGAGGACTCGACCGCCGACTCGAACCGCTCAGACATCAGTCCACCCCCGTAGATCGGTCTCCCACCGTCGGTCGTCGTGCCGTCGCGGCGGCCCCACCGGGCCGCCCCGGGGTCGTACCGGGCTGCTCCCGGCTCGTGGCGCCCGCCGGGTCCGGCCGGACGCGCCGACGACCCGCAGCACCACGCCCTGTCGTCGCTGCCCTACCACCCCAGCCGTCATCGCCCACCACCCCCCGTTCACCACCTTCGGTACCTACCCCCCCACCCTCCCCACCCCCCGGGTGACCCACCCTCACCCCCACCGGATGACCCCCACCCCCGGCCCCCTGCCCCCGCCCCCCGGCCCCCCTCGCTGAGTTGATCAAGAAGTTTTGGCGCTGCTTTCGCACTCGGCAGGTCCCAAACTTCTTGATCAACAGGGCGGGGGCGGGGTGGGGGTGGGGTGGGAGGGCGGGGCGGCGGGTCAGGGGGTGAGGAGGGACTGGAGGTGTTGGGCGTTGGTCTGGGCGTAGTCCCGGAAGCAGTTGTTGAGCAGGACGTGGGTCTGTCGGGTGTCGGCGGCGAGGTCGCGTAGGCGAGGAGCCCAGTCGCGCAGTTCGCGGTCGGAGTAGCGGTAGCCGAACTTCTCGTGGATGTCCCTGCTGGTCCACTTGTCGCTGTGCCCGTGGAAGCGGACCACGGCCAGGTCGGCGGTGGCCGCGAGCACCGGCGGGACCGACGAGCGGTGCCCCTGGGGCATGTCCACGGCGACGTAGGCCAGGTCGTGCTTCCGCAGGAAGTCCAGGGTCTCCTCGGCGTTGTCGCCGTCGAACCAGGAGGCGTGCCGGAACTCGAAGACCGGCCGCAGCGGCGCGCAGCGCCGGTCGACCTCCCGCAGGTACTCCTTGTTGTCCCGCCGGATGGTGAACCAGGGTGGGAACTGGAACAGCAGCGCACCGAGCTTGTCCGCGCGCACCAGCGGGTCGAGGGCGCTGAGGAATCGGGTCCACACCTCCTCGTACGCCTGCCGGGGCAGGTCGTCCGGATAGAGGTGGCGTTTGTCGGTGTCCGGCCGCAGGTCCTTGTAGAGCGCGCTGGGCCGGGTGGGATGGCCGGTGAGCATGCTGAACGCCTTCACGTTGAAGGTGAAGCCGTCCGGCGTGCGGTCGGCCCACAGCCGGGCGGTCCGCTCGGCCGGTGGCGAATAGTACGTGGCGTCGACCTCGACCAGCGGGAACTGCCGGGCGTAGTAGGCCAGCCGTCTCTCCGGCGTGTCGGCGGTCTGCGGATACCAACCGGAGTCCAACAGGGTCCGGTCGGTCCAGGAGGCGGTACCCACCTTGATCTCGCCCATGGGTGGGGTCCCCGCCGCGTCCCGGACCGACCGGTCGCCGACGGCTCAGGCAGCCCGACGCTCGCGGGTCTGCTTGCAGGTCACACAGGTGGTCGCCGACGGGAAGATCTCCAGTCGCTCCACCGGGATCGGCGAGGTGCAGCCCTCGCAGAAGCCGTACGTGCCCTCGGCGAGGCGCGTCAGCGCGTGCTCGAACTGGGCGCGCCGGTCGAGGATGGTCCGCAGCAGTGACTGCGCGGTGTCCCGCTCGGCGGTCTTGGTGCCACTGTCGGCCTGGTCGTCACCGGCGGTGTCGCCCACCTCGACCAGCCGCAGCACGTGGCTCTGCTGCACCGCCTGCTCGTACTCCGCGGACAGCTCGTCGTGGCGGGCCTGCAGGGAGAGTCGGATCTGGTCGATCTCCGCCTGGGATCGGCCCGTGCCGACCGTGTCGTGGACGAGCATCGCTGCCTGCCTTTCCTGAGCCTCGTCATCATCGCGGACGGGACGGTCCCCATCCGGTCATACCGCCCAGGCGAGGACTCCCGGGCGCCGTGAGCCCCGCGAGTACCCATCGCTTCCGCAGGTCAAACCGAGTCGCCGTCGGATTCCACGATCGCGGGCCGGCGCGGGTCGTCAGCGCGTACCACCAGGTCGGCGAAGGCGGCGGGGGTGACCTCCTCGGCGTACCGGGCGAACGCGGGCAGCGTCCAGGCCAGGTCGGGGTCGGTCCGGCGGCGCAGCGCGCCGGGTGACAGTTCCAGGTGGACGACGACGTCGAAGGGTAGTCCGCCGCCGACCAGGAACGTGCCGCTGACCAGCACCACACCGCCGGGCGGCAGGGTGACGTAGTCGGCGCGGCTGGCCCGGTCGGTCCCGGCGTCCCAGAGTGCGGGTAGCAGCCGCCCGGTGCCGTCCGGCCCGGCCGGGTCGAGCACCTCGCGGCGCAGTCCGGCCTCGTCGACCCAGCCCTCGTAGTAGGCGTCCGGATTGGTCCGTCCGCGCTCCAGGCGTACCGAGGCGGGGCGGAGGAAGTCCTCGGCCCGGATGTGCAGCACCGGGCGGCCGAGGGCGCGCAGCGGGTCGATGAGGGCGGTGGCCAGTTCGTCGGGGCGAGCGGCGGGGGCGCCGTCCACGGCCACCCGCAGCCGTCGAATCGGCGAGGCGGAGGCGAACCGCTCGGCCAGTTCGGCGACGAGCAGGTCGGGTGAGACCGGACGTACACGCATCCGACCATCGTGCCCGGTCGCCACCGGGTGCTCGGCACGACCCGGCCGAGCCGGGTCGGGGCACGATGGGCGCGTCGGGGTCTCGGCGGAAGGGCAGTCGAGGTCCGGGCAGGGACCGCGGTCCGGACGGGTCAGGCGGTGCGGTCGAGGGTGACGCGGGCGTCGTCGGCGAGCCGGTAGCCGACGCCGTAGACGGTAGTGACCAGGGGTACGTCGACGCCGACCTTGCCGCGTAGGCGGCGGACGTGCACGTCCACCGTGCGGACCCCCGCGTGTTCGTAGCCCCAGACCGCGTTGAGCAGTTGGAGCCGGGTGAACACCCGGCGGGGGTGCGCGACCAGGTGCAGCAACAGGTCGAATTCGAGCCGGGTCAACGGCAGCGGCTCGCCGTCGCGCAGCACCGAGCGGGACGAGGCGAGGATGTGCAGGTTCGGGATGGTCGGGGTGATCTGCCGCGCGGGGGCGCGTCCGGTGGGGAGACTCTCGGTACGCCGCTCCGGCACCACCGGCGGGCTGGCCACGATCGTGCCCTCGCCGCGTTCCAGCAGTTCCCGGGCCGCGTCGAGCAGCCGCCGGGCGGCCGGTGTCAAGGACTCCTCGCAGACCAGCGGGATCGACAGGGTGACGGTGAGGACGGGTGTGGTGGAGTTGGCCGGACGTCGCTGACCGCCGGGTGGGCGACCGGGAACCGCGGGTTGGGACGTATGCCATCCGGCGCGCGACGATGCGGGGCTGACCGACATGGTCCTCCTTGGCTGGTCCGGGTTTTCCCCACGGCCCCGGGACGCCGCCTTATCGATGCTTCCCGGCGCCCGTGCGAGGGTCAAGGGGCGACCGCGTTGCATGAATGTGACAATTGACCGACACATCGGAGCCGACCGCTCGCTCTGCGTACGAGGCCAGTTGATTACAGCAGAGTCGCAAACTTGACCTGATACGGGGGTCGCTGTCGGGTTTCGGGTTCCCCCGATGGTGTGACGCGCAGTCCACGCGACGGGCGAGGAGCATGCCAGCGTCACGCGTACGGGACAGAACGGTGCGGCGCATCCCGTGACAGGACACGCCGCACCGATCGGTCGGACTCACCGCTGGACGCTCACCCGGGCGTCGTCGGCGAGGCGGTACCCCACTCCGTGGACGGTGGTCAGCAACGGCGTGTCGACGCCCAGCTTGGCCCGCAGCCGACGGACGTGCACGTCGACGGTGCGGGCCACCGCGTGGTCGTAGCCCCAGACCGAGTTGAGCAACTGGAGGCGGGTGAACACCCGACGCGGCCGTTCGGCGAGGAAGAGCAGCAGGTCGTACTCGATGCGGGTCAGCGGGACGTCCCGGTCGCCCAGACGCACCCGGCGCGGCCCGGTGAGGATCTGCACGGTCCGTGGGTCCTCGACGATGGTGGGCCGCTCGACGCCGCCGTCGCCCGACACCCGCCCCTCGCCCGACTCGGCGAGTTCACCCAGCAACTCCAGCAGGCGGTTCAGGCGGGGGCTCGCGGCGGCCGAGGCGAGGTCGACGGTGATGGTCAGGGTCGGCCCGGTGCGCTGCCGCAGCAGCCGGGCGCGGTTCGTACGGCCGGGCGGGGCTTGGCGCGGGCTGATCGCGACGACGGACATGGTGGCCTCCTGGGACTACCGCCACGCCGGGTGGGCGTGGGTGTTCAGTGGGACGCCCGGCCGGCGGTCGCCGGGGACGCGGGGATGGACGGTCTGGCGGGCGGGGTGGGACCGAGCACGGGCAGTCCGACGATCCGCCAGGCGGCGAACCCGCCGATCACGTCGGTCGCCCGGTGCAGGCCGATGTCCTGCAGCGCGGCGGCGGCCAGCGACGAGGTGTAACCCTCCTGGCAGATGACGACCACCGGCACGTCGTACCCGACGGCCTGGGGCAGCCGGGCGGCGCAGCGGGGGTCGAAACGCCACTCCAGCACGTTGCGCTCGACGATCAGCGAGCCCGGCACGGTGCCGTGCGCGGCGCGCTGGGCGGCCGGGCGGATGTCGACCAGCAGGGCACCGGTGCGGTGCGCCACGTGGGCCTGCTCGGGGTCGAGCCGGTCGAGGCGGGTGCGGGCGGCGGCCAGGATCTCGTCGATGCCCCGGGAGCCCGGGGGCGGCACCGACGCCGGACAGCGGGCGGCGACGGAACGGTTCTGCGACATCATCGGTTCCTTCCAAGGGGTACGCGGCCGGGCGCTCGGTCGGGTGGCGACGCGGCGTGGGAGATCACCATGCCACGCCGGCCTCGGCCACCTCGGCGACGAGCAGCCGGCCCTGCGCGAGGCGGTAACGGGTCATCCGGCGCAGCGCCGGGCGGTAGACGTGGACGCTGACCGCGGGTTCGGCGTGCCGGTTGGTCACCACGTGCACGTGCCGTGGCCCGAAGCGGCGGCCGGAGCCGGCGGCGAGCAGGTGCGGGCGCAGCCGCCCGCCGCTGACCGTCTCCTCGGTGAGGACGCCCGCGGCGACCAGGAAGGCACCGGAGGAGCCGCCGTGGTCGTGCAGGTCGGTGCCCTGCCCGGGCAACCAGCTCAGCGCCCACACCTCGTGGTGGTCGTCGGCGTCGAGCCGGGCGTACCACCGGGTCGTCGGGTCGAAGTGCAGCGGCACGGGCCAGTTCGCGGTGTCGGCGGCCCACCGCCGGGCGACGGCGAGCAGGTCCGGCTCGGTGACGGGCAGGGCAGACATGGGGCCTCGCAACGGTCAGCGGTGCGGATACCGGACCAGTCTAGACGGCAAACCCTATAGGTTTAGTAGGTAATCCTACATGCTGGGAAGCGAGTACCGACCGCGCCGAGCGACGTCGTACCGCCACCACTAGCCTGTACCGGTGAGCGAGGAACTCGACGCCGAGACCCTGGAGTTCGCGCACCGGATGTTCGACCTGGCGCGCGACGGCGCGACCACCGAACTCGCCGGTTACGTCGACGCGGGGCTGCCGGTCAACCTGACCAACGAGCGGGGCGACAGCCTGCTGATCCTGGCGGCGTACCACGCCCACCCGGAGACCGTCGCCGCCCTGATCGACCGCGGCGCCGACCACTCGCGTACCAACGACCGGGGTCAGACCGCCCTGGCCGCGGCGGTCTTCCGCAAGAACGCCACGGCGGTCCGCGCGCTGCTCGACGCCGGGGCGGACCCGGACGGAGGCAACCCGTCCGCCGTCCAGACGGCGCAGTTCTTCGACCTGCCGGAGATGCTCACGCTGCTGCGCCCCACGACCTGAGACCGACGGGTCAGCCCGCCGGACGGGCCGCCTCGACGAGGAAGCGCCGGGCGTACGCGACGAACGGCCCCTCGGCCTCGATACGCGCGTGCAGTCGGGCCAGCGCCGGCCGGTGCGCCGCCACGGTGAAGCCGGGTACGGTCCAGACCACCTTGCGCAGGAACCAGACCACCGCGCCGATGTCGTGGAAGACCGTCCGCAGCGTCGCCTCGCGCAGATCCACCACGGTCAGACCGGCGGCACGGGCCTGCGCGACCGCCTGTTCCGGATGCCGGTACGCCGGTGGTGGCAACGGCCCCAGGACGGCCTCGCTGAGTTCGCGGACCGTGCCCGGCCCGATCTGCTGCGACAGGAACGTGCCGCCCGGCCGCAGCACCCGCGCCACCTCCGGCCAGTCGGTCCGCACCGGATGCCGACTGACCACCAGGTCGAAGCAGCCGTCGGCGAAGGGCAGCGGCGCGTCCGGGGACACCGCCACCACGGTCGCGCCGAGCGGGCGCAGGTTCTCCCGGGCCACCGGCACGTTCGGCGGCCACGCCTCGGTCGCCACCAGCCGTCGGGGCGGGCGCGGCACCTCGGCGAGCACCTCTCCCCCGCCGGTGTCGATGTCCAGCGCCGCGTCGACCGTCGCCATCCGCGCCGCCACCAGGCGGGCGTACCCCCAGGGTGGACGGTCCTCGGTGGCCCGACCGGTCAGCCAGTCGAAGCCCCACCCGTCGACCGGGGCGGCCGTCCCCTCGGCGATCAGTTCCTCGAAGCGCGCTGCGGTTGTCGGCATCGGGCCAGCGTCCACGCGCGGCGATGACCCGGCAACCGGATTGCGTGAAAGGAAGGGTCCCCTGCTATCGCCTGGCGTATAGCAGGGGACCCTTCCTTTCATCTCAGTACGGGCGGGGACGGACCACCTCGACGGTGGGGGCGTCCACGCCGCGCAGGGCGTCGAAGCCGGGTGCCGTGGCACCGGCCGACTCGAAGTGGCGCATCAGCCGCGAGCCGAGGTACACCCCGACGCCACCGATCGCCAGCGCGACCACCTCGACCACCAGCAGCGCGGGGGCCGCGCCCCGGTTCGGCGCATCGGCCCGCACCAGGCAGGAGAGCAGGAACAGCCCGGCCATACCGGCGTTGACCAGGTTGAAGGTGATCGCGGTACGGCGGACCCGGTCCGGCGGCACGTCCCACAGGTCGACCATCCCGGCGATCGCGGTCAACGCCGCCGCCACCAGCGCGGCCACCGCCGTCCAGTAGCCGACCTCGCCGAGGAAGACCGGGCCACCGGCCACGTCGGCGAGGTCGAAGATCGTCGCGCAGACGAAGAGCCCGTACGGGAACGTCACCAGCATCGGTTGGATGGGGTGCCCCTGCACCCGCAGCCGGCTCTGCATCGATTCCCCCCTGGGTCGGATCAGCCGTCAGTCCAGGGTGCTACCCGGACGCCGGCCGGGCGAAACGACGCTCAGTTGTCGCGAGGGCGGGAGACCGTGCTGACCAGCCGCTCAGCGACCTCCCGCAACGGGATGGACAGCGACGAGGCGGCGCTGCGCAGCACCTCGAGGGCGTCCTCGGCCGGGCAGCCGCGCTGCGTCATGATCACTCCCACGGCGTGACCGATCACACCCTCGGCGAGCAGCGTGGCGTCCTGCTCACCGACCAGCGCGGCTCGCCGTTCCCGCTCGCGTACGGCGGCCAGCAGCAGACCGGCGTGCTCGGCGAGCAGCATCGCGGTCAACTGGTGGCCGGTGGAGAGCACATCGGACTCCCCCGCGTACAGGTTGACCGCCCCGATCACCTGCTCGTCGATGTCGACCGGTGCGGAGATCACGCCGTGCACTCCGAGTTCCCGGGCACGGGGGGTCCAGTCCGCCCACCGGGACTCGGCGTCGAGGTTCTCGGCACCGACCATCTCCCGGCGGCGGATCGCCTCCATCGCCGGGGTGTCCGGACCGAAGCTCAGGTCGTCCAGCCCGGCGAGCGAAGCGTCGGAGGCGGCCACCCCGGCGGGCTCGCCGGCACGCAGCGCGGTGAAGCCGCACCACCGTACCCCGGCCAGGGCGTCGCGGGTGATGCGTACCAGCGCGGTGAGCGCGGCGTCGAAGTCCTCCACCGCGATCAGTCCGGCGGTGAGTTCCCGCAGTAGGGCTGCCGTCTCCAGCACGCCGAGGCTCTCGGCCAGCGGAGGGCTGGTCTCCAGGTTCACCGGCAGCCCGCCCCGGTACCCGCGGCCAGCGTCGTCACCTGAATCCTCCTCGGTCTGCGCCTCGACCCGACGGCGGCTCCGGTAGCACGGACCCGCCCTACTACCCAGCGATACATGGGTCGAAACGGCGCAAACCGGGGCCCCTCCCAGGGTACGACGACCACCGGGAGGGGCGTGGCCGGGTCAGCGGGAACCGGCTCCGGACAGACGACGGCCGACCGAGGCGATCAGTCGGTCCAGCTCGGAGCCGAACGGGTTGTCGTGCACCAGGTAGGTCCAGGTGGCACTGGGCCGCGACAGCTCGGACTCGTCCGGCTCCCAGTCCTCGTCGAACTCGGTCTCCTCGAAGGTGGCCAGCGTGCGGGCCTCGATCTCGGGCACCAGGTTGGTGAAGGCGGGCACGGCGGCCCGATGGAACTCGTCCAGCGGGTCGAGCCGACCCAGGGCGCGCAGGTGCACACCTTCGCGTACCTCGGAGAGCTCGGCCAGGTGCGCGGCCCAGAGCCGGTCCAGGTGATAGAGCGCGATCGACCGGGCGGCCCGGGCGAGCAGGTCCTCGTCCATCTCGCCGGCCTTGTCGGGCATCTTGTCCAACAGCATCAGCGCCGCGACGTCGCTGGTCAGCAGCCGTTCCCGGCGCTCGGCGAGCGCCTTGCGCTGCTGCTCGATGACCACGCTGTAGCGCCAGGTGTTGCGGTGGATCTCGTGGTTGACGCCCTCCGCGACCCGCTGCGCGTGCTCCACGGCGTAGTCCACCTGCGCGTCGGTGACCAGGCCGTCCGCGTTCATCCGGGGCGAGGCCGGCACGGTGTCGCCGGCGTGCCGGACCACCAGGTCGTCCTCCAGGCTGACGAAGAAGACCGACCCGCCCGGGTCGCCCTGCCGCCCGGCCCGGCCACGGAGCTGGTCGTCGACCCGGCGGCTGTCGTGCCGGCCGCTGCCGATCACGTAGAGGCCACCCAGCTCGGCGACCTGGTCCCGGTCGGCCTGGTCGCTGCCGCCGAGGCGGATGTCGACGCCCCGGCCCGCCATCTGGGTGGAGACGGTCACCGTGCCGTGGGCGCCGGCCTCGGCGATGATCGCCGCCTCCTCGTCGTCGTTCTTGGCGTTGAGCACCACGCAGGGCACACCGGCCGCGTGCAGACCGGCGGCGAGCTGCTCGGACTCCTTGACGTCGAGCGTGCCGACCAGCACCGGGCGCCCGTCGGCGTGGCAGCGCCGGATCTCGTCGATCAGCGCCTCCTCCTTCTCGGCCCGGGTGGCGTAGATGCGGTCCGGCTCGTCCACCCGCACGCACGGGGTGTTCGGCGGGATCACCGCGACCTCCAGGCCGAAGAACTCCCGGAGCTGGTCGCCGACCAGCACCGCGGTCGCGGTCATGCCGCACACCTTCGGGTAGAGGCCGATGTACGCCTGCACGGCGATGGTGCCCAGCACCTCGCCCTCGGCCGTGGCGTCCAACCCCTCCTTGGCCTCGACCGCGGCCTGGAGCCCGTCGGGCCAGCGCCGCCGCTGGGCGACCCGCCCGCGCATCTCGTCGATCAACTCGACCGTGCCGTCCCGGACGATGTAGTCCACGTCCCGGTGCAGCAGGGCGTGCGCGTGCAGCGCCACGTTCACCGCGGAGAGCTGCTCGACGTTCTCCTCGTCGTACAGGTCGATGCCGAGCTTCGCCTCGACGGCGGCCAGGCCGGCGGAGGTGAAGGCGGCGCTGCGGCCGTCCTCGGCGACGGTGTAGTGCTTGCCCTTGCGCAGGCCGCGCACCAGCCCGGCGGCGGTGTGCACCGGGTCCTGCTCGCCCGGCACCGAACCGGCGAGCACCATCGGCACCCGGGCCTCGTCGATCAGGATCGAGTCCGCCTCGTCGACGATGGCGGTGCGCAGCGGCGGCTGGACCCGGTCGGCGATGTCGGTGACGAGCTGGTCGCGCAGGAAGTCGAAGCCCGCCTCGCTGACCGAGACGTAGGTCACGTCGCAGGCGTACGCGGCCCGGCGCTCGATCGGGGTGGACGCCTCGTTGACCCAGCCGACGGTGAGCCCGAGCAGCGTGTAGACCGGCTCCATCCACTGGGCGTCGCGACGGGCCAGGTAGTCGTTGACGGTGAGCACGTGCACCGGGCCGTTGCCGAGCCGGACGTGCCCGTACGCGGCGATCGCGGCGGTCAGCGTCTTGCCCTCACCGGTGGCCATCTCGGCGACCTTGCCGGAGAGCAGCGACATCGCGCCGAGGAGCTGGACGTCGTACGGCCGTTGGTCGAGACCTCGGCGGGCGGCCTCGCGGCCGAGCGCACAGATCTCCTCGTAGCTCGACGCGGCGTCGGCGGCCTCGGTGAGTTCGGCGTCGTCGAACGCCGAGACCTTCTCCTCGCGGGCCTCGATGGCCGGCAGCAGCTTCTCCAGCGGGGCCAGATCGACCGTGGTCCCCGGGCGCTGGAGGAACCGGCGGAACCTGGTCTTCAACCGTTGCGACACACCCATGAGCCGCAACGGTACGCGACCGGAGGCCGGTTGTGACGGCCCGACCGGCGTGCCGTCGCGCGAACCGACCCCCTAGCCCGCTCCCCCGACCCTTCGGCGACGATGACTGCGCAGGTCAGCGAGGACTCGGGCGGCATCGGGTCCCGAACGGGTTCCGCGTCGGGTACGTGCCCGGAGCGCCCGCAATCAAACGTTCATCCGGCGGGAACGTGGCCGGCGCACGGTGGTGATCAAGCTGGGGGATGGATCCGATTAGCGTGCGGGGTGCTGGGAAATCCGACTCCCGGTCTTCCCGCGACGATCAGGGGGTGCCTGTGCGGAACACTGAATCTCTGGTCTCGCCCGTGGTGGAGGCCTGGGCCACGTATCGGACGACCTCGGCGGCCGACTGGCCGACGCGGCGGCTGCTGCGGGCCAAGGGCGACAGCCGGGTCAGCGTGGTGCTGCCGGCGCGCAACGAGGAGGCCACCGTCGGGGCGATCGTGTCGACCATCCGCGAGCACCTGATGGACCGGGTGCCGCTGGTCGACGAGCTGATCGTGGTCGACTCGCGGTCCACCGACCGGACCGCCGAGGTGGCGCGGGCGGCTGGCGCCGAGGTCGTCGGCCAGGACGCGATGACCCAGGGGCTGCCCCGGCTGACCGGCAAGGGCGACGCGCTCTGGGCCGGTCTGGCCGCGGCGGAGGGTGACGTGGTGGCGTTCGTCGACGCCGACCTGCGGGAGTTCCGCCCGCACTTCGTCACCGGGCTGATCGGCCCGCTGCTCACCGACCCCTCGGTCGACTTCGTCAAGGGCTTCTACCACCGGCCTCTGATCAACACCAGCGGGGTGGAGGCCGACGGCGGCGGCCGGGTGACCGAGCTGATGGCCCGTCCGATGCTCAACCTCTTCTGGCCGGAGCTGGCCGGTTTCGTGCAGCCGCTGGCCGGTGAGTACGCCGGGCGTCGTGAGGTGCTGGCCCGGGTGCCCTTCGTCTCCGGCTACGGCGTGGAGACCGCGATGCTGATCGACCTGCTGGAACTCGTCGGGCTGGACGCGTTGGCGCAGGTCGACCTGGGCGAGCGCAAGCACCGGCACCAGGACACCGCCGCGCTGGGCCGGATGTCCGCGCAGATCATGCTCACCGCCTGGTCGCGGTTGCAGCGCCGGGGCTGGGCCAGCCCGGACGTGCTGCCCACCGCGCTGCTCACCCAGTTCCGGCGGGGCGGCTCCGACGCGCTGCCGAACCTGGACCGGGAGATCGTGGTCAGCGACGTGTCGGTCCAGGAGCGTCCGCCGCTGGCGGAGCTTCGACACCGGGTGCCGAGGCGGCGGGTGGTCGCCGCCTCGTAGCGCCGCTCGCCGCGGTAGCGCTCCCACGTCCCCGGTGGTACACGGGGACGGGTCGGCGCTGCCCGGCGCGGTTTCGTCGGGCCATCGGCCGGGTAGTTGGCAGGCCTTGCGGCGGGCGAGACAAGTCGAGGGCGGAGATGGCGAGTCGGATCATCTGTGAGGTAGACGACGGAGCAGCGGTCACCGTCGTCCGGCTCGCCGGCACTCTCGACCTGACCACCACGCGGATGGCCTACGGGGTGCTGGACCGCTGTCTGTCCGACCAGCCGGACGCGCTGGTGGTGGATCTGTCCGGGCTGCGGGTGGAGGACCCGTTGGCGGTGTCGGTCTTCGCCGCCGCCGCCCGTCGGGCCGCCGGTTGGCCGGTGGTGCCGATGGTGCTCTGCGCGCCGGGCGCGACGGCGACCACGCTGACCGACTCGACGGTCTGCCGGGTGGTGCCGATGCGGCGCTCCTGTGACGAGGCGACCCGGGTGGCCGGCGCGTCGGCCGTACCCCGGCTGCGGGTGCGTCTGGAGCCGGTGGCGGCGGCCTGCCGACGGGCCCGGGAGCTGGTCGTCGACGCCTGCGGGCGGTGGAACCTGCCGGAGGCGGTCGGCCCGGCCTCGGTGGTGCTCAGCGAGCTGGTCGGCAACGTGGTCCGGCACGCCGGTACGCCGATGCAGGTGACCGTGACGCTGCGGCGGCCGTGGCTGCACCTGGCGGTGGTCGACGGGAGCAGCGCGCCGGCCCAGCCGGGCCGGTCCGGGCACCGCGACGAGGGCGGCCGGGGCCTGCTGCTGGTGCGCGAGCTGACCGAGCGCTGGGGCAGCGCGCCGGCCGGCGACGGAAAGGCCGTTTGGGCCACGCTGCCGGCTAATTGACCGAAATTACCCCTCTCGCCTGGTTACATGGTCGACGGGGCGGGTAGCCACGCCCGTCCTTTTGCGTCGTCAGCGGGGTGAGAGCGCATGCCCAAGCGGGTAACCACCGAACCCGGACAGGACCGAGGGCCGGCCATCCTGGCACCGGCCCGGTTCGGCGGCTATCCGGGCCCGCTGCGCAAGCCGTTGCCGGGCGCGAAGCTGGTCAGGTTCCTGGCCACCACCGACCACAAGCAGATCGGGCTGCTCTATCTGCTCACCTCGTTCGGCTTCTTCGTGCTGGCCGGGATCGAGGCGATGCTGATCCGCGCCGAGCTGGCCCGCCCGGGTCTGCAGTTCCTCTCGCCGGAGCAGTACAACCAGTTGTTCACCTCGCACGGCGCGGTGATGTTGCTGCTGTTCGCCACGCCCGCCGCGTTCGGGTTCGGCAACTACATCGTGCCGATCCAGATCGGCGCGCCGGACGTGTCGTTCCCCCGGCTCAACGCGCTGGCGTACTGGCTGTACCTGTTCGGCGGGCTGATGGTGATCGGCGGCTTCCTCACCCCGCAGGGCTCGGCCGACTTCGGGTGGACCGCGTACACGCCGTTGAGCACCGTGGAGCACTCCCCCGGCGTCGGCGCGAACATGTGGGTGGTCGGACTGGTGGTGTCGGGTCTGGGCACCATCCTCGGCGCGGTCAACCTGATCACCACGATCCTGACGCTGCGCGCGCCCGGCATGACCATGTTCCGGCTGCCGATCTTCACCTGGAACATGCTGTTCACCAGCGTGCTGGTGATCCTGGTCTTCCCGCTGCTCGCCGCCGCGCTGCTGGCGTTGACCGCCGACCGGCTGCTCGACGCGCAGGTGTTCAACCCGGACACCGGCGGGCCGATGTTGTGGCAGCACCTGTTCTGGTTCTTCGGGCACCCCGAGGTCTACATCATCGCGCTGCCGTTCTTCGGCATCATCACCGAGGTCATCCCGGTCTTCTCCCGTAAGCCGATCTTCGGTTACACCGGCCTGGTGCTGGCCACCATCGCGATCACCGTGCTGTCGATGACGGTGTGGGCGCACCACATGTTCGCCACCGGCCAGGTGCTGCTGCCGTTCTTCAGCATCCTCAGTTATCTGATCGCGGTGCCGACCGGGGTGAAGTTCTTCAACTGGATCGGCACGATGTGGAAGGGACAGCTCACCTTCGAGACGCCGATGCTCTTCTCCATCGGTTTCCTGGTGACCTTCCTGCTCGGCGGCCTCACCGGCGTCCTGTTGGCGAGCCCGCCGGCCGACTTCCACACCCACGACACCTACTTCGTGGTGGCGCACTTCCACTACGTGGTCTTCGGCACGGTGGTCTTCGCGCTCTTCGCCGGCTTCTACTTCTGGTGGCCCAAGATGACCGGGCGGCTGCTCGACGAGCGGCTCGGCAAGATCCATTTCTGGACCATGTTCGTCGGCTTCCACGGCACCTTCCTGGTGCACCACTGGCTGGGCAACGAGGGCATGCCCCGCCGGTACGCCGACTATCTGCCCACCGACGGCTTCACCACGCTCAACACCATCTCCAGCGTCTTCTCGTTCGTGCTGGGCGCGTCCACGTTGTTCTTCATCTGGAACGCCTGGAAGTCCTGGCGGTTCGGCGCCCAGGTGACGGTGGACGACCCGTGGGGTTTCGGCAACTCCCTGGAGTGGGCCACCACCTGCCCGCCGCCGCTGCGCAACTTCGACCGGATGCCGCGGATCCGCTCCGAGCGTCCGGCCTTCGACGCCAAGTACGGCGAACTCGTCTCCGACCTGGGTCGCGACCTTCCGCAGCGGACGGTCAAGCCGCCGCAGGACTTCCGCGACGAACTGCACCGCGAGACGCATCCGCCCGAGTCGCCGGCCGCCGGGGGCGCGCACGGCGCGCCGGAGGCCGAGGCGTACCAGCCCGCGCCGCAGTCCGGGGCCCGGCCGGTGCAGGTGCCGACGCCGGAGGAGGTACGCCGGCCCAGCTTCGCCGACACCGACGAGCCGGAGGACGACCCGCTGGGCGCGGAGCGTCGGGAGCAGAACGACCGCTGGCGGCATCCGCGCGGACGCGGCGACGGCACCGAGAACTGAGTCGGCTCGCACGTGTGACCGGTCCGGGGGACGCGCGGGGCAAAGCGTTAGGAGGGGTCCCCTGCTAGGCACGAGGCGTGAGCAGGGGACCCCTCCTTACCGAACCGTCGTCCGCGCCGTCTTCGTGGTCGCCTCGGACTCGGCCGGACCGTTCTGCCACGGCGGCGGCGCGTCGGCGAGCATCGCCTGACGCAGCCAGGTCAGCGCCCGGGACAGCAGTCGGGACACGTGCATCTGGGAGATGCCGAAGCGGGCGGCGATCTCGGCCTGGGTCTGGTTGCCGTAGAAGCGCATCGCCAGGATCCGTCGTTCCCGCCAGGGCAGCCGGTGCAGCAGCCCGCTGACCGTCACCCGGTCGTCGACCGACTCCAGCGCGATGTCCGACTCGCCGACCAGGTCACCGAACTCGGCCGAGCTCTCCCCGCCGACCGGCGCGTTCAGCGAGGCCGGGCTGTAGCCGGCCGCCGACTCCAGCGCGGCGAGGATCTCCTCCTCCGGCGTCTCCAGTCGCTTGGACAGCTCCGCGACCGTGGGCGCCCGGGACAGTTCGCTGGTCAGGGCCGCCGTCGCCTGCCCGACCTCCAGGATCAGGTCGCGCAGCCGTCGGGGCACGTGCACACCCCAGGTGCGATCCCGGAAATGCCGCTTGATCTCGCCCACGATGGTGATCGCGGCGTACGCGGTGAAGGAGCCGCGTTCCGGGTCGTACCGGTCGACGGCGTTGACGAGTCCCAGACGGGCCACCTGCTCCAGGTCCTCCAGCGGTTCCCCGCGTCCCCGGTAGCGGCGGGCCAGCCGACCCGCGAACGGCAACGCGAAGCGGACCAGGTCGTCCCGTGCCTCCTGGCGTCGCTCGGGCGGCAGTCCCTCGATCCGGGCCGCGTACGCGAGCGCCGCGGCGTCGAGATCCTCCAGCCCCCGGTCCGTCGGTGGTGGTGTGGTGGTGGTCTGTCCGAACATCCGCGCCTCCCTCAGGAAGGACCCCGCCCGGATTGGTGGACACCGGGCACGCGCGTGGACACGCACGGGCCGAAGAGTGGTTTGGTGATTGGGATGCCAGCGGGCGACGCCACGCCGCGGCACGGTGATCAGCCTGTCGCAGCCGGCGGTGTTCCCGCTCCGTAGGTACTCAATCACGGCGGCGCGGGTTCGCGAGGATGTTTCGTCAGCCCCGCCTCAACGGATGAGCAGGCCGTGGGCGGTGCCGCCGGCGCGCAGCGCGGCCAGCGCGTCGGGCACCGTCAGCGGCGGCGGGGCGGGCAGGTCGTACGGCTGGGCGCGGAGCACCTCGGTGGCCCGGCGGGTGGGCACGGAGGTGACCGGGTACCCGCGGGCGGTGGCCCGGTCCAGGGCCCGACGTCGACGGCCGAACCCGGCGACGGCCAACCACTGCGGCAGCCCGGCCAGCGCCGGTGAGCGCACCCCGGGCGGCTCGGGGAGTACGTCCACCGAGGCGAACGGCTCACTGCCGGCCAGCCACCACTCGGCCTGCTCGACGCTGCGTCGGGTCGCGTTCTCGCACCAGTACGGCACCATCCCCGCCCGCACCACCTGCCACGGGTCGAGCAGTCGACCGCATTCCACCACCAACCGGTCACCGGTCTTGCCGGCGGCGCGCAGCCAGCGACGGTACAGGTCGGCGACGGCGGCGCTGAGCACTTCCGGCCCCGGGAACAGCAGCCGGTGCACCGGATGCCCGGCGCGGGCGGTCCACTGCCGGACGGCGCGGTCCAGACCGGGCTCCACGCCGTGCTCGGCGGCGGCCGGCGGAGCGGAGATCTCCGGCGGCTCCCAGTTCACGCCGTCTCCCCCGGCGGAGCGCAGCACCTGCCGCAGCGCGTGGCTGTCCGGGTGGAAGTCGACCGGTTCCAGCCCGCTGGCCGGGCAGCCGACCTGGAAGCTGTGCCCGTCGGCGGCGTCGTGCACCGGCCAGGTCCGTGCGTCGCTGAGCACCAGCACCGGAGCGCCCGGCGTCAACCGGTCGGTCAGGAACCGGCGGTACGCCGCCGGCAGCGTCCGCCACCGGGCGGTCAACGCGACCGTCACACCGGCCAGCGAGCCCCGGCTGGCCGGGCAGTGCACCTGACGGACGTGCAGGTCGGGGTTACCGGCCAGCAGCCGCCCGGCGAGGGCGGCGCCGTGGTCCAGGGCGGCGCGGGGGCGGTCCACCGCGCCGCGCGGCCAGTGCGCGGTCATCTCGAAGCCGGCGGGCAGCCACGGTATCCGCAGCGCGGTCGCCAGGTGGGCGGCGGCACCGTGCGGCGAGCCCAGCAGCACGCCGGGATACCGGCCGCGCGGGTACTGGTCGACGAACCACCCGGCCACCCGGGCGGCGTCGACCTCGGCGGCCTGCCCGGCGGTCAGGGCCACTCGACCGGCGGTGCGGGCGGCGGCGGCCCGGCGGATCGGGTCCGGGGTGCCGGCGAACCGGGACACCGGGCCGACGTGTCCGATGTCGGCGCAGTCGGTACCGCGGAGCGCGCGGGCGATGGCGGCGACCAGGATCCGGGCGGTGCTACCCACCGCGACGACCCGGTCGCCGGTCAGCCCCGCACCCGCTGCCGTGAGTCCCGGGCGCGATCCTCGCGCCGGCCCCACCGTGCCCCGTTCGCTCACGCGGCCCGGCTTCCCGCCCGGATGCGGCTTAAACAGGGCATCCCTTCCCCGAGCGGGATCAATCAGGTGATCTTCCACCGTCCACCCCGACGGTGCGCAACACCCCGGCGAGGCCCACGCCGACCGGACCGACCACCAGTTCCAGCAGGCAGGGCCGGTCCGCGCCGAACGCCTCCGCCGAGGCCGCGCCGACCAGTTCCGGCCGGTCGACACGAACACCCCGCAGACCCAGCAGGCGGGCCCAGCCGGCGTACGGGACGTCGTCGGCGGGCGGACGGGGCGACTGCGCGTACCGGGGGTGCCCGGAGCGGGTGTTCAACACCAGCAGCACCAGGCGCGGATCCGGCCACGCCGTCCGGTGCCGGGCCACGGCGACCAGTTCGGCCAGCCCGGAGGCGCGCATCCCCTCGTCGGCGACGACGGCGAGCACCGGGCGGTCCGGGGCGGCCAGCTTGGCGGCCAGCGCGTACGGCAGGGCGGCGCCGGGCGCACCGTCCGTGCGCAGCAGCTCGACCCCGACCGGTACGCGCAGGTGGCGGGCGTACCCGGCGACGGTGCCGCCGCCGTCCACGGTCACCGCGCCGCCCGGCGGCAGCCGGGTGACCAGTTCGTCGAGAACCTGCCCCGGATCGACGGCCCGACCCTCGTCCCACGGCAGACGGGCGGACGCGTCGGCGGGCAGCACCAGGCAGACCGGGCCGCCGCCGCGCAACGCGCTGCCCAACGCCTCGTCCACCAGTTCCGGCACCCGGGCCGGGTCGGCGGCGTACCGGACGTCCCGACACGTCCCGGCGAAACGGGGGCCGTCGTCGCGGTGCCCGTCGAGCTGCTGCTCGCCGAGCACCGCCAGCACCGGCAGGCCGGCCCGGCGGGCGGCGTCCAGACCGCCGAGCAGGCCCAGCGCGTCCGGCCCGCCGTCGGAGAGGCAGACGCCGACCCCACCGGCGAACCGGGCGTGGCCGGCGGCCATCGACGCGGCGCTCTCGGCGTGCCGGACCGGGACGAACTCCGGGTCGTCGCCGGCCGCCTGCAACGCCTCGACCAGTGGCGCGGTCGCCCGGCCCGGCGCGCCGTAGACCCGCGCGACCCGCCAGGCCAGCAACCGCGCGACGACCGCGTCCGCGACGGACTGGTCAGCCACCGCCCCGTCCCGGGGTGACCGGGTCGACGTAACGCAGCACCGCGCCGACGCCCTCCACCAGCTCCGGAGCCTCGTCCGGGCCCAGCACGGTCAACTCGGCGTCGGTGCCGACCAGGGCCCGCACCAGTGCCGCGTCGGCGCGTACCCGGGCCGGATCGGCCACGGTGGGGAGTTGACCCGGGTCGGTGGCGATGTCGGTGGCCGCCGGGCCGATCCAGAGCTGCCCGTCGGCGGACGGGTCGTCCACCAGCAGCATCGTGTCCACCTGGTTGCGTTGCAGCGCGGCGACCACGGCGTCGAGTCCGGCGCCGACGTCCTCCTGCGTGCCGAAGCGGTCCAGCGCGGCGGTGACCCGCTGGTCGGCCACCTCGGCGATGGTCTGCACGGTCAGGTCGTCCAGCATGCTCTGGTCGGCCCCCTCGGCCCGGGACCCGGCGTCGGTGCGGACCACCATGTCCTGCCAGCGCGCCGGCATCTGGGCGGCGATCATGCCGGTGGCCCGGATGTCGCCGGCCACCACGACCACCTCGGCGCCGACCCGTTCGGCCAGCTCCACGGTGGCGGCGGTGACGTCGCCCGCGTTGTGGTGCCACGCCTCCATGGCGGCGCGCTGGTAGCGCGACTGGGACCAGCCGCCGGGCTTGACCCGGCGCAACGGGAAACTCTCCCGACCGGTGACGTGCGCCCGTCGGGGCACCCCACCGGCGCTGACCGACATCGCGTCGGCGCCGGTCCGGTCGGCCAGCACCCGCACCCACGCGACCTGCTCACCCCGCTGGGCGAGCAACGGCATCACGTGCGGCAGCGGCGCGTACGCGGCCAGGTCCCGCCGGGGCGGCGCGGAGAGGTACTCGGAGAGCACCACCCGCCCCTGGGCGCCGAAGACGGCGAGCCCGTAGTCCCCGGGCAGCGGGTCGTGTCCGCGTACCACCCGGTCGATGGCGGCGATGGTCGGTTCGTCGGCGCCCTGCTCGGCGAGCTGCTGTTGCAGCCCGCGCCAACGCAGGTCGAGTGCGGCGTGGGCGTCCTCGGTGTCCATCGAGGCGTCCAGGTAGACCGAGCACCACGGACCCGGGCGCTGGTAGAGCGGGCGCAGGAAGGACAGCTGCATGCTCGACCCCTTTCCGGCTCGACCCCGCGCTTACCCGCACCACCCGCGTTGTCACCTGCCGGCCACCGCGTGACCGATTTTCATTCACGTCGTTCAACCCCGAGGATCGATACGATCTGTAGGCGAAAGCGGACTCTGGGTGGTGGACATGGACACGACGTCGTACTCCCGACGCAGCCTGCATCCGACCGGTCGGATCCTCACCGCGCAGATCGTGCGGCTGATGGACGGCTACCCCCGGGAGGTACGCGTGGGGCAGCCGGTGCTGGTGGTGGTGGTCGCCGCCGCCGGTCTGATCGGCCTGCTGGCCAAGCTGGTCCGGGCCGCGCTCAGCGCCGGTTCGGGCACCGGCCGGCGCAGCTTCAAGGAGCTGAAGAAGGGGCCGGAGTACCTGGTCACCCCGGTCCGCCTGCGCGACTCGAACGGCAAACTGTACGAGGTGGAGCTGCACGGGCACCTGCCGCAGAGCGCGCTGCACCCGGCCGACCACGTCCAGCTCACCCTGCGCGACCAGGGCGACCCGGACCTGGCGCCGAAGATCGAACGGATCGTCAACCTGACCACCGGTCAACTGCTGCGACCGCGCACCGCCACCATGTGGTCGCACCTCGGCCCGCCGCTGCTGCTCCAGGCCACACTGGGGCTGCTGCTCCTGGCCGGGCTGGCCGCCTGCACCGCGCTGACCTGAGCGTCAGCCGACCGGGGCGGGCTCCCGCTGCGGCGCGGGAGTGGTGTCGAGCATGCCGCGTCGGCGGGCCCAGCGCTCGAAGACGAGGGTGGCGAACGGCGGCACCGCGCAGGCCAGCGCCACCACGGTGGCCGTCAGGCTCCACCGGTGCACCCGGGCCACGGCCAGCACGAGCAGCCCGTACACCACGAAGAGCGCGCCGTGGATCGGGCCGAACACCTTGACCCCCAGCTCGTTGTCGGGCGGGCCGTACTTCGCCGCCATCCCGGCCAGCAGGCCGGCCCAGGAGATCGCCTCCGCGATCGCCGCCACCACGAACAGCCGAGTCACCTTCTCTCGCACGTCAGCCATGGTATGCGGCACCGGAACCGGAGACCGCACGCGGTCGGGCCCTCCGCCCGGATGCATGGACGTGTCACGTCGGGGGTACCAGGGGTGACAGGGTGGTGACCATGGGCGAGGAAGTCGGCGCACAGACCTTCAGCCGCCAGGATCGGGCTCGCTACCGGGACAAGGTCCGGCGCTGTCTCGACGTCTTCGCCGAGATGCTCCGGGAGTCCCGGTTCGACGTCGACCGGCCGATGACCGGCCTGGAGATCGAGCTGAACCTGGTCGACGACGACTGGCTGCCCACCATGCGCAACGCCGACGTGTTGCGGGCGGTGGCCGACCCGAGTTTCCAGACCGAACTCGGGCAGTTCAACGTCGAGATCAACGTCGCGCCCCGGCGGCTGGCCGGCACCGGCCTGCACGAGTTCGAGCAGAGCGTACGGGCCAGCCTGAACGCCGCCGACCAGCGGGCCCGGACGGTCGGCGCGCACCTGGTGATGATCGGCATCCTGCCGACCGTGCGCCCCGAGCACCTGACCGCCGAGACGTTGTCGAACAATCCCCGCTACGCGCTGCTCAACGAGCAGATCTTCGCTGCCCGGGGCGAGGACCTGCGGATCACGGTCAACGGGGTGGAGCGGCTGTCGGTGACCGCCGACACCATCACCCCGGAGGCGGCCTGCACCAGCACCCAGTTCCACCTCCAGGTCTCCCCGGCGCAGTTCGCCGACTACTGGAACGCCGCCCAGGCCGTCGCCGGGATCCAGGTGGCGCTCGGCGCGAACTCGCCGCTGTTCTTCGGCCGGGAACTGTGGCGCGAGACCCGCATCCCGCTGTTCCAGCAGGCCACCGACACCCGCCCCGAGGAGATCAAGACGCAGGGCGTACGGCCCCGGGTGTGGTTCGGGGAACGCTGGATCACCTCGGTCTTCGACCTGTTCGAGGAGAACGTCCGCTACTTCCCGGCGCTGCTGCCCGTCTGCGACGACGAGGACCCGTCGGAGACGCTGGCCGCCGGGGGCGTACCGAACCTGGCCGAGCTGCGGCTGCACAACGGCACCGTCTACCGCTGGAACCGGCCCGTCTACGACGTGCTGCGGGGCCGGCCGCACCTGCGCGTGGAGAACCGGGTGCTGCCGGCCGGGCCGACCGTGCTGGACACCGTCGCCAACGGCGCGTTCTACTTCGGACTCGTCCGGGCGCTGGCCGAGGCGGACCGGCCACTGTGGTCGCAGATGTCGTTCAGCGCCGCCGAGGAGAACTTCAACACCTGCGCCCGGCACGGCATCGACGCGCACGTCTTCTGGCCCGGCCTGGGCTACCTGCCGGTCACCGAGCTGGTGCTGCGCCGCCTGCTGCCGCTGGCCCAGCAGGGACTGGACCGGTGGGGCGTGGACCCGGACGAGCGGGACCGCCTGCTCGGCATCATCGAGCAGCGCTGTCTCACCGGGCGCAACGGCGCGAGCTGGCAGGTGGCCACGTTGCACCGGCTGGAGTCGACCGACCAGCTCGACCGCCCGGAGGCGCTGCGCGAGGTGGTGCGGCACTACGTGGAGCTGATGCACAGCAACCGTCCGGTCCACGAGTGGCCGATCCCCTGACGACCTCCCGACACAGAGAGTGATCGAACGGAGACGGGCATTACCGTGGGTGCGACGTCCTTCCGCCGGGTCGAGAGGATCCGCCGATGCCTCCGTCACACCGTCACTCCGTCACCCGTCTCGCCGTACCATTCCTCGCGCTCGCCCTCGTCGGCGGTGCCGTCCATCCGCTGCCCGCCACCGCCGCACCGCGCACCGCCACCACCGGCGAGCTGCGCACCAGCGTGCGCGACGCCGCCACCGGCGCCGACGCGCGCGGGTGCCTGCACCTGGTCCCGGTCGACCGCGACCCGCTCACCGTCGTCGCCATCGGCGAGGAACAGGTCGGGCGGCTCGCCGGCTGCACCGGCACCGAGGGCGGCACGGTGGTCGCCACCGACGTTCCACCCGGCCGGTACCGCCTGCTGGCCCGTCCCTACGAACCCCACCACGGACTGCAGTGGGTCGGCGCACACGGCGGCACGGGACAGCGGGAGCGGGCGGCGGTCGTCACGGTGCGTGCCGGCCGGACCGTGACCGCACCCACGGTCCGCTTCGACCCGCCGGGCGCCGTGACCGGCCGGCTGACCAGGACGGACGGTACGCCGGTGGCCTCTTCCGGGTACGTCTCGACGGTGCCGGACGTCCCGGACCCCAAGTACGGCGGCCGGGGTGCCGTCACCGACGACGACGGCCGCTACACGCTGACCGGCCTCGGGCCGTACCACTGGCCGTTGTACTTCAGCGCAACCCGTATGGCGAGCCAGTGGTCCGGCGGCACCGCCGACTGGCGCGAGGCCCGCACGGTCCGGGTCCGCGCCGGTCGAACCGCCAGCCTCGACCAGACGCTCAGTCCCGGCACCGTGGTCAGCGGCACCATCACCGCCCCGGACATCTCCTACTACGCCCAGGTGATCGCCTTCCACTCCCGCACCGGTGACGTCGTGGGCGTGGCGGACGCGGCCTCCGAGTACACGCTGCGGCTACTGCCGGGGCAGTCGGTGGTGCTGCGCTGCGACTGCGCGTACACGCCGAGCCGCTGGTATCCGAACGCCGGGCAGATCGGCGGCGCCCAGCCCCTGCGGGTACGCGGCACCCCGTTGACCGCGCACTTCGACTTCACCCGTGTCGCCGTGCCGTGAGCGGGCGCTGCCGGTGACCCGGCGAACGGATCAGCCGCCCGCCTGCCACACCTTCCACAGGCCGTAGAGGGCCGAGACGCCGAGCGCCACCGCGCCCAGCAGGACCGCCTGGCGGCGCTGCGCGCTCGGACGGACCTGGGCGACGACGGTGGCCGCATAGAGCACCGCCACGATGATCGTCCAGGCCCACGCGGTGGAGATCCGTTCGTCGACCCGGCAACCGGCCGGCGCGGGGTGGATCGCCGGGCACACGTCGACGCGTGGCACGGCCAGATACCAGAAGCCGGCCCAGGCGAGGATCGCGACGGCGCTCGCCACGGCGACCGTCAGCCAGGGTCGGAACGCTGCGGACACGGCCACCTCCTTCGGGACACCCGGGAGCGTCGAGCGTGCGGGACACCCCGGGGGCGGCCAGCGTACCGGTCGCGGATCTGCACGCGGAGACGGCACCGCCCGCCGTCGACGGTGGGTGACCGTCGACGGCGGGCGGGTGAGCCTGGTCGGAGCCCCGGCGGTCAGTCGACGCCGAACTCCATGGCGGCGCGGTCCAGGGCCGCGTCCTCGGTCGAGGAGACGCCCCGGGAGGCGATGGCCTCCGCGCCGCCCTCCGGCATCGCGCCGATCAGTCCGGTCGAGGCGGCCTGCGCGGCACCCACCACCCGCTGCGGCGCGCCGCCGACCATGCCCAGGTTGGCGTACTGCTCCAGCTTCGCCCGGGAGTCGGCGATGTCCAGGTTGCGCATGGTGAGCTGGCCGATCCGGTCCGCCGGGCCGAAGGCCGAGTCCGCGGTCCGCTCCATCGACAGCTTGTCCGGGTGGTAGCTGAAGGCCGGGCCGGTGGTGTCCAGGATCGAGTAGTCCTCGCCCCGCCGCAGTCGCAGCGTCACCTCGCCGCTGACCGCCGTACCGACCCAGCGTTGCAGCGACTCGCGCAGCATCAGCGCCTGCGGGTCCAGCCAACGCCCCTCGTACATCAGGCGGCCGAGACGGCGACCCTCGTTGTGGTAGTTCGCCAGGGTGTCCTCGTTGTGGATGGCGTTGACCAGCCGCTCGTAGGCGGCGTGCAGCAACGCCATGCCGGGCGCCTCGTAGATGCCCCGGCTCTTGGCCTCGATGATCCGGTTCTCGATCTGGTCGGACATGCCCAGGCCGTGCCGGCCGCCGATGGCGTTGGCCTCCAGCACCAGGTCCACCGCGCTGCCGAACTCCTTGCCGTTGATCGTGACCGGACGGCCCTGGTCGAAGCCGATCGTCACGTCCTCGGTGGGGATCTCCACCGCCGGGTCCCAGAACCGGACGCCCATGATCGGGTTGACCGTCTCGATGCCGGCGTCCAGGTGTTCGAGGGTCTTCGCCTCGTGCGTGGCGCCCCAGATGTTGGCGTCCGTGGAGTACGCCTTCTCGGTGCTGTCCCGGTAGGGCAGGTCCCGCTCCTGCAGCCACTCGGACATCTCCTTGCGGCCACCCAGCTCGGTGACGAAGCTGCTGTCCAGCCACGGCTTGTAGATCCGCAACTGCGGGTTGGCCAGCAGGCCGTACCGGTAGAAGCGCTCGATGTCGTTGCCCTTGAAGGTCGACCCGTCGCCCCAGATCTGTACGTCGTCGGCGACCATCGCCCGCACCAGCAGCGTCCCGGTGACCGCGCGCCCCAGCGGCGTGGTGTTGAAGTACGCCCGCCCGCCCGAGCGGATGTGGAAGGCGCCGCAGGTCAGCGCCGCCAGCCCCTCCTCGACCAGGGCGGCACGGCAGTCGACCAGGCGGGCCAGCTCGGCGCCGTAGCTGAGCGCGCGACCGGGCACCGAGGCGATGTCGGGCTCGTCGTACTGGCCGATGTCGGCGGTGTAGGCGCAGGGCACCGCACCCTTGTCGCGCATCCACGCGACCGCGACCGAGGTGTCGAGGCCGCCGGAGAAGGCGATGCCGACACGTTCACCCGTGGGCAGGGAGGTAAGAACCTTGGACACAAGGAAGAGTATGCACCACCCCGCATACCCATGCAAGTTGTAGCCGACGAGCCACCCGTGCGCGGGAAATCAGGCAGACCTACGCCACCATAAATTCATTACCATCGAAGCCGTCACCCTCCGTGAGACGAGGAGCGCGCTGTGACTCAGGCTGACCGACGCACCCGCCGCCCGCACGCCGCCGACCAGATCGAGCTGCCGCCCGAGCCCCGCGCCACCTCCGTGTTCGTCACCGGGCACGCACCACGCCGACGCGGCGTGATCATCCTGCTCAGCGTGCTCGCCGGCTTCCTGCTCACCGTCGTCTGGTCGGCGGAGTTCGTCGACCAGACGATCGGCGACAACATCGCCAACGCCATGCTGGGCCACGACGCCAAGGAAACCCCGCTCAGCGGAGTCCTGGCCGGTGTGCTCTTCGCGTTCGTCTCCGGAGTCGCCGGCACCTTCACCGCCTGCAACGTCGCCGCCTTCGGTGCCCTCGCCCCCTTGGCCGGTACGCCCGACAGCCGGCTGGGCCGCTTCCTGGCGCCGCTGCGCCCGCTGGGCTGGATGGCGGTCGGCATGGTCACGGTCTCCGCCGCATACGGTGCGATCGTCGGCCTGGTCGGCACGTCGATGCCCCAGTTCTCCGTCGCGCCGAACACCCCTGGATCGCTGTCACCACGCAGCATCCAGTCCATGGTGGTCTTCGGCCTGATCGGGCTGATCATGATCTACCTGGGGCTGGCAGCGCTGCGGGTGGTGCCGGACCCCTTCGCCCGGATCTCACGCCGGTACCCCAACGCCCCACTGGTCTTCATGGGCGTGCTCATCGCCGGCTTCCTGATCGGGCGACCGTTCCCGCTGTTCCGTCAGATGTTCCGCGACGCCGCGGAGAGCGGCAACCCGTTGTACGGTGCGGCGGCCTTCACCCTCCAGTCGATCGGCAACATCGTCATCATGGCGGTGCTCTTCCTGTTGCTGGCATGGTTCGCCGGCAGTCGGTTGCAGAGCTGGTTCGCCGCGCGCCCGGCCCGACTCGCGGCGACCATCGCGGTGGCGTTCCTCGTCGCGGGCGTGTTCACCTTCCTCTACTGGGACGTCCGGCTGCTCGCCCGTCGGGAGATCATCCCCTGGTACCCGACCGCTCCCTGGGCATGATGTCGGCCGCCTCGCGGAGGGCGGTGATCGTGGTGCGTACGGCGGGGGTGTCCGCGACGGCGTCGTGCACCACCACGTGGATCGAGCGGATCGGGGTCGGCCGGACCACCCGGACCGGCCGCACCCCGTCGGGCAGGTGTGCGGCGCCGAGCGCGGGCAGCACCGTGAGGCCGATACCGGCGGCGACGAAGGCGAGCGCCGTACGGTAGTCGTGCGCCTCGACCCGGAACGCCGGGCTGAATCCGGCGGCGGTGCAGGCTTCGAGGAGTTTGGCGCGGCACCAGCCCCGGGCGAAGTCGTTGTCGACCCAGCGCTCCTCGGCGAGGTCGGCCAGGTCCACCTCGTCGTGGCCGGCGAGGGGGTGTCCGGCGGGCAGGACGGCCACGTACGGGTCGTCGAGGATGTGCTGGGCGGTGAAGCCCGAGCCCGGGTCGAAGCCGGGGTCGGCCACGACCACCTGGACGTCGGCGCGTTCCTCCCGGCTGTCCGGGATGTGCTCCCGTAGTTGCAGGTCCAGCCGGACGCCGGGGAGTTCGGTGAGGATGTGCCGCACCACGAGCGGCATCCACGCCTCCCCCACCGACGCGAAGTACGCGATGGACAGCGAGCCGGTGCGGCCGGTACGCAGGTCCGCGATCAGCGACTCGGCCGCGCCGACCCGGGCGAGCACCCGATCCGCCTCGGCGGCGAGGGCGTGGCCGGCGGCGGTGGGCCGCAGACCCCGACCGGCGCGGGCGAGGAGGGTGAGGCCGGTCTCGCGTTGCAGCGCGGTGAGGTGCTGGCTGACGGCGGAGGGGGTGTAGCCGAGGTTGACGGCGGCGGCGGCGACGGAGCCGGACGCGACGACGGAACGGAAGACCCGGAGGCGGTGAACGTCGAGCACCCCACAACCATAAAGCAGAACTTAACGGTCGTGAAGAAACAGTCGCTGGTGCTGAATCGTCGGGCGTTCGAGAATCGATCCATGACGCTCACCGAAGCCCCCGGCAGGGCCACCACCGACGGCTCCCGCGCCACGGCGTACCCGCCATCTGCGGCACCGCGTCGGACCTGGCCGATCGTGGCCGCCGCCGCGACCACGGTGGTGCTGTGGGCCTCGGCGTTCGTCGGCATCCGCTTCGCCGGGCACGACTACTCGCCGGGCGCGATGGCGCTGGGCCGCATGCTGGCCGCGTCCGCCGCGCTGACCCTGTTCGTCGTGGTCACCCGACGGATCCGGGCGCCGTACGCCGCACCGAGTCCCCACCGGGTCGCCGTGCCCCGGGGCGGCACGCTGGGGTTGATCGCGCTGTGGGGCGTGGCCTGGTTCGGCGGGTACAACGTGGCGCTCAACGCCGCCGAGCGGCTGGTCGACGCCGGGACTGCCGCGCTGCTGGTGGCGGTCGCGCCCATCCTCGTGGCGATCGCGGCGACGCTCGTACTCGGCGAACGGCTCACCGGCCGCCTCGGCGTCGGGGTGACGATCGCCTTCGTGGGCGTGGCCCTGATCGCGGTCGGCGGCTTCACCGGCCACGCCGACCCGGTGGGCGTCGCGCTGGCGGTCCTCTCCGCCGTGCTCTATGCCTTCGGCGTCCTGCTCCAGAAGCGTCTCCTGGCGCGGGTGGACGCGGTGACGGTGACCTGGCTCGGCGCGCTGGCCGGGACGGCGGCCCTGCTGCCGTTCGCGCCCACGCTGCTCACGGAGTTCACCGCGGCCCCGCTCCCGGCGACCCTCGGCGTACTGTTCCTCGGCGTGTTCCCGACCGCAATCGGCTTCCTCACCTGGGGCTACGTCCTGTCCCACTGGACCGCGGGCCGCACCACCGCCGCGACCTACCTGGTCCCGCCGGTGACGGTCCTGCTGTCCTGGACGCTGCTGGGTGAGGTGCCCGCGCCACTCGCCCTGCTCGGCGGCGTGCTCTGCCTGGCCGGCGTGATCTTCGCGACGCGCCGCTGACAGCCGAACGACGGCACGGCCGCACCACACGGGGCCCCGCTCGCGCCTCGCGGCACGGCGCGTGGCCCCGCTCGCGCCTCGCGGTGTGGCGCTCGGCCCCTGTCGAGCGATGGTTGCCCCGCGACGGTGGGCGCCCGGTGCCATCGGTGAGCCACGGGCAGCAACAGGGGCAGCAGCAGCGGCGGGCCGGCCGTAGACTCGCCTGGCCGCGCCGCAGCCGGGCGCACCGACGCGGGAGGAAGGCCGTGGCGAGCGACGCGTACGAACCGGTCGAGGTCTCGATGGCCTCCGATGCCGGGGCACCTCCGGCAGGCAGCCGCAGACGTCGGATCCTGCCCCTGGTCGCCGTGACGACCGTGGTGGCGGTGGCAGTGGGCCTGGCCGTCTGGTTCGCCCGACCCGCGCCGGAGCCGGACCCGGTGACCGGCCAACCTCGTTCGGCACCCGTCGAGTTCGCTCCCGACCAGCAGATGTTCTACCCCGGTCATCTGCCTGGCCCGGTCCGTGCCGCCAGTTACGTGACCGAGCCGGACATCCACACCATCACGATGTCCGGGTACCTCGATTCTGCTGGGGACAGCGGTCGCTCTGACGACGACGAGGACTGGCGTGTCGAGATCCTGATGGCGGCGCGGGGCGCCGACGTCCACCGCTTCGACCGGGAGTACGACGAAGAAGGCGAACTGAAGGTCCCGGGCGATCCGGTCGCGCCGGTGCACGGCCGTCCCGCCTTCCAGACCGAGTGGGAAACCAGCCGGATCCTGGTCTGGGAGTACGCGCCGGATGCCTGGATCCGGATGACGGTGACCAGTGTCGACCGCCCTGGCGAGACCACGCGCCGCGTGGCCGAGGGCATTCGCTGGGTGACCACACCACTGCCCCTGCCCTTCGAGGTGACGGGCCTGCCCGACGGCGCTGTGCTCGAACGTACGACTCTGCAGTGGAGCCAGGACGGGCCGACGAGTTCCTCCGCCGAGTACCTGATGACGCAGATCGAGGGCGCTCACGAACGTCCGTTCGCCCACACCGTCACGGTCGGTCTGAGCACCGAGAGTCTGGCGAGTCGCAGAGACAACGAGACCGAGGACGTCACCGTGGCAGGCCGGGCCGCCACCGCACACGTCTTCAAGAACAAGGGCAGCGCGGGGACGTACCGGGTGGGTCAGCTCCCCGGTGGGTGCGCATCATGTGTCGCGGAGTTGCACATCCCGACCCGACCTGCCAGCACCGGGGTGGGCGACCGGGACGACGCGCTGAAGCTGGCGGCCTCGATCCGGCTGGTGGAGGGTCGTGAGGATCCCGCCGAGTGGCGCTTCTGGTAGCCGGCGACCCGCCCCGGTGGCCGAGGACGACCGGCCGGTCAGAGTGCCACGATCGCTGCCGTCTCCGCCGGTAGCTCGATGCGGTCGCGTTGCACGGTGACGCCCTCCCCCGTGGCCAGCAGCACCCGGCGGGCCACCCCGGGCAGCGTCACCCGCTGCGGCTTGTCCGCCAGGTTCGCCGCCACCAGGCAGCCACCACGCCGCATCACCAGGAACCGGTCGCCGTGGCGGACGTCGATGGCGAACAGGTGCGGGTCGGACAGTTCGGGGCGGGACTTGCGCAGCGCGATCAGGCGGCGGTGGAACTCGTACATCTGCCGGTGTTCGGGTTTGTCCAGCTCGGACCAGTCGAGCCGGGAGCGGACGAAGGTCTGCCGGTCCTGCGGGTCGGGCACGTCGCCGGGGGGCCAGCCGTGGGCGGCGAACTCGCTGCGGCGGCCGGTCACCACGGCAGCCGCCAACTCGGGCTCCGGGTGCGACGTGAAGTACTGCCACGGCGTCGACGCCGCCCACTCCTCCCCCATGAACAGCATCGGCGTGAAGGGGGCGGTCATCAGGAGCGTCGCGCCGACGCGCAGCAGCGCCGGGGAGAGCGTCGCGGAGAGGCGGTCGCCGGTGGCGCGGTTGCCGATCTGGTCGTGGTTCTGCAGGTACGCGACGAAGCGGTGGCCGGGGGTACGCGGGTCGACCGGGCGGCCGTGCTGGCGGTGGCGGAAGCTGGACCAGGTGCCGGTGTGGAAGAACGCGCCGGTGAGCACCTCGGCGAGGCACTCCATGGTGCCGAAGTCGCCGTAGTAGCCCTGCCGTTCGCCGGTGAGCAGGGTGTGCAGGGCGTGGTGGGCGTCGTCGTTCCACTGGGCGTGCAGGCCGTAGCCGCCGGCCTCCCGGGGGCTGATCAGCCGGGGGTCGTTGAGGTCGGACTCGGCGATCAGGGACAGCGGGCGGCCCAGGTGCACGGAGAGCGACTCGACCTCGACGGCGATCTCCTCCAGCAGGTGCACCGCGCGGGAGTCGGGCATCGCGTGGACGGCGTCCAGCCGCAGGCCGTCGACGTGGTAGTCGCGCAGCCACATCAGGACACTGTCGGTGACGAAGCGGCGTACGCCGTCGGAGTGCCGGCCGTCCAGGTTGACCGCCTGGCCCCAGGGGGTCTCCCGCTCGCTGAGGTACGGCGCGAACATCGGCGCGTAGGCCCCGGAGGGCCCGAAATGGTTGTAGACGACGTCGAGGATCACCCCCAACCCCTTGGCGTGGGCGGCGTCGACGAGGCGTTTGAGTCCGTCCGGGCCGCCGTACGGTTCGTGCGGGGCGAACCAGCAGACGCCGTCGTACCCCCAGTTGTGCTCGCCGTTGAAGGCGTTGACCGGCAGCAGTTCGATCATGTCGACGCCGAGGTCGACCAGGTGGTCGAGCTTGCCGATCGCGGCGTCGAAGGTGCCTTCCGGGGTGAACGTGCCGACGTGCAGTTCGTAGAGGACGCTGCCGGGCAGTTGCCGCCCGGTCCAGGCGGTGTCGGTCCAGTCGAAGGCCGCGTGGTCGTAGCGGCGGCTCGGGCCGTGCACCCCGGCGGGCTGCCACCGCGAGCGGGGGTCGGGCAGCGCCCGGTCGTCGTCGTCGAGCAGGAACGCGTAGTCGTCACCGGCGTCGGGCACCTCGACCCGCCACCAGCCGCCCCGCCCGGCACGCATCTCGTGGTCGGCGGCGCCCGGCAGGCGCAGCCGGACCCGGGACGCCTCCGGTGCCCAGACGGTGAACTCGGTCATGACGCCTTCCCGGTGCCATCGGTGGGGGTGAGCAGCGCGACGGGATAGGTGGCGAGCAGGTCGGCCAGACGGACCTGACCGTCACTGTAGACCCGCCCGGTGAACTGGCACGACATCTCGTCGACAGGCAATGACAGGGTGGTGTCACGCCAGCCGCCGCCCGCCGCCAGGCCGAGCGGAAGCCGGGTGGCGACGGCGAGCGCGCCGCCCCGGTCGAAGGCGACGGCGTGCCGGGCGGCCGGGCCGTGCACGACGACCGGCTGGTAGTCGCCGAACAGCCCCGGGCGGCCCCGACGCAGGCGCAGGGTGCGGGAGACCACGAGCAGCTTGGCCGCGCCGGTCTCGTCCACCGTCGGCTGCCAGCCGGCGTCGAGCCGGGCCAGCAGCTCCCGGCGTACGGCGAAGTCGACCGGGCGGCGGTTGTCCGGGTCGACCAGGGAGTCGTCCCACAGCTCGGTGCCCTGGTAGGTGTCGGGCACTCCGGGCATGGCGAGCTGCACCAGCTTCTGCCCGAGCGAGTTGACCCAGCCGGCCGGGGTGATCTCGGCGGCGAACGCGGCGATCGATGCGTGCACCGCCGGGTCGTCGTACATGGCGTCGACCAGGGCGTGCATCGCCTGCTCGAAGGCCGGGTCGGGGTCGGTCCAACCGGTCGAGGCGGCGGCCTCCCGGGCGGCCTTCTCGGCGTACGCGTGCATCCGCTCGCGCGCGATCGGCCAGGCGCCGACGACGGTCTGCCAGAGCAGGTGGGCCAGCGCGGCGTCCGGCAGTGGGACGGCGGAGGTCCAGGCGGTGACCTGCTCGGCCCAGCGGCGCGGCAGCTCGGCCAGGACGGCCAGGCGGGCGCGGACGTCCTCGCCGCGTTTGGTGTCGTGGGTCGACAGCGTGGTCATGCTCGCCGGCCAGCGTTCGTGCCGGGCGGCGGCGAAGCGGTGGAACCGGCCGGGCAGGGTGCCGAAGTGGGCGGGGCTGCCGCCGACCTCGTTGAGCGCGACGAACCGGGTCCACCGGTAGTAGGCGGTGTCCTCGACGCCTTTGGCCATCACCGCACCGGTGAACTGCGGGAAGCGGCGGGCCAGTTCGTCGTCGGGGTCGCGTAGCCGCCGGGTCACCGTGTCCAGCGCGCCGGTCAGGTCGGTGCGGCGGCGGCCGGCCTCGGCGCGGGCGTTGGCCAGGTGCCGTGCCCCGTCGGGCGGGTAGCCCCGGTAGACCGGGAACGCGGCGGCCAACTCGGCCAGGGCGGCGCGGGCCGCGTCCGGCTCCACGTCGGGCGCGAGTGCGGCGAGGCGGGTCAACTCGGTGGCGAGCAGCCGGGTGGCGGCACCGAGCTTCGTGTCGTGGGTCAGGTCGGCCCAGGAGGTGGCCCGACCGACCAGCCGGGTGTCCAGGGCGGTGAAATCGGCCTCGGCGTCGCTGTCGACGAAGAGTCCACCGACGGCGTTGAGGGCGTCGTAGCCGGTGGTGCCGTCCACCGGCCAGGAGGGCAGTTCCTCGCCGTACTCCAGGATCTTCTCCACCACCAGCCAGGCGTCCGGGGCGGCCTCGCGCAGCCGGGCCAGGTAGCCGCCGGGGTCGCGCAGCCCGTCGGGGTGGTCGACCCGGATGCCGTCGACCTCACCGGCCGCCGCCCAGGCCAGGATCAGCTCGTGGGTGGCGGCGAACACCTCCGGGTCCTCCACCCGCAGCCCGGCCAGGGCGGCGATCGAGAAGAACCGGCGGTACGACAGCTCGGTGTCGCCGCGTCGCCAGGAGACCAGTTCGTAGTGCTGCCGGTCGTGCACCTCGCCGGGGCTGCCGTCGCCGGTGCCGTCGGCGATCGGGAAGCGGTGCTCGTGGTAGCGCAGCTCACCGTCGGCGATCTTGAGGTCGGCGAGCGCGTCGGGGTCGTCGGCGAGCACCGGCAGCAGCAGCCGGTCCCGCGTCCAGTCGATGTCGAACCAGCGGGCGTACGCCGAGTCGCGTCCCCGGCGCAGCACGTCCCACCAGGCCGGGTTGGCGGCCGGTACGGCGACTCCGGCGTGGTTGGGCACGATGTCGACGACCAGGCCGAGCCCGGCCGTGCGCAGGGCCCGCAGCAGGCGCTGCCGGGCGGGCTCGCCGCCGATCTCCGGGTTGACCTGCCGGTGGTCGACGACGTCGTAGCCGTGCGCGCTGCCCGGTGCGGCGGCCAGCAGCGGCGCGCTGTAGAGGTGGGTGACGCCGAGGGCGGCGAGGTAGCCGGCCAGGTCGGCGGTGGCGTCCAGGTCGAACCCCGGGCTCACCTGCACCCGGTAGGTCGCCCCGACGGGGGTCACGGTCATGGTCAGGCCACCCTCTCCAGCACCACCAGTGAGCGGTCCGGTACGCAGACCGAAGCGCCGGTCTCCACGGTGGTGCTCTTGTCCTGGTCGGGTTCGGCGGTGCTGATCACCAGCTCCCAGCGCTGGCCGAACTCGGCCGGCGGCGGGGTGAAGTCCAGTGGCGCGTCGTGGGCGTTGAAGCAGAGCCAGAACGAGGCGTCGTGGTGGCGTTGGCCGTACTGGCCGCGTTCCCGGATGCCCTCGCCGTTGACGAACAGCGCCACCGAACGGCCGAAGTCGTTGCCCCAGTCCTCGCCGGTCATCTCCCGCCCGTCCGGGGTGTACCAGGCCAGGTCGGGCAGGGGCTCGTCGACCCCGCGACCGTGCACCGGCAGGCCGGTGAAGAAGCGGCGGCGCTGGAACACCTGGTGCTGCCGCCGGAACTCGACCAGCCGGCGGGTGAAGTCGAGCAGCTCGGTGTCGACCGCGTCCCAGTCGACCCAGGCGATCTCGCTGTCCTGGCAGTAGGCGTTGTTGTTGCCCCGTTGGGTGCGGCCCAGTTCGTCGCCGTGGCCGATCATCGGTACCCCCTGGGACAGCAGCAGGGTGGCGATGAAGTTGCGTTGCTGCTTGGCGCGCAGCGCGCGCACGCCCGGGTCGTCGGTGTCGCCCTCGACGCCGCAGTTCCAGGAGCGGTTGTGGCTCTCGCCGTCGCGGTTGTCCTCGCCGTTGGCCTCGTTGTGCTTGTCGTTGTAGGAGACCAGGTCGGCCAGGGTGAAACCGTCGTGGCAGGTGACGAAGTTGATGCTGTGGAAGGGACGGCGGCCGTCGTCCTGGTAGAGGTCGGCGGAGCCGGAGATCCGGGAGGCGAACTCGGCGAGGGTGGCCGGCTCGCCGCGCCAGAAGTCGCGAACCGTGTCGCGGTACTTGCCGTTCCACTCGGTCCACTGCGGCGGGAAGTTGCCGACCTGGTAGCCGCCGGGGCCGACGTCCCACGGCTCGGCGATCAGCTTGACCCGGCTGACCACCGGGTCCTGTTGCACCACCTCGAAGAAGGTGGAGAGCCGGTCGACCTCGTAGAACTCCCGGGCCAGGGTGGCGGCCAGGTCGAACCGGAAGCCGTCCACGTGCATCTCGGTGACCCAGTACCGCAGCGAATCCATGATCAGTTGCAGCGAGTGCGGGTTGCGGACGTTGAGGCTGTTGCCGGTGCCGGTGTAGTCCACGTAGTACTGCCGATTCTCCTCCGACAGGCGGTAGTAGCTGGGGTTGTCGACACCCTTGAAGCTGAGCGCCGGGCCGAGGTGGTTGCCCTCGGCGGTGTGGTTGTAGACCACGTCGAGGATGACCTCGATGCCCGCCGCGTGCAGCGCCTTGACCATGCCCCGGAACTCCTGCACCTGCTGGCCCAGGTGGCCCAGGGCGGAGTAGGCGTGGTGCGGGGCGAAGAAGCCGATGGTGTTGTAGCCCCAGTAGTTGCGCAGCCCCATGTCGGCCAGGCGGTGGTCGTTGACGAACTGGTGCACCGGCATCAGCTCGATGGCGGTGATGCCGAGCCGGGTCAGGTGCTCGATCATCGGTGGTGAGGCGATGCCCGCGTACGTGCCGCGCAGCTCCTCGGGGATGCCGGGCAGCCGCATGGTCAGCCCGCGTACGTGCGCCTCGTAGATCACCGAGTGGTGGTACGGGATGCGCGGCGGGGCGTCGTTACCCCAGTCGAAGTACGGGTTCACCACCACGGACTTGGGCATAAACGGCGCCGAGTCGGTGACGTTCATCCGGTCCGGGTCACCGTGTTCGTAGTCGTAGACCGCCGGGTCCCACCGCACGTCCCCGTCGATCGCCTTGGCGTACGGGTCGATGAGCAGCTTGTGCGGGTTGCAGCGCAGCCCGTTCGCCGGCTCGTACGGGCCGTGCACGCGGTAGCCGTACCGCTGGCCGGGCCCGATCCCCGGGATGTACGCGTGCCAGACGTACGCGTCCACCTCGCGCAGCTCGACCCGACGTTCGTGGCCGACGTCCCACTCGTCGAAGAGGCACAGTTCGATCTTGTCCGCCACCTCGGAGAAGATCGCGAAGTTGGTGCCCATCCCGTCGTACGTGGCCCCGAGGGGGTACCGCTCGCCCGGCCAGACCTGCATGTCGCTCCTTCGGCCACGTGTCACGGGCGCGCGCCCGCGCCCGTAGCGCACCCGTCCGGGGGAGCCCGGCCGAGGCGCGCGGCGGTAATGCCCCGCACGGTCCGCCACCAATCCATCCGATCGGGTGAATGCCCGGTATCCGGCCGACTGATGCCAGATGAACCCTTGCGGTGCCGTCCGTCACTGTGACCGTTCTCGGGGTGCGTTATCGGCCATCATGCCGTTTCCTTGTTACCGGGCAAGTTCTCGCCTGCCCGAACCCCGACGCTGTTCCCCTCGCCGCCACCGACGCCGGCGCGTTCTCTGCTGCACGGACGGAGACTGCTGTGACGACCCTGCGGATCGGCGGGCGTACCGCCACCGCCACGGACCGGCTCCACCGGCCCACCCTCACCTCGCGACCCCAGATCCCGGCCCAGCCCGGTCCGGCCACCCCGCCGCGCACCCACCGCATCCTGATGTTGTCGTGGGAGTTCCCGCCGGTGCTCGTGGGCGGCCTCGGCCGGCACGTGCACGCGCTCTCGGTGGCTCTGGCCGCCGCCGGCCACGAGGTCACCGTCGTCACCCGTCACTGCGAGGGCGCTCCGCTGGAGGAGTACGTCGACGGCGTCCGGGTCGTCCGGGCCGTCGAGGACCCGGTGGCCTTCCCGCTGGCCACCGAGAGCCTGCTGGCCTGGACCATGGCGTTCAACCACACGCTGACCCGGGCCGCGCTGCGTGCCGCCTCCTCCGGCGGCTACGACGTCATCCACGCCCACGACTGGCTGGTCGCGCACGCCGCGATGACCCTGCGCGACCACCTGGACCTGCCGCTGGTGAGCACCATCCACGCCACCGAGGCGGGCCGGCACCAGGGCTGGCTGCCCGAGGAGATGAACCGCACCATCCACGGCGTGGAGCACTGGCTCAGCACCGAGTCGACCCGGGTGGTGGTCTGCTCCGGGTACATGCGCGAGGAGGTCAGCGCCCTGTTCGGGGTGCCGACCGAGCGCGTCGACGTGGTCCCCAACGGCGTGGAGCCGCATCGCTGGCGGGTCTCGGCCAGCGCGGTGGCGCAGGCCCGGGCCCGGTTCGCCGGGGACGGCCCGCTGGTCACCTTCGCCGGTCGGCTGGTCTACGAGAAGGGCGTGCAGCACCTGCTCGCCGGGCTGCCCAAGCTGCGCGAACGGCACCCCGGGCTGCGTGCGGTGATCGTCGGTGACGGGCCGTACCGGGGCGAGTTGGAGGCCGACGTGCACCGGCTCGGTCTGGGCGGCATGGTCAGCCTGCCGGGCTTCCTCGGCGGCACCGACCTGCCGGCCGTGATGGCCGCCTCCGACTGCTTCGCGGTGCCCAGCATCTACGAGCCGTTCGGCATGGTGGCGCTGGAGGGTGCCGCCGCCGGTGCCCCGCTCGCGGTCGCCGAGACCGGTGGGCTCGCCGAGATCGTCGAGCCGGGCGTCACCGGCATGACCTTCCGGCCGCACGACCCGGACGCGCTGACCGACGCGGTGCACGCGGTGCTCTCCGACCGCGAGCGGGCCCGGACGCTGGCCCGTCGCGCCCGTGCCATGGTGCACGAGCAGTACGGCTGGGCGGCCATCGCCAGCCGTACCGGCTCGGCGTACGCGGCGGCCATCGCCCAGGCCCCGAACGTCGCCGCCGAACGCGCCGCGCAGCTCATGGCGCACGGGCGGTCGCGTCCCGTGGTCCCGGACGGCAACCTGCTGGCCGCCGCCGGCCTGCGCTGACCCACACCGGCGCCGTCGCACGACACGGCCCTGGCTCCCGCCGCACGCGGGCGCCAGGGCCGTCACCGTTTCCGGCCGGCACCGTTCGGGCCGCGTGGCGGGAGGGCAGCGTGGCGGGAGGGCAGCGTGGCGGGAGGGCAGCGTGGCGGGAGGGCAGCGCGGGCGCTGTCCGGGTGATGCGACCGCCGCAGATGCCGCCACCGACCCGGACGTGGCCGGCCCGGCGGTCGGTGGCGGCGGAAGAGGTACTCCTTCGCCGCGCCTGTCGAGCTGACGGCGAGAACGGATCGCCGACGCCGTGCAGGTCCGCTCGACCGGCTGGTGGACGAGGCCGACGGATGCTCGACCCTGGCCGCGAACGGAGGCCGCCCGGATGCTCGACCCAGGCCGCGAACGGAGGCCGCCCGGATGCTCGACCCAGGCCGCGAACGGAGGCCGCCCGGATGCTCGACCCAGGCCGC
>NZ_JBITKM010000007.1:57690-157132 GCF_044461025.1 Micromonospora sp. NPDC049900
CGAACGCGCGCCGCCCGGATGCTCGACCCAGGCCGCGAACGCGCGCCGCCCGGATGCTCGACCCAGGCCGCGAACGCGCGCCGCCCGGATGCTCGACCCAGGCCGCGAACGCGCGCCGCCCGGATGCTCGATCCTGGCCGCGAACGCACGGACGGGTCAGCTCGACAGGCGTCGAGGGTGGTCGACCACCGCGACGGCGAGCCGCCCCCAGCGCACAGACCTGGCAGCGACGCGCGGATGACAAATCCTTCCAAGCCGGACGAAACGGGTGCGTGTCGGCCTGCGTCGAGCGGCGGCCAGACCCGTTCGGCCAGAGGTTTTTGTCGTTACGATCTTGTATCCGCACTGGTCACCACTGCTTAACATCCGACAGACTCGCAAGGATTCGGGAAGGCTGCGGCCTCCGCGAGGCCGAGGAGGATGTGCGTGCGGGTGCTCCTGGTGGAAGACGACCTCCGTGTGTCGGCGGGTCTCTCCGCGGCACTGCGGCGGCGGGGGCACGAGGTCGTGCAGGCACTGACGGCCGCCGAGGCGGTCGAGGCGGAGCCGGTGGACCTCATCCTGCTCGACATGAACCTGCCGGACCGCGACGGTCTGGAGGTGTGCCGGCGGATCCGCCAGCACAACGAGGGGGTCGCGATCATCGCCGTGACGGCGCGCGCCGAGGAGCGCGACCGGGTGGCCGGGCTGCGGGCCGGGGCCGACGACTACGTGGTGAAGCCGTTCTCGATGGTCGAGTTGCAGGCCCGGATCGAGGCGGTGATGCGGCGGACCACGCGTACCGCCCGGCCGGCGACGCTGGTGCAGGTCGGCACACTGCGCATCGACGTGGACGCCCGGCGGGTGTGGGTGGCCGACCGGGAGGTCGGCCTGTCCCGCAAGGAGTTCGACCTGCTGCTGGCGCTGGCCCGGCAGCCGGGCACCGTGGTGCCCCGGGACCGGTTGCAGTTGGAGGTCTGGCAGACCACCTGGGCGACCCGGCACAACCTCGACGTCCACGTGGCGGCGCTGCGCGCCAAGCTCGACGACGCCGGACTGGTCGAAACCGTACGCGGAGTCGGTTATCGCCTCCGGGCGGACTGAGCGTCGACTCAGGTCCGGGTTCGGACGAACCTCAAGGCATCCTCAAGAATCCCTGCTCGCAGCCCCGAAGTCGGCCGTCTGCGGGTGTGCTGTCGGTATCCAGCCCTCCCTCCTGTTTGGAGAACCCCCCTTGAGATACAGACGGACAACGGTCGGTGTCTTCTCCACACTTCTCGTCGCCGTGCTCGCGGCGACCGCCCAGCCGGCCCCGGCGCTCGGGCAGCCCACCACCGCGCTGGCCCAGGCGGAGCCGAACCAGGTCCAGGGCCTGACGGTCGTCCAGGGCGACGGGTACGCCACGCTGGCCTGGACGCACGTCGACGGCGCCACCGACTACCAGATCGAGCGGACCGCCCTCGCCGAGGACGGCACCGCCTCCGGTAACGGCGTGATCGTCGGTGTCTGGCGGCCGAACCGTCAGGTCAACAACTCGGAGCCCACCTTCGCCGACGCCGGCTTCGTGCCGGGCAACCGGTTCCAGTGGCGGGTACGCGCCCGCTTCGGCACCGAGGCGCAGCCGTACTCGGCGGCCGTCAACGGCACCACCAAGGCGCACTGGGGCGACCCGAACGTCGCCGGCCAGAACCTGCGTACGCAGTGGGAGAACACCCTCGGCGCGCAGTACACCAGCGACGTCAACGAGTACGCCTACACGGCGACCATCGACGAGCTGAGCGAGCGGGTACGCGTCGTGGAGCTCGGCCGCACCATCAACAACCGGCCGATCAACATGTTCGTCATCGGCTACCCCACCCCCCCGGCGACCCCGGCGGCCGTGGCCGCGACGAACCCGCTGCTGCTCAACTGCAACGTGCACGGCAACGAGCCGGGCGACCGCGAGGCGTGCTTCATCATGGCCCGCCAGCTCGCCTTCACCGACGACCCGGCCACCCTCGACCGGCTGTCGAAGACCACCGTGCTGATCCTGCCGACCATCAACGGCGACGGTCGGGCCGCCAACAGCCGGGGCAACTCCACCGGTCAGGACCTGAACCGGGACTACTCGCTGATCCGCCAGCCGGAGACGCAGACCTTCGTGGAGATGATCCGCGACTACCGCCCGATCGCCAGCTACGACGGTCACGAGTACGGCAACGCCAACACCGGTGACCTGCCGATGCTGCCGCCGCGGCACGCCAACGTGGCGCAGGGGATCTTCGACGAGTCGCAGAACATGATCGAGGGTCACATGTACACCCAGGGCGCCAAGGACGGCTGGTGGGCCTGCCCGTACGGCTGCACCGGGGCCAGCGTCGGCCTGGGTGAGGAGACCATCCTCCGGAACACGCTGGGTCTGAAGAACGTGGTCAACTCCCTGCTGGAGCTGCGCAGCTCCGGCGGCCCGACCCGGCCGGACGAGACCAACACGGCCAACAACCGCCGCCGCAAGACCTACTCGGCGCTGTGGACGTTCAACCAGTTCCTCGCGTACCACCAGGCCAGTGCCACCAACCTCAGCAGTGCCCGGGCCGAGGCGATCAAGTTCCAGTCGGCGAACACCGGCCGGATCGTCTTCCGCGGTTCCCGCCCGATCGAGGCCTACCCCGCGCCGCACCCGGGTGACACCCCGCCGCCGGTCGACGCCCCCACGCCGGCTCGGATCCTGGAGCAGGCGCCGTGCGCGTACAAGCTCACGGAGGCGCAGTACAACGGCGCCCGGACCGACGGTCCCGCCGGTCGGCAGACCACCGTGGCCCAGCGTCTCGCCGCGCACGGCTGGAAGGTGATCAAGGTCGCCGACGGGTACGTCGTCCCGCTGTCCCAGCCGGAGCGGGGCCTGGTGCCGCTGCTGCTCGACGAGCAGGCCGTCGAGGGCCTGGTCGCCGGCGAGCGGATCGCCGCCACCGTGACCGGTACCCGCAACGGTCCGCTGACCGTCTCGGGGGTGACGTGCCTCGCCGACGCCACCATCCGTGGCCCGATCAAGGTCCAGCCGGGTGCCGCGCTGATCGTCAACGGCAGCTCGATCAACGGGCCGGTGGACGCCAGCGGCGCGGCCGGGTTCGTGCTGACCGCCAGCACGGTTCACGGCCCGGTGAACGCCACCGGCGTCCGTGGCCCGGTGGTCCTGATCGGCAACCGCACCAACGGCCCGGTCAACGTGGTCAACAACACCGGTGACGCTCCGCTGGTCGCCGGCAACACCGTGAACGGCCCGCTGTCCTGCTCCGGCAACACCGCCGCGCCGGTCAACCTGGAGGTCGTCAACTCGGTGAGCGGTCCGAAGTCCAGCCAGTGCACACGCCTGTGACCTGCTGAACCTCGACCGACCGACGTACCGGCAGGCCGGATCCGCGCCCGGCCTGCCGGTACCCACCTCTCGCCCAACCCCGTGGAGACAACCGTGACCGACACCCTCAGGCCCACCACGACGGACCCGCGCCGGGCCCGACGGCGCGCGGTCCCGGTCGCCGGTGCGGCCCTGGCCACGCTGCTCGCGGTCGCCGGCTGCACCGGCGGCACGGATCGCGCCGCCGACGCGGCGGACGCCGCGACGCCGGTCGCCGTCGCCGTGACCGGCCCGCTCTGCGAGCAACTGCCGGCGGGCACCGAACCGGGCAACCCGGGCTCGCTGGTGGGCCAGCCCGCCGACCAGGCCCTCCAGTGGATCCCCGTGCTGACCACCTTCGAGGCGGCGGTCCGGGCCACCGGGCTGGGCGGCGAGCTGGCCGGGGTGACCGTGCTGGCCCCCACCGACGACGCCTTCTCGGCGAAGTTCTCCCGGACCAACCTCGACGAGTTGCTGCTGCACGACGTCGACGACCTGCGGGACCTGCTGCGCGAACACGTGGTGACCGGGCCGATGTCGGTCTCCGATCTGGTGGCCGCCGGCACGGTACGGACCCTCGCCGACACCGAACTGAGCGTCACCGGGCAGGGCGAGGCCGCCCGGTTCGGTGACGAGGCGCAGACCGTCTGCGCCGACTACCAGGCCGCCGGCGCCCGGATCCATGTCATCAACCGGGTCCTCGGCTCGCTGCCCACCACCGCGGGCGAGGACGACGACGGCCATCCGGCGCACTGATCGTCCGTGGGGCCAACCCCCTCCTCGCGGACGCACGACGGCCGCCGATCCCCGGAACCCGGGGGCGGCGGCCGTCGTGTCGCTGTGAGAGGAAGGGACCCCTGCTATGCGCGAGGCGTTAGTAGGGGGCCCTTCCTTGCGGGGTCAGCGCTTCTCGAAGGGCAGGTAGTCGCGCTCCGTGGCACCGGTGTAGACCTGCCGGGGGCGGCCGATCTTGGTCTCCGGGTCGTTGATCATCTCGCGCCACTGCGCGATCCAGCCCGGCAGCCGGCCCAGGGCGAACAGCACCGTGAACATCTTGGTCGGGAAACCCATCGCCTTGTAGATGAGCCCGGTGTAGAAGTCCACGTTCGGGTAGAGCCGGCGGTCGACGAAGAAGTCGTCGGCGAGCGCGATCTCCTCCAGTTGCACGGCGATGTCCAGCAGCGGGTCCGGCTTGGCCATCCGGCCGAGCACGTCCTGCGCCGCCTTCTTGACGATCGCGGCCCTCGGGTCGTAGTTCTTGTAGACCCGGTGGCCGAAGCCCATCAGCTTGACGCCGTCCTGCTTGTCCTTGACCTTGCGGACGAAGGACTGCACGTCACCGCCCTCGGCCTGGATCCGCTCCAGCATCTCCAGCACGGCCTGGTTGGCGCCGCCGTGCAGCGGGCCGAACAGCGCGTTCACGCCGGCCGAAACCGAGGCGAAGAGGTTGGCGTTGCTGGAGCCGACCAGCCGCACGGTCGACGTGGAGCAGTTCTGCTCGTGGTCGGCGTGCAGGATGAACAGCATGTCCAGCACGCGGGCCATCACCGGGTCGACCTCGTACGGCTCCGCCGGCACGCCGAACGTCATCCGCAGGAAGTTCTCCACGTAGCCCAGCGAGTTGTCCGGGTACAGCAGCGGCTGCCCGATCGACTTCTTGTAGGCGTACGAGGCGATGGTGGGCACCTTCGCCATCAGCCGGACCGTGGACATCTCCACGTGCTCGGCGTCGAACGGGTCCAGGCTGTCCTGGTAGAAGGTGGAGATGGCGCTGACGGCCGAGGAGAGCACGGCCATCGGGTGCGCGTCCCGGGGGAACCCGTCGAAGAACCGACGCATCTCCTCGTGCAGCAGCGAGTGCCGCCGGATGCGCTCGGTGAACTCGGCGAGCTGCTCGGTGGACGGCAGCTCACCGTAGATCAGGAGGTAGGAGACCTCCAGGAAGGAGCTCTTCTCGGCCAACTGCTCGATGGGGTAGCCACGGTAGCGCAGGATGCCTGCATCGCCGTCGATATAGGTGATCGCGGACGAACAAGCGGCGGTATTGACGAAACCGGGATCGTAGGTCGTCATCCCGGTTTCCTTCAGCAGCTTGCCCACGCCGACCCCGGCGGGGCCCTCGACCGCGGAATGTACCGGCATCGACAGCTGCCCGCCGGGGTGATCGAGCTTGACTTCCGTCATGTGGTTCCTCGCTTCGCCGGCAGATCTACGTTGAATTGCCTTCGCTTCTACCGTAATTGCGGTTGCGGCGACACCGCCTGCCGTGGTTCGGCGGTGAGGTATGCGTCACCCGATTCCCGACCACAGCGCTGGGAAACCCCGACGACGAGGACGTACAGGCACGAAGGAAGCACGAGGAGTATCGGCACGCGACGGGTGCGGAACTGTCCGAGCGCTCAGTCACACGCCGCGCGACGGGCGACGGGCGGGTCGCGTCCAGGCGATGTCCGAGCCGTGTCCCGGCCGTGTGCGGGGGCCGACGTCAGGTGACGGCGAGCCGGCGCAGGTCACCGGCGGCGTCGACCAGGTACAGGTCGAGCTGGTTGGCGCCGGGGCGGAACAGCCGGTCGTCGGCGAGCAGTGCGGCGAAGCGGCGACCGCCCGGATCCGGGGCCACCACCGGCACCACGGCCGCGACCACCCCGTTGACCGCCACCGCCAGCGAGGTGCCGTCGGCGACCTGGTCGGGCACCGTTCCCCAGACCATCGCCGGCAGTCGGCCGTCGTCCGGGTCGACGGCCCGGAACGCGTTCCGCCCACCGACGACGGCGCTGCCGCCCGGCGGCGCGTCGCCCACGGTGGTGCCGAGAAGCGGATGCGGTTTCGGCGACGGCAGAGCGGCGGGCACGCCACCGGAGATCGCGATGGGCTGCGACGGCCGGTCGTAGAAGACCTTGCCCGGATCGGTACGCGGCGACTGGCGGGCCGAACGCCCGTCGACCCGCCACGGCAGCCGGATGGCCGCCTCGTCGGCGATGGTCGGCAGCAGGTCCACGTGTTCCCAGTTGCGGTCGTCCACCCGTCCGGCGCGCTGCCCGGGTGTCCGGACGAACGTCGGCACCCAGGCGACCTGCTCGGGTGCGGCACGGATCGCGTCCTCGCCCCGGCCCTGCACCCCCTCGGTGAAGCTGACGCCGTGGTCGGCGGTGACCACCACCAGCGCCCGGTCCCACAGCCCGGTGGCGCGCAGCGTACGGATGGTCTCGCCGATCAGCCGGTCGGTGTAGCCGAGCTGTGCCAGGTGCCGCTGCCGGGCCAGGTCCACCCACCCGTGTCCCTCGTACGGGAAGTCCTCGGGCGCCTCGTACCGGGCGCCGGACGGCAGGTACGCCCACGGGCTGTGCGGCATCAGCAGGTGCAGGAAGTGCAGCGTGGGCCGGTCCGACGGGGTCAGTCCGTTGAGGAAGCTGGTGAACCGGGCCGGTTGGTTGACGTTCAGGCTGTCCCAGCGGAACTTCGGGTCGCTCGGCACCGGCTCGGCGGCGTCGATGCCCGCCTCCTCGGCGGTGCGCTCCCGGTACGAGTCCTCCGGGTCGATCCGGCTGTCCTGCGGTGCGGTGATCTGCCGCGCGAGCCGGCCGGTCTCCCGCACCAGCACCCCGATCCCCTGTTCCGGGGTGACCGGCTGCTCGCAGCGGCTGGGCGGGCAGAGCCGGGTGATGCTCTCCTCGGCCCGGATGTCGTACAGGCCACCGAAGGCGGTGAAGAGGTTGTCCGGGTAGTGCGAGTAGTGCGGGGCGTACGGCTGGGCCGGGTAGCGGCCGGTCAGCATGGCCGGCAGCGCGTACGGCGTCCAGCCGCTGACCCCGGTCGAGTTGCGGTACCAGGTGGACGCGGCGGCCAGCTCGGCGAAGTGCGGGAAGCGGGCCGCGTCGATGCCGCCGTTGGCGTCGAGCAGCGACACCAGCGGCAACTCGTCCAGCACCAGCATGACCACCGGCGGGTGCCGGTCCCCGGTGGCCGTACCGGCCGCGCCGCCGTCGCCCCGGGGCAGCACCACCGGCCCGGTCGGCGAGGCGAACACGAACAGCCCGACGAAGATCAGCGGACCCACGGCGGCCACCCGCAGCACCCGCCCCGGAGTCCGCCACCGTCGGTGGACGAGCGCCGCTGCGGCCCCGGCCACCGCCGCCACCAGCAGCAGCGGTACGCCCCGCAGCGGCGTGCCGTGCCGGCCCACCTGCACCGCCAGCGCGCCGACCAGCAGGCCGACCAGGAGCGTGTGCGTGGCCGCCCGGGTGAGCCGACCGGCCACCCCGGTCAGCAGGCCGAGCAGCCCGAGCGCGACGGTGGGCACCATCGCGACGAGGGCGACCAGCAGCAGGATCTCGCCCCGGTCGGCCCGGTGGAACAAGAAGAAGTCCGGACTGCGGCCGAGGATGTCCAGCAGTGGCTGGGTGAGCGCCAACCCGACCAGTGCGGTGACCTCCAGCAGCCGAGCGCCCTCGGCCCGCCAGCCGCCCCAGCCCCACGACCACCCGCCCCACCGGCGGCCCGCCCTCCCGGCCCCGGCAGCGTCGGCCCCGGTCCCGGCGGCGTCGATGCCGGCAGCCCCGGTCCCCGCCTCGGCGCCGACACCGTCAGCGCCGGTCGCGGTGGAGTCGGTCGCGTCGGTGGGTCGGTCAGCCACCCAGGGCCACCCGGTACAGGGTGCGGGTGCCCGAGGGCAGTTCCAGGCGGTCGGTGACGGTGCCGTGCGCGGCGAGCAGCGCCTCGAAGGCGTCCCGCCGGTAGTCGGGGAAGAGACCGTCGGGCTTGTTCGCCAGCAGCCGGGCGGCCATCGGGTCGTCGGGGTGCACGAACTCCACCACCAGTCGGCCGCCCCGGGCGACGTACCCGGCCAGGCAGGAGACCACCTCGGGCAGCGGCACGTTGCGTCCGATGGCCAGGTGGTGCACCAGGGCCAGGGCGAGCACGGTGTCCGCGTCGGCGCGGGCGGCGAACGAGGCCCGCTCCACGCCGCGCCACCCACCGCCGGGTGACGGGTCGGCGAGGTCCATCACCAGCGGCAGGACGCGCCGCTCCCCCTCGTCGCGCAGCGTGCGGTAGAGCCGGTCGAGCACCGCCGGGTCCTGTTCGACGGCGACGACGTAGTCGGCGTGCCGGGCCGCGAGGCGGGCGTACCGGCCGTCGTTGGCGCCCAGGTCGAGCACCAGGCGCGGCCGGGCGGCGCAGGTCAACGCGGCGGTGACGAACCGTTCCTTGACGGCCCGGTCGTCGCCGGAGTAGCCGCAGGTGCGCTGGTAGTCCACCCAGTGGGTGGCGGTGGGCCGGTGGTCGAGGCGGCGGACCAGCTTCTCGATGCCCCGGACGGTGGCCAGGGCCAGCTCCCGGCTGTAGCCGGCGGCCCGCAACTGGGCTCGGACGTCCGCAGTGCTGGTGGCGGCGCTGCGGCGCTGCACGCTGCCGTGCAGGTGCACGTGGGTCGGTACGCCCGGCAGCAGCCGCCGTACGCCCCGGAACAGCGGGGCCATCTGCTCCGGTTCGATGCCGTCGATCCGGGCCCGCAGCCAGGGCCGGAAGTCCAGCCCCAGGTGGGCGCCGAGCATCAGCGGATAGAGCAGCGTCTGGCAGAACTGCCGGTAACCGGCCCACGGTTCGCCGTCGCGCAGCGGGGCGAACGAGCCGACGTCGATGAAGACCGGTTCCACGCCGCGCCACTGGAGGTTGTACGCCGAGCCGTCCTTGGTGGTGAACCCGGCCGGCAGGGCCGCGCGGAGGATCTCGAGGTGCAGCAGGGCCGCGTCGCGCAGCATCGCGAAGGACCACTCGTACGGGTGGGAGACGAACGGGATGCGCTCGTGCCGCAACACCGCCGCCCACGCCGGGTGTCCTACGCCGGTCGGGTCGACGCCGACCGGTGTCGCGGCGGGTGGCACCTGCGCGCCCGCCGGGAGTTCCTCGGTGCCGCAGACCTTGCCGGCGGCGAGCAGGGGCGGGAAGAAGGTGCTGCCCGCGAGCTCCCGCCAGTGCTGGGCGGCGGTCTCGTCGAGTGCCCGCAGCACGTCGTTCCCGGCGTGGAAGACCCGGTTGGCCGGGTCGCGGAAGGAGCCGGGTTCGGCCCGCAGCTCGACGCCGGACGAGATCGGTCGGGTGGACCGGCCGAGGTCGGGGATCGCCATGGCGGGCGGGTCAGTTCTGGTCGGTGGGCTGGCGGCGGAACCGGTCGACGAGTCTGCGCCAGTACAGTTTGGCCGCCACCGCGACGCCGGCGACGCCGCCGACCACCGCCTGCACGATCAGGCTGCCGGATCCCGCGTCCAGGTAGGCCAGGTGGTCCACCGACCGCTCCTTCCCCTCGCCGTCTTCTTCGGTGTTCCCGTCCGACATCAAACTCACGTTTGGTGCGTTTTGCCGGACTCCTGCCACCGTACGCGGACTGCCGCTGTCTGTCGGGCACAACACCCGAATCGGCGCACCGGTGAGATCGGCGCACCGATGAAAGGAGGGGACCCCTGCTATGCACGAGGCGTTAGGAAGGTGCCCTTCCTTACATGCGTGGGAGACGGACGGTGAAGACGGTCTCGCCGGGGCGGGTGTCCAGGGTGACGGTGCCGTGGTGCGCCTCCACGACGGCGGCGACGATGGCCAGGCCGAGTCCGGTGCTGCCGTGCGCGCGGGAGCGGGAGCTGTCGCCTCGGGCGAACCGCTCGAACACCTCCGGCCGCAGTTCGGGCGGCACGCCCGGCCCGTCGTCGGCGACGCGCAGTTCGGCCACGCCGTCGGCCAGCCGCAGCCCGGTGGTGACGGTGCTGCCGGGCGGCGTGTGCACCCGCGCGTTGGTCAGCAGGTTCGCCAGCACCTGGTGCAGCCGGGCCGGGTCGCCGGGCACCCGGACCACGGTGTCGGGCAGGTCGAGCTGCCAGCGGTGCTCCGGACCGGCCACGTGCGCGTCGCTGACCGCGTCCACCACGAGTGCGGTGAGGTCGACCGGTTCGACGGCCAGCGGTCGGCCGGAGTCGAGCCGGGCCAGCAGCAGCAGGTCCTCCACGAGCCGGGTCATCCGGGTGCTCTCCGACTCGACGCGGCGCAGTGCGTGGGCCACGTCGGGCGGGACCCGGTCGCGACCCCGGCGGGCTACCTCCGCGTACCCGCGGATCGCGGCCAGCGGGGTGCGCAACTCGTGGCTGGCGTCGGCGACGAACTGGCGTACCCGGGTCTCGCTGGCCTGGCGGGCGGCGAGCGCGGCGGCGACGTGCCCGAGCATCCGGTTGAGCGCGGACCCGACCTGACCGACCTCGGTTCGCGGGTCGGTGTCGGCGACCGGCACCCGTTCGGAGAGGGCCACCTCGCCCCGGTCCAGCGGCAGTTCGCTGACGTGCGCGGCGGTGGCGGCGACCCGACGCAGGGGCCGCAGCGTGGCCCGCACGATCAGCGCCCCGGCGGTGCCGGCGACCAGCACCCCGGCCGCGGTGACGCCGGCCTGCGCGGCCACCATCCACCACACGGTCTCGCGCACCCCGGACAGCGGCACCGCGAGCACCCGGGCGGTTCCGGTGGCCGACGGGCGGGCCACCAGCCGGTAGCCGCCCCGCTCGCCCAGGTCGACGCTGCGCGGGCGACCGTCGGTGGGTACCCGGGCCAGCGCCGACACCTCCGTGACCGGCACCTCCTGCTCCTGACGGCCGACGAGCGTCCACGCCTCGGTGACCTGGCCGTCGACGATCCGCGCGCTGATCGTGCCGGACGGGAAGCCGCGCGGGACCCGCACGTCCCCGTTCCACGGCCCGCCGCCCGGCACGGGCTCCCACGGCACGCCGGGACGACCGCCGGGCATGGACTGCAACTGCTGGTCCAGCCGGGAGATCAGGAACTGCCGCAGCGCCACCGTGGTCAGCCCGCCGATGGCCATGCTGACCACGGCGAGCAGGGCGACCAGCGTGACCACCAGGCGGGTACGCAGCGACCAGCCGGCCAGCCAGCGCCGCAGCATCCTCACTCCGCCGGCTTGAGCAGGTACCCGGCTCCACGCAAAGTGTGGATCATCGGCGGGCGACCGGCGTCGATCTTCTTGCGCAGGTACGAGATGTACAGCTCGACCACGTTGGCCTGGCCGCCGAAGTCGTAGTTCCACACCCGGTCGAGGATCTGCGCCTTGCTCAGCACCCGGCGCGGATTGCGCATCAGGTAGCGCAGCAGCTCGAACTCGGTGGCGGTGAGCGTGACCAACTGCCCGTCCCGGCGTACCTCGTGGCTGTCCTCGTCCAGCGTGAGGCCGCCGACGGTGAGCACCGCGTCGGGCCGGGCGGCGACCGCGAAGCCGGAGCGGCGCAGCAGCGCCCGGAGCCGGGCGATCACCTCCTCCAGGCTGAACGGCTTGGTCACGTAGTCGTCGCCGCCCACGGTCAGCCCGGCGATGCGCTCCTCGACCGCGTCCCGGGCGGTCAGGAACAGCACCGGCAGGGTGGCGCTCTCCTCGCGCAGCCGGCGCAGCACCTGGAAGCCGTCGAGGTCCGGGAGCATCACGTCGAGCACCACCGCGTCGGGCCGGAACTGCCGGGCGGCGCGGACCGCCGCCGTACCGTCCCCGGCGGTACGGACCTGCCAGCCCTCGTAGCGCAGGGCCATCGACAGCAGGTCGGTCAGGGTCGGTTCGTCGTCGACGACGAGGACCCGGACCGGTTCGCCGTCGGGCCGGCGCAACTCGACGCGCCCCGACCCGACCGCTCCCTCGCTCATCATGGTTCCCATCGTGAGCCGACGGACTGCGCTCCGCTTGTGCGGTGGCTGTGTGCCGGCTGTGTGTGTCCCCCGCGCGCGGGTCCGGTCACTCGGTCACGCCGACCGGGTCGGTCCGGACGAAGCGCATCGTCCAGCCCCCCGTGCCGTCGGGCCGCTGCCGCGCGTAGAGATGGTCGGCGGCGGGGTCCGGTGCGGACTCCGGCCGGCGCAGCACCCACAGCCGGGGCGGCGCCCCGTCGGGGCCGGCCGGCAACGCCCGGACCAGATCGTCGGCCGGGCCGCCGACGAAACGTACGGTCACCTCGCTCATCGTGTGCTCCGCTCTCCGCTCGTCCGGTTCGTCGCCGTCCCGGCTCGCACGCTAACGCACCGGCCGCCGCCGGAGGCCGGTTTGCCCTGATCAACGACGGGGTACCGTGCCGGACGCCGTGCAGTCAGGTGCAGCACGGTGTGGCGGCACGAGGGCGAGGAGCGGTCCATGCGGACGCTGGACGGGCGATACCGGCTCGAACAGCGCATCGGCGTCGGCGGGATGTCCGAGGTCTGGCGGGCCCACGACACGGTGCTCGACCGGCCGGTGGCGGTGAAGCTGGTGTCGCCGGGCCAGCCGGACGGTGACGCCTCGGTGGAGCGCATCCGCGCCGAGGCCCGGTCGGCGGCCCGGCTGGTGCATCCCAACGTCGCGAGCGTGCACGACTTCGGCACCTGCGCCGGCCTGCCCGGGCGCGAGCAGCCGTACATCGTGATGGAGCTGGCCGAGGGGATGACGCTCGCCGCGCACCTGCGCGCCGGGCCGCTGGACTGGCAGATAGCCGTCCGGGTCTGCGCCGAGGTGAGTGCGGCGCTGGCCGCCGCCCACGCGCACGGCATCGTGCACCGGGACGTGAAACCGGCGAACGTGATGCTCACCCCGTCGGGGGTGAAGGTGCTCGACTTCGGCATCGCCACCCCGACCGGCACCGCCGACACCGCGCCCGACGGCGTGGTGGTCGGGACGCCCGCGTACCTCGCCCCCGAGCAACTGCGCCGGGCGCCGGTCACCCCGGCGGCCGACATGTACGCCCTCGGCGTGCTGCTCTACTGCTGCCTGGCCGGGCGGCTGCCGTACTCGGCGGACAGCGTCACCCAGTTGCTCGGGCCGCACGGACGGCAGCCACCGCGCCCCCTGCCCGAGGTCCCGGGGTTGCCCGCCGAGGTGGCCGACCTGTGCCGGCGCTGCCTCTCCGACGATCCCGCCCGGCGGCCGACCAGCCTGGTCACCGCCCTGCTACTGGGCGAGGCGGTGGACGCCCGGGTGTACGTGCCGATGCAGCTACCCCTGCTGCCCCGTCAGCGCCCGCCGGTCAGCCCGTGGACGGAGCGGGCGGCGGCCGAGGTCACCGAGGCCGCTCCGCGCGTGCAGTGGAGCCGGCATCCGCGGTGAGTTTCACCCGTTCGGGGTCGGGTAGCCGGGCGGGGAGCGACGGGAGGAACGCGATGAGTTCCTGGCTGAACGAGGTTGCCACGGCCACCGCCGAGGGTGGCCACATCCACACCGACGACGAGGCGCTCTCCACCGGCCTCGCCTCTCCGTTGGCGGCGCACTGCAGCGGGCTCACCCCGTCGCAGTTGCTCGCCGCCGCCTTCGCCTCCTGCCTGCATCACGCGGCGGTCGAGGCGGCCGGCGGGATCACCGACGAGGCACACACCGTGCAGGTACGCGCGGAGGCCAGCCTCGGTCGCGACGACGACGGCCGGTACCGGGCGGACGTGCACGCCTCGATCTCGTCGGTGGGGCTGACCCGCCAGCAGCTCAGCGAGCTGGTGGAGCAGGCCGACCGGCTGTGGCCGTTCTCCAGCGCCGACGGCGGCCGGCACCGGCTGACGGTCACCCCGGCCGAGAACGGCCGGCACTGACCCGTCTGAACGCCGCATCACGGCACATCCGTGGGGCCGGTGGGGCGGGTGGGGACCGGGGGGCCGACCGGGCGGGCCGGTGACGGCCCGGTGGATCGATGCGACGGTCCACCGAACGGACGATGGGCCACCCTCGACCGATCGACGGCGATGACTTCGCAATTTCGTCCGGTTCGCGCTAACAAATCCGGCATGGCGGGAACGACGGATAGCTGAGGTGCATCCGCTATCCGATGAAGCGTGCGGCATTGACCGGTGGACAACCACAAATTGTGACGCATGCCACCAAGCGGGCTGATGGCAGCGGGCCGCGAGCTTTCTAGCCTCGGCGGGTGCATCCCGACGACCCGATCGACCAGAAGCCGAACCCCGAGCGACCGGCGAGCCGTACGACCGACGGAGCATCATCCGAAAGGATGATAGGGCGACACCGTCGCCTGACGGGCCCCCGTCGTGGCGTCCGCTCCCTGCTGGCCTCCACCCCGGTCCGGGTGGCCCTCGCCACCGGCGTGACCTGCTGCCTCGGCGCGGCGGCGGTGGCGACGGCGAACCGGGACGACGACGAGGCCCCCCGGGCCCAGGTCGCCGAGTCGGTGGCCGAGCGCGCCCTGGCCGCCGAGGACGACCCCGCCTCCCGCTCCTTCGACCGCAGCCCCTCGCCCACGCCGACCAGCCCGAGCCCCAGCGCGTCACCGAGCGCCTCGCCGACGCCGAAGAAGACGACCTCCCCCAAGCCGAAGAAGACGACGCTGGCCCCGCCGGCCCGGCCCCGGCCGGTCGCCGGACTGACCCAGGCGCAGATGGACAACGCCAAGGTGATCGTGGAGGTCGGCGAGGACCTCGACATCCCGCGCCAGGGCCTCGTCGTCGCCGTCGCCACCGCCATGCAGGAGAGCACGCTGCTCAACTACGCCAGCGGCGTGCTGCCCGAGTCGCAGAACTACCCGCACCAGGCGATCGGCTGGGACCACGACTCGGTCGGGCTCTTCCAGCAGCGGCCCAGCAGCGGCTGGGGCAGCGTACGCGACCTGATGCGGCCCGCGTACGCCTCGCGCGCCTTCTACGAGGCGCTGCTGAAGGTGCCGGGCTGGCAGCAGATGAGCCTGACGATGGCCGCCCAGGCCGTCCAGATCTCCGCCTACCCGTACGCGTACGCGCAGCACGAGGAGCGGGCCGCCACCATCGTGGCGGCGCTGACCTGACCCGCGCACTCGCCGGTCCGACCCGCCTCGCGCCGTGCGGGCGACGGTCGGGCCGGCGGGCGTCAGGCGCGCTTGGGCAGCACCACGACCCGGCCGAAGAACTCGTCGATGCGGTGCACGACGTCGTTGAAGTCGTCCAGGTCGATCGGCTTGGTGACGTACGCGTTGGCCTGCAACGTGTAGCTGCTGATGATGTCGGTGTCCGCGTTCGACGTGGTCAGCACGACGATCGGAATGGTCCGCAGGTCCTCGTCGTTCTTGACCTCGCCCAGCACCTGCCGTCCGTCCATCCGGGGCATGTTCAGGTCGAGCAGGATCACGTCCGGCCGGTGTGCCCCGGTGTGCCGCCCCTCGCGGCGCAGGAACTCCATCGCCTCCTGGCCGTCGCTGACCACGTCGATGACCTTGTCGACGGTCGAGGTGGCCAGCGCCTCCTCGATCATGAGCACGTCACCCGGGTCGTCGTCGACGACGAGGATGTGTACCGGGTCAAGGGTGCGTGCGCCCATCGTTACCTGCCTCAGGTCGGCGAGGACGGGACCTCTCGGCCCCGCGCTGGCGGGAAATCTAGCCCATCCCCGGGCGGTCGGTGGCCGCCGGGTCGACGGCGTCAGCACCGTACCCCAGCACCTCGGCGAGACCCGTCACCTTGAGCACCCGCTCCACCCGGCCGCTCGCGCCGGTGACGCGCAACCAGCCGCCCTCGGCCGCCGCCCGGTTGTCGCCCCGGACGAAGACCGAGATGCCGGTCGAGTCGCAGAACGTGAGGTCGGTCAGGTCGACCAGCAACCGGCGCTCCCCGGCGTCGGCCAGCCGGTCGATGACGGCGTTGAGCTGTCCGGCGGTACTCATGTCGAGTTCGCCGGCGAGCCGGAGACGGGTGGGCCCGCCGCCGAGGCGCTCGGCGTACGTGACGGTGAACGTCACGGTGATTCCTCCCGCCCTCACGAGACAGATGCTTGCAGTGGCGCAAGTATAGTGCCAGCCCGACGGCCGGCCGGATCTTACGCCTCGGCGGGTGCCGGGCGGGCGCAGCGCGCCGCCACCACGGCGCGGCCCGACCGGAGGTATCCGGCGGCGCGCGGGAAGTCCTGCAGGACGCGCGCGTAGTGGCTCAGGACGACGTCCACCGCGGCCTCCGGCACGCCGCGACTGTCCAGCACGGCCACCAGCCAGTCGACGAACTCGGTGAACAGCGTGTCGTCGTCGACGTAGAGCGCGGCGGCCAGGAAGTCCAGGATGTGGCCGAGGTCGCTGACCGTCGAGTCCATCTGTGCCGGGGTGTAGTCGCGGGCGACCGGGTGCCGCTGCGCCAGGTCGGCCAGCGCGCTGTCGATGAGTTCGCCGCGCCGGGCGACCAGGGCGGCGTACTCGTCGTCGGCGAGGTGCGCCAGGCTGGCCGGCGGCGGCCCGGCCCGCAGCGTCCGCTCGTCGGCGAGCAGGCGGGCGGCGGTCGGCCCGTCGGGCGCCCACAGCACGCCGAGGCGCTGCGCCCAGCGGCCGTCCACGCCGAAGCCCCGCCCGCCGACCACCACCGGCACGTCCGCGCGCCGGCAGGCCTGGACCATGCGGTGCGCGTGCGGCAACCGCATCGGCAGCGCGCACGCCAGCGCGACCACGTCCGCGTCGTGCCGGTGCAGGTACGACACCAGGTGCGCGGCGGGCACGCTGGCCCCGAGGAAGGTCACCTGCCAGCCGCGCAGGCGCAGCATCTCGGCGACCAGCCGGGCCGGCAGCGCGTGCCACTCGCCGTCCATGCAGGCCACCACGATCCGACCCCGGGTCGGCCGCACCTCGCAGTACGCGGCGATGGCCGCCACCACCCGCTCGCTGATGTGCGTGGCGGCGTGTTCCTGCGCCACGCTCCACTCGTTGCGGGCCCACCGCTCCCCCACCTCGGCCTGGGCCGGGGCGACCAGTTCGAGCAGCAGACGCTCGGCGGGCACCCCGCCGTCGAGCAGCCCCCGGGCCACCTCGATGGCGGCGGACTCGTCGGCCTCGGCGAGACAGTGCAGGTAGTCCTCGTACGCGGCGGCGGAGAGGACTCCCCTGGTCGCGGTGGTCACGACCCGGTCGTCCCTTCCCCGTCCCCGGGCGGGGCGGGCACCGCGTGCAGGTGCCGGTGCGAGCGCGGACCGGCGCCGGTGGCGCGCAGCGCGAGCACCGCGATGTCGTCGTGGTCACGGTGCGCCAGCCAGTCGCAGGTGACCTGCTCGATCCGCTCGGCCAGGGCGGGCGCGGGCATCCGCTGGCAGTCGGTGACCGCCTGCACCAGCCGGTCGGTGCCGAGCTGCTCGTCGCCCCGCCGCCCGCCGCGCGCCTCGGTGACGCCGTCGCTGTAGAGCAGACACGTCTCACCCGGGGCCAGCCGGACGGTGACCTGACCGGCGCGCGGGTCCGGCACCACGCCGATGAGCATGCCGCGCAGCGGCAACTGCTCGACCTCGCCGGAGTTCCGCAGCACCAGTGGCGGCAGGTGCCCGCCGCCGGCCAGGGTCAGCGACAGGCCGCCGTCGCGGTGCGGGCGGACCACGCCCAGCACCAGCGTGGCGAACCGGCCCTGCCCGTGGGCCAGGGTGGTCTCCAGCAACGCGTCGTTGAGCAGTTGCAACAGTCGGGCGGGCTGCTGCTCGACCCGGTGCAGCGCGTGCAGGCACTGCCGGAGCTGGCCGGTGAAGACGGCCGCCTCCACCCCCTTGCCCGAGACGTCGCCGAGGAAGAACACCGAGCCGCCGTCGGGCAGCCGGTGGGAGCCGTAGAAGTCGCCGCCGATGCGCAGCCCCGCCTGGGCCGGGCGGTACGCCGTACCCCACTGCACGCCCGGCGCCTCCGCCGGTGCCACCGGCAGCAGGCTGGACTGCAGGGTGTCGGCCACCTCCGCCTGCTCGCGATAGAGCAGCGCGGTGGTCAGCGCGGCACCGGCGCGGGCGGCGAACGCCCGGAGCAGGTCGACGTCCTCCTCGGCGTACCAGTCGGTGGCCGCGCGGGCCACCAGCAGCACTCCTGCGGGTGCGTCCCGACCGGGCAACTGCACCAGTCGGGCACAGACGTCGGCGGCGGCCAACCCGGGCAGCCAGCCCGCCTCGACGGCCTGTTCGACGAGCCAGTCGACGGTGTGCGGCTGGACGCCCTGAAGACTGTCCGCAACAGCCGGCGGCAGGTCGGTGGTGGAGAGCACTCCCCGGTCCACCACCGGTGCCTCGTCGTCGGCGCGGCGGGCCCGCCACCAGCGGGCCCGGCCGGAGCGCGGTGCCAGGACCAGCACCGCCACCTCCGCCAGGGTGGGTACGGCGAGCCGGACCACGGCAGCGGCGGCCCGGTCCGGATGCAGCGGATTGCCCAGCTTCTCGCCGACGACGGCCAGGAAGGCGGACCGGGCGCGCTCGGCGGCGAGCGCCTCGACACGCTCGGCGCTCTCGCTGACGTCCTCCACGTACCAGCAGCTCCGACCGGCCGTCAGCGGCACCCGGCGGGCCCGGAGTCGACGGCCGTGGTGGAGGAAGTCGGTCTGCCCGGTGCGCAGCCCGTCGACCGTGGCCGGCGTGCCGCCGACGGCGATCTCCGGCAGGAGGCGTTCGGCGACCGGGCTGACGTGCCACACGATGTCGTCGGGACCGCACACCACGATTCCCTCGCGGAGGTGCTCGACCACCTCGGGCCAGTCGGCTGCCGAGTGGGAGCGCTCCAGGGCGGAGAGACCGGTGGGCCGGGGCGTCTCCGGGCGCCATGCCGGGACCCGGGCGACTCGTGGCGGGGTAAACCGTCCGTCGCCGGGCTCGAGATCCCTGACGTCGGCACCCGTCACCAGCTCGGCCCTACTCCTTGTCGATTCCGCACCCGCGTTGCGCGGGGCGCACGGTCGTGGTTCCTCCACCCACCCTACGCTGCTCGCGGCATACCGCCACCTGGCAGCGACGGCGGCCGGCGCCCCGCCCGGTACGGCTCACCCGAGGTCGGCCGCGCCCGAGAGGCGGTGCAGCTCAGGGATTGTTACGATCCGGAACGCCGCTGCCCACCCACCCCCGCGGAAGGCTGATCGTTGCTGTCACACGGTCGGAGACCCGAGTCGACGCCACTGAGCATGTCCGTCGACCGGGCCGATCCCCGGGCACCCGTCATCCGGGTCGGCGGCGACCTGGCCTACACCACGGCGACCCCACTCCGGGTGGAGATCGACCGGCTGCTGACCGGCGGTCCGGCCAGGGTCGTGCTGGACTTCGCGGACCTGCAGTTCATCGACAGCACCGGGCTCAGCGTGATCGTGCACGCCTGGCGGGAGGGACAGCGGTACGGCAGCACGGTGGAGCTGTGCGCGGTGCCGCGGTTCCTGGAGACCATCCTCGACATGACCGGCGTCACCGGGCTGCTCGCCCGTCCGGTCGGTGACGGTGGACCGGCGACCGGGCCGGAGGACCAGCCGACCGTCACCGCGTGAAAGTTGTTCTCCGGACGAAAACGCCGACCCCGCGACTTGCGTCAGACGCAGAGGCTGGGAGCATGGAGTCCATGTCCTCCCCGCTGTTGGCCATCGAGGTCAGCCGTCTCGACGCCGGACGCGCCGAGCTGCGGCTGACCGGTGACCTGGACTTCGACAGCGCACCCGACCTGATCGCCGCCGTCGCGGAACTGCGCCGCTCCGGCTACCGGCAGCTCGTCATCGACCTCGCCGGGGTCGGCCTGTGCGACTCCTCCGGGCTGAGCGCCTTCGTGGTGGCCCATCGCAGCGGGTCCGACCCGATCCGGCTGGTCAACGTCAACCCGATCCTGCGTCAACTGCTGGACCGCACCGGCCTGGCCGAGCTGCTGCAACTGCCGCCGGCCGTGGACGGCGACGGCGTCACCGCGGTCGGCTGAGTCACCGCGCGGTCGGCCGAGCGCGCGAGGCGCGGCCCGACCGGGGTGGCCCCCGACCCTGGGACCAGGGGCCGGGGGCCGGAGGAAGGCTCAGGGCGTCGGGACCGGACGGGTTCCCACGCGATGCGGCTCGGCGGTGCTCTCCGCGTCGTCGGGCGGTCCCGCCTCCGGCGGCTGGAACAGATACCGGACGAACTCCCCGTCCGTGCCGTCGTCCTCCGCACCGGGCCACTGGCCGGCGCAGTCGACGCCGATCACCTCGCGGCCGGTGCCGTCGGGCTCCTCCAGCAACGCCCACAGCGTCACCGGGTAGCACCGGGTGTTCTCGGCGGTCAGACGCCATCGCGCGTACCAGCCCGGTCGGGCGGGGACGATCTCGACAATCTGCTTCATCGGACCTTCCCTTCCGCGTGCCTCGGAAGTTCGTGCCTCACACCGGGTTCTCCGGCGACCCCGATCGTCCGACCGGCCCGGGTGAGCGCCCCTCACCCGGGCCGGATGAAGCCCTCCGGCCCGTCCGGGAACGATCGTCTCGCGGGCCGAGCGATCGTTTCCTGCTCGCTGGCAACGGGAACGCGGCACGGTGAGGCCCGACGAGAACCGACGGAAGCGAGGTGTCACCGTGCGCAAGCAGATGGAGGGCGACAACCAGCGCCGCCGCGCTCTGGCCCGGCAGGCCCGTGAGCGCGGTATTCAGGCCGCCGACACCGGTGCGAGTCTGAGCGCCTCCAAGCAGCTCACGCACCTGGAGCAGAGCAAACGCGCCGGTCCGCCGCCGGCCGGAAAGAACCACAAACCGGACACGACGCGCGGTGGGCCCGCGCCTCCGCCGGCCGGGGTCGCCGCGAACCCTCGGCCCCGACCCGAGCCGGGCACGAACGCCCCGGGAGTCACCAGCATGGGCTACCGCGAACTCGTCGAGGACGTCGTCCGGCGGTCCGGCGTCGACTTCCGTACCGCCAAGGTCGGGGTCGAGTCGACGGTGCTCGTACTGGCCACGGCCCTGGAGGCTAGCGAGCGCCGGCGCCTGCTGCGGGCGGTACCGACCTCGCTGCACGACGTCGTGCCGGTCGACGGCATCCGACGCCACCGGGACCTGTCCGGATTCCTGTCCGAGGTGGGCCGGATCAGCGGACGTACCCCGGAGCAGGCCCGATACCAGGCTGAGGCCACCCTGGCGGCGCTCGCCGAGCAGGACCGCGACCTGGTCGACTCGCTGCACGTCCCGGACGAGTTGCGCGACCTGCTCGACCCGCCGGCAGCCGGCGGCGGTGTGGTCGGCGTCGACGGCAGCACCCCGCCGCTCACCGACGGCGAACTGCGCGACGCGCTGAGCGGGCTGCCCTACTGGTCCGGCGACGGCGAGGCGCTGTCCCGGACGCTGGAACTGCCCGCGGACAACCTCGACCGGGTGCTCGACCGGCTCGACCTGCTCCGGGACGAGACCGGCCGACGGCCGCGCATCGGCCGCGCCGGCCCCACCACGGCGGTGCTGACCGTCAGCAGCCGCAACGCCGGAGCGGTGACCGCGATGGACGTCGACCTGGCCCACGCCGTCGACGACGCGATCGACGAGGCGGGCGCCGGGTTGGCCGCCGGCTGATCACCGCCGCCGGGCGGGCGTCCCCCGCCCGGCGGCCGGTCAGCGGGCGTGGCTCGGCAGCTCCGGCGACTCGCTCTCCAACGGCACCGCGTCGGCGGGGATCAGACCCAACTGGGCCGCCGACCGGGGCAACGCGGCGTCGAGCAGCCAGTCCGCGCTCACCCGGGCCCGGTTGCCCGGCATGGCCAACAGGTGGTAGCCACGGGTCACGGCCTTCGCCGGCAGGCCCGACAGGGGCACCTTGAGCGGGTTCGCCGCCGCCTGCTTGCCGCCGAGGTCGACCACCCAACCGAGGTCGTGGTGCTTGTACGGCCGACGCCGACCCTGCCCGTACGAGGCGGCGATGTTGTGCGCGGCGAGCTTGCCCTGCCGCTGGGCGTGCTGCGCGGTCATCGTGCAGATCTCGCCGGGCCGGGTCAGGTCGGGCACGGCGGCGGCGTCACCGCAGGCATACACCTCGGGGAAGCCCGGCACGTTGAGGTACTCGTCGACGACCAGCCGTCCCTTCTCCGTCCGCAGGCCCAGTTGCGCCACGAACGGGTCGGGACGGACGCCGACGCACCAGATCAACGAGCAGGTCGGCACGTACTCCCCGTCGGTGAGGGTGACCCCGTCGGCGGTGGCGACCGCCACCGAGGTGCCCATCCGGACGTCGACGCCGCGGCGGCGCAGCACCCGGTCGGCGGTACGCGACATCCGCTGGTCCAGCTCCGGCAGCACCCGGGGCGCGACGTCCAGCAGCATCCACTTCGGGCGGATCGGCAACCGGGGACGCTGGGCGGTCAACGCGTCGGTGAAGAGTTGCCCGTGCGCGGCCACCTCGGTCCCGGTGTAGCCGGCGCCCACCACCACGAACGTGGCCCGGGCCTGCTGTTCGGCCGGGTCCTCGGCCTGCTCGGCCAACTCGATCTGACGGACCACGTGGTCGTGCAGGTAGAGCGCCTCCGGCAGACCCCGGAAGCCGTGCGCGTACTCGGTCACGCCGGGAATCGGCAGCAGCTTGTTCACGCTGCCGACGGCGAGGACCAGCCGGTCGTACGCCAGGCGGTTGTGCTCCCCCTCGGGCTGGGTGAACCCCACCCACCGGTTCTGCAGGTCGACGTGGTCCGCCTCGCCGATGACCACCCGCACCCCGTCCAGCGTGCCGGTCAGCGGCACCGCGATCCGACCCGGCTCCACCACACCGGCGGCCACCTCGGGCAGCAGCGGCAGATAGAGGAAGTAGTCGGTCGAGTTCAGCAGGACGATCTCGGCCCGGTCGCGGGCCAGGCGGCTGAGCGTCTTCGCCGCGTGGTACCCGGCGAAACCGGCCCCCACGATCACCACACGAGGCTTCGTCATTCCGGGGCCGTTCCCACCCCGCAGGCCGACAAACGTCGCCCCGGCCACCTACCGGCCGAAGGGCCGGTCCGACGGCATCGGGAACTGGAGGAACGTCGCTCCGCGCAGGTCCAGCCAGGCCCGGTCCGGTGCGCGGACCAGCCGGAGCATCACGTCCGCGCAGGCCGGACAACGGGCCACCAGCCCCGGGGCGTGCGAGTAGACCCGCAGGCCGGCCATCGGGCCGGCGGTACCGCAGTGGGCGCAGCGACCGGTGGCCGTGCTCAGGTCCACCGCGAACACCTCCCCCAGCGGGCCGTCGAGCATGTTCCCGTCCACGTACGGCAGCGCGGTCATCCGTGGCTCCTCTCAGCCGGTCGGGCCGAAGCGTTCGGTGCGTACCCGCCGGGCCGGGTGGCCCAGGCCGACGAGCAGGTCGGAGACGGTCTCCACGAAGCCGGTCGGGCCGCAGACGTAGACCAGCGGTGTCAGCTCCGGTGGCCAGCCGTGCGTGTTGACGTCGGCGAGGCCGAGCCGGTGCGGTTCGCCCGACCAGCCGTCCGGGGCCTCGCGGGTGTAGACGTACGCGACGTCGAGACCGGCGTCGTCGCGGATCCGCCGCCGCAGCTCGTCGGCGTAGAACACGTCGGTCGGGGTGCGCACGGAGTAGATCAGCCGGAACGGGGTGCGGCTGCCGGCGGACCGGCGGGACCGGATCATCGCCATCAACGGCACCACACCCGAGCCTCCGGCGACCAGCAGCACCGGGTCGGTCTGGGTGGGCCGCCAGACGAACCAGCCGCCGATCGGGCCGCGCACCTCGATCGGGTCACCCTCGCGGTAGCCGTCGACCAGGAACGGCGACACCTCGCCGTCGGGCACCCGTTGCACGGTCACCTCGATGTGGTCGCCGTCGGCCGGCGCGGCCAGCGAGTACGACCGGGCCGCCTGGTACCCGTCCGCAGCGGTGAGCCGCAGGTCGACGTGCTGCCCGGGCACGTGGGCGGGCCAGCCCGGCACCTGGAGCACCAGGGTGTGCGCGGTGGGCGTCTCGACCCGGCGGTGCACCAGCCGGGCCTGCTGCCACCGCATCCGCCCGCTCAATCGCCCTGGTACCGCTGCTCACGCCACGGATCCCCGTAGTCGTGGTAGCCGGCGGTCTCCCAGAAACCGGGGGTGTCCTCCAGGCCCAGCCGGATGCCGCGCACCCACTTGGCGGACTTCCAGAAGTACAGGTGCGGCACCAGCAGCCGGGCCGGTCCGCCGTGCTCGGCGGGCAGCTCCGCGTCGTCGTACGTGTGCACCAGCCAGGCCCGACCGTCCATCAGGTCCTCCAGCGGCAGGTTCGTGCTGTAGCCGCCGTAGGAGTGGGCGAGGGCGTAGTCCGCCGCGGTGTCCACCCCGTCCAGCAGGGTGTCCAGCGAGACGCCCCGCCAGGTGGTGCCGAGCTTCGACCAGCGGGTGACGCAGTGGATGTCGACCGTCGGGGTCTCCTGCGGCAACGCCATCATCTCGGCCCAGGACCAGCGGTACTCCGTGCCGGTCTCGGTGGTGATGACGAACTCCCAGCTCTCGCGCGGCACCTTCGGTGTGGGGCCGGCGGAGAGCACGGGGAAGTCGGGTGTCAGGTACTGACCGGGTGGCAGGTCCGGTGCGTCGGCGCGTGGCCGACCCTGGAAGCCGGGCGTGACGATACCCACCGCACAGTCGTACCACGCCCGGCCCCGTCACGGGGGCGGGTCACTTCCGTTCGGTGACGACCTCCTTGGAGCCCGGCACCACGTTGCGGGTGGCACGCAGGCTGGTGATCGTCACGACCGTCAGCACACCGATGATGACCAGCAGGGACGCCACGGTCGGGATCTCCGGCACGCCCTCCCAGATGCCGTGCGCCCAGTGCAGGCCGAGCTTGACGCCGATGAACGCCAGGATGATCGCCAGGCCGTAGGTGAGGTGGACCAGGCGGCTGAGCGCGGCGTGCAGCACGAAGTAGAGCGCCCGCAGACCCAGCAACGCGAACGCGTTCGTGGCGAAGACGAGGTACGGGTCCTCGGTGATGCCGTAGACCGCCGGCACCGAGTCCACCGCGAAGACCACGTCGGTGGCGAAGACGGCCACCACCACCAGCGCCAGCGGAGTGAGGGCGCGCCGACCGTCGACCCGGACGACCATCTTGGTGCCGTGGTACTCGTGGACCACCGGCATGAACCGGCGCAGCAGTCGCACCGAGCGCATGTTGCCGATGTCGACCGACTGCTCGTGCCCGGTGAACGCGTCCCGCAACAGCTTCGCCGCAGTGAACAACAGGATCAACGCGAAGATCAGGAACGCGAAGTCCAGCGTCTGCAACGCCGCCGCACCCAACGCGATGAAGATACCCCGCAGCACCAACGCGCCGGTGATCCCGAACAGCAGCACCCGCTGGGCCAACTCGGTCGGCACCGCGAATGCCGCCAGCAGCAGCATGAACACGAACAGGTTGTCCACCGACAGCGACTTCTCGACCAGATAGCCGGTCAGGTACTCGAAGCCCCGTTCCGAACCGAACTCGGACCACACCCAGGCACCGAAGGCCAGCGGCAGCGCGATGTAGAAGGTCGACCAGCCCAGTGCCTCCCGCAGGGACACCTCGTGGGGCTTGCGCGTCACCACGAAGTCGAGTACCAGCAGGGCCAGCACGCCGGCGATCGTCACCGCCCAGAGAGTGGGCGTACCCACCGACTGCAAACCGGCAGCAGCATAGGACAATTCGGACATGGGGCCTCCTCGAACACCGTGTCATGTTCGAGGTCTCCTTCACCCACGTTTCGGTGGGCAACCACCCGAGGCACACCCGGGGTGCGCCGTACTGACCGGTATGGTTCGTGGGAAGTACTCCCCTCGTACCGCCAAGGTTAGGACAGCCCGATCCGACCCGCCAGACGGGGGCTCCCATCGGCGTGGACCGCGTCCGACCAGGTCGGAACGCGGAGTGACGATGCCGGTACCGGACTCGGACACGAGCGCCTATCGTGATGACGATGACCGCAGAACGGGCGGCCGGCCCACTCGCCGGAGTACGCGTGGTCGAGCTGGCCGGGATCGGTCCCGGCCCCTTCGCCGCGATGATGCTGGCCGATCTCGGCGCGGACGTGATCCGGGTGGACCGGGTCACCGAGGTGGACCCCACCGCCTTCGGCACCGCCCATCCGGACCTGCTCAACCGGGGCCGACGCTCGGTCGGCGTGGATCTCAAGTCCGCCGGTGGACGCGAGGTGGTGCTGGCGCTGGTGGAGGGCGCGGACGCGCTGGTCGAGGGGTTCCGGCCCGGCGTGACCGAGCGCCTCAGCCTCGGCCCGGCCGACTGCCACGCGGTCAACCCGAGACTGGTGTACGGCCGGATGACCGGTTGGGGGCAGGACGGCCCGAGCGCCCCGTACGCCGGGCACGACATCGACTACCTCGCGTTGACCGGCGCGCTGCACGGCATCGGGCGGGCCGACGATCGGCCGGTGCCCCCACTCAACCTGCTCGGCGACTTCGGCGGCGGCGGGATGATGCTGGCCCTGGGCGTGGTCTGTGCGCTCTACGCGGTGCGCGGCGGCGCCACCGGCCAGGTGATCGACGCGGCCATCGTGGACGGGGTGGCGGTGCTCGGCACGCAGATCCACGCGTTACGGGGACTCGGCCTCTGGCAGGACCCGCGCGGGGTCAACCTGCTCGACGGCGGCGCGCCGTTCTACGACACCTACGAGTGCGCGGACGGACGGCATGTCGCGGTCGGTGCGCTGGAGCCGCGCTTCTACGAGGAACTGGTCCGCCGTACCGGCTTCCCGGTGTCGGGCGACGAGGCGCCGGACCGGACCGACCCGGCGAACTGGCCGGCGTTGCGGGCCGCCTGGGCGCGGCTGTTCCGGACGCGGACCCGGGACGAGTGGGCGGCCCTGCTCACCGCCTCGGACGCGTGCGTGGCGCCGGTGCTGGACTGGGCCGAGGCGCCGCAGCACCCGCACCTGGCCGCCCGGGACACGTTCGTGGTCCGGGACGGGGTGGTGCAACCGGCCCCGGCCCCCCGCTTCTCCGGCACCCCCACCTCGGTACGCCGGCCGCCGCCCTGGCCCGGCGAGCACACCGACGAGGTCCTCGGCGAGGTCGGCTACGGTCCGGAGCGGGTGGCGGCCCTGCGGGCCGACGGGGCGGTGGGCTGAGTCACCGGCGGCGCAGGGTCGCGCCGGGAGCCAGTGCGGGTTCGACCAGGTCGCGATAGTCGCGGGGCAACTGGACCACCAGCGTGTCGAACTCGCCGGCCAGCGCCTCGCGCAGCGCGGTGAAGACGGCGCGGACCCCGCCCCGGGCCGCCGACGTCTCGACGCCGAGACGGAACGCCACCCGGGCCGCGAACTCGTCGGCGTCGAACCGCTGTGCCGCCTCGCTGTCGGGGGTCGACCGCATCGACTGCCGCAGCGGCACCGGCAGTTGCAGAGCCAGGTCCAGGGCCTCGCCGCCGGTGAGCCGCTCGGCCAGGGTGACCAGCGTCGCCCGGGTCAGCTCCACCGCCCGCTCCGGCGTGGTGCCCGCCCGACGGGCGACCCGGTCGACGAAGGTGTCGTAGTCCATCGCGTACCCCCTCGGGCGGCGGTTACCCGGCGCAGCGGGCCGGAAACGGCGGCCGATTCTGCACCGGGTCGGGCGTGACGGCAGCCGCGGCGGGTAACCGCGCCCGGTCGTGGCCGGATCGAAGCCGGGAGGAGCCGAACCGATGGCGAGTTACGCCGACGTCCTGCAGTACCTGTCCAGCCTGGACTACCCCGCCGGCAAGGACGACGTGGTCCGCGAGGCCGAACGTGAGGGGGCGCCGCCGGACGTGGTGCAGGCCCTGCGCGCACTGCCGCCGGTGGACTACGCGAACAGCACCGAGGTGGCACGTTCCGCCCACATCGACGCGAGCGAGGACGCCGACGACGCGCAGCGCGGCGCGGCCGGACGCGACAAGCGTCACCAACGGGTGTCCCAGCACCTGCGCAGCATCTGATCCGGCGGCCGGTCCACGGGCGAGGGCCCGGACCGGCTGTCGGCATGTCGAGGTGACGGCGCTCGACGGGGCGCCGACAGGCGGGCGCCCCGGTCGCGAACCGCGACCGGGAGCGCCGCTACGTAAACGCCTGCCCTGGTGGCACTGCCGACCCGAACCGGGTCGACATGACCAGACGGCGACAACCACCCGAACCGGGCGGCTGCTACTGCGACCACCTTACCCCACGCCATCAGCCGAACGGACAGGGGGTGCCGACGAAGGTATTCATCCGGTCGGTGCGGCGTACCGCCGCTCCAGATCGACCCGTGCCAGAGCCCCTACCAGCCAGGCGAAGCGCTCCGATTCGCGCCCCCCGGACAGCGCGGCGAGATCCTCGGCGGACCGGCCCAGACCGAGGCGGCGGGCTGCGGTCAGGGCACGCCGGTCGGCCACCGGTCCGACCTCCCGCCACAGCGCCTGCGCCTCGCGGAGGAACAGGTCGACCGCCTCTCCGTCCGCCCCGGGCAACGCCGCCAGCAGGGCCCGCTGCCGCGCCGGGTCGTAGCCGGCCGCGGACCGCAGCCGGCGCAGGTCGCCGCCGTACTCGTCGCGCACCGTCCGGGCCAGATCGCCGAGCAGCGTCGCCACCGCGTCCACGTCACCGCGCCGGCCGCGCTCGCGCAACACCCGGACCAGGTCGGCGTGAGTGGCACGGGCCAACCGGGCCGCGCTGTCCCACCCGGCGTCGGGCAGCGCGTGCGCGCTGTCCAGAGCCCGCCGGAAGTCCCCCCGGCGGGCCAGCAGGACCGCGAGGCAGAGCACCTGGAACAGGCTGGACGGGTTGTTGGTGACCCGGAAGCCGTACTGCTCGGCGAAGCCCCGGCCGCTGCCGGCGAGCCGCCGGGCCAGGCGTCTACGGTCCTCGACGGTGGTCACGGTGCTGGTCATGTCGGCTGTTACCCGCGCCGACGGCGGCCACGCCTGCGACGCGGTCAGTCCCGGAAGCCGCCCGAACGGTCCCGGGCCTTGAGCCGGACCGTGGGCAGCGCCGGGGCGGGCAGCGGCGGGTCGGGGTCGTCGGCGACGGTGCCGAACCGCCGACCGGCCATCCAGTCCTCCCGGGCGGTGGCGATCTCCTCGTGGCTGCGGCCGACGAAGTTCCACCACATCACCAGCGGCTCCTCGAACGGCGTCCCGCCGAGCAGCATCAGCCGGGTCCCCGGCCCGCCGCGCACGGTCAGGACGTCCCGGCCGGTGCCGAGCCAGAGCAGCGCCCCGGGTTCGAGCGCCACCTCGTCCACCTCGGCGGCGCCGTCGAGCGCCAGCAGCGCGTACTCGAAGTCGCGGCGCAACGGCACCGCGACCGGACCGGCACCGCGCAGGTCGAGCTGCGCGCCGAGCAGCGGGGTGTGCACCCGGGCGGGCGAGACCTCGCCGCCGAGGTCGCCGACCAGCAGCGTGACGTCCAGGTCGCCGTCGCGCCACCGGGGCAGCTCGGCGTGGTGGGCGAAGTCGGCCGCGCCGGCCCGGGCCGGGTCCGGCAACGCCACCCAGAGCTGCACGCCGTGCATCAGCGGCGGATGGGCCGCCGGGGACCGTTCGGAGTGCGCGATGCCGTGACCGGAGGTCATCACGTTGAGCTGGCCGGGCCGGATCGGCTGCACGTTGCCGAGGCTGTCGCGGTGCAGGATCTCGCCGTCGAGCAGCCAGGTCACGGTCTGTAGCCCGGTGTGCGGATGCGGTGGCACCTCCATGCCGGGCCGTTGCGCCACGTCGTCCGGACCGAAGTGGTCCACGAAGCACCAGGCGCCGACCATCCGGCGGGTGCGTTGCGGCAGCAGCCTACGCACCGTGGTGTAGCGCCCCAACGGCACGTCGTGACCGGGCAGCAGGACGCTGCCGGGGTCGACGGTGGCCACACCGGGTGGTCGGGTCTGCGCGGGCATCGACTCGGCACGTTCCACCATCCGACTGTACGCCCGTGCGTCCGGCCCGCTCAGCCGCCGCGTACGGTCACCCGGTTCGCGCCCGCCACCAGGTCCAGGAAGATCCGGTCGCCGGCCCGGTCCCAGCCCGGCGACCCGAGCACCGTCTGCGGGGCGACCCCGTCGAGGCGCTCGTCGTACACGGCGACCGCGCCGGCACCGGCGACCGACCGGACGCGGACCGGCACGCTACCGACCACGGTGACGTCGAACCGGTTGACCCCACCGGTGACCCGCACCACGACCAGGCCCTCCACCGCGGGCAGCCGCAGCGTGGTCCGGGTCGCCCCGCCGGCCAGTTCCAGGCCGCTGAGTCGGGCGGCGGCGAGGTCCAGCCGCCGGTCGGTGCTGCCGCCGGTGAGCGACACCTGCCAGCGCACCCGGGCGTTGAGCAGCACCTCGACCTCGCCCGGCCCGTCACCCTCCCGGGACAGGCGCAGCCGCACCCGGTCGCCGACCAGTTCCGGACGCAGCCGGGTCACCGACTCGGCCGGGGTGATGATCCGGTACAGCTCCTCCCCCAGGTCCGCCACCCGCAGGTCGAACCGGGTCACCCCGTCGACCAGCTCGAAGGTGGCCTGTCGGCGGCCGTCCAGCGGCGCGGTCTCCACCTGCTCGGGGCTCTGCGCCGCCGCCCGGGCCGCGCCGCCCAGTCCGCTGGTGCCCTCGGGCGCGGCGGTGACCTCGGGCAGGTCGCCGGAGAAGACCCGACCGAGCCGGTGCGGGTCGGAGAGGATCACCACCACGGCGGTCGCGCCCAGCCCGAGCATCAGCACCGCGGCGGCGGCGAGCAACCGTGCCCCGGCCGACCAGGTCGGTCGTCCGGCCGCGACGTCGGCCGGGCCCCCCGGCTCGTCCCGACGTGCGGGCTGGTCCCGCTCGTCCTCTTCGCCGGGTGGGCCCTGGGACTCGGGTCCGTCCGGGGCGCCGGCCTCGTGTCGACTCACGGCCGCTTCGTCACCCAGGGTCACACCGCCCGCGTGTCGCGGCTCGTCACCGACGGTCACCGGTGGCGCCGGCACCTCGTCTCCCGACCCCTGTCCCGAGGGTCTCGGACGGTACGCCTCGTGCTCCGACTCGGCCATGCCACGTCCCCTTCCACGGTCCCCTACCAGCAGGTACGCGCCAGAGGGCGGGTCGGATCAGTCAACCCGGCGACGAACCTCGCCCCCGGCCGGCGGATCCAGTCGTCCGGCGACCTTGCCGGCACAGTCGCCGAGGACCTCCCGGGCGTCCAGACCCAGGCTCTCGATGGCCACCAGCGCGGTGAACGCCACGTCGGCCAGCTCCGCCGCCACGTCCGCCCGGGTGTGCGTGACCCCCTTGCGCGGGTTCTGGCCGAGGCACCCGATCCAGGCGCCCGCCACCTCACCCGCCTCCTCGGTGAGCTTGAGCATCCGACAGGTCAGCTCCGCCTCCCCGGTGCCGTTGGTCGCGTCCAGCCAGTCACGCGCGGTGCGTACCGTCGTCCAGATCGTCTCGTCCACTCCGCCAGTGAACCGGACGGCGGTCACCATCCGTATCCGGGGGCACCGCCGTGACGGCGGTGCCGAGGCGCGGCGACGACGCCGTGCGCGGACCGCAAGGACGTGTCGGTGATGCCGGAGACGGTCGAGTCGGTGTTCGCCGCTGTGGTCGACCGCAACCCGGGTGAGCCCGATTTCCACCAGGCCCCCGCCTCCACCCTGTTGATCAAGGAGTTTTGGTGCTCGACGCGCCCCGAAAGCACCGAAACCTCTTGATCGACAGGGCGGGACGGCGGCGCGGGACGGTCTAGATCGGGTGGACGGCGGTGATCGTGGGGAGGACCGCGACGACGTCGAAACTGTGTCGGGGGGACGGCAGCTCGTGGTAGTGCTCCTCGTCGCGCTCGGGGTCGTACCTGCCGGAGACCACCCGGGTCCGCGCGGGACGGTCGAGAAGCGGGGCCAGCTCGGTCGGAGACGGCGAGCGCAGGTCCACGATCCGTACGTCGACGCCACCGCCGGCCAGCAGCACCGACTCCAGCGAGTTCGGGCTCGCCCGGGGAAGGTCCCGGCCGGGAATCCGGCCCTGGCCGAAGGTGAGGTGCACGGCGGCGTATCCGTCGCCGAGAGCCGCCCGGAGATGGCCGCCGGTCATCACCTCGTGTGCCGCGACCCGCGTGCTGCCCTCCCAGAAGACGATGCGGGCGCCGGTGCGCCGCTGATGGGCGAGGAGCCGGTCGGCAGTCTCCCGTTCCTCCCGCACCAGGTCGTGACCCACCCCGATGGCGTTGGCGTGGTGCGCCACGATCGCGTCGAGCAGCGACAGTGCCTCGTCGCGCTCCGGGCCGGGGTCGAGCCCGACGACCAGATCGTGGGCGGCGCGGGCGAGGTCGACGAAGGGCGTGCCGGGGTGGGTGCCCCGCGCCCGTCGGACGTGCTCGCCGTCGTCGTGGGCGGTGCGGATGATGTCGAGCAGGCTCTTGGCCTGCGTCGCCGTCGTCGGGTCCAGCCGCGCGAGCAGCCTCACGACACGGTCGTAGTCGGCGGGCAGCACGCGCGAACCGCCGACCGCGACGATCCGCACCGGGTCCGTGGGGTGCCGCTCGTTGTGCCGGCGGAGCCCACCGAGCGCCTCGCGCATCTCGGCCGTCCGCCACGGCCCCCACGCCTGGCCGAGCGCTGCGTCGAGATCGATCGCCCTGCCCTGGACGAAATCGTCGTACCGCTCACCGATGCGCGGGTTGTCGACCACCGCGACGACGCGGAATCCGGATTCGATCAGCGCGTGGGTGCTCTGCTCGACGAGGCCGAAGAGTTCGTGTGCCTCGCGGGTGGAGGTGCCGAGACCGACGATCGTGGCGTGGCCGACGAGGGATGCGATGCGGTGCCCGGTCTGCCGGAGGTCGTACGTCCGTCCGCTCATACGACGCACGATCACAGTTCAACATATGGTGAAGTCAAGCCTCGTCACCGAGGCCGTCCGCGTGCTCACCGGATCGCGTGGCCGCGCCCGATGTCGCACAGCCGGGTGCCGGATCCCAGGGCGGCGAGGTGCGTCCTGAGGTCGGCCAGTCGCTCCTCGGCCTCACTGACCAGCCGGTGCGCGACCTGACCCCACTCCTCGGGCGTCGGGTCCGCCGACAGTCCGTCGAAGAGGGCGGCGATCTCGCGCACGGTCAGGCCGACCCGCTGGGCGACCCTGGCGACCTCGATGCGGCACACGGCCGACGCCTCGAAACGGCGCTGGTTGCCGGTGGTGCGGCCGGCGCTGATCACGCCATGGTTCGCATAGAAGCGCACGGCGGACGGTGCGACGCGACTGCGGGCGGCGACGTCGCCGACGGTGAGCGTCATCGGGGCGTCCGGCTTCACGGTCATACCCGGACGGTAGTCACGCCCCGACTTGACTTCAACCAATGGTGAACCTGGAACCTCGCTGCCATGACCACTTCGCACGCACCGCACGACGACACCCCGCCCTCCGGCGTACGCGTGGCGGTGATCTCGGCGAGCGTACGCAAGGACCGGATGGGGCCGACGGTCGCCGACTGGGTCGTCGCCGCACTGGAGGGTTCCGCCGACGTCGATCTGATCGACCTGGCCGACACGCTCCTGCCCGACGACAGTCTGCTGTATCCCGGCGGTGGGCCGAAAAGCGCCGTGGCCGACCGGATCGACGCGGCCGACGCCTTCGTCTTCGTGATGCCGGAGTACAACCACGGCTACCCGGCCTCGCTCAAGCGCCTGATCGACTGGCACTACCGGGAGTGGCGCCTGAAACCCGCGACGATCGTGGCGTACGGCGTGCACGGCGGACACGCCGCGATCGAGCAACTCCGCGGTGTGCTGGCCGAACTCAACGTCGTGACCACCCGCCGGGTCGTCGGCCTCCCCGCGCCCTGGGACCGCCTGGACGAACAGCAGCGGTACGCGCCGGACGACCGCCTCACCCGTGGCCTGGCCGGTTGCCTCGACGAGCTGCGGTGGTGGGCCGACGTGCTGGCGGACGCCCGCCGGAGCCGCCCCTTCCCCGCGTAGGACCGGCCGGGCGGGCCAGGCCATGAAACGGTGCCGGTGCCCGCCGGAGGGAACGGCGGGCACCGGCACCGGTGTTCACTGCGGGCCGGGCCCGCGGTGTCGGATCAGTTCGCGCTGCCGAAGCGGCGGCGGCGCCAGAGCACCGTGCCGAGCAGCATGACCGCGCCTGCCGCGACGAGACCGCCACCGACCTTCATCGGCGTGCTCGTGTTGCTGCCGGTGACCGGCAGGTGCGGCTTCTTCTTGTGCAGCACGCGCAGTTCGGTCGAGGCGGTCCGGCCGGACTCCCGGCCGACGGCGGTGAAGGTGAGCAGACCGGTCACCGACGGGGTGTACCGGCGGCTGAACTCGCCGCGCGCGTTGGTCCGGGCCGTGAAGGTCAACGGCGCGCTGGCCTGGAAGGCGACCGGGGCCATCGCGACGGTGCTGCCGTCGCTGCGGCGGGCGGTGCCGGCGGCGGGTGCCGCCAGCGGCTGGGTGGTGACGGTGATGTCGACCGTCTCGTTCGGCCCGAAGTTGCGGCCGGTCAGGACGACCGTCTCACCGAGGAAGATGGTCGGTCGGTTCACCGTGAGCGAGGCCAGCACCGGCGGATAGGGCGGTGGCTGGGGTGTTCCACTCACGGATGGCGTCGGCTGCGGCTGCGCCGCCCCCGCCGCGGTCGGCACGGCGACCACGGCCAAACCGACCGTGAGCGCCATGATGATGCGGGATAGCCGCATTGTTGGTTCCCTCCTACTGAGTACAGCTTGGTGCGGTGACAACATGGGTGGTCCATGGGGTGGCGGTGGGCGTGAGCCACAACTCGGCCGAGCCGCTGCCCGTCTTGCCGGTCAGCAACGAGACCTGCAGCGTCCGGGTGTCCCCCGGTCCTGTCTCGACGTTCACCGTGGCCACCTGGCGGCGTCGCTCGGTGCCGTTGCCCACCGACGTCTCGGCCCCGTCGAGGCGGGTGTCGAGCACCGCCCCGCCGGCCGGGCTGTAGACCGAGACCAGGGTCCGAACCGTGTACGGGTCTCCTGCCTGGGCCAGTCCGAGCACGGACTCGGTGAGACCCGAGGCCGGCGCGGTGGATCGCAACGTCACCCGGAGGTGCAGTTCGCGACGACCGTCGGCGAGGCAGTCGCCGACGGTGAGGTCGGCGGTCTGCCGGAGGTAGTAGCCGAGCTTCGCGCCACTGCCGTCGTTGAGGAACACGCCGACAGTGGGCACGGTGTCCTGTTCCGGAAGCGTCCCGGCCATTCGGCTCTCGCCGAACACCCGCTGTTCCTCCGGACGGGCACTCCAGAACAGTATCCGACGTTCTTGTATAGAGCGGCTAAAAGCGGACAATAGCCCGTTCGGGTGTGTGTTACGGGCGAAAAGGGTGTCGAACACGGTCGCGGCGGCGGCGGCGAAGAAGATGTCCTGCTCCGCCGGGGCCATCCGCTGGTACGTGTCGCTGAGCAGGGTCCGCACCGCGTTCTCGGTGCTGAGCGACACCCCGCCGGGCACCCGGACCGGCCCGGTGGCCTGCAACAGGTACGACAGCACCACCGGGTCGACGGCGAGCACCCCGTCCACGGTGTCGCCGCTGTGCCGCCGGTACATCTCCCGGTAGAGCGCGGCGGCGGTCGGGAAGTGCGGGCTGAGGTTGACGTCGGCCGGGTACATCCCGGGCAGCTCGCCCCAGAGCGCCTGCTGCTCGGCCGGGATCTTCAACGGCTTGGCGAACATCCCCAGGCCACTGCTGGCCCCCTGGTCGCCCATCTCGATCCGACCCTTGTTGGCCTTGATCACCGCGTACGCGCCGAACATGCCGCCGGTGGACCGCAGCTCCGCGGAGTTCTGCGACACCAGCAGGTACTGCCGTGCGCCGTCCACGCCGAGCAGCGGCGGCAGCAGTTGGGCGGCCTTGCCGGAGGCCGAGGTCATGTCGGCCAGCCGGTCGATCTCGCCGCGCAGTTCCTGGAGCGCCTCGCGTACCTGCCCGACCAGCCGGTCGACGGGCACCACGGACAGTTCGGCGCGGATCCGCTGGACGGTGGCGTCGACCTCGACCAACTCGTCGCCGACGCCCCGCAGCCCGCCCAGGTCCAGCCGCCCCGACTGCGGCACCAGGCCACCGAGGTCGACCCGCAGCAGTGCCGGGAACGCCTGGCGGGCCAGGTCGTCGACGGCGATGGCGATCTGCCGGACGGCCGCGAGGTTGGCGCCCGCGTACGGCGCGTGCTGGGCCGTCCACCAACCCGGGTCGGCGGTGGCCGCGCGGGCGGCGCCGGACTGCACCTGCAACGCGGCGAGCGTCCGCTGCGCCCGGTCGGTGTCGCCACCGACCAGGTGCGCGCTCAGCTCACCGGCCAGTCCGGCGGCGTTGACCAGGTGCGCGCGGGCCTGCCAGCCCCGGAATCCCACCCATCCGACGACGCCGGCCAGCAGCGAGCCGACCACCAGCGTGACGAGTAGGGCACGACGCAGACGGGCGCGCCGCCGTCGGCGGGACCGGCCGCGGATACGGCGCGGGCTCTCGCGTTCCGTCACACCACTCTCCACTCCAAAATTCGGACAGAAGCCACCATTGTTCCTAACAGGTAACGACATTGTTGGGGAATTGATGACGCTATCGGGCTGTATGTGAGTTTCGGTCGTGACTCGCGTTCCGGGCGCTGCTGCCGGCCGCCGCCCGCAGCAGCGCCTCGATGCGGTCCACCCCGGCCGGCATCGACATCTCCCGCAGGTACGCCTCGCGACCGCGCCGACCCATCTCGGCGCGGGCCGGCGGCGGGATGTGCGCGGCCAGCCAGAACCGGTCCGCCAGGGTGGCCCAGTCCTCCGGCGGGCAGGAGAGCCCGGCCCGGGTGCGCTCGACCAGCGCGGCCGTGTCGCCGCCGGTCGAGGCGACGACCGGCGCGCCACAGGAGAGCGCCGACTGGAGCTTGTCCGGCACGGCGCTGCGCAGCGCCGGCAGGTCCCGGGACATGACCAGTTGATAGTCGGCGGCGGCGTACAGCTCCGGCATGTCCAACGGCGAACGCCGGTCGACGAACCGGACGTTGTCGGCACGCAGTTCGTCGGCGAGCCCCCGCACCCGCCGCTCGTCCGCGCCCGAGCCCACCAGGACCAGGTCGACGGTCTTGTCCAGCGCGGCCGCCGCCCGGACCGCCGTCTCCAGTCCCTGCCGCGCCCCGATGGTGCCGGCGTGCATCACCACGCACCGGTCGTCGCGACGCACCAGTCGACGCGCGGCCGGACCCGCCGTCGCGGGCTGGAAGATCCGCTCGTCGGTCCAGTTCAGCACCACGCGGACCTTGGCCGCATCGACACCGACCCCGACGACCGCGTCCCGCAACGACGGCGAGGTCACCGCCACCACCGTGGCGGCCTGGTAGGTCCGGGTCATCGCGGCGCGCACCCGGGCCGCCCACCGCCCGTCGGCGCCGTCCGGCAGGTCCTCGGCCCACACCTCCGGCACGTGCAGCACCAGCGGCACCGGGCCGAGCAGGCGCAGCAGCGCCGCCGTGGCGAACGCGGCGGCCGGGGGCTGGTGCACGTAGAGCACGTCGACCCCGGTGAGGAACCGGCGTCCGACCAGCGCCGCGCTCCCCGCGAAGGAGAGCCAGGAGGCCGTCCGGCCGCGCGGGGAGAGGTCGCCGGTGCTGTACCGGGGCACCCGCCGCACGGTCAGCCCCCGGCTGCGCGTCTCGTGACGCCAGCGCTGGCGCCACCCCGGGTACACGTGCCCGCCCGGGTAGTCCGGGAAACCGGTCAGCACCCGCACCTCGTGGCCCCGGGCGGTCAACTCCTCGGCCAGGCTGCCGGGGATGAAGGCCGGTTCCGGCGGAAAGTGGTACGTCAGCAGGCCGATCCGCATCCCGCCACCTCCTCTGCCGGGCGCCGGTCCGGCGCGGCGGCCGGGGACCACGACGACCCGGCTGCGTACGATCTCGGCATCCCCTCACCGGGCGGCCACCACCGGCGGTCGTCCCCCGTCGCGGCGTTGCCGTCGACGGCCACGTCGTCGAAGGGGTCACCCATGCTCACCGGGGTGCTGTTCGTCTGCCACGCCAACCTGTGCCGGTCGCCGATGGCCGAGTACACCGCGCGCCGCCTGCTCGCCGGGCGTCCGCTGACCGTCGCGAGCGCCGGCACCGACGCCGTCGAGGGCTTGGAGATGCACCCGTACGCGGCCGAGATCGCCGCCGGAACCGGTGCGGACCCGGCGGCGTTCCGCAGTCGGCGGCTGCTCGCCGCGCACCTCACCGAGGCGGTGCTGGTGCTGACCGCCACCCGACGCCAGCGTTCGCTCTGCACCTCGCTGGCCCCGGCTGCGCTGCACCGGACGTTCACGGTGCGCCAGTTCGGTCGGCTCGCCGCGGCGGCGGAACCCGCCGAGGACGAGCCGGACGACTCGCTGGCGGCCGCGGTGGCCGCCGCCGCCCTGGCCCGGGGGCGACTGCAACCCGCTCCGGCGGAGGCCGACGACCTGCGCGACCCGGTCGCCGGCACACCCGCCGACTTCCGCGCCTGCGCGGAGGAGATCGAGCGGTCGTTGCGCCCCCTGGCGGCGCTCATCGGGGCAGCCGGGTGAGTTCCTGGGTGTGATCGGTCAGGTCGGCCACCGGCTTGCGCTCGGCGTGCCGACCGGCACCGGCCCGCCCGCCCGTCGCGGTCGTCGTCGGCGGTGTCTCGGCGACCACCCGGTACGCCTCGTACTGGTAGGCCTCCGCCTTGGGCACCCGGGCCATGTTCAGCACGCAGCCGAGCAGCCGTACCGAGACCGAGTGCAGCGCCCGCGCCGCCGCGGCGACCTGCGCCCGCGAGGTACGCCCCTGCTGGGTGACCAGCAGCGCGCCGTCGGCCTGTACCGCGACCACCACACCGTCGGTGACCGCGAGCAGCGGCGCGGTGTCGATGACGACGATGTCCGCGGACTCGCGCAGGGCGGTCAGCAGGTCGGACATGGCCTTGGAGCCGAGCAGCTCGCTCGGGTTCGGCGGGGCCGAGCCGCTGGGCAGCACCAGCAGGGACTTGTCGCCCCAGCGCTGGACCACGTCGCCGACCTGGACGTCACCGACGAGCACGTCGGTGAGCCCGACGCCGGAGTCGATGCCGAGGTAGTCGCCGACCTTCGGCCGGCGCAGGTCGGCGTCGACCAGCAGTACCCGCCAGCCCGCCTCGGCCAGCGCGATGGCCAGGTTGCACGACATGGTGGTCTTGCCCTCGCCCTGCAACGCGCTGGTGACGGCGATGACCCGGGCGGGTTCGTGCACGTCGACGAAGCGCAGGTTGGTGCGGAGCTTGCGGACCGCCTCGGCCCGCGCCGAGGTGGCGGCGTCGCCGACGATCAGCGGGGCGGTGCGGGCGCTGGCGTCGATCGGGATCTCGCCGAGCAGTGGGCTGCCGGTCACCCGTTGCAGACCGGCCGCGTCCCGCAGGCGTACGTCCGCCATGCCGCGCAGGATCGCCAGGGCCACGCCGGCCAGCAGGCCGATCAGGGTGCCGATGGCGGTGTTACGCAGCGGCTGCGGCGAGACCGGGGTGGGGGTGACCCGGGGACCGCTGACCACTTCGATCTTGATGGGTCCGGGGCTGCCGTCCGGCCGGGCCTCGACCTTCTGCACCAGCTCGACGAACTTCGCCGAGAGCGCCTCGGTCACCCGCAGCGCGCGGGTCTGGTCGGTGTCGGTCACCGACGCCCGTAGCAGGACCGTGCCGGTCTCGGTGGAGGTGCTGACCCGCTGCTGGATCTCCTCGGCGGTCAGCCCGAGCTGGTTGTCCGCGACCGCGGCCTGCGCCAGCCGGTCGCTGGTCAGCAGCTCGGCGTAGGACTTGACGCGCTGCTGGAGGAAGAGGCCACCCTGGTAGGCGTCGGTGACGCCCTGGCTGGGGGTGGTGACGAAGAAGGTGACCGAGGCGACGTAGCGGGGCTGCGCCCGAACGGTGACCAGGGCGGTCAGTCCGAGGGCCACCACGAGGGTGACCAGGACGATCCACCAGCGTTGACGAACGAGACGCAGTTGGCGGTACAGGTCCATCAGGCGCGCCTCCGTACCGGGCCGGTAACGCCAAAGAAACTCACGAAAACCCCCAAGGTCTACTTAATCTCGTGAACCATTAAAGCCGCTCATAAGCGTTATGTCCGGAGTTAGGGGTTTTCCTCGGCAGAGGACCGCGCCCGCAATGCCCAACCGGACCGACCGTCCGTCGGAATCGCCTGCCGACCGGGAAAAATGCGATTTCTCCGCCGGGGGCGTACCGGATCCGCCGCAGGTGATCGGGGCGGGGCACTCCCCCGGGCGCGCCGCCACCGGCACCGCTGGATAGGGTCGTGGACGGTGTGCCGGGAAGCCTGGTCGGCGTGGCAGTCGCGCTGTCCCCGACCGGCGAGGTGAGAACCAGGCATGTCCACATCCCCACCACCCCGACGCCGCGGCCTGCGGCGTCTCTTCGCGCGTACCTCCTGGCCGGAGGCCCGCTTCCTGGCCGAGGTGCTGCGCACCGAGACCGTCGGCGGCGCGCTCCTGCTCGTCGGCGCGGTGATCGCCCTGATCTGGGCGAACTCCCCCTGGTCCGGCGGGTACGCCGCGCTGGGCGCGTGGGTGCCCTGGCCCGGCGGCGCCGCCCTGCACCTCGATCTCGACCTGGCGACCTGGGCCGCGGACGGCCTGCTGGCGGTCTTCTTCTTCGTGGTCGGGCTGGAACTCAAACGGGAGTTCGTCGCCGGTGGGCTGCGCGACCCACGCCGCGCCGCGTTGCCCATCGTGGCCGCCGTGGGCGGGATGGTGGCCCCCGCCCTGATCTACGTCGGGGTGAACCTCGCGGCCGGCGGCGAGGGCCTGCGCGGCTGGGCCGTCCCGACCGCCACCGACATCGCCTTCGCGCTGGCCGTGCTGGCGGTGATCGGGGCGTACCTGCCGCAGGGGTTGCGCGCCTTCCTGCTCACCCTCGCCGTGGTCGACGACCTGCTCGCCATCACCGTCATCGCGATCTTCTACACCGCCGAGTTCCACCCGCTGCCACTGCTCGGCGCCGTGGCGCCGATCGCGCTGTTCGGCCTGCTGGTGCAGCGTCGGCACACCTGGTGGTGGGCGCTCGGTCCGCTCGCCCTGCTGGCCTGGACGCTGGTGCACGCCTCCGGCGTGCACGCCACGGTGGCCGGCGTCGCGCTCGGCTTCACCGTGCCGGTGCTCGCCGGGCGCGGGCGCGACGGCCGCCACCGTCCCGGCCTGGCCGCCCACCTGGAACACCGGTGGCGACCGGTGTCGGCCGGACTCGCCGTGCCGGTGTTCGCGTTCTTCGCCGCCGGTGTGTCGCTACGCGGCGCCGACCTGGGCGCGGTGGTCACCGATCCGATCGTGGTCGGCATCGTGCTCGGTCTGGTGGTCGGCAAGTGCGTCGGCGTCCTCGGCGCCACCTTCCTGCTGGCCCGGTTCACCCGGGCCCGGCTGGCCGAGGACATCACCTGGCCGGACCTGCTCGGCGTGGCCCTGCTGGCGGGCATCGGCTTCACCGTGTCGCTGCTGATCGGCGAGCTGGCCTTCGGCGCGGCCGGCACGGCCGGGGACAACGTCACGGTGGCGGTCCTCGGTGGTTCGCTGATCTCGGCACTCTGCGCCGCGCTGGTGCTGGCTCCGCGCAACCGCAGGTACCGGGCGATCGCCCGCAAGGAACGGGTGGACGCGAACCGGGACGGCGTGCCGGACGTCTACCAGCGGCCCGCCGACTGAGCCGGGCACGCCCGATCAGCCCTCGGACGCCCGGCCGACCCGCTCGGCCGGGCGGGCCGACCAGCGGAAGTTCTCCGTCAACGCGCTGCTGAGCATCCGCCGCAGCAGCACGATCAGGACGGTGGCAGCGAGTTCCCGCCAGGTCTGCTCCCCGGTCAGCCGCAGCAGGCCGGCGGCGACGAGCATGTCCAGCAGCACCCGCAGTGCGGTCGACCGGGACCCGGTGGTGACCAGCGCGACCCCGGCGCCGAGTACGCCGAGCGCCGCGACGACCAAGGCCAACGCCGGGATCACGACGCCCGTCCCGGTCGACCGACCTGTTCCTGCTCGTGCTCGATCTCCCGGCCGAGGACGTGGTTCAGCACGGTCCGGATGGCGGCGATCGCGGCGAGCTGGCCGATCTGGGTGAAGGTCGGCGACAGCGCGGTCCGCAGGATGTCCGCCGCCAACTGGAACTCCAGCCCGAGCACCAGGAACCGGCCGAGCGTCAACCGGATCCGGGTGAACACGGTCGCGTCGCGGTAGCGGATCCCGTCCACCACGAACCGCAGCGCGGCCCAGGCCGCCCCGATGACGATCACTGCTGCGCCGACCAGCTCCACCGCGATCACCAGGATGTGGTGACCGCGTTCCAGGAGCACGTCGACGTCCACGCGGGCGACTACCCGGGCAGGGCCCGGGTAGTCGCCCGCTCCGCTCGGTCAGGTGAGTTCCGCGACCGCCTCCAGGATCAACCAGATGCCGCTGATGGCGAACAGGGCCGCGGCACCGTACTTGATGGTCCGCTCCGGGAGCTTGCGGCCGAGGAGCCGACCGACGACGATGGCGAGCGCGTCGGCGGCGACCATGCCGATGGTCGAGCCGATCCAGGTGCCGAACCAGCCGTACTGGGTGGCGAGCGTGATCGTGGCGAGCATGGTCTTGTCGCCCAGCTCGGCGAGGAAGAACGCGACACCGACGGCCAGCACGGCCGACTTGCCGCCCTTGGCGGCCTTGCGCTTCTCCTCCTCGGTGAGCGTGTCCCCGCGCAGGGTCCAGAGGCCGAAACCGATGAAGGCCACACCCGCGAGCAACGAGATCCAGCCGGTGGGCAGCGCGGCGCCCAGCCCGACACCGATCGCCACCGAGGCCAGGTGCACCACGGCGGTGGCCACGGTGATACCGATCAGGATCGGCACGGTGCGATATCGGGTGGCGAATGCCAGAGCCATGAGCTGGGACTTGTCTCCCAGCTCGGCAACGAAGATCACGCCGAAGCTGACCGCCAGCGCGACGAGGAACCCCTCCATGACGTCCTTCCGGGTCGGGCCGGGAGGAGGAGACGGGGTGCCCTCGACCCGGCTGTCAAGCCTGGGTCGAAGGTCTCGCCCGCCCCGTCATGACGAGGCCGCGTGGCCGGATGCGGAACGCACCAGTATGTCGACCACGGCGTTGCGGGCTACTCCCCTTCGCTGCGGCACAGCCTAGCCGATCGTCGCCCGCCCGGACCGCCGGGTGACCCGACACACACGCCCGCCGTCGCGGTGCGCCCGCCGGATCAGTCCGCCCGCGCCAGGGTCACGCCGAACAGGCCGCCGGGGTCGGTCCAGAAACGCTCGGCGTGGAACCCCGCCGAGGCGAGTTCCGCCGCGATCCGCTCCGGACGGAACTTCGCCGACACCTCCGTGCGCAGTTCCTCCCCCTCCGCGAAGGTCACGTCGAGGTCGAGTACGCGTACCCGGACCGGCCGCAGTGCCCGCAGCCGCATCTCGATCCACTCCTGCTCCGGATCCCAGAGCGCGACGTGGGCGAAGGCCGCCGGATCGAAGTCGGCGTCCAACTCGCGGTTGAGCACCCGCAGCACGTTGCGGTTGAACTCCGCGGTCACCCCCGCCGCGTCGTCGTACGCGGGCACGATCACCGCCGGGTCCTTCACCAGGTCGGTACCGACCAGCAGCCAGTCCCCCACCTCCAGCGCGGCCCGCATCCGGGCGAGGAACTCGGCCCGCTCGGCCGGCAGCAGGTTGCCGATGGTGCCGCCGAGGAAGATCACCAGCCGCCGCCCGCCGGCGGGGAGCCGGTCCAGGTGCCGGGTGAAGTCGCCGACGATGCCGCGTACCCGCAGCCCGGGATAGTCGGCGGCGAGCGCGGCGGTGGACGCGGCGAGCGCGCTGGCCGACACGTCCAGGGGCACGAACGTGCCCAGCCCGCGTCGCCGGGTGAAGGCGTCCAGCAACAGCCGGGTCTTCTCCGACGAGCCGGACCCGAGCTCGATGAGCGTCTTCGCGCCGGTCAGCTCGGCGATCTCGGGCGCGTGTGCGGCCAGTACCGCGCGTTCGGCCCGGGTCGGGTAGTACTCCGGCAGCCGGGTGATCTCCTCGAAGAGTTCACTTCCCCGCGCGTCGTAGAACCACTTCGGCGGCAACCACTTCGGCTCGGCGGTCAGCCCGACCCGGACGTCGTGCCGCAGGCTGCGCTCGATGTCCCGGTCGTCGAGGTGGATCTCCAGCGGCTCGGTGCTCATCCGTTGTCCCTTCCGTCGGACGGTCGGTGGTGGGGCCCGGGCAGGGGGCGCAGGTGCAGGTCGGTGGCGGTGGCGGTGACGAGGTGGCCGTCCGGCACCTCCCGCCAGGCCGGGTCGTCGTCGTGCGGTTCGGAGGAGAGCAGCACCGAGTCCGGCGTGGTGCGGACGGAGAGGGCGTGCCCGACCACGCTGGCGACCACCGTCACGCCGTCGGTGAGCAACAGATTGAGCCGTGACCCCGGGGCCGCCGCGGTGACCGAGGTGACCGTCTCGGCGATCGCCTGCTCGGGTGGCAGACCGGCGCGCAACCGGTGCCGGACCAGCGCCCACAGCAGCGCCGAGTCGGTGCTGGCGTCCAGCGTGAGCAGATCGCGGACGGGCAGCGCGGCGGCCAGCGGCACCACCGCGTCCGGCCAGCCGCGCACCACCCCGTTGTGGCTGAACAGCCACCGGCCCGCGGCGAAGGGCGCGGCGGCGGCGTCCACCACCGCCATGCCGACCGTGGCCGACCGCACCGCGGCCAGCACCGCACCGGTCGAGGTGACCGCCGCCAGGTCGACGATGGTCGGGTCGCTCCAGATCGGCTGGGCCCGCCGGTACCGCACCGGATCGCCGCCGGTCGACGGATACCAGCCGACCCCGAACCCGTCCGCGTTGATCGTCCCGCCGCCGCGCATGTCGCGGGGCGCCCAGGACTGGCGTACCAGCGAGTGCGGCGGGTCGAACAGCAGTTCCCGCAGCGTCCGTGATGGCCCGAGATAGGCCAGGTGGCGGCACATCAGGCGCCTCGGAGCACGACCGTCACCGGTCGGCCTCCTCGGGCCGGGCGTCGCGGGCCAGGCGGAAGCCGCTGAAGATCTGCCGGCGGATCGGGTAGTCCCAGTTGCGGAAGGTGCCCCGACAGGCGGCCCGGTCGGTGCCGAACGACCCGCCGCGCAGCACCTGGTAGTCGTCACCGAAGAAGACCTCGGAGTACTCCCGGTAGGGGAAGGCGGCGAAGCCGGGATAACCCCGCAGCGGCGTCGACACCCACTCCCACACGTCGCCCACCAACTGGTGCACGCCGAGCGGGGACGCCCCGGCCGGGTACGCGCCGACCGGCGCCGGCCACAGATGCCGCTGCCCCAGGTTGGCGTGGGCCGAGGTGGGATCCTCGTCGCCCCACGGGTACCGGCGGGACCGGCCGGTGGCCGGATCCCAGCGGGCCGCCTTCTCCCACTCCGCCTCGGTGGGCAGCCGCTTGCCGGCCCAGGCGGCGTACGCGCGCGCCTCGTGGAAGCAGACGTGCACCACCGGCTCGTCGTCGCGCACCCGGTCCCACCGGCCGAACCGCCGGTACGCCCAGCCGTCGCCGTCGCGCCGCCAGTGCATCGGCGCGCCCAGTCCGGCCTCCTGCCGGTGCCGCCAGCCCGCCTCGCTCCACCAGCGCGGGTCGTCGTACCCGCCGTCGGCGATGAACTCCCGGTACGCCCCGTTGGTCACCGGGGCGGCGTCGATGACGTACGCGGGCAGCTCCACCCGGTGGGCCGGGCGTTCGTTGTCCAGCGCCCACGGGTCGGTGTCGGTGCCCATGGTGAACGGACCGGCCGGCACCAGCACCTCCCCGGCCACCCGGGCGGTCGGCTCGGGCGGCGGTGGCGCGTGCAGCACCGCGGGACCGGAGCGCAGTTGGTGGGTGGCGAGCATGGTCTCGTCGTGCTGCTGCTCGTGCTGCACGATCATCCCGAAGGCGAACCCGTCGGTGACCAGGCGACGCTCCTCGAAGGAGACGCCGTCGAGCAGGTCGTACACCTTCTCGCGGACGGTCGACACGTACGCCCTCGCCTCGGTCGGCGGCAGCAGCGGCAGCGACGGGCGGTCCCTGCGCGGCTGCTTGAAGGCGTCGTACAGGTCGTCGATGTCGCACCGGACCGGCTCGCGTCCGCCGACGTCCCGGACCAGCCAGAGTTCCTCCTGGTTGCCGATGTGGGCGAAGTCCCAGACCAGTGGGGACATCAGCGGCGAGTGCTGGCGGGTCAGGTCGCCGTCGTCGACCGTCTCGGTCAGCACGACGGTGCGGGCCCGGGTGCGGTCCAGCTCCGCGGCGATCCGGGCGCGCAGCTCCTCCGCGCCGAGGCCGGTGGTGGTGTCGGTCATCGCTGCCTCCTCTGGGCGGCGTCGCGCCGTCGTCGTACTCCCTGGTCGATCTCGTCGTGCAGGGCACCCGGCAGGTCGAGCCGGGGCAGCGCCGCCAGGGCCAGGTCGAGCAGGCCCACGGCGACGGTGGCCAGGCACGGGTCGTGCAGTCCGTGCCGGGCGGCGATGAGCCAGCGGTCGGCCACCGGGGCGGCCAGCACCATCGCGGCGTCGGTGGTCTCGCTGTCGCCGAGCAGCGCGGCGAGCACCGCCAGCGGCAGCGTCCAGCCGCGCCCGGGCTGGGCGTCGACGTAGCGCAGTTCCAGGTAGCCACGGGGCCGTACCGGCGGGAACAGTGTGCTGACGTGGTATTCGAGGTCGTCGACGGTGGGCGCGCGGGGTAACGCCCCGTCGATCCAGTCGGCGAACGTCACGTCCGGGGGCGGGGTCCAGTCGCCGCTGTCGTCGCGGACGCAGAGCAGCGGGGCGGCCAGTGCGTACCGGGTCCAGGCGGCGACCGGGTCGACGCCGGCCACCTCGGGTGTCCAGACCGGGGCGGTGCGGGCCGGGTCGATCCGGGCCCACGCGCCCATCCGGGCCGACGCCCATCCGGTGTTCCGGCCGGCATGGCGGTCGGCGGTGGCGAAGGCGGCCAGCAGCGGCGGTCCGACCGCGTGCACCAGCGCCCACCGGGCGGTGACCTGCTCGGGCCGCCCCGCGTCGAGGCAGACCTGTAGGCCGGCGGTGCTGTACATCATCGTGCGGCCGTCCGGACCGTACCGGTCGAAGACCCGGCGCATGGCCCGGTAGCGGGGTGTGTCGATGACCGGTCGGGGTGGCCGGTACGCGTCGATGCCGGCGCGGCCGAGGCGCAGCCCGGCCGCGCCGAGCAGGCGGGTGACCTGGTCGATGTCGGACTGGGTGGCCTCGATCAGCGCGGTGACGGAGGCTTGCGGCGGGGTGGAGATCTCCACCTGCCCGCCGGGCTCGACGGTCACCGTGCCGCCCCGCAGCAGACGGCGGGCGGGGCTGGTCCGATCCAGTGTGACGGGGCTGTAGGGCCCCAGTGCCGCTCTCAGCCGGGCGGCGTCGACGGGACGCGTGGGGTCGACGGCCTCGTGGACCGTCCATTCGAGCTCGACACCGGTGTAGGTCGGTGGGCCGGTCTTGAAGCAGATCCGGGCGAGATGTCGGGCGGCTGCGGCGCGGTCCCGCAGCACGGGGATGTGATCGACGTCCGGTGAGGTGACCACGCAACGGCTCCCTTGTCCGATGCCGGCTCGGTAATCGTCACCGTAACCCGTCGCAGTGACATCTTCACGTTGTCGGCACATCCGTCGAACCGAATTCACGTTCCCGTCGCAATCGAGGGGCGGGGCGTCGGCGGCCTCCGCCGCTATCCGGTGGCGGACGTGTCGTCCGGGTCGGCGCCGTGCTTGGCCAGCCAGTCCGGGTCGACCTCGGCCAGCAGCGCCCGGCAGTACGCGGCCACGTTCTCGGCGCCACCGGCCGCGTCCCGCAGCTCGGCGAAGCCCGGACTGTCCATCGCCTTCTCCCGCTGCCGCTCGGACTTCGACAGGTACGACCGGCAGTGGCCGGTGTGACCGGGGTCGAGCGGTCCGCCGTACGTCGACGCCTCGGGGGTGCCCGTCTCGGACGGGCTGGGCGAGCCGGTGGGCGACGAGGTGGGCGAGGGCGACGCGGCGGTGGACGTAATCCCCGTCGGGTCGGCGGTGGCGTCCGGCCGGGTCTCGGACGGGGTCGGGGTGGCGGGCGCGGAGGTCTCGGCGGGGGCGGAGGTGGCCGGCGGCACCGGTGGCGGGGCCGGGCGGTCGAGGTTGACCGCGGCGAGGGCGGCCCCGGCGGTGGCGGTCGCCGCGACAGCGGCGATCCAGGCCACCGCACCGGCGGTGAGGCGGCGGCGACGCGGCCGGGCCGACGGGACCGGCGCGTCCCCCCGGCGGGCCGCCCGGAACGCGGCGAGCGCGGCCTGCTCCCCGGTGAGTTCGTGATCGCGCGGCGGGGCGGCGACGGCCCGCAGCAGCCCGGCGAGCGGGTCTCCGGTCCCGGCTGACGAGGGCGCGGCGGCGGTGTCGAGCAGCCGGTCGGACTCGGCCCGGGAGACGGCCGGATCCGACCGGCGCCACCTCATCCACAGTCCGCCCACGTCAGCCGTCCACCGACTCGGCGTGCGGCGCCTGTGCGGGGCCGGTACGCGGACGTGGCGGGACGTCGCCCGGCGCGGCCTGCCGGTCCAGCATCAACGCCAACCGCCGCAGTCCCCGGTGCGCGGCGGTACGGACCGCTCCGGCGCGGCGGCCGAGCACCCGCCCGGCGGTCGCGGCGTCGAGTCCGACGACCGCACGCAGCAGGACCGCCTCGGCCTCGCGGGGTGGCAGGCTGGCGATCATGGCGAGGGCGGCCTCCGTGCCGATGGTCTCCCCGGCGCGTTCGGCGGTGTCGGCGTCACCGGCCAGTTCGCTGAGTTCCTGGACCGGCACCGGGAGTGCCGGCCGACGACGTTGCCGCCGCAGGTGGTCCATGGCCCGGTTGCGGGCGATGGTGACGACCCAGGCACGGAACTCTCCACCCGTGAAGTTGGGCAGGTCGCGCGCGACCTGCAACCACGTCTCCGAGGCCACGTCCTCGGCGTCCCCGCCGACCAGCGCGGTCAGGTACCGCAACAGCCCCGGCTGGAGGCTGCGGTAGAGGAAGCGGAATGCCTCCTCGTCCCCGCTCCTGGCCGCCTCGACCGCCTGGCTCAGTTCACCGGTCATGGCTCTGCCGCTTCCGTCCACCGGTTCGCTCGCGGGACGTGGGCCGGGCGGGCGATCGGGTGCCGGCGCGGTCCACCATCCGGACCTCTTCCCGCACCCCGCCCCCGTGACCTGTTCGCTGACGGACCGCCGTGGCCCGGAAGCGGATTTTTCCCGACCGCGTCGCGATCCACAACCAGCGGTGGAACTTCCGCGACCTCGCCGGATCGGGCTGACGTTAGAGCTTCCGCCCAGGTCGGACAAGCCGCCGGGGGCCGGCAGGCACAGTGACAATTCTCAACCGGGCGGGACGGCGTTTCGCCGTAACGAACCGTGGTCCGCCGACGCTACCGTCGGGCGGGTCCGACCGCCTGACCTCGACCGGTCGACGGAGCATCCCCGTGCTGTGACTCACGGTACACGTGACATCACGACACGCCCCGTGTCGGGTACGGCCGACGGTAAGATGCGCCGTCATGCCGGCGCGCCGTCCGGCCCCCGGGTGGGTACGGTGGTCCCGTGTTGTCTTCGGAGGTCGTACTCAGCGGTCGGTACCGCCTGGACGAACGTGTCGCCACCGGCGGCATGGGTGACGTCTGGCGCGCGTCCGACCTGATCCTCGGCCGGCAGGTCGCGGTGAAGGTGCTGCTGCCCTCGCTGGTCTCCGACCCCGACTTCATCGCCCGTTTCCGCGCCGAGGCCCGGATCATGGCGGCGCTGCGCCACCCGGGCATCGTCCAGGTCTTCGACTGCGGCGAGGACGACCTGCCCGACGGCGGCCGGGCCGACTACCTGGTCATGGAGTTCGTCACCGGCCAGCCGCTGTCCAAGCGGATCGAGGCCGAGGGTCGCCTGGACGTGGGCCTGGCGATGTCGGTGGTGGCCCAGGCGGCGCAGGCGCTGCACGCCGCGCACCTCGGCGGCATCGTGCACCGCGACGTGAAGCCGAGCAACCTGCTGGTGCAGGAGGACGGCACGGTCGTCCTGGTCGACTTCGGCGTGGCCCGGTCGGCGAACGTGACGAGCATCACCAGCACCAACGCGGTGCCCGGCACCGCGCTCTACATGGCGCCCGAACAGGCCGCCGGCCGCCCGGTCTCCGGCGCGACCGACCTGTACGCGCTCGGCGCCGTCGCCTACTGCTGCCTGACCGGCAGCCCGCCGTTCACCGGGGACAACCCGCTCCAGGTCGCCGTGCGGCACCTCGACGACCCGCCGCCGGACCTGCCGTCCGACATCCCGGAGGCGGTCCGCGTCCTGGTCGCCCGCGCGCTGGCCAAGGACCCGGCGGACCGGTTCGGCAGCGGCGCGGCGATGGCCGAGGCGGCGCGGGCGGCGGTCTCCGACGGCTCGCTGCCGACCGCACTGGTCCCGGCCGCCGCCGGGTTGCGGGAGCCCGGCCCGGACACCCGCACGGACGTCCCGGCGGGCGACCCCGCCCCGCCCGGTCGACGGCGGCGCGGCGCGCTGGTCGGCGCGCTCACCGCCGTACTGGTCGGGTTCGTGGCCCTGGGCGCCGCGCTCGGCGCGACCAGCGAGGCGGACACCCCGGCGGTGAACCTGCCGACGAACTCACCGAGCCCCGACGCGACCGGTCCCGCCGAGACGCCGTCGAGCACCGAGGAGAGCAGTCCCGCCCGGGTGCCGCCGCTGCGCCCGGCCGGCTCCACGGCCAGCCCGACCGAGTCGCCGTCGGCGCAGCCGAGCACCTCACAGACCGGCGAGCCGACCGGGTCCCCGTCGCCGACGCCCAGCGCGACCAGCGCCGAGCCGACCGCGACCAGCCCCGCCCCGTCGCAGACGCCGGGCACGACGCCGACCACCACCACCGCACCGCCACCGGTCGATCCGCCGGACAACGGCGAGGCGAGCTGAGTCCCACCAGCCCCTATATCACCGAAACGGACGTACGGGGTCACACTCCGCTCTAGGCTCCTGACCAGCAGGTACTGTCTACCGGTCAGGAGCTCGGGTGAGCCTGGAGAAGTTGGTCGTCATCGGGCAGGGGTACGTCGGCCTGCCGCTGGCCATGCGCGCCGTCGAAGCCGGGCTGGACGTGGTCGGCCTCGACGTCGACACCGACCGGGTCAAGCGGCTCGCCTCGGGTGAGTCGTTCGTGGCCGACATCCCCGCCGACCGCCTCGGCCGGGCCCTGTCCAGCGGGCGGTACCGGCCCAGCAGCGAGTACGCCGACGCGCGGGACTTCGACATCTGTGTCATCACGGTGCCCACTCCGCTGCGCGACGGCACCCCGGACCTGAGCTACGTGGAGCAGGCCGGCACCGGCATCGCGCCGTACCTGCGGCCCGGCTGCACGGTGATCCTGGAGTCCACCACCTACCCGGGCACCACCGAGGAGTTGCTGCGCCCGCTGCTGGAGTCGGCCAGCGGGCTGCGCAGCCCCGGTGACTACCACCTCGGGTACAGCCCGGAGCGGATCGACCCGGGCAACCCGAGCTGGCGGCTGGAGAACACCCCGAAGGTGGTCTCCGGGGTCGACGAGGTCTCCCTGGCCCGGGTCGACGAGTTCTATCGGCGGCTGGTGGAGCGGACGGTCCCGGTCGACTCGACCCGGGTGGCCGAGTTGACCAAGCTGATCGAGAACACCTTCCGCCAGGTCAACATCGCCCTGGTCAACGAGCTGACGATGCTGTCGCACCAGCTCGACATCGACGTCTGGCAGGCCATCGACGCGGCCGAGAGCAAGCCGTTCGGCTTCATGCCGTTCCGGCCCGGCCCCGGCGTCGGCGGGCACTGCCTGCCGATCGACCCGTGCTACCTGTCCTGGCAGGTCAAGCGACGCCTGGGCCGGCAGTTCCGGTTCATCGAGCTGGCCAACGACATCAACCACGAGATGCCCGAGCACGTGGCACAACGGGTGATGGCCGGGCTGAACCGCTCCGGCCGGGCGGTCAGTGGCGCGCGACTGCTGCTGCTCGGGCTGGCGTACAAGCGCAACACCGGCGACATGCGCGACTCCCCGGCGGTGGACGTGGCCCGGCGGCTGCGGGACCTCGGTGCCGAGGTCCGCGCGGTGGAGCCGTACGCCGAGGCACACCACCTGCCGGACGGGGTGGTGATCGTGGACCTGACCGAACGCGAGTTGCGGGAGGCCGACGGCGTGGTGGTGGTGACCGACCACGACACGTTCGACTACGACCTGGTGGCCCGCGAGTCCCGCTACGTCTTCGACACCCGCAACCGCTGCACCGGCCCCACCGTCGAACGCCTCTGACCACTGCGCCTCACCGCGCCCCATCGCGGCGATCCTCACTGATCAGCCAGCGCCTCGACGACCGGGCGAGCCAGCGCGCGCCGCGCCGGCAGCACCGACGCCGACAGCGCGGCCAGTAGCGCGACGGCCAGCACCCCGGCGAGCCGCGCCCAGGGCACGACCAGGGTGAACTCTCCGGCGAGCCGGGCCAGCAACGCCATCGCCCCGGCGGTGACGCCGGTGCCCAGCGCGACCCCGAGCACCGCGCCGACCAGCGCGGTGAGGACCGCCTCGACGGCCAGCATGGCGCGCATCCGGCCACCGGTCAGCCCCACGGCCCGCAGCACGGCGTTCTCCCGGGTCCGTTCGACCACCGACAGGCTCAACGTGTTCGCCACCCCGACCAGGGCGATCACCACCGCCAGCCCGAGCAACGCGACCACGAACGCGAGCAGCATGTCCACCGTGGAGGTGAGCATCCGCTTGTACGCCGCCTGGTCCAGCAGGTTGACCGTCGGGTAGTCGACCAGTACCGCCGCGATGGCGGCACGCGCCGTACCGTCCGGCACGCCCTGGGCCGGGTCGATCTCGGCCTGGAAGCCGCGCTCGTCGGGGAAGAGGCGACGGTGGTCGGTGTCGACCAGGCCCACCGCGTGCCCGGGTGGTACCGCCGATCCGGTGCCGCCGGCCGCCAGTCCGTCGACCACCGCCGCCACCTCGAACGGCTGGGACCGGAGGGTGACCCGGTCCCCCGCCGACCAGCCGCGTCGCTGGGCCAACTCGCGGTCCACCAGGATCCGCCCCGGTGCGAGCCGGTCGAGTTGCCCGGCCACCACCTGCTCGATCCGGTCGCCGACCAGTGCCGGGTGCACCGTCCGGTACTCGACGTCGTCGACGGTCCGGGTCCGGGACTCGTGCACCACGCCCAGCTCGGGCCGGGCGGCCAGCGCGCCGGTGAGCCCGGCGGGCAGGTCCACGCCGATGCCGGTGACCAGGAAGTCCACCCCGATCTCGGCGTCCACGGTCCGTTCGATGGCCACCTTGGTGCTCTGCGCGCCGACCAGGAACGAGGTGACCAGCCCGATGCCGATCACCAACGCGGTGGCGGTCGCGGCCACCCGTCGGGGGTTGCGCACCGCGTTGGCCACGGCGAGTGCGCCGGTGACGCCGAGGATCCGCCGTAGCGGCGACCCGAGCACCCGGACCAGCGCCGGCACCAGCACCGGGCCGAACAGCACGATGCCGAGGAAGCTCAGCACTCCGCCGAGGGCGACCAGCATGATCTGTCCGGCGGAGGCCGCGCCGGCCAGGGCGGCGGTCCCGGCGGCGAGGACCACCGCGCCACCGGCCAGCCGGACCCGGCCGGCGGGTCGGGTGACCTGCACGGCGGCGTCGGTGAGTGCGGCCACCGGGGCGACCCGGGTGCCCTGCCAGGCCGGTACACAGGCGGCGGCGACGGTGAGTGCGGTGCCGGCGACCAGGCAGCCCAGCACGGTGCCGCCGGTGACGGTCAGCTCACCGCGCAGCGGCATGTCCAGTCGCGACACCAGGGCGGTCAGCGCGGCGGCGAGTCCGGTTCCGACCAGGACGCCGAGCGCCGAGGCGGCCAGGCCCACCACCGCCGACTCCAGCACTGCGGCCCGGAACACCTGCCCCCGGGTGGCCCCGACCAGGCGCAGCAGCGCGGTCCGGCGGGTGCGTTGGGCCAGCACGATGGTGAAGGTGTTGCCGATGACGAAGGCCGCCACCACCACCGCCACCGCGGCGAAGGTGAGCAGCACCAGGTGGAACTGGTCCACGTCGCGGACCGCGTCGGCGACGGCGGCGTCCAGGATCTCCGCGCGGGTCCGCACGGTGGTGCCCGCCCCGGCGACGTCGGCGAGCCGGGCGGCCAACTCGGTCTCGGTGATCCCGGGCTCGGCCGCGACCATGATCCGCCCGTACCCGGACCAGCCGGTGACGGCGAGCGCGTCGGCGCCGACCAGCCCGACGAACGGCCCGCCGATGTCGCGCGGGGTGTCGGCCACGTCGACCACGCCGACCAGCGTGTACGGCCGGGCCGCTCCGGCGGCGCCGCCGACGCGTACCGTGCCGCCGAGGCGGAACGACTGGTCGTCGACGGTCCGCCGGTCGAGCACCACCTCGCCGGTCCGGACCGGCAGCCGCCCGGTCACCACGTCGTAGGACTGGAGCGCCGGATCGGTCGGGACGGCGGCGAGGACGCCGAAGCCGAGCACCGGCCGCCCGTCCGAGCCCACCACCCCGGCGGTGTCGGTCAGTTCGCCCTCGGCGGCGCGGACGCCGTCGAGGGCACGGACCCGGTCGACGAGCGTCGGGTCGATCGGCTCCCGTTCGGCGTAGATCCCGGCGTCGGTGTGTCGGTCGAAGGTGCCGGCGCGGTCGTACGCACCGGCCCGCATCCCGTCGACGAAGATCAGCGTACCGGCGACGAAGGCCACGCCGAGCACCACGGCGACGGTGGACATCACCATCCGGGCCACCTCGGCACGCAGCGAACGAAGCGTCAGTCGGAGCACGGTCACCGCCCCCGCGTCGGTGCGCCGGCCCCGGCGGCGGACGGGTCCAGGTGGGCGAGCACGTCGAGGACCAGCTCGGCGGTGGGCTCGGCCAGGTCCCGGACCGGGCGGCCGTCGGCGAGGAAGACCACCCGGTCGGCGTACCCGGCGGCGACCGGGTCGTGGGTCACCATCACCACCGTCTGGCCGAGGCTGTCCACCGCGTCGCGCAGCAGCCGCAGCACCTCGGCCCCGGCCCGGGAGTCCAGGTTGCCGGTCGGCTCGTCGGCGAAGATCACCCACGGTTTGGTGATCAGCGCCCGGGCCACCGCGACGCGCTGCTGCTGGCCGCCGGAGAGTTCGGCCGGGCGGTGCCGTACCCGGTCGGTCAGCCCGACGGCGGCGACCACCTGACGCAGCCAGGCCGGGTCGGCCCGGCGACCGGCGATGTCCAGCGGCAGCGTGATGTTCTCCGCCGCGCGCAGCGCGGGCAGCAGGTTGAACCTCTGGAACACGAAACCGACCCGGTCCCGGCGCAGCAGGGTGAGCCGTCGGTCGTCCAGGCGGCCCAGCTCGGCGTCGCCGACGCACACCGTGCCCGTGCTCGGCCGGTCCAGCCCGGCCAGACAGTGCATCAGCGTCGACTTGCCGGAGCCGGACGGTCCCATGATGGCGGTGAACCGGCCGGCGGCCACGTCGAGGTCGACCCGGTCGAGCGCGACGACGGCGGCCGGGCCGGTGCCGTACCGCTTGGACAGGCCCCGGGCGGTGACGGCGACACCGGCGACGGCGTGGACGGGTGGGGCGAGAGACACGTGCGACTCCCCGTGCGGAGGACGGAATGGGACGTCCCCGACGCTAGGAAGTGCACCGCCCGGTCGAGATCAACCCGCGCGCTCGACCTCGGTACGCCGCAGGTCGTCCCGGACCGGGCGGTCCCGTACGCCTCAGGTCGTACGCCGGTTCTCCGCGCCCGGGGTGACCAGGCCGCTCTCGTACGCCAACACCACGGCCTGCACCCGGTCGCGCACCTCCAGCTTGGCCAGGATCCGCCCGACGTGCGTCTTCACCGTCGCCTCGGCGACGTGCACCCGGGTGGCGATCTCGGCGTTGGCCAGACCCTGCGCGACCAGCAGCAGGATCTCCCGTTCCCGCTCGGTGAGCCGGGCCAGCCGGGGCTCCTCGGTCGGCCCGGCGCCGAGCTGCCCGGCGAACCGGTCCAGCAGGCGTCGGGTGATCGGCGGGGCCACCACCGAGTCGCCCTGGGCGACCACCCGGATCGCGGTGAGCAACTCCTCGGGCGGCACGTTCTTGAGCAGGAAGCCGCTGGCACCGGCGCGCAGCGCGGCGAAGGCGTCCGCCTCGGTGTCGAACGTGGTCAGCACCAGCACCCGGGGACCGGCGGAGGGCTGGTCGGCGCAGAGCCGGCGGGTGGCCTCCACGCCGTCCATGGTCGGCATCCGCACGTCCATCACCACCACGTCGGCCTCGACGCGGGCGAGCAGCCGTAGGGCGTCGGCGCCGTCGATCGCCTCGCCGACCACCTCCAGGTCGGGCTGGGAGTCGAGCACCATCCGGAAGCCGGCCCGGACCAGGGCCTGGTCGTCCACGATCACCACCCGGACCGTCATGCCGTGACCACCTCCGTCCCGGGGGACGAGGGTAGCGGCAGTCGCGCCCGCAGCAGCCATCCCCCGGTCGGGCGAGGGCCGGCGGTGAGGTTGCCGTCGTACACGGAGACGCGTTCGCGCATGCCGACCAGGCCGTGCCCGCCGGGCGGCGCCGGGGTGGCCGGGACGCGGCCCCGTCCGTCGTCGAGGACCTCGAGCACGACGGTGTCTTCGTGGTGCGCCAGGCTGACCTCGGCGGTGGCGCCGACCCCGGCGTGCTTGAGCGTGTTGGTCAGCGCCTCCTGCACCAGCCGGTAGACGGTCAGCTCCACCGCTGGCGGCAGTGCCCCGGGGCGGCCGGTGACCTCGTAGCGCACCTGGAGCCCGGCGGCGCGGAACCGGTCCAGCAGGGCGGGCAGCTCGGCGACGGAGGGACGCCGGTGGGTCGGCTCGGCGGGTTCCGGCACCCGGTCGGGCCCGGCCGACGGGTCCGGTGCCGCGTGGGGTCTGGTCGATGATCCCGGTGCCGCGTCGGGTCCGGTGGTGGCCGGGTCCGGTCGGCTCGGTTCCCGTAGGACGTCCACCAGCCGCCGCATGTCGGCCAACGCCTGTCGGCCGGTGTCCGCGACGATCCGGACCGCCTCACGGGCCGCCTGCGGGTCCTTGTCGAGCACGTACCGGGCACCGTCGGCCTGCACGATCATCACCGCCATGCCGTGCGCCACCACGTCGTGCAGCTCGCGCGCGATCCGGGTGCGTTCCTCGGCCACCGCCGCCCGCGCCTGCGCCTCCCGTTCCCGCTCCAGGGTGGCCGCCCGTTCCTCCAGGCTGAGCACGTACAGCCGACGGGTCCGCACGTTCAGCGCCGCCAGCCAGACCGCGCCGACGACCAGCCCGTAGAAGACGGCGGTGAAGACCCAGGCGACCTGGGACGGCGTCCGCACCGCGGCGAACACCACCCCGAGCGCGGCGACGATCCCGGCCAGGACCCCGTCGCGCAGCCGGTCGGCGTACTTGACCAGGCTGTAGAGGGCGATCAGCACCGCGATGTCGTACGGCAGGGGTGCCCATTCGAGGGCGACCTGGGCGTACGCCAGCACCGCCACGACCGCCGTGACGGCGACCGGACGCACCCGTCGCCACAGCAGCGCCACCGCCATGCCCAGCCCGAGCATGGTGCCGGGCCACCCGGCGGCGCTGCCGGCGGTGGAAGCCAGCGCGAGCAACGCCACGGCACCGGAGACCGCCACGTCGAAGGCGACCCCGCGCAGCGGGCGGCCCAGGACCGTCGTTCTCATCGTCACCCAGCGTACGGGTGGTGTGGGGTCCGCCCGGTGCCGGTCAGCCGACGAGGTCGCGCATCCGGCCGATCTCCACGCCCTGCTCGGTGGCGACCGAGGTGGCGAACTCCGACATCCGCTGGTCGAGGCCCACTCTGAGCAGGTCGGTCGCCATCACCACAGCGCCCTCGTGGTGTTCGGTCATCATCCGCAGGAAGAGGCGGTCGAAGTCGACGCCCCGGGCGGCGGCGAGCCGACCCATCGCCTCGGGCGACTGCATGCCCTTCATCGTGGCGTGGTCGTGCCCGGACACGTCGGTGGAGAGGTGGCGCTCGGCCAGCCAGGCTCGCAGCACGCCGATCTCGGGGCGCTGGCCGGCGCGGATCCGGTCGGCCAGGGCGCGTACCCGGGGGTCGGCGGCCCGGTCCGGGGCGAGCGCCGACATCTCCAGCGCCTGCTCGTGGTGCGGGATCATCATCCGCGCGAACCAGGCGTCCAGGGTGTTGAACCGCGGTGGCGAGTCGTCGCGCACCTCGGAGCCGGGCCGCTCGACGGCCGGTTCGCCGGGACGTCCGGGCACGATCACCAGCGGCGCGTCCGGATCCGGCGACGGAGCGACCGACGACGCGGCCTCGGCGGCGGGCGCCGGCCCGGGTGGCGTGGGCTCGTCGCCGTCGCGCAACGCGTACGCCGACACCGCGAGCACCACCACGACCGATGTGACGACAGCCAGGAGGCGTCCACGTCGGGCGGTCATGCGACACCCCCTCAGGGTCGAGGTCGCAGCGATCGTATCCATTCACGATGTTAGCTAGATGTGAGCCAGCTCACATCGATGAGCGTCGTCGCGGAGTTATGGTACGGCCCATCGCCACTCGCCTCTCGAAGGGCATCGCCGATGGTCGGATCGACCCCGCCGCGGGGGCGGCAGCTACGCGTCGTCAGCGTGGCCGCCACCGGGCTCCTCCTCGCCAGCATCGCCGTCGCCTCACCCGGCAACGCGCAGACGGTCACGCGGACGACCACCCAGTCCGCCGCCGTCGAGGCACCCCTCGGTGTCGACGAGATCTCCCACAGCCCCAACCTCAAGCAGATCGCCAACCTGCCCAAGCAGGCCCCGTTCGACACCACGGCGGCGCTCGGCACCGACATCGCCTTCCAGGGCAAGTACGCCTTCGTCGGCAACTACGACGGCTTCGTCATCTACGACGTCGCCAAGCCGAGCAAGCCGAAGATCGTGTCGCAGGTGCTCTGCCCGGGCGCGCAGAACGACATCTCCATCTACGGTGACCTGCTCTTCCTGTCGACCGACGCGTCCCGCAGCGACGACTCGTGCAGCAGCGTCTCCCAGCCCGCCACGATCAAGGAGTCGTGGGAGGGCATCAAGATCTTCGACGTGAAGGACAAGAAGAAGCCGCGCTACCTCAAGGCGGTCGAGACCGCCTGCGGCTCGCACACCCACACGCTGGTGCCGGCGAAGGACAAGAAGTCGGTCTACCTGTACGTCTCCTCGTACAGCCCGCAGGCAACCTTCCCCGACTGCCAGCCGCCGCACGACTCGATCAGCATCGTCAAGGTCCCGCTGAAGAAGCCGACCGACGCGGCCGTGGTCGCCACCCCGAACCTCTTCCCGGACGGCGGCTACGAGGGCCGTACGGGCGGATCGGCGACCAGCGGCTGCCACGACATCACCGCCTACCCGGAGAAGGACCTCGCCGCCGGGGCGTGCATGGGTGACGGCGTGCTGCTGGACATCAGCAAGCGGGAGGCCCCCCGCGTGCTGCACACGGTGCGCGACACGGTCAACTTCGCGTTCTGGCACTCGGCCACCTTCAACAACCGCGGCACCAAGGTCGTCTTCACCGACGAACTCGGCGGCGGTGGCGGCGCCACCTGCAACGAGGAGATCGGCCCGAACCGGGGCGCCAACGCGATCTACGACCTCACCGGCCGGGGCGCCAACCGGAAGCTGGAGTTCCGCAGCTACTACAAGATCCCGCGGACCAACGGCGACACCGAGAACTGCGTGGCGCACAACGGCTCGCTGATCCCGGTCCTCGGCAAGGACATCATGGTCCAGGCGTGGTATCAGGGCGGCATCTCGGTGTGGGACTTCACCGACTCCCGCAAGCCCACCGAGATCGGCTTCTGGGAGCGGGGACCGCTCTCGGACAGCCAGTTGATCGTCGGCGGCTCCTGGTCGGCCTACTACTACAACGGGCACATCTACTCCTCCGACATCCAGAAGGGGCTGGACGTCCTCGAACTCAACGACTGGCGGACGTGGTCGGCCAAGCTGGTCCACTACCGCGAGTTCAACGTCCAGACCCAGCCCAGCTACCTGAGCTGGTAGCACCACCCGCACCTCACCGGGCCCGGTCCCCGTCCCGGGGGCCGGGCCCGCACCACGTGCGCCCCGCGTCGTGTTTTGCCCCGCCGGTCCCGGGTACCTCGTCCGGCACGTTCCGTCACGCAGCTGAGGGGTGCAGCAATGGCGCGGACCGAGTACACCTACCAGGACGACCCGTACCCGCCCGCGGGCTGACCCGCGACCCCCCGGCGGCCTGCCGACCGCACCAACCCCGGTGCCGCCGGCAGGCCGCCGTCGCGTCTCGGCCACGGTCCCGGCGGGCCGCCGTCATGCTCCGCGGGTCTCCGGTTCGCCGCCGTCGCGTCCGGGGCCGCATCCGCCCGGGTCACCGTCGTCAGCCCCGCCGGTACCGGTCGTCACCTCGACCGGCACCCGAACGGATCGGGCCGTCCGGGCGTGCGAAGATGCGCCGTGACCTCCCCGAAGGCCGTCCCGGCCGCACCCGGCCGACGTCGGCCGCACCCGCTGGACGTGGTCGCCGTCGGGCTGGCCGTCCTCGGTACCGCGTGCGTGGCGACCGGCCTGCTGCCCCGCGCCGACGCCGCCGACACCCTCGCCCGGGTCCTGCCGCTGCTGGTCTTCCTCGGCACCGTGGTGGTCCTGGCCGAACTCACCGCCGCCGCCGGGGTCTTCGACGTGCTCGCCACCCGGCTGGCGGTCGCCGCCCGGGGCCGCTGGCCGCTCCTGTTCGCGCTCTGCGTCGGCTTCGCCGCGCTCACCACCGTCGTGCTCAACCTGGACACCACTGCGGTGCTGCTCACGCCGGTGATGCTCGCGCTGGCGGTCACTCTGCGCACGGCGGTGGCCCCGCTGGCGGTCACCACGGTCTGGCTGGCGAACACGGCCAGCCTGCTGCTGCCGGTCTCCAACCTGACCAACCTGTTGGCCGCCGACCGGATCGGGCTCGCCCCGCTGGCGTACGCGAGCGTCATGTGGCTGCCCCAACTCGCCGCGCTCGCGGTCACCACGGTCCTGCTCTGGTACTTCTGGTGGCGACGCGACCGCCCCGCCGACGGCCGGTTCCCGCCACCCTCGGTACACCGGCCCGCCGACCCGGTGCTCTACCGCACCGCGCTCGCCGCCTGCCTGATCTTCGTCGGCGCGATCGTGGCCGGCGCACCGGTCGGCCTCGCCTCAGCGGTCGCCGCCGGCCTGCTGCTGGTCGTCTTCGCGGTCCGCTCCCCCGGCACGCTGCGCCCCGCCCTGCTGCCCTGGCGGCTGCTGCTCTTCGTCACCGGCCTGTTCCTGGTGGTCCAGACCATCGGCGCGTTCGGCCTGAACGACCTCGTCGCCCGCCTCGCCGGGAACGACGGCGGGGTGCCCGGGCTGCTCCGCGCGGGCGGCACCGGCGCGCTGCTGTCCAACCTGGTCAACAACCTGCCCGCCTACCTGGCCGGCGAGGCGGTGCTGCCGGCCGGTGACCGGCAACGCCTGCTCGCCCTGCTGATCGGCACCAACATCGGCCCGTTGGCGCTGCCGTGGGCGTCCCTGGCCACCCTGCTCTGGCTGGAACGCTGCCGGGCCGCCCGGGTACGGGTGCCGCTGGTCCGTTTCCTCGCCACCAGCGCCGCCGTCGCGACCCTCGGCACCCTCGCCGCCGTCAGCGCCCTCCTGCTCACCACCTGACCACGGCACCGCGAGACGGTTCAGCCGGGCAGAGGTGCCTCGTCGCCCCGAGTGCGACGTGGGGTGACCAGGCGACGCACCATCGGGGCGGCGTTCCAGCGGGCCGCACCCACCAGGTCCCGGGCGTGCTCCAGCACCGTGTAGTCCGGTCGCGCCCGGCCGGCGGCGATCGCCGCGTCCAGGTCGTTGCCGCAGCGCGTCAGCACGCTGTCGAAGTCACGCCGGACCGGTTCCAGCAGGTCGTAGCCGAACGAGCGGTGCAGGCGGGCGAAGAACGGCTTGTACAGCCGGGCCCGCTCGTGCAGGCCTGAGGAGTACGACATGGGGTTCTTCGGCCGGCGACGGATGTAGTCGGGCAGCAGGTCGGCGAAGGCCCGGCGGACGATCCACTTCTCCTGGCCGTCGCGCATCTTGAGATCGAGCGGGAGTCGCATGGCCAACTCGACCAGAGCCAGGTCCAGGAAGGGCACCCGGGCCTCGACGCCGAAGCCCATGCTGGTCCGGTCGACGCGCTGCAACTCGGTGCGGCACAGGTTGCGGATCTTGTGGAGGAACAGCCGACGGGACGCCGCCGGGCCGACCTCGTGGTACATCGGGTAGCCGCCGAACAGCTCGTCGGAGCCGTCCCCGGTGAGCACCACCTTGACGCCCAGCTCGCGCAGCCGACGGAAGATCGGCACCGAGACCACCGCGTTGATGATGTCGCCGTACTCGGTCAGCTCGGAGATGCGGATCGCCTCGCGGACGTCGGCGAGGCGGATGTCGCGCGGGCGCAACTCGACCACCTCGTGCGGCACCCCCAGCTCCTTGGCCAGCCGCCGGGCGTACGCCAGGTCGGGGCTGCCCGGCGCGCCGACGGTGACCGCGACGCAGTCCGGGTGCGCCTGTGCCGTGTGCAGCAACGCCAGCGAGCTGTCCAGCCCGCCGGAGAGCACCACACCCACCGTGAGGTCGGTGTCCAGGCGTACCCGGATGCTGTCGGTGAGGGTGTCCCGGACGAGCAGGGCGGCCTCGTCCGGATCCGTCACCGGCGGTCGGTCCGCGCCGAGGGTGAGCAGGTCCACGTACGGGCGGAGCCGGACCCGGTGGTCCCCGTCGATCCAGCCGTGGTGCCCCGGCGGCACCTCGGTCACCGGCGCCCGTGCCGGCACCAGCGCCTTGACCTCGCTGGCCACGTGCAGGCACCCCGGCGCGCGGGACCAGTACAGCGGTTTCACGCCGAGCGGGTCCCGCGCCAGGTAGACCCGGCCCGTGGTCCGTTCCACGATGGCGAGGGCGTACTCGCCGCGCAGCCGGGTCACCATCTCCTCGCCCCAGCGTTCGAAGGCGGCGAGCACCACCTCGGTGTCGCTGGCGCTGTTGAAGCGGTGGCCGAGGGCGGTCAGCTCGGCGCGCAGCTCGTGGTGGTTGAAGACCTCGCCGTTGTAGCAGAGCAGCCACCGCTCGTCGGCGGAGAGCCAGGGCTGGACCGCGCGGTCCCGGTCCACCACGCGCAGCCGCCGGGTGCCGGCGAGCAGGCCGCTCTCGTACCGCGTCTCGGTGACCTCACCGCGCGGAACCAGCGTGGCGAGCATCCGCCGGAAGATCGCCGGGTCGGCCTCCGGACCGACACTCAGCACGATGCCGCACATCGTCAGATCCCCATCTCCGCCTCGTACGCCCGACGAAGCCGCCGCGTCGCCGAGGGCGCGAGGCAGATGTGCCAGGCCTGCCCCTCGTCGATCACGTTGAGTTCGCCGGCCCGTTGGCGGTCCAGCAGGATCCCGGCCAGCGTGTCCCGCGCCCCGAAGCGCTCGTACCAGGCCATCTCCACGTCCACCGCCCAACCCAGGCAGTGCCCGCTCGGCACCATCGCGGCGTACCCGAGACGACGCAGCCGGTACTGGTGCTCGGCGCTGCGGACCAGACTGGTCACCCAGAGCGGCGGCGTGCCGACCGTGGTGGCCGCGGTGAACTCCCGGCCGATGTCGTTGAGCAGCGCCACGACCTCCCGCCGGGCCCGACGGAACAGCAACCCGGCGGTACGCGGGGTGGCGTCCGGCAGCACCCGCCGCCGCACCGCGCGTACGCCCCGGCCGAGCACCGTGCGGGGCTGTTCGGTGTAGCGGAACCGCAGCAGGCCCCGGCGGCGCAGCCACTCCAGGTCGACGAGTTGGGCGCTGTGGTGCACCTCGGCGTCGGTGACGAAGGTGGACGCGTCACGCCACCACATCACGTCGATGCGGGACAGCAGATAGATCCGGACCAGCGCGGCCAGATCGCCCGCAGAGCTGCGGGCGTTCGGCTGGTATCGGGCCATCTCCAGCAGCAGGGTCTCCCGCGCGCCGATCAACCCCTGCGGCGTGTCGTCGAGCACGGCGGCGATGGCCGGCTCCCGCAGCCGCTGGTCGATCAGCACCTGGCGGGCCTTCGTGCTGCTCGCCGCCGCGAGCGCGCCCACCTCGACCAGCAGCTCGCCCACCGCTTCCCGGTAGGCGTCCAGGTCCGGCCCGTCCGTCGTGCGGGGACGGCTCGGGACGCGGGGACGCCGACGGGTCGGCGAGGGAGGACCGGACTGGTGTCCCGGGCTTCGGCTCGGCACTCGCATGGTGGGTCCCCTCTCCCGTCGTGCGGTGATCGCCTGTAGCAGACGGTAATCACACCGATCGGGATGGGTCCGAACAATCCTCCGCTCTCCCTCGAAGGGGACCAGTCCGGGCCAGACCGCGCGGACCGGTGGCATCGCCTCCGGTCTCGGACGAAACGGTCACAGCCAGCCGTTGTCCCGCGCGATCCGGCGGGCCTCCGCCCGGCTGTCCGCGCCGAGCTTCTGCACGGCGAGAGCCAGGTAGTTGCGCACCGTCCCCGGGGAGAGCCGGGCTCGGCGGGCGATGACGGCGACGGAGGCGTCCTCCTCGGCGAGCCGCAGCGTCTCCAGTTCGCGCGGGGTCAGCGGGCACGGCGGGATGCTCAGCGCGTCGGCCGCCAGCGCCGGGTCGACGTACCGACCACCGGCGTGGACCCGGCGGATCACGTCGGCGAGTGCTCCGCCCGGCGCGCCCTTGGGCAGGAAGCCGCGGGCTCCCGCGGAGAGCGCGCGGGCCAGGTGCGGCGGGCGTCCCTGCCCGGTGAGGATGACCACCGCGCAGTCCGGCAGCACCCGGGCCAGCTCGGCGGCGACTCCGAAGCCGTCCTGGCCGGGCATGGCCAGGTCGACCACGGCAACGTCGGGTCGGTGGGCGAGGGCGGCGGTGACCGCCGCGCTGCCGTCGGCCGCCTGCGCGACGACCGTCAGGTCCGCCTCCAGCTCCAGCAGGGCGGCCAGGGCGGTACGGATCAGTTCCTCGTCGTCGGCGAGCAGGACCCTGATCATGCGACGGCCGGTACGGTCGCCTCGACGGTGAACACGTCGTCGGTCCGCTCGACGCGTAGCCGTCCACCGGCACCGGCGAGCCGGTCGGCCAGTCCGCGCAGGCCGTGACTGTGCCGGTCAGCCGTCCCCGTCTCGGTCGCCCCGTCGTTCGTCACGGTCATCCGCACCTCGTCCTCCCGCTGGCTGATCTCGATCCGGCACCAGCCGGCCCGGCTGTGTCGCAGCACGTTGGTGCCGGCCTCGCGGAGCACCGCCGCGAGTTGGGTGGCCGCCTCCGACGGCAACTCACCGGCGGGCGGCACGACGGTGCACCGTACGCCGGACGACCGCAGTACCTGCGCGACCGCCGTCACCTGCTCACCGAGGTCGACCCGGCGGTAGCCGTGCACCGTCCGGCGCAGCTCGGTGAGGGCGGTGGCCGCGAGCCGCTGCGCCTCGCCCGCCTCCCGGGCCGCCCGCGCCGGGTCGGCGGTGGTCAGCCGGGCGGCCAGCTCGGCCTTCAGCGTGATCACGGTCAGGTGGTGTCCGAGCAGGTCGTGCACGTCCGCCGCGAAGCGCAACCGTTCCTGGGCGGCAGCCAGCCGGGCCTGGGCCGCGCGCCCCTGCTCCGCCTGCACCAGCAGCCGCCAGAACCACACCTGGAAGCCGTTCACCACGGCGACGCCGGGCCCGGCGGTGCCGACGACCAGCAACGCCTGCCCGATCGACGCGCCGGTCGCCTGCGCCACCGCCCCGGCGACCACCATCGCCAGCACGGTGGCCGGAAGCGCCGCCCGCAGCGGGGCAAGCAGGGGCACCCCGCCGACCGTCGCCGCGCCCAGCCAGGCCCAGGTGGGCCAGTCGCCGACGGCGACCGGTGCGGCCAGCGGCACACCGAGCACCGCGACGGCGGCGTACCCGATCCGCAGCCGTCGGCGCCGCGCGGCGGACCACCCGGTGGTCAGTGCCGCGCCCACCGCGCCCGCCAGGACCAGCGCGAACGCGCCGATGGCGAGTACGCCGGAGGCCACCCACCGCGGGTCCGGCTCCCGACCGAGCCCGACCGCCGGCAGGAGCAGGGTGGCGGCCATGCCGACGGCGAGGGAGACCATGGTGGCCGTCCGGGCGCGGCGGAGCGTCCGCTCGCTGCCCGACACCGTCCCGTCCGTCCCCACGCCGGTCAGGGTAGAACCCGTCACCGCACCGGCGGAGCCCCCGTTCCGCCCGGCCCGACCGGGCGTCGTGCCCGGCCGACCGGGGACGGAACGCGGATTGTCGCCGACGTCGCCCGCCACGACGATCGACGTCATGACCGACGCCCTCGCCGCCCCCGGCAAACCGACCCCGTCCACCCCGACGATCCACGGGCAACCGGCCGCGCCGGTTCGCCGCTCGCGCCTGCCGCCGCTGGCCCGGCACCTGGTGGAGATGGCGCTGGCCATGGTGGCCGGCATGCTGGCGCTCGGTGCGGCCCGCGCCGCCCTGGCCGGGCTGCTCGGGCTGGGCCCGGCCGCCCCCGGCGTCGCGGCGCTGCTGATGGCCACCGACATGAGCATCGGCATGGCGGTCTGGATGTGGTACCGGGGCCACTCCGGCCCGGCCGTCGGCGAGATGGTCCTGGCCATGTACGTGCCCGTGCTGGTGCTGCTGGTGCCGTACCGGGCCGGGCTGCTCGACGGCGACGCCCTGATGATGGGCACGCACGTGCTGATGGTGCCGGCGATGGTGGCGGCGGTGCTGCGGCGTCGGGCCGAGTACGCCGTGCACCACCCGAACCGCGCCGCGCCGCGACACCCGTGGGCACGGGCGGTGGCACAGCGCTGGCCGGCCGGGCTGGCGCTGCTGATGACCGCCGACAACTGGAGCTCACCCGTACCGCTGGCCGCGTACACGCTGCTGGTCCTGCCGGCCGGGTATCTGATCATCGGTACCGTCCGACGGCAGTGGGGCGTACCGGGTGCGCTCCGGCTCCAGCTCGCCGGCCTGGCCGGCTGGTCCGGCCTGGCGCTGCTCGCCGTGATCGTCGGCGGCCTGGCCGGGCAGTGGCTGGTCGCGATCGGCTGGCTGGCCCACGTGGGCTGGGACGTGATCCATCACCGGACCGGCCAGGTGGTGCCCCGCGCCTACGCCCAGTGGTGCGGCGTGATCGACGCGGTCCTCGGGATCACCATCATCCTGGCGCTGGTCACCGCGTAGCCGACCGCCTCCGTGGGGCCCGTCGCCACCCTGCGGCGGGCCCCGCCCGCGTGTTGCCGGTGGTCGCCGCAGCGGCCGGGTGGGCGTGATGAAAGGCTTGACCCATGAGTTCCACGCCCGTACCGCCCGACGCGACCATGGATCCGCCCGCCTTCACGGACCTCGGCCTGCGGCCAGAACTGCTCGCCGCGCTGTCCGCACTCGGCTACGAGGAGCCGACGCCGATCCAGCGGGAGGCCATCCCGACCCTGCTGACCGGCCGTGACCTGCTCGGGCAGGCAGCCACGGGTACGGGCAAGACGGCCGCGTTCGCGCTGCCCCTGCTGCACCGGATGCCGACCGACCGGCCTGGCGGTGAGCCGCTGGCGTTGGTGCTGGTGCCCACCCGGGAACTCGCCGTGCAGGTGTCCGAGGCGTTCCACCGGTACGGCAAGGACCTCGGCGCGCGGGTGCTGCCGATCTACGGCGGACAGCCGATCGGCCGCCAACTGCGGGCGCTGGACCTCGGCGTGGACGTGGTGGTGGCCACTCCCGGCCGGGCCCTGGACCACATCGCCCGGGGCACGTTACGGCTGGGCAACCTGGCCACCGTGGTCCTCGACGAGGCCGACGAGATGCTGGACATGGGATTCGCCGAGGACATCGAGGCGATCCTGGAGCACGCGCCCGCGCAGCGCCAGACGGTGCTCTTCTCGGCGACCATGCCGTCGCGTATCGAGGGCATGGCCCAGGCGCACCTGACCGACCCGGTCCGCATCCTCATCGCCCGCGAGCAGCCGGTGGCCGGTACGGCGCCCCGGGTACGCCAGAGCGCGTACCTGGTGGCGCGGGCGCACAAGCCGGCGGCGCTGGGCCGGGTGCTGGACGTCGAGTCGCCCACCGCGGCGATCGTCTTCTGCCGCAGCCGGGAGGAGGTCGACCGGCTCACCGAGACGATGAACGGACGCGGCTACCGGGCCGAGGCCCTGCACGGCGGGATGAGCCAGGAACAGCGGGACCGGGTGATGGGCCGGCTGCGCTCCGGCACCGCCGACCTGTTGGTGGCCACCGACGTCGCCGCCCGGGGACTGGACGTCGAGCAGCTCAGCCACGTGGTCAACTACGACGTGCCGTCGGCTCCCGAGTCGTACGTGCACCGCATCGGCCGGGTCGGTCGCGCCGGCCGAGAGGGCGTGGCGATCACCCTGGCCGAGCCCCGCGAACACCGGATGCTCAAGACCATCGAACGGGTCACCGGCCAACGCATCACGATCGACAAGATCCCCACGGTCGCCGACCTGCGTACCCGCCGCCTGGAGCTGACCCAGGCGGCACTGCGGGAGAGCCTGTTGGAGGACGACCTGGAGCCGTTCCGGGTCATCGTGGAGACGCTCAGCGACGAGTTCGACCTGATGGAGGTGGCGCTCGCCGCGGTGAAACTGTCCCACGAGGCGACCCTGCCCGGCTCCGACGAGGCCGAGGAGGAGATCCCGCAGGTGGCGGTCCGCCCGACCCGTGACACCCGGCCCGGCCAGGACGCTCGGGGTGACCGACGGCCGGCACGGCCCCGCACCGGCGGCACCACCCAGGTCTTCATCGGGCTGGGCCGACGCGCCGGGGTCCGGCCGCAGGACCTGGTGGGTGCGATCACCGGGGAGACCGGCATCCGGGGGCGGGACATCGGCTCGATCGAGATCGCCGACCGGTTCTCCCTGGTCGAGGTGCCCAACGGGGTGGCCGACGAGGTGATCGCCGGGCTGCGCGGCAGCACCATCAAGGGCCGAAAGGCCACCGTACGCCGCGACCGCGACGAGCGCCGCTGAGGCTTCGTTTCGTCGTAAGGAAGGGCCCCCTGCTAACGCCCGCGGCATAGCAGGGGGCCCTTCCTCACGCGGCACGCGCCCGTGTACGGCGACCGGCGCCACCCCGCACGGGATGGCGCCGGTCGGCGGTGCCTGGTGTGAACAGGGGACCCCTGCTCTACCGCAGGCGTCAGCAAGGGCCCCCTCCTTTCATCCAGCCCCTCACGCGGCGGCGAGCGCCTCGCCGTCCAACGCCGCCGGGTCGATCTCGGCCGGGCGCAGCGCCAGGGCGAGTACGTCGGCCACGTCGGCGAGCGTGTGCACGGTCAGCGCCTCGCGGACCTCGGTGGGCAGGTCGTCGAGGTCCGGCTCGTTACGGGCCGGGATGATCACCTCGGTCAGACCGGCCCGGTGCGCGGCGAGCAGCTTCTGCTTCACCCCGCCGATGGGCAGCACCCGGCCGGAGAGCGTCACCTCGCCGGTCATCCCGAACTCGGGGCGGACCGGTCGGCCGCTGGCCAGCGAGGCCAACGCGGTGACCATCGTGATACCGGCGCTGGGGCCGTCCTTGGGCACCGCGCCCGCCGGGACGTGCAGGTGGATCCGCCGCCCGGCGAGGGCGTTCGGGTCCAGGCCGAGCCGACGGCCGTTGGCGCGCAGGTAGGAGAGGGCGATGTGCGCCGACTCCTTCATCACGTCGCCGAGTTGGCCGGTCAGGGTCAGCCCCGGTTCGCCGTCCATGCTGGTCGCCTCGATGAACAGCACGTCGCCGCCGGCTCCGGTGACCGCCAGGCCGGTGGCCACGCCGGGCACCGCCGTCCGCTCCGCCGACTCCGGCGTGTGCTTGGGCCGCCCGAGGTAGCGGGTCAGGTCGTCGGCACCGACGCGGACCGGCGTCGGGTCGTCGGTGAGCGCCACCGCGACCTTGCGCATGACCTTCGCCAGCGCCCGTTCCAGTTGCCGTACGCCGGCCTCCCGGGTGTACTCCCCCGCGATCTTGGCCAGCGCCGGTGCGTCGACGTCGACCTCGTCGGCGGTCAGCCCGGCCCGTTCCCGCTGCCGGGGCAGCAGGTGGTCCCGGGCGATGGCCACCTTCTCGTCCTCGGTGTAGCCGTCCAGCGTGACCAGTTCCATCCGGTCCAGCAGGGGGCCGGGGATCGCCTCCACCACGTTGGCGGTGGCGAGGAACAGCACGTCGGACAGGTCGAGGTCGACCTCCAGGTAGTGGTCCCGGAAGGTGTGGTTCTGGGCGGGGTCGAGCACCTCCAGCAGGGCGGCGGCCGGGTCGCCGGCGTACCCGACGGAAAGCTTGTCGACCTCGTCGAGCAGCACCACCGGGTTCATCGAGCCGGCCTCGCGCAGCGCCCGCACGATCCGTCCGGGCAGCGCGCCGACGTAGGTGCGCCGGTGGCCCCGGATCTCGGCCTCGTCGCGGACACCGCCCAGGGAGACCCGGACGAACCTGCGGCCGAGCGCCCGGGCGACGGACTCGCCGAGGCTGGTCTTGCCGACTCCGGGCGGACCCGCCAGGGCCAGCACCGCGCCGGAGCCGCGACCGCCGACCACACCGAGGTTGCGGTCGGCCCGCCGGTTGCGCACCGCCAGGTACTCCAGGATGCGGTCCTTCACGTCGGCCAGCCCGGCGTGGTCGGCGTCGAGCACGGCCCGCGCCGCCGCCAGGTCGGTGTTGTCCTCGGTACGCGTGCTCCACGGCATCTCCAGCACCGTGTCGAGCCAGGTACGGATCCAGCCCGCCTCCGGGGAGGCGTCACTGGCCCGCTCCAGCTTGCCGACCTCGCGCAGTGCCGCCTCGCGTACCTTCTCGGGCAGGTCGGCGGACTCGACGCGGGACCGGTAGTCGGCGGAGCCGTCCGGGGCGTCCTCGCCGAGTTCCTTGCGGATCGCGGCGAGTTGCTGGCGCAGCAGGAACTCCCGCTGCGTCTTCTCCAACCCCTCGCGGACGTCGGAGTTGATCTGCTCGGTGACCTCCTGCTCGGCGAGGTGGTCCTTGACCCAGCCGACGAGCAGTTCCAGCCGGGCGGTGACGTCCGGCGCGGCGAGCAGTTCGGTCTTCTGCGCCAGGGTGAGCCAGGGTGCGTAGCCCGCCGAGTCGGCCAGCTCGGAGAGGTCGGTCATCCGTTCCATCGCGTCGATGACCTGCCATGCGCCGCGCTGCTGGAGCACGGAGGTCACCAGGGCGCGGTACTCGCGGGCCAGTTCCCGTGCCCGGCCGGCCGGGGCGGGCTCGTCGATCTCGGTCGCCTCGACCCAGAGGGCCGCGCCGGGCCCGGGCACCCCGGAGCCGATGCGGGCGCGGGCGAGGCCACGGACGACGGCGGCGGGCTCGCCGCTGGGCAGCCGGCCGACCTTCTCGATGGTGGCGACCGCGCCGACGGAGCCGTACTCGCCGTCGAGGCGGGGCACGGCGAGCAGCCTGCGGTCGCCGGTGGTGCGGGCCGCGTCGACCGCGGCCTGGGTGGTCGGGTCGAGGGTCACCGGGATGACCATGCCGGGCAGCAGTACCGCGTCGGTCAGTGGAAGTACCGGAAGAGTTGCCATCGAACACCTGCTATCGCATTGAGTTGAGCGTGTCTGACTCAAGTCGAGGCGGGTCGTCGTTGTTCCACGGTGTGACCCAGCACACGAACGCCCCCTTGGCCGGATGCGCCGCCGACACATCCGTACCGACGGCGGGAACGCCGGGTAATCGGGATTTACGCGCGGCGCAAAACGCGAGAGCCGGTAAGGAGGGGCTTTTGTTGCGCAATTGCCGGGCGATGAGTCAAACTTTGACCACACCCCGCCAGACACAGGGAGTAATCGACGATGGCGAGAAAAGTAATCACGGTGCTGACTGACGACCTCGACGGCGGAAAGGCCGATCGCACGGTCGAGTTCAGCCTGGATGGCGTGAGCTACACCATCGACGTCTCCGACGAGAACGCGGGAGTCCTGCGCAAGGCGCTGGATCCGTTTATCAATGCGGGTCGGCGGCTCGGACGCGGCAGCGCCGACACCGGTCGCGGACCGCGTCGCGTCACCGCTGCGGCACCCGGAATGAACCGCGAGCAGAACCGCGCGATCCGGGAATGGGCGGTCAGCAACGGCTACAAGATTTCCGAGCGGGGTCGTATCCCGGTCGAGGTGGTCGAGGCGTACAAGAACCGCTGAACAGCAGCCCCGCCACACAAACGCCGCGGGCCGTCCGGAACCTGGTTCCGGACGGCCCGCGTGTCGTTTCGGGTCAGTTGACCTGGATCCGCACCGCGTCGAAGGCGGGGGTCTGGTTGGCCCGCTCCGACATCGGGATGCGGTGCGAACCGTCACCGGCCCAGACCGCGCACTGCGCGGTGCCGGAGTCCGGCAGACCCGGGATCTGGATGACCACGCTGTCCGGCTGGCGACCGCCGCCGCCGTCCTCGGTGGCCACGAAGAAGGCCGGGACCGGATCGGCTGCCGGCGCCTCGTCGGTGTTGTTCAGCATCCGGCACGCGGTGTGGAAGTGACCACGGGTCAGACCCTCACCGTTGAGCAGCGAGCTCTCCAGGTAGTAGCCACCCTGACCGGCCGGGAGGAAGCGGTCCCGGACCAGGTTGCGGGTGCTGACCCGCAGCGAGAAGCCCTCGTTGCGGTTGATCTGCTGCGGGAACTCGGTGATCAGCAGCGACGGGTTGTTCGCCGCGGCGCCGACCTCACCGAAGGCGGTGCTGATGCAGCGGTTGCCGTTCTGGAAGCCGTCGTGCGGCTGGAGCTGGCTGTTGTTGCAGTTGTTGGCCAGCACGTCGAGGCCGTTGTTGTTGCCCCCGCCGTTGTTGCCGCCGTTGTTGTTGCCCCCGCCGTTGTTGGGGTTGTTGCCGCCGTTGTTCCCACCGTTGTTGTTGTTCACCGGCTGCACCTGGCAGGCGGCCAGACCGGCGAGGCCACGCGGCCGGGGGCCGAAGCGGTCGATGGCGATGGTGATCCGGTCGAGCGTGGCCCGCCGCTTGCTGGCCAGCGGGTCGAGGATCGCGTTGCGGATGAACGCCTGTCCCTTGTTGCCCTCGGCGGCCAGGCGCTGGTCGGCCTCGGTGATCTGGGTCTGCAGCAGGGCCAGGTTGCGGTCCACTTCGGCGCGGGCGCGGTCGGGCACCTGCGGCAGGCGGCTGACCACGTCGGGACAGGCCACGGCGAAGGCACCGGTGGTCGCGCCACCGTTACCGCTGCGGGTCTCCTGGCACTCCTCGACGGACTGCTGCCCGTCACCCCAGTGGTTGGTCACCCACCGACCGTTCTGGAAGGTACGGGTGGTGGTGGCGCCACGGGCGGTCGGCGCGGTCGCACCCGGGCTGGGCTCCACACACTCTGCCGAGATCGGGCGGGTCTGCTGCTTGTTCGGCCGTCGGTCACCGGCCGACGAGATCTGGGTAACGGCGACCACGCCACCGAAGACGGCGAGCGTGGCACCAACGGCCAGAAGTCGTTTGGTCCGCGTGTTACCTGATGGTCTGCGTGACCGGGTGGACCTGCGCATCGAATTGCTCTCCTTCTCGATCCGGTACCTGACGCGTGACTCGACGGACCGAACGGAATCGTGGTGGCGCGCTCGACGGAGGCCGTTCGAACGCACCGGTGGCACGTCGACAGACGACGATGCCCTTTCCGCACCGTCTCCCGCGCCGCCCGGCGCGGGTTGGGGAGATCCTGTCCATTCCCGGTGAGGTACGGCCCCGCCGTGGCGGGAGTTCAAAAGAAGGTGGACTTTTTTTCGACGGCCCCGACCGTACGGCTTCGGGGCAGGTCAGACCTGGTGCAGGTGGTCGTAGGCGAAACCGTCCACGAGTTCGTCGCGGCGCTGCCCGAGTCGCCGGATGTCGTCGAGCAGATCGGCCCGTCCGGTCAGGACGGGAGTTTCCGTATCCAGGGTGCGCAGGCGCTCACCGACAGCGAGCGCGGCCAGATCCTCGGCCAGTCGCGCCGGATCGACACCACAGGAGAATCGGTACGTCCGCAGGACGACCCGTTCCACCAGAAACTCGCCGGGGCGCACCTCGACCCAGCTCCACCCCTCGACCGGGCCGTCGGCCCAGCGCACGTGCAGTCCGCGCAGGATCGGATCGGCGAGTCGCCGCGCCACGTACGCCTCGACCGCCTCGGTCCGGGCGAGCGCGCCGAGGTCGTTGACCGCGCCGGTGCGCCCGTCCGGCAGCCGGCCGACGATGTCGCGGTATCCGACGGCGGGTACGTCCGACACGACGGCCCCGTCGGCGTACCGGCGGGCGTCGATCACGTACCCGACGATGCGCGGGCCGTGGTCGGCGGCGCGCAGGGTGGCCGAGCCGATGCGCAGCAGCGGCAGGCCGACGCTGGCGGTGACCGCCTCGACGATCCGGTCCACCCGTCGGGCGGGGGCATCCGGCGTCGGCTGACGGAACTCGACCGCGAACTGCGGCAGGCCGGTGTCGTCCGCGCAGACCACGTGATCGAGCACCACCCGGGCGGCGGTGTTCCACTGGTTGCCGGTGAGCCCCGGCGGACGACGCCGGATCACCTCACCCAGACGCGGGCCGGCGTGCACCCGCTGCCCCGCGCGGGCCAGCACGGGCGTACGCCCACCGGCCGGAATCGTCGACAGCCACGCGTCGCCACCGGTCATCGTCGTATCCACCCAATCCTGCCGCCGACCGACCGAGTCTAGGATGACGATCATGCCGGGCGGCTCCCCCGGTAGGCCCTCGGTGACCGCCACGACGGTGACCGACCGCGCCGGAGGCGAGGAGGCGGACGCGTGCGGGTGGTGTCCCTGGTGCCCTCGCTGACCGAGGCGGTGGCGGTGACCCTGCCCGGCCTGCTGGTCGGGGCCACCGACTGGTGCACCGCCCCGGCCGACCTGGACGTGCCCCGGGTGGGCGGCAGCAAGTACCCCGACCTGGATCGGGTCCGCGCGTTGCGGCCGGACCTGGTGCTGCTCAACGTCGAGGAGAACCGGCGCGAGGACGCCGACGTGCTGGCCGCCGCCGGGGTGCCGGTCCGGGTCACCTACCCGCGCACCGTGGACTCCGCCCTGACCGAGTTGGCCGACCTGCTGCGGGACCTGGGCGCGGCGGCGGAACCCGAGTGGCTGACGACGGCACGACGGGCCTGGGCCGACCTTCCGACTCCGTCGGTGCGGCACCGCGCGGTGGTGCCGGTCTGGCGGCGGCCCTGGGTGGTGCTCGGCGCCGACACCTTCGCCGGTGACGTACTCCGTCGGCTGGGCGTGTCCAACCTCTACGCCGGGCAGCCGGAACGGTATCCGCGTCCGACGGTGGACGAGCTGCGCGCCACCGCACCCGACCTGGTCGTGCTGCCGGACGAGCCGTACCGGTTCACCGCCGACGACGGGCCGGAGGCGTTTCCGGGCGTACCGTGCGCGCTGCTCTCCGGACGGCACCTGACCTGGTACGGCCCCTCGCTGGCCGAGGCCCCGTCGGTGCTGGCCGGGCAACTGGCGAACCCGGTCACCGTCGGCTGACCGCCACCCCGCGCCCGGACAGCGCGGCACACCCGGGCGCGCCGGCCCGGCCAGGCACTCAGCGCCCCGGCCCCGGCGCCGCTCCGACGACGTACGCCCGTCTCCCACCCGGTCCGACGGCCCGGGCCGGAAGGGGTCGAAGGTCCCGCCCGGTCCGGGCCCGGTCGGCCCTGACCGCACCCGGCCCCACCGGCGTCCAATGAAGGTGTCACCGGGACAGCGGTGCGAAGCAGAGAAGGGACGTGGACATCATGACCGCGATGATCCAGCGGAACACCGCCGCCAAGGCCCCGGGGGCCGAGACCGTACGGGAGCAGGTCAACCGGAAGCGGGCCACCCGCTACCTGCTCGCCGGGCTGCGCCTGGCGCTGGGCTGGATCTTCCTCTGGGCGTTCCTGGACAAGCTGTTCGGCCTGGGGTTCGCCACCGAGGGCGAGAACGCCTGGATCAACGGCGGCAGCCCCACCAAGGGATTCCTCAGCTTCGGCGTCACCGGGCCGTTCGAGGGCTTCTACCAGAGCATCGCCGGCGCGGCCTGGGCCGACTGGCTATTCATGCTCGGTCTGGCCGCGATCGGCACCGCCCTGATCCTCGGCATCGGGATCCGCGTCGCCGCCGCCGCCGGTGGTCTGCTGCTGGTGCTGATGTGGACCGCGGCCCTGCCGCCCGCGAACAACCCCTTCATGGACGACCACCTCGTCTACGCCGGGGTGCTGGCGCTGCTCGCGGTGACCGACGCCGGTGACACCTGGGGCCTCGGCCGCACCTGGGCCCGGCTGCCGATCGTGAAGCGCCTCGCCTGGCTCCGCTGACCTGTCACCTCCCTCCCCACACGGCGGGCGGCCCCCTGCGGGTGCCGCCCGCCGTCGTGTGCGCTCCGTCCCGCTCCGTCTCGTGTGCGCTCCCGCCCCTGGCCGTCGTGAGCGCTCCGGCCGTCCCGGACCGTCGTGCGGCGTGCGACGGGCATCGCTGGCGTAGCATCCGGCAGGATTGTGCTGACCAGAACCGACGTCACAGGAGAATCCGCATGAACCAGGCAGCGAGCAAGCCCGAGATCGGTCCGATCGAGGGTGCCCCGCCCGCCGACCTCGTGATCGAGGACATCACCGTGGGCGACGGCCCCGAGGCCCAGCCCGGCCAGGTCGCCCGCGTCCACTACGTCGGGGTGTCGCACTCCACCGGAGCCGAGTTCGACGCCTCCTGGAACCGGGGCGACGCCTTCGAGTTCCCGCTCGGTGGTGGCCGGGTCATCGCCGGCTGGGACCAGGGCGTGGTCGGGATGCGGGTCGGCGGCCGGCGCAAGCTCACCATCCCGCCGCACCTGGGCTACGGCAGCCGGGGTGCCGGTGGCGTCATCAAGCCCAACGAGACCCTGGTCTTCGTGGTCGACCTGCTCGGCGTCCGCTGAGCGTCCGCGTCCGGCGCCGGCCCCCGTACCCGGCGCCGGACGCGCGGTCGGCCTCGGACGCCGACCCTCGCCCGCCCGGCGGGCGAACCCGCCGACGCGACGTCACACCCCGGCCAGCACCCGCTCGGAGCACGAGCCGACGACCGGGATGACCCGACGCAGGCCGGTCGCGCGCAGCACCCGCTCCACCACCGGCGGCGGGTCCGTCAGCACCAGTTGGCCGCCCTGTGCCCGCACCCAGAGCCGGGCCGCGATCAGCGTGCGCACCCCGGCGGCGGAGAGCACCCGCACCTCGGAGAGGTCCACCCGCAGCTCCGGCCGGGCCGGTGCCGCCCAGAGGGCCGCGCGGAACGCCGCGACGGTGGCGATGTCGACGGCGCCGACCACGCGGACGCACACCGCGTCGTCGAAGACCGTGGTCTCCACGTGGAACCGCTCCTCGCGCTCTGGCATGAGAAGAACCTATCCCGCACCACCGACACTCACACCCTGCGCAAAGGCGGTTCCGGGTAAGCCCAGGGCATGACCCGCAGGCCCGGCGTGTCCACCCTAGGGACGATCCCCCGACACCACCTGAGCAGCAGCGGCCCGCCCACCACGGCGGGCACCGGCCCGGTGGACCGGGCCGGTGCCCGCCGTCGGATGCGGTCAGCCGTCGGTGCGCTCAGCCGCCGCTGGCCGAGGGCTGCGGCTCCGGCGAGCCACCGCCGGCCACCGCGCCCGGGTCGGCCGACGCGGTCGGAGCCGGCCCCAATCCGGCGGGTACGGGCAGCGCGCTGCCCTCGGCGAACCGGTCCCAGCCGACGTTCCAGGCCGTCCAGCCGTTGCCCTCGCCGAGTTCGACCTCGGTGCCCTTGACGGTGACCAGGTCACCGACCTGCGTGACGCCCATCAGCCAGTCCGCGTTGGCCGCCGAGAGGTTGGTGCAGCCGTGCGACACGTTGGCGTACCCCTGGTCCCCCTCCGACCAGGGCGCGCCGTGGATGAACTCGCCGCCCCAGGTGAGCCGCTGCGCGTCCTCGACATCGACGACGTACGGGTCGGCCGAGCCCGTGGTGTCGAACGTGGTGAAGTCGTGCTTCTCCATGATCACCATCTTGCCGCTGGAGGTCGGGGTGCTCGGCTTGCCGAGGCTGACCGGGAGCTTGCGCAGCAGCTTCCCGTCCCGGATCACCGACATCTGCTTGGTCGCGTTGTCGATCTCCAACGCCACCTGCCGGCCGATCTTCGACGTGGCCCGTCGGTCGGCGTCACCGACGTTCTCCTTGCCGATCGGCAGGCCCTCCAGCGCGGCACGCACGCTGATCGACGTGCCGGGCCGCCAGAAATCGGGCGCCCGGTAATAGACCTGACTACCGTCGGACACCCAGGACCAGGTGCCCGGCTGCGGTGGATCCGTCTTCACGAACAAACGACGCTGCACATCCGCCCTGGCTTCTTTGGGAATGGGCGGGTCGAACGCGACGGTTACCGGCATTGCCGTGCCGTACGTCCGATTACCGGCGAAATAGAGCGTACTGGTGATCGCCGGTTTGGACGATTTCGGCTGCGTCGTGAAGGTCGTCTTCCGGGTGACCGTCTGTCCCTTCTCGCCGGTCACCGTGACCTCGGCGGTGTACGTCCGCTTCGGCTGCAACACCTCGGTCGGCACCCAGCCGGTGCCGTCCTCGCGCGGCTCGGCCCCGACCTTTGCGCCCTTGTCGTCGGTGATCCGTACGTCGGTGACCCGCCCGTGCTTGACCGCGGTGCCGATCTCACCGCTGACCGGCACGTCCCGCGCACCCTCGGCGGGCGTCACGGAGAGTTCCGGAGCGACCTGTCGGCCCTCCCCGACGACCTTCCGGTCGCCCGTGCACGCGCCCAACGCCAGTGGCGCCGCTGCGACGGCCACCGTCAGCAGCGCCAATCGCCCCCTCAGGTTCATGATGCGTCCCCCCGTTTATTTCTCGCCCTCCGCCACATTCTCACCGGCTACCCACCAGCGACTCGGCAATTCGACGAAACAGCGCGCTAATTGCGCCGGGGACATTTCCGCGCCATCACGCCACGGTGGACCGAAAAAGACTCGACCGCGCTATCCCGACCATTAGTCGGCGACCTGCGACCGATGTCCGGAAGCCCACCGGTCCACGAAGGTTCGCCCGCTCTCGGGCCTACGGCCGCCTGTGGGCCCGACGTCCTCCGGCACGCCGCGCCCACCACCGATCCGCACCGCCACCCCGCCCGCGCCACTCACCCGCGCTCGCGCCGTGGAGGTGCCCCTCGCCCGTCGGCCGGCCGTAAGACCGTCGATCCCGCGACCCGCGACCCGCGACCACCAACCCTCGTCGACCATGGAGTTGCGGCCCCACTCCGTCGATCATGAAGTTGTGGCTGTCATTTCGGCCGCTTATCAGCCGTTATGTCCTGTGCACAACTCCATGATCGACGCCTGAGGAGGCGACATCGACGCCTGAGGGGCCTGTGCGGGCGGTGCGGGTGGGTCAGACGGAGGCGATCAGCAGGGCCGGTTGTTCGACGCAGTCGGCGACGTGCCGCAGGAAGCCACCGGCGACTCCCCCGTCACACACGCGGTGGTCGAAGGTGAGGCTGAGCTGGGTCACCTTCCGCACCGCCAGCTTCCCGTCCACCACCCAGGGCTTGTCCACGATGCGACCCACGCCGAGCAGCGCCGCCTCAGGGTGGTTGATGATCGGCGTGGAGCCGTCGACACCGAACACCCCGTAGTTGTTGAGCGTGAACGTGCCCCCGGTGAGCCGGGCGGGTGGCAGCTCACCGGCCCGCGCCGCGGTCGTGGTCGCCGCCAGCTCGGTCGCCAACTCGGCCGTGGTGAGCCGGTCGGCGTCGCGCAGCACCGGCACGACCAGGCCACGGTCGGTCTGGGCGGCGATGCCCAGGTGCACCGCGGCGGACTGGACGATCCGCTGCCCCTCGGTGTCCACCCGGGCGTTGAGCTGCGGATACCGGCGGAGCCCGGACAGGCAGATCCGGGCGAACAGCGCCAGGATGCTCACCGGCCGGTCCGGTCGGGCGGCGTTGATCGCGGCCCGGGTGCTCAGCAGGCCGGTGGCGTCCACGTCGACCCAGATGGTCACCTCGGGGATCTCCCGGCGGCTGCGGGAGAGCTTGTCGGCGATCACCCGGCGGATGCCGGTCAACGGGATCACCTGGTCCCGCGCGTCGGCCGGAGCGAGTCCCACGTGCGCCGACGGGGACGGTGTCCCGGCGGCCAGATCCGGCGCGGCGAGTCCCGTCACGGGCGCGCCCGCCGCCGACCGGCCCGTCGTGGTCACGCCCGTCGTCGAGCGCTCCATCGTGATCGCGTCGACCGCCGCCTCGACGTCGGCGCGGCGGACCACACCGCCCGGCCCGGTGCCGCGCAGCATGGTCAGGTCGACGCCGTGCTCACGGGCCAACCGCCGCACGATCGGCGAGATGACCAACGCCGAAGTCGCGGACCTACCCGCGCCGACGACGGCCGAGCCGACAGGAACAGCAGGGGCCGAACCGACGACGGCCGGGGCCGTGCCGGTGACTGTCGCCCCAGACCCCGCGGTCGGGGCGAGGCGGGGACGTCGACGGCGGCGCGGACCGCCGTGCCCGGTGCCGTACCCGATCAGCACGTTGCCCGAGCCGGCCCGCTCCTCCTCGCGGTAGACCGCGTGCCCGGCGGGCTCGGTCGGGCCGTCGGTGACCGGCGCGGCCACCGTGATCAGCGGCTGGCCGACCGGACGCACCTCACCCTCGGCGCCGTGCAGGGCCACCACCCGGCCGGCGTACGGGCAGGGTACGTCCACGACCGCCTTGGCCGTCTCCACCTCGACCACGGTCTGGTCCACGGTGACCACGTCGCCCACCGCGACCCGCCACTGTACGATCTCCGCCTCGGCGAGCCCCTCGCCGAGGTCGGGAAGGAGAAAGACCTGCTCGCTCATGCCGGCACTCCGCTCCGCTGCGTGCCGCCACGAGACTCCACCACACGGAACCCGATGATTCGCTCGCTCATGCCGGCACCTCGGCGAGCCAGCGGGAGTCCGGCTGGTCGTCCCACTGAAGGCGGGCGACCGCGTCCAGCACCCGGTCGACGGAGGGCAGGTGGGTGTGCTCCAGCATCGGCGCGGGGTACGGGATGTCCAGCCCGGAGACCCGCAGCACCGGCGCGTGCAGGGCGTGGAAGCACCGTTCCTGCACCCGGGCGGCGATCTCCGCGCCGACTCCGGCGAAACCCTGTGCCTCCTGCACCACCACGCAACGGCCGGTGCGCCGGACCGAGGCCGCGATCGTGTCGTCGTCGAACGGCACGATGGTGCGTACGTCGACCACCTCCAGGTCCCAGCCCTCCTCGCGGGCGGCCTCGGCGGCCTCCAGCGCGACGGGTACGGCCGGTCCGTACGCGACCAGGGTGGCGTCCCGGCCGGGCCGACGGACCACCGCCCGCCCGAAGGGTGCGGTACGCGTCGGCAGGTCCGCCTCGGCGCTGGTGAAGTAGAGCTTCTTCGGCTCCATGAACACCACCGGGTCGGGATCGTCGATCGCCTCCCGCAGCAGCGAGTACGCGTCGTCCACGGTCGCCGGGGTGACCACCTTGAGACCGGGGGTGTGCGCGTAGTACGCCTCGGAGGAGTCGCAGTGGTGCTCCACACCGCCGATGCCACCGGCGTACGGCACCCGGATCACCATCGGCACGCTCAACGCGCCCCGGGTGCGGTTGCGCAGCTTCGCCACGTGCGAGGCGATCTGCTCGAACGCCGGGTACGCGAACGCGTCGAACTGCATCTCGACCACCGGGCGCAACCCGGACATGGCCAGTCCGACCGCGAAGCCGACGATGCCGGCCTCGGCCAGCGGGGTGTCGAAGCAGCGCTTGTCGCCGAAGCGGGCCTGGAGTCCGTCGGTGATCCGGAAGACGCCGCCGAGTTGCCCGACGTCCTCGCCGAAGACGACGACCCGCTCGTCGTCGAGCAGCGCGTCGGCGAGCGCCGCGTTGAGCGCCTTCGCCATGGTCATGGTGGCCATCAGGCGTCCTCCTCCTGCGCGGCGAGCTCGGCGCGGACCTGGTCGCGCTGTGCGGCGAGCTGCGGGGTGGGCTGCGCGTAGACGTGGTCGAAGAGGGTGAGCGGGTCGACGCTGGGCTGGGTGTTCATCCGCTCGCGCAGCCGCGCCGCGTACTCCTCGGCCTCCTGCGCGATCGCGGCCACGGCGGCGTCGTCGAGGACCTCGCGGGAGCGCAGGTACGCCTCCAGCCGGGCCACCGGGTCGCGGTCGCGCCACGCCTCGACCTCGTCGGCGTCGCGGTAGCGCGTCGCGTCGTCGGCGTTGGTGTGCGGTTCCATCCGGTAGGTGTGTGCCTCGACCAGGAACGGTCCCCTGCCGGCGCGGGCGTGCGCGACCGCCTTCTCCAGCACGGCGAGCACGGCGACCGGGTCGTTGCCGTCGACCTGCTCGCTGGGCACGCCGTAGCCGACGCCCTTGTAGGCGAGCGTCGGTGCGGCGGTCTGCCGGGACAGCGGCACGCTGATCGCGTACCGGTTGTTCTGGACGAAGAAGACCACCGGTGCCTTGAACACGGCGGCGAAGTTGACCCCCTCGTGGAAGTCGCCCTCGCTGGTCGCGCCGTCGCCGATGTAGACCAACGCCACCGTGTCCCGCCCCTGGTGCGTCTCGCCGTAGGCCAGTCCGGCGGCGTGTACGCACTGGGTGGCCAGCGGCGTGCACTGCGGGGCGGTGCGACGTACGGCCGGGTCGTACCCGCAGTGCCAGTCACCGCGCAGCAGGGTGAGCACCTCGACCGGGTCGATGCCCCGCGCGGTCAGCGCCATCGACTCGCGGTAGGTCGGGAAGACCCAGTCGTCGTCGCGCACCGCGAGGACCCCGCCGACCTGGCACGCCTCCTGGCCCCGGGAGGACGGGTAGACCGCGAGGCGGCCCTGCTTGGTCAGCGCGGTGGCCTGGGCGTCGAACCGGCGGCCGACGACCATCCGGCGGTACATCTCGCGCAGGGCCGTCACGGGGGGCTCGGGATAGTCGGCCCGCGACGGCAGCAGCGTGCCGTCCGGGTTCAGCAACCGGACCGGATCGGCCTGGGGAAGCAGGGCGGCGGCCGGGTCGGGCACGGTCGGGGTGGCCGACCGGCGCTTCCGCGGGGTTGCCCTGCGGGCCGCCTGAGGGGTGGTCGTCACGGCGGAACCTCCTGGACGTGTGGTGGACCTATGCTCCTGTGGTCGGATGATTGACTCAAGATGGCCGGTGAACGCGGGATGTATGGCACTGATGGGAGGCTCCGGTGAGCCAGGAGACCGCTGACGCACCGCCCCTGCGGGGTGGACCGGGACGAACGGCCCCGATGCTGGACGAGGTGGACCGGCGGATCCTGGACGAACTGACCCGGGACGGGCGGATCTCCGTCCGGACGCTCGCCGAGCGGGTGCACGTGTCGCGCACCAACGCGTACGCGCGGATGGAGCGGCTGCTGCGCGACGGGGTGGTCACCGGGTTCGCCGCCCGGGTCGCGCCGGAGCCCGCCGGGCTGGGCACCTCGGCGTACATCGCCCTGACCATCCAGCAGAACACCTGGCGGGAGGTGTCGGCGGAGCTGGCCCGGGTGCGTTACGTCGAGCACGTGGCGCTGCTCAGCGGCGAACACGACGTGCTCGCCCTGGTCCGGGCACCGGACAACGCCACGCTGCGGGACGTGGTGCTGGACCGGGTCCAGCGCATCGCCGGGGTGCTGTCCACCCGGAGCTGGCTGGTCTTCGAGGAGTACGACGGGGTCCGCAGCCCGTGGGCCTGACCGCCGCTCAGCGCTCCGGCGGCGCGGCCAGCCCCTCCCGGTCGGCCAGCTCCAGCAGCGGGTCCAGCGAGAACCGTGGCCCGTCCAGACCGGCGTGCGGGTCGCCCCGCTCGGCGAACCGGGCCGGCACGGTGGTCACGTCGAAGTCCTCCGGCCGTACGTCGTCCAGCTCGGCCCAGTCGAGCGGCGCGGAGACCAGCGCCGCGGGCGTCGGCCGGATCGAGTACGCCGAGGTCATCGTGTGGTCCCGGGCCATCTGGTTGTAGTCGACGAAGACCGGCCGGTCCCGCTGGTCCCGCCACCAGGTGGTGGTGACCAGGTCCGGCCGGCGCCGCCGCATCTCGCCGCCGAGCGCCAGCACCGCCCGCCGGCAGTCGCCGAAGCTCCACCGGGGCTCGATCGGGACGTACACGTGCAGGCCACGCCCGCCGGTGGTCTTCGGGTAGCCGGTCAGGCCCAGCTCGTCGAGGAAGCCGCGCACCTCGTGCGCCACCGGGACGACCTGGTCGAACCCCACCCCGGGCATCGGGTCGAGGTCGATCCGGAGCTGGTCCGGCCGCTCCACGTCGGCCCGGGTCACCGGCCACGGGTGGAACCGCAGGGTGCCCAGGTTGACCGCCCAGATCACCACCGCCAACTCCCCCGGCGCGACCTCGTCGGCGCTGCGCCCGCTGGGGAAGGTGATGTGCGCGGTGCCCACCCAGTCGGGCGCGCCCGCCGGCACCCGCTTCTGATAGAAGGCGTCGCCCCGGTTGTCCTGCCGGGTGGCGACCGTCGCCCCCTCGAACACCCCGCGCGGCCACCGTTCCAGCATCGTCGGCCGGTCCCGGAGCGCGCGCAGGATGCCGTCGCCGACGGCGAGGAAGTAGCGCACCACGTCGAGCTTGGTCAGCCCGCGCTCCGGGAAGTACGGCTTGTCCGGGCTGGAGACGCGGACCACCCGCCGCCCCACCTGGATCTCCTCGGCCGCGGTCGCCACCTGCCGAGCGTACGACGCAGGACGGCCGGCGCGGGGGCGAGCGCGCGGGCCGGTCGGGGCGGGTCCGACCCGGTGTGCGCGAGGCCGGACAGCCCACCCGCTAGGATCGGCGGGGGCCGTGACTGGCGCGTCGAGATGGAGCACCATCGGGAAGCGGCCCCGTCATGAGGACGCACGCCGAGCGCCTGGGCCTTCCGCACGTCACCTGGAGGTCGCATGCCGCCGAACGCCGAATCCGCCGCCTTCCGCAGCGCGCTGGAGGTCATCCGCGCCGTCGAGCCCCGGGTGGCCGACGCCATCGGCGCGGAGCTGGCCGACCAGCGCGAGTCGCTCAAGCTGATCGCCAGCGAGAACTACGCCTCGCCGGCCACCCTGCTGGCGATGGGCAACTGGTTCAGCGACAAGTACGCCGAGGGCACGGTCGGGCGTCGGTTCTACGCCGGCTGCCAGAACGTCGACACGGTCGAGGCCCTCGCCGCCGAGCACGCCCGGGAGCTGTTCGGGGCGACGCACGCGTACGTGCAGCCGCACTCGGGCATCGACGCGAACCTGGTGGCGTTCTGGGCGATCCTGGCCGACCGGGTGGAGTCCCCCGCGTTGGCGCGGGCCCAGGCCCGGCACGTCAACGACCTCACCGAGCAGGACTGGTTCGCGCTCCGCCGGGAGCTGGGCGACCAGCGGATGCTCGGCATGTCGCTGGACGCGGGCGGTCACCTCACCCACGGCTTCCGGCCCAACATCTCCGGCAAGATGTTCGACCAGCGCAGCTACGGCACCGACCCGGCCACCGGCCTGATCGACTACGACAGGGTCGCCGAGGCGGCCCGCGAGTTCCGGCCGCTGGTGCTCGTCGCCGGCTACTCGGCGTACCCGCGCAAGGTGAACTTCCGGATCATGCGGGAGATCGCCGACTCGGTCGGCGCCACCTTCATGGTGGACATGGCCCACTTCGCCGGTCTGGTCGCCGGCAAGGTGTTCACCGGCGACTTCGACCCGGTGCCGCACGCGCACATCGTCACCACCACCACGCACAAGTCGCTGCGCGGCCCGCGCGGCGGCATGGTGCTCTGCGGCCCGGAGCTGGCCGACCAGGTGGACCGGGGCTGCCCGATGGTGCTCGGCGGGCCGCTGCCGCACGTGATGGCCGCCAAGGCGGTCGCGCTGGCCGAGGCGCGCCGTCCCGACTTCGCCGACTACGCCCAGCGGATCGTCGACAACGCCCAGGCGCTGGCCGACGGGCTGCTGCGCCGGGGCGCCACGCTGGTCACCGGCGGCACCGACAACCACCTGGTGCTCATCGACGTCACCGGGTACGGGCTGACCGGTCGGCAGGCCGAGCAGGCGCTGCTGGACTCGGGCATCGTGACCAACCGCAACGCGGTGCCGCAGGACCGCAACGGCGCCTGGTACACCTCCGGCATCCGGATCGGTACGCCCGCCCTGACCACCCGTGGGCTGGGCACGGCAGAGATGGACGGCACCGCCGAGCTGATCCACACGGTGCTCAGCCAGACCAGCGCCGGGGCGAACGCGGACGGCACCGCCTCCAAGGCCAAGTACGTGCTGGATCCCGCGCTGGCGGACAAGGTCAGCCGGCAGGCCGGCGAACTGCTCGCCGGATTCCCGCTGTACCCGAACGTCGACCTCGGCTGACGACGGACGCGCGCCGGGCCGGTGTCCGGCTCGGCGCGCACCGTACGGGGATCAGGAGTAGTCGAACGTCCAGAGGAACCACTGGGCGCTCTGCGGGGCGTAGCTCTGCTCGCAGTACCACCAGTCCCATCGGCCCTCGGCGGCGCCGGTGAAGCCGTACGAGCGGCAGAAGTCGTAGCTGTAGTAGACCCCGCGCAGCGTCCCGCCGGGCGGATCCGCCTGGGCCGGTGCCGCCCCGACCACCAGAGCGGCGCCGATCGTGGCGAGCGCCGCCACCGGCGCCAGCATCCTGCGTTTGCGCATGAATACCCCCTGCAACAGACCGGTCGACGCGCACGCATCGACATCTGTCGACAAGCGTGACGACGCCCGGGACGCGCCGTCAACGCGTTCCCGGGCGATGGTCGACCGACGATGGGGTGAACTCAGTTCAGGGGACGCTTGAGGTGATATCGGTGCACCTCGGTGCTGCCCTGGACGTTGTTGACGTCCTCGGCGGCGGTGACCAGTTCCCAACCTTCCCGGCCGTACCGGTTGAGGTGCGCCACGGCGGTGTCGCCGTACGCGGTGATGTCCTTCCGGGATCCGTCCGGGCCGTACCAGACGAACGAGACGTGGAAATTGCGGCCCTGTCCCTGGTAACGGCGAACCAGCAGGGCATACTCCCAGGCAACCATGCCGCCCATTATGACCGTCCACGCAGGAGCACGGTACGGCTAAGGTCACCGTTCGCTTTCCGACGAACGCGGTGTGTCGCCGTCGCGCCGGGGCGTATGGTCGGACGGTGGCCAGTTGGGATGACGTACGCCGGATCGCGTTGAGCCTGCCGGAGACCGGCGAACGCCCCTCCTACGACGGGTTGCCCGCCTGGACCGTCCGGGACAAGTCCTTCGTGTGGGAGCGCCCGCTGCGCCGCTCCGACCTCGACGCGCTCGGCCCGGCCGCGCCGGACGGCCCGATCCTCGGCGTACGCGTCGCCGACCTGGGCGTCAAGGAGGCGCTGCTCGCCGACGACCCGGCCGTCTACCTCACCACGCCGCACCTCGACGGCTACCCGGCGGTGCTGGTGCGGTTGGACCGGATCGACGAGGCCGAGCTGACCGAGATCGTCACGGAGGCGTGGTTCGCGCGCGCGCCGAAGCGGCTCGCCACCGCCCACCGCACCGCGACGGCGCCACCCGGAGCCTGACGCCACACCACCCGGACCGCGCCCACCCGCCTGCCACCCCCACCCGCCTCGCCGATCATGGAGTTGTGGTTGGCGGAATGCCCCCTTCACGGCTATCGCGAAGGCCACAACTCCATGATCGGCAACGTGACAGACCGGCATCACGGGTGGTGAGCCTGGAGTGTCCCGAGCGGCGGCAAGCAGTTATCGCTTCTCGCAGGCAACGCCGTCCTTGTCCCGGTCGAGTTTCGTGTTCGCGTTGTAGATCGCCGTCGAAACCTTGAAGTTCGTGACCGGCTTCGTCCTGCCGCGCACCTTGTCCCGTGCGCCCTTCTTGCCGACGCCATGCCGGTACTTCTTGTTCAGTGCGGTGCAGTTCTTGAACTTCGTGGGGGCAGCCTGCGCGGGCGACACCACGGCCACTGCGCCCCCGGCCAGCGCCAAGGTGAGGACGAGTGCCATCCGGACCAGTCTGGGAACCAATCCATCCTCCATATCGGATAGTGGGTGGAGAAGGCACGCTACCGCCACATGATTCGGCATAGCGCCCTCCACCCGACTCGTCCGGCAGGGCTTACGGCGATTCTTCCCTCACCATCCAGGCAGCACCTTCGACGCAACGCCACCCAAGATCTGACAGCACGGATGACACTGAGCTGGTCACGGGCACAGGTGCCCCGACGGCCGCGGGAGACGACCCGCTCATCGCAAGATCGCGCTCGATCCGGGATCGAGTGGTCGTCGCCGCGCTCGGATACCACTCGATCCTGGATCGAGCGGGAAATCGTGGTGGAGGCGGCAGCATGGGTGGCCGACCGGGGGGTAGGTCTCGTCGTCGGCGGTGTGGCCCGGTAGCGGGCCACACCACCGTGTTCCGTCCGGCCGTCGTTCGGGGACGCGCCGGGTCACCGAGTCAGTCGGCGGGCAGCCAGTCCTGCCAGACGTCCGGGTTGGCGTCGAGCCACTTCTTCGCCGCCTCGTCGTGGGACAGCTCGTCGACCGTGAGGTAGCGCGCCACCTCGTTCTGGTGGGCGTTGGTCCACTGGAAGTTCTTGACCAGTTCGGCGGCCGGGTTGCCGGACTCGGCGAACTCCCGGTTGGCGATCTTGTCGAGGTCGTAGGGCTGGTAGTCGCAGGCCACCTTCTCCGGGTCCACGTCGCAGCCCGGCGTGTAGGGCGGCAGTTTGACGTGTACCAGGTCCACCTCGGCGAGGAACCACTGTGGCGCGTAGAAGTAGCCGATCGCCGGCCGCCGGTTGCGCTCCGCCTCCCGGAACGCCTCGATGAGCTTGTCCTCGCTGCCCACGGTGGTGACCGTGTAGTTCAGCTTCAGGTTGCGGATCAACGCCCGGTCGTTGGTCTCGTACGAGGGGTCGCCGTTGAGCAGGACACCCCGGCCACCGGAGGTCGGCGTGCGGAACAGGTACGCGTAGTCGTTGAGGTTCCGCCAGTTGGTGATGGTGGGGTGCTGCTCGACCAGCCACGGCGTGACGTACCAGCCGACGACGCCCCGGTTGCCGGTCATGCCGTGCTCGACGGCCTTGCGTTCCTCGTCGATGTACTTCTTCTTCAGGCTCTCGCGGCCCCAGTTCTCCAGGATGACGTCGGTGGTGCCGGCGGCGACCTCCTCCCACGCCTCCTCCGCGGTGAGGTCCTTGACCTCCACGGTGCAGTTGAGCCGGTTCTTGGCCAGGTAGCCGATCACCGCGAGGTTCGCCTCGTAGCCGATCCACGGCAGGTTGGCCAGCGTCAGCGTGCCGCACTCCGTCCGCTCCGGCGGCCCCGGCGGCGCGACCCGGGGCTGGATGTCGGCCGCGCAGCCGGTCAGTGCCAGTGCGGCCACGCAGGCGAGGGACGCCGCCCTGGTCCACCCTGATCTCTGCATCGCTGCCTCTTCTCCTCGTCGTCGTTGCGCCCGGCCACGGGGCCGGAGGGGTGCGGCCGTCCGCTGGGCCGGAGGGGTGCTGAACGTCCGCTGGTCAGCGACCGGCGCCGGTCCGCGCGAGGCGTTGCGCCAGCACCACCTCGGTGAGCGCGACGAGGACCTGCTTGACCGACTCCCGCTGGCGCGCGTCGCACTCGACCAGCACCACGTCGTCGGCGACGCCGAGGGCCTCGCGCACCTCGGCCAGCGCGAAGCGGCGGGTGGCCTCGAACGTGTTGACGGCCAGCAGGAACGGGATGTGATGGTCCTCGAAGTAGTCGATGGCCGGGAAGCAGTCCTCGATCCGCCGGGTGTCGATCAGCACGACCGCGCCCAGCGCGCCGTCCACCAGGTCGTCCCAGAGGAAGGCGAACCGGTCCTGTCCGGGCGTGCCGAACAGGTACATCAGCAGGGACTCGTCGAGACTGATCCGGCCGAAGTCCAGGGCCACGGTGGTGGTGGTCTTGCCGGACACCACCGAGGTGTCGTCGACCCCCACCGAGACCTCGGTCAGGTCGGCCTCGGTGACGAGCGGCTCGATCTCCGACACCGCGCCGACGAAGGTGGTCTTGCCGACGCCGAACCCCCCGCTCACCACGATCTTGACGGCGGTGGGTGTGGGCGGCTGGCTAGAGAGCGCGGACACGGTCCCTGATCCTCTCGATCATGGCGACGGAGAGCTCGCCCTGTTCCTCACGGCGCAGGTAGCCCTCGCTGAGCAGGTCTGCCACCAGCACCCGGGCGACACCGAGCGGCACCCGCAGCGCGACCGCCAGGTCTGCCACGGTGATCGGCCGCTGGCACAGCTCGACGATCCGGCGGGCCTCGAAACGCAGCGGCGCGGAGAGCGCCGCCGGTTGGGCGGAGAGCAACGTCTCCACCCGCAGCCCGTCCTGGACCGGGCGGGTACGTCCGCCGGTGAGCAGGAACGGACGTACCGCCTCCGCGTCGGACGGCTCGGGCGCGGCCGGCGGCGGCTCGGGAGCCGGGCCGTCCGACGCCGGGGCCGCGGTCCAGTACGGGATCATCCGCGGGTCGGGCAGCCGCGGTCCGGCACCGCTCACCGGGGCAACACCCGTCTCGACTCGGAGATCAACGCGGGTGTCAGCATGGTGCCGAACCGGTCGGCGAGCAGCGAGATCTCGTAGCCGACCAGGCCCAGGTCGCAGTCCCCGTCGGCGAGCACGCCCAGGCAACTGCCGTCGCTGATCGCCGAGACCAGCAGGAAGCCGCGCCTCATCTCGATCATGATGAGCTTCAGCCCGTCGAAGTCGTACTTGCGGGAGGCGGTCCGGGCCAGGCTGGCCATGCTGGACACGATCGCGGCGAGCTGGTCGCCGGCACCCCGGTTGAGTCCGGTGGAGACGGCGATGAGCAACCCGTCGGACGAGACGGCGACCGCGTCGCGTACCCCGTCCGTCTGCCGGACGAAGTTCGCCAGCAACCAGTTCAACTGGTGTGGATCGCTCTGGATGTCAACCTTCACGGGCCCCCCAAGGCTCGGTCGTGGTGTCGTCGCTGGACCGGGTCGGTGGTGCCGGCCGGTCGACCTGGCCACGGAGCGTGCCGGCCCGCAGCGCGGTCAACCGGTTCCGGATCTCCATCGGCGAGTCGTCCATCGCGGCCGGACGCGGCGTGCCCGCGACCGGACCGGCGGTCGGCGCGGGTGCGCTGGCGCGCCGCTCACGGGGCAGCCGTTTGCGCAGTCCGTTGGTGGTGCGCTCCTCCACCGGGCCGACGGCGGACACCTCACCGGCGATGGTGGGTGGCCGACCGGCGACCGGCCGGTCGTGCCCGCGCGGCTCGGCGGGCGCGACGTGGCCGGCGGGCGGCGCGTCGATGGCGGCCCGCGGCCCCACCCCGGCGATGCCGACGGCCGGCGTCGGACGGGCGGCGGGCACCGACGGCAGGACGGGCTGCCGGGCCGGTTCCGCCGTCACCCGGGTGGTGGTGGCGGCGACCGTGATGGTCGCCTGTGTGGTGCCGACCGCGTCCGCCGTGTCGTCCGGGGCGATCGCGTTCCGGTTGGTCAGCACGGTGGCGGGCAGCAGCACCCGGGCCGTCACGCCGGTCACCGGGGAGGGCGCGAGTTGCACGTCGATGCCGAGGTCCCGGGCGAGCTGACCGACCACGTGGTGGCCGAGGTAGCGGGTCGGGGCCGAGACGTAGTCGACCTCACCGCGCAACCGGGCGTTGGCCTCGGCCAGGTCCTCCGGCGACATGCCGATGCCCTGGTCGGTGATGGCCACGAGGTATCCGTCCGCGCTGCGCCGACCCTGGATCTCCACGTCGGAGTCGGGCGGGGAGAAGGTCAGTCCGTTCTCGACCAGTTCGGCCAGCATGTGAGCCACCGCGCTGACGTTGGCGCCGACCACCCAGGCGTCGTCGATGCGGCGGAGCTGCACCCGCCGGTACTCCTCGACCTCGGAGATCGCGGCCCGGATCACGTCGGCGATGGCGAGTGGCCGGGTCCACTGGCGCGGCCCGCCGGCTCCCACCAGGACCAGCAGGCTCTCCGCGTTCCGGCGCATGCGGGTGGCCAGGTGGTCCAACTCGAAGAGGTTGGCCAGCCCGGCCGGGTCGGTCTCCTCCCGTTCGAGCTTGGTGATGAAGCTGAGCTGACGGCGGAGCAGGTTCTGGTTGCGTCGGCCCAGGTTGGCCAGCGACTCGGTGGTGCTGCGCCGCAGCACCGCCTGCTCGGTGGCGAGGCGGAAGGCCACCTCCTGGACCTGGTCGAGGGCGCCGGCCACCGAGCGGACCTCGGTGCTGGATCGGGCCGGCACCTGGACCGGTTCCGGGGCCCGGGGCTCGTTCTCCTCGCTGCCGTCCTGGAGCTGGCGCACGGCGACGGGCAGCCGGTTGGCCGCCAGGTCACGTGCCTCGGCGGCCAGCATGGCCAGCGGCCGGGTGATCGACCGGGAGGCCAGCACCAGCAGACCCACCGCACCGGCGAGGAAGAACGCCACCAGCGCGCCGAGCACGAACAGACGCCGGGTCGACTCGCCCTGCCGTTCCGCGGCCCGCGCCTCGATCTCCGCGCCGACGTACTCCTGCATGTGGCGCATGCCGTCCAGCACGGTGGTCAGGGCCGACCACCAGGCCTGCGGGTTGACCTGCACCCGGCGGCCGTCGGCGGAGTCGAGCGCGACCTGCTCGAAGAAGCCGGCCACCCGGGCGGCGCCGGTGTCCAGCACCCAGTCGTTGGCGGCCCGCTGGCCCGGGGTGGCCCGCTCCTCGAAGTCGGCCAGCGCCGTGTCGCGGGCCGCGCGCATCTCGGCGAACTGGAGGAACTCGCCGTCGGCGAAACCACCGGCGGAGAAGACCCCGTTGAGGAAGGCGCGCTGCTGGGCGGTGCTCTCCTTGATCCGGCTCAACGCGGTGAGGGTCGCCACGTGCCGTTGCAACTGCGGGTCCTCGGCCTGGTCCAGGTCGTAGTCGAGGCGGTTCAGCGCGGCGATGCGCTCGGTGAAGAAGTCGAACGTCGCGGCCCGGCCGGCGCTGCCGCTGTCGGTGGCGGAACGGACCACGTCGAGCCCGTCGAGTTCGCGCAGCGCGGCGCCGACCCGGTCGGCCACCGGCCCGCCGTCGGAGATCGCCGACTCGACCGCGCGGCGGCGCTCGTCCACCCGCTCGCGGGCCGGGGCGATCTCGTTGCGGAAGCCCTCGTTGCCACCGAGCAACGCGGCGCTGATGCCACGTTCGACCTGGAGCTCCTGGGTCAGGTCCTGCACCTGGAGGGCGAGCGACACCGACTCGCTGGCCTGACGGACCGCCTGGTAGGAGGAGACCTCGACGAACGTCACGTAGCCGAGCAGGAGCAACACGGCCGCCACCGGCAACGCGATGATGGCGGCGAGTCGGCTGCGGATACTGCCGCCGCCTGTCACCACAGACTCCGCGCCGCCCGGGCCGGGCCGTGGACGAACGCCGGCAGAGCGCATCGGTCGGGAACCTGTGTGGACACGCGGTCTCCAATCACCGACCAGGACACGCAGGCCGGTGTGAGGCATCAGGGGGATTGATCACAGCAATATCCCGGCATACCCGGCCGCCCACAACCCTCAGGCGGAATCGTCACGGCCGGAGAGCTTGGGTTCTGCCCTTTCGGGCAGCGTCGGCGGACTGAACGACCGACCCCGGATACGGGCATTGTGCAGGGTGCGGAGACCGAACGATTCCCGGATCGTCGGCATCGGAGGAACCACCCTCGCCGACCCGGCGGGGTACCCGGTGGACCGATTCGTCAGCCCGACCGGAGGCGGTGCAGCACTCCCACGGCGGCGGCACGCGCACGTCCGGTGGGCCCTTGTGGACGGCCCACCGGCCGCGCCTCACTCGGTGCCCGGAACGGCTCCCACGGTCGGGCCGGTGTGCCGCGCGGTCGGCTCCGCGCCCGCGACCTCACCCGGGCCACGTCGGCCCCGCTCCGGACGGCGCTCGTCGACGGCAGGCCCGAACAGGTCGGCGGGCACCTGCCGGCTCGACTCGGTCGGGAGGTACAGCGGGCCCGTCATGTGATCGCCACCGTCCTGTGTCGACGCGGGCGGCAGCCCGCGTGTCGCGCGCCCCGGGGCGCTGCGGGAACCCTACGGCAGGCGGAACGAGCATTGCCAGATGCAAATGGCTCAAGGAGAAAGGACGGGTGGCGGGATTGTCGAGGCCCCCTCCGGCGGGCAGGATCGGATCCGTGTGTCGACTCCCGGTACACAAGAGGTGACCGAACGTGCGATGTGGTGGGGTCGGTCAGACCGGGACCGGGGTCTGGGCGTACACCTGGAATCGCAGCGAGCGGGCGTCGGTGAAGCACTCCCGCATCGGTCTGACCAGGTCCCGGTGCTCGGCGCTGCGCTCCCACACCTCGAAGTCGGCCAGGCTGGCCCACTCGCTGGTGATCAGCCACTGCTCCGGGTCGGTCGCCGACCGGCACACCTGGTCGACCAGATGCCCCGGCACCCCGTCGGCGACCAGGTGGCGCACCGCGTCGTACGCCCGCAGGAAGTCGTCGGTGCGGTCGGCGGGCACCCGGACCAGGAACACCACCCGGCCCCGGTGCGGGCCCGACCCGTCTCCGTGCTCGATCGCCGTCATCACTGCTCCGTTCCGCTCGGTGGCGCGCCGCGCAGCACCAGCGCGCTGTTGAATCCGTCGAACCCTCGGGCGCAGACCAGCGCCAACCGACTGCGCGGACGTCGGGCCGCCCGCAGGAAGCCCAGTTCGCAGCCGGGGGCCACGGTGTCCGGGCCGGCCGACGCGGGCAGCGTGTCGTGCGCGAAGGCGAGCAGCGCGGTGGCCACGTCCAGCGCCGAACCGCCCTGGTGCGCCCGCCCGGTCAGCGACTTGTGGGTGGTCACCGGCGGGGCGAGTCCGCCGAAGACCGACCGCAGCGCCTCGGCCTCGGCACGGTCGTAGCGGGGCACACCGAGGGCGTCGGGCACCACCACGTCCACCTCGGAGGGTTCGACCCCGGCCCGGCCCAGGGCCAGTCGCATGGCGCGGGCGTACTGCCGCGGGTCACCGGCGGAGTCGGCGGTGGTGTGCGCGGCGTCGTGGGTGGCGCCCCACCCGGTCACCTCACCGTAGATCCGCGCCCCCCGGGCCATGGCGTGACCCCGCTCCTCCACCACGAAGACCGCCCCGCCCTCGGCCGGCAGGTAGCCGCCGGCTGCGGCGTCGAACGGCCGGTAGGCCCGTTCCGGGTCGGTCTCCGCGCTGAGCAGGCCGGACCGGAGCTGACAGGCCAGCGCGTACGGACTCAGTGGGCACTCGGTCGCCCCGGAGAGCACCACCGAGGCGCCCCGCCGGATGGTGCGGACCGCGTGCGCGAGGCTGTCCAGGCCACCGGCCGACTCGGCGACCAGCACCCCGCACTGGCCCTTGGCCTGGTGCCGGATGGAGAGCTGTCCGACGCTGGCCGCGTAGAACCAGGCGATCGACTGGTACGCCCCGACGGTGCGGCTCGGTGACGACCAGAGTCGTTGCAGCTCCCGCTGGCCGAACAGGTTGCCGCCGGAGGAACTGGCCAACGTGACCGCCCACGCGTACGGGTCGGGGGCCTGTTCGGGCAGGCCGGCGTCGGCCAGCGCCAGTCCGGTGGCGGCGAACCCGAGGTGCGTCCAACGGTCGGTCTGCACCAGGGCGCGGTTGTCGGCGTACCGGGCCGGGTCGAAGTCGGCCACCTCCCCACCGAGGCGGGTCGGGTAGCCGCTCGCGTCGAAGAGGGTGATCGGCCCGGTGCGGCGCCGACCGGCGACCACGGTCCGCCAGTGCGCGTCGGCGCCCACACCGCTGGGCGCGACCACGCCGATGCCGGTCACCACCGCGCGGGCCACCGTGCCGTCGCCGTGCCGCCGGTCGCTCGCCGTGTCGTCGTACGCGGGGGCGGTCACCGGGTCACCTCCCGGCCGAGGCGGCGGAACAGCATGGCCGACTGGAAGCCGCCGAAGCCGCTGCCCACCGAGAGCGCCACGTCCACCGGCACCTCCCGTGCCTCGTTCGGCACGTAGTCCAGGTCGCACTCCGGGTCCCGGGTGGTCCAGTTGGCGGTCGGCGGCACCACCCCGAACTCGATGGCCAGCGCGCACGCCGCCATCTCGATCGACCCGATCGCGCCGAGCGAGTGCCCGACCATCGACTTGATCGAGCTGATCGGCACCCGGTACGCGGCCGGCCCGAGTGCCCGCTTGAACGCGGCGGTCTCGTGCCGGTCGTTCTGCCGGGTGCCGGAGCCGTGCGCGCTGATGTACGAGACGTCCTCCGGCGCGAGCCGTGCCTGCCGCAGCGCGTCGGTGATGGCCAGGCTCATCTCCACCCCGTCCGGACGCAGCCCGGTCATGTGGTAGCCGTTGCTGCGGCTGGCGTAGCCGGCCACCTCGCAGTAGACGTGCGCGCCACGCCGCAGGGCGTGGGTGGCCTCCTCCAGCACCAGCACCGCCGCTCCCTCGGCGAGCACGAAGCCGTGCCGGTCGGCGTCGAAGGGTCGGGAGGCGTGCGCCGGGTCGTCGTTGTCCGGGCTGGTTGCCTTGATCGCGTCGAAGGAGGCCACGGTGACCGGGGAGATCGGCGAGTCGGCCGCGCCGGCCAGCACGATGTCCGCCTCGCCGTCGGCGATGAGCTGGTGGGCGTACCCGATGGCGTCGATCCCGGAGGTGCAGCCGGTGGAGACGACCTGCGCCGGGCCGTGCAGCCCGTGGTGGCAGGCCACGTCGGCGGCGAGGCTGCTGGGCACCAGCGCCGGATAGAGGTACGGCCCGCCGAGCGCCGCGTCGACCAGCCAGCGCCGGCCGCTGTCGCTGACCGTGACGTACTCCTGTTCCAGCGCCATGGTGCCGCCGACCGCGGTGCCGAGCACCACCCCGGTCCGGTCCCGCTCGGCGTCGGTGAACTCCAGCCCGCTGTCGGCGACCGCCTCGGCGGCGCAGGCGAGCGCGAACTGCACGTACCGGTCGGCGCGCTGGCGTTGCGCCGGGGTCAGCCCGGCGGCGTCCGGGTCGAAGTCGCACTCGGCGGCGATCTGCGAGCGGAACGGCGACGGGTCGAAGAAACTGATCCGCCGGGTCGCGGTGCGCCCCTCGGTGATGCCCTTCCAGAACCGGTCCCGGGTGACGCCGCCGGGAGCGACCACGCCGACCCCGGTCACCACCGTACGCCGCCCGGTCACGACCCGTTCCGCTCGTCGGCCACCTCGGTGTCGACGTGACCCAGTTCCGGGCGGGGGGCCAGCGGGCCGAGGTGGAACACCACCTCGGCCGGCTCGTCGCCGGTGTTGCGCAGCCGGTGCCGGACGTTGCGGGCCACGAACAGCGCCTCACCGGCGGCCAGCAGCACCGGTTCGTCGTCCAGGTCGACGGTGATCGTGCCCCGGGCGACGTAGAGGAACTCCTCGCTGTACGGGTGGTAGTGCTCGGCGATCCGTTCCCCCGGCCCCATGGTGGCCACGCCCATGAACCCCGAGGTGCTGCCGACGGTCCGCGGTCCGAGCAGGACGCGCAGCTCACCTCCACGACGGCGGTCGGCGGGTACGTCCCGGGCCGCCACCAGTGCCAGGTCACTCATCGTCGCCTCCGCTCGTCGACGCGGTCGCCACCGTGGCGGCCCGATCCCGGGCCAGCCGCTCGATCCGGTCCTTGATCACGGCGAGCTGCACCACGCTGTTGGTGTTGATCCGTTCGGTCATCCCGGCGTTGTCCACCGGGGCGGTCGGCTTCATCGCGAAGTCCTGCACCCAGGTCATCCGGACACCCTCGGGCTCCTCGGTGTAGGTCCAGTGGATCCGCATGTACTCGAACGGTCCGGTCTCCACCCGACGCGCCCGCACCTGCCGGGTCGCCGGGTCGGGGGTGCGTTCGCTGACCCAGCTCCAGGCCACCCCGTTCTCGTCGGGGTGCATGGTGAGCCGGAACCGTACGGTGTCGCCGTCGCGGCCGAGGATCTCGGCCCTGGCGTACTCGGTGAACAGGTCGGGCCAGCCGGCGACGTCGTTGGTGACCGACCAGACCAGCTCCAGCGGCGCGGCGATGACGATGCTGTTCTCGGTGTGTCCGGGCGGGTCGGCGGCCGGTGCGGGCGGGTCGGTCTGCCGGGCGACCAGCTCGGCGACGGCCGGGATGGTGAGCTGGGCGGCCTGCTCCGGGATGCTCACCCGCCACCGGTCGGCGACCACGGCGGAGAGTTCGAGCAGCGCGAGCGAGTCCATCCCCAGCTCCTCGAGGGAGGCGGCCGGGGCGCGGGCCGCCGCGTCCGGGTCCAGCCCGCAGTTGGTCACCAGGATGTGGGTGATCTCCGCGGTCAGCGAACGGCCATCGGTGACGGTCATCGGTTCCTCCTCGGATGGGCGGGGGTGGTTCCGGCGGTCATCCGGTCGACCAGGCCGGTGGAGTAGCGCCCCTTGCGGAAATCGGCGTCGTCGAGGACCCGCCGGACGAAGGGGATGGTGGTCCGCACGCCCGGACCGGTGATCTCGAACTCGCGCAGGGCCCGGTCCAGCCGGCTCAGGGCCAGGTCCCGGTCGGGCGCCCAGACGGCGACCTTGGCCAGCAGCGAGTCGTAGTGCGGGCCGACCAGGTAACCGGCGTGCCCGTGGGTGTCGACCCGGGTGAACGGGCCGCCGGGCGGCACGAAACGCTCCAGCCGGCCGGGGGTGGGCACGAAGCCGCGATCCGGGTCCTCCACGTTGACCCGACACTCGACGGCGACCCCGGTGAACCGGACGTCCTCCTGCCGCCGGCGCAGCGGCGTACCGGCCGCGATGTGGAACTGCTCGTGCACCAGGTCGATGCCGGTGACCATCTCGGTCACCGGGTGCTCCACCTGGATCCGACAGTTGATCTCCAGGAAGTGGAAGTGTTCCTCGGCGTCCACCAGGAACTCCACCGTCCCGGCCCCGGTGAAGCCGACGTCCAGCGCGCCGCGCAGGGCGGTCCGGGCCAGCGCGTCCAGGGTCGCCGGGGCCAGTGCCGGCGCGGGCGCCTCCTCGACCAGCTTCTGGTGTCGGCGCTGCACCGAGCAGTCCCGGGTGCCCAGGTGCACACCGTTGCCGTGCGAGTCGCAGAGCACCTGCACCTCCACGTGCCGCGCGTCGGTCAGGTACCGCTCGACGTACACCCGGTCGTCGCCGAAGGCGGCCTGCGCGGCGGCCCGGGTCCGGGCGTACGCGCGGGGCAGGTCGGCCGGTGCGCGGACCACCGTCATCCCCCGGCCGCCCCCGCCGGCCGCCGCCTTGACGATCACCGGGTAGCCCACCTCGGCGGCGACCAGCGCGGCCTCGCCCGCCGTCGGCACCGGTTGCACGGCGCCCGGCGGCAGCGGCAGCCCGGCCCGACGCATCAGCGCCCGGGCCGACGACTTGTCCGCCAGCGCGGCCATCACCTGCGGCGACGGGCCGACGAAGGTGAGCCCGTTGTCCGCGCAGATCTCGGCGAAGTCGGCGTCCTCGGAGAGGAAGCCGTAGCCGGGGTGCACCGCCTGCGCGCCGACCTTGCGGGCCGCCTCGACCACGGCGGCGGCGTTGAGGTAGCTGCGGCGGGGGGGGGGGGGGGCCCCCCCGGCGGCCGCGGCGGCCCCCCCCCCCCCCCCCCCGGGGGGGGGCGCCGGGGGGGCCCCCCCCCCCGGCCCCGCCCCCCCCCCCCCCCCGGG